>DATGJZ010000042.1:0-24906 GCA_035294925.1 Candidatus Angelobacter sp. | reverse complement strand
GGGCCTCAACAACAAAGTCAAAGTCACTATGAGAAAATCTTACGGTTTTCGCACCTTCCGCATCACCGAACTCGCGCTCTATCACGTTCTTGGTAAACTGCCCGAACCGACACTCACCCACGATTTCTTCTGACGAATCGTCTTCAGTGTGAATCACGTCTACCTTGACGCTCCTGGTCTCATTCGCAGAAACCATCACTTTGGCGGCTCTCGCTGCATACTTTGCCAGGAATTCGGGATCGGAATAGGACCCTTGAACGGAATCGAACGCAAATACCGCGTATGATCCCGGCGCCACTGGGAAAGAGAACTCTGTTTCATTTTTTTGATCTTGTTCAAGAAATTGGGTCGGGATTTGTGGCGCGGGAAGCAGCACGTCCTCGCGAACAACCACGATCACCGGTGGTCCTGCTGCTCCATTCGCTTGAACTTTAAGGAACCCGAAGTCATCGCGAACCATGATCTCGAGTGGCAAAACACTCTCGTAGTCCGCCACCTCCAACGCCTCGTGAAGCAAATCAAGATTTCCCGAATGTACGGATTGAACATAGTTCGTCGGATAAGACGGTAGTTTAACTCGAACTACATATTTACCTGGCTCAATTCCCGCCATTCGAAAATGGGTTGGGTCCTTCAGCACGCCGGCGCCGGAGATGTAGGGTGAACGTGGGGAATCGACGGGGATAAGTTCCACCTCGGCGGCTCTGTAATCAGAGCAGTCAGCCATCTTGAGCTTCTCGGCAAGCGGACTCCACCAACAACGTCCCACTGGTTGCCGGCCTTCCTTGCGCACCGTAACCAGAATACTGGTTCCGGGACGCAGGGCCAGCTTGACATCCGTGAGATCGGCTGCAACGACGACTTTGTGCGTGTTAACGATCATGTTATTGAGCCCGGGATTTTCCTCCATCATTCCGCTCACGCGCACGGTGTAGGCGCCGGCAGGCAAGGGCCAAAATGCAAACGCTCCCGATTTCACGTCGAAGCAGCGCAGGGGAAGCCGCACCTTGCCCGTTGAATCGATGACCTCCGGTGCATGAATCTGAATCCAATCACCTGATGGCACAACATGCCCCTCAAATTTGTAAACTGGGACTGAGGGAATGGAAGGAGCCGCCGGCTGTTGCGCGGACGCAACGGCTGCGAGCATGCAGCCAACTAGAAATGCGCTATAAATACCCATCTTGCTCTGCGGTTATTTTATTGAGCCTGGCCAAGCCGGTCAAAACGCAAAACGCCAGCTGCGGCTGAGTGCTGAAAACGTGAGAAAAAATCCTGTCCTTCTCAGTCAATCAAGCTTCTCTCCTCGTCCGAATCCGTGGAAATCAGCCAAATCACTGTCATCAGTGGTAAGGTTTTTTGAAATTCACATGAGCGTCATCCCGAGACATGACCGGCTCGCCGGGCATGTGGAGGGACCTTGCGTTTACTTTCGGCACATTCCGTCCATGGGGCGCAAGCACGAGGGGAGCAAGTCAACTGAGGGCGCGTCGAAAGTATGCGTCAGTGGAAGTACTCGGCCATTACTGGACGAACGATCTTGCGAGACGAGAGAGCGACCGATGAATGTTAAGCAGAACAAGCAGACTGCCTGGACCGGTCGTCAAGGCTACATTTTCAAAGACTCCGCTACTATTTGTATGATATGTGCCCTGGATGACAGATGTGCTGAGAAGGTTGATCCATCGGCCACCCGGATCGGGAGTGTCCAGGCTGATGTTAGCTGTCGCATCGGAATCGTCTAGGTTGACGATGGTTATGATGCGATCTGTGCCTCCCTGGTACTGATATGCCACCACCACCGGGTTGTTCGTACTCGGTTGATTGATTTGATCGCCATAGATGAGCACGTGGCGGAATGTCTGTCGAATCTGCACTAGTTTCTTGATGTGCGCCGCGTTGTCATACATAAAACCACCGCCAGGAAAGTTCGAACAGAGTGCCAGGCCATGACCGGCCGCGAAAATCTGGTGCAGGCCACCAAGGTTAAGCCCGTTACCGAACACATGGACCTCGGGAATCCCATAACGCACGGGCGATGCGATAAGCCTTTGCGGCGCCGGCGATCCGGTTAACACCTGTGTGCTTGGAATCCCCGGCGGTATCCAGATGTTTCCGAATCCCAGATCAGCGCTCAAACCTCCATCCCAATGCCGGGCGATGGGACCTGCCGTGCACTCTCCAATCACGACCGCGTCAGCGTTGATCTTCTGAATCGCATCGCGAACACGCTCTACTAGACGGAGAACACCTCTCGAATAATCCTGTGCTGAGTGTGGAAATTTTTCTTCCGAGTTGTACATGGGACGGTTCATCTGCCAGGCATAAGAGTCCAGCACGATTCCGTCGGCGCCATAATTGCCGACAAGGCGTTCAGCGATGCTAATGACGTAGTCTTGCCATTCTGGAAATGGAGCCACCATTTCATAAGCCTTGTCGTAATTCGGATAGTCGAGGTCAGAAACGTCGAGGCCCCACAATTTCCCATCCCATCTTCGACCACCCCACATAGCTCCCATCGCCTGTCCGATAGTCGAGTATTGGTAAACAGTAAAGGGTTCAATGTAGAGCAGCACCCGCCCACCCTCTTGATGAACTCGGTCTATCCCTTCCGTCAAAGCCTCCTCTGCTTCCAGGTCTCCTCTTAGGTCGCGACGCGGCATGTAGTCGCCCTTATTGAAGTACGGTGGATCGTTGCCCTGACTGGCGCCCTCCCAATAGTCAATCAGGTATAAAACGTTGGTCCCGAGGGCTTTCGCCTCATCGAGAAGATCGGTGAGTCTGAGGAATGAGGGGATTCTGTAAGTTAGAGGGAGCACTGGCGTTAGAGAAAGATAGATACCCCCAGCGCCGCCCCCGGTAGGCGTGTAGATGGCTCCTGCATCACGAAACCACGCTGGAATGCTTGGAAAAGTCCAGCGTGGGCGATGAACTGAAGTGTAAAAGTGCACTGCCTCACGCCAATCTCCCTCCGGGTGGACCCCAATTGCCAGAGTGGGTAGTTTTGCACGTCCTTGCATGTAGCCTGTCCAGAAGCCAACAACCGCCTCCGCTGAGAGATTGAACTGGAGCGGCGCGACATCATTGTCCAAATCACCCTCCATATCACAAAAGAAGATGCCACCGCCGGTTGAGCGATCAAAGATGCTTGCGACTTCCATGTGGTTGCGGGCATTCGGCAAGCCGACATCGATCAGGAACTTCATACCCAATGGACGCACCGGTGTACCCAACGGGTTCGGAGGCGACCATCTGCCCAAAGTGATGTTCGGCAACAATGGCGCCACCCACCCGCCCTCCTGGGGTATGGCGCCCATCATGTGGGCCGGATGGCCAGGCGTTCTTACCCCAAAAATCTTTGGCATCACAACACGCAGAAAGATCGTCTCGAACGCCATGTTGATGGCCTCTAACTGGAACAACGCAACCGGCAAATCCGGCGGCAATGTGGCAGTCAGGTTGAATGCAATTAGACCATCCGTCGAAATTGCCGATATCGACAATGCCGAGCCGTCGGGCGCTTCCGACTCGAGAGTCGCGGTTAGACCTCTATGGCTCTCAAAGATTGGCCCATTGTTTACGGCAAATTCAAAGAACATCGAGGGCGCTGGCAAGTAATCTCGCTGGGCGCGGACGTCAAAGATGCGACGAAGCGTAATCCCACGCGTGAGATCGAAATCAATTAACAGAATCGAATTCTGTATGGACGGCATAGCCTTAGAATATACAGGTCATTCCTATCCTGCCCTCCCAATCAATCGAGCTTTCTCCTTGCTCTATCCGTGGAGATCAGCCAAATCACCGTCATCACTGGTAAGGTTTTTTAAAGCTCTCGTTTCCATGCCGAAGAGGCTCTTGAGGATTACGAGATTGCCCGTGCGCTGACCGCTGAGAATGTGAGAAAGAATCCTGTAGCCCAGGCGTGCCAACCCTGGGACAACGTCCTGACAATGAACTCCGGAGCCCCGTTAGGGCGGCACACTTCATCAATTAACAATGAGCAATTCACATGACCGTCATCCCGAGACATGACCGGCTCGCCGGGCATGTGGAGGGACCTTGCGCTTGCTTTCGGCACATTCCACTCATGAGGACCAGGCACGAGGCACGCCACCGGCCTGCTCAGGGCATGACTTTAACATATAGCATCGGAAGAATCCTGAGCCTGCGTAGGGGCCAAGAGGCTGTGAAGATTCTAGCCTGTCCTCAAGGCTAGCTTGCGAAGCCGAAGGATGCCGAGTCAGCAACAAAAAAACCACTTCCTTACTGCCGTAGGCTGGTGCGCAGCCCGCCGTGGCGGAGCGCCTCTAGAAAAATGATTTTGATTTTGGTCTGCAATCATGATGAAAGCTTGCTTTCCACGACGCAAATTGCGACACGTTGTCACTTCCGCAACTTTAGAGATCGCGAGAATTCGCAGCTTTGAAGATTTTGCTCTTGGGGTTGGTCAGCAATTGCCCCGCCACGGCGGGGTATTAGCCAATTGCTGTTCCCCCGAACCACAGCGTTCGATTCGTGGTAAAGTTCTACTATGGTGGTTACGGTCAACATCCCCGATGAACTTGCGGCCCAGGCCAAGGCACGTGGCTTGTCTCTTGAAGCCTACGTCCAAGAGATTTTGGCGCGCCAATTGGCGGCGCACCCGGTGGAAACTCCACAGTCACGCACTCCAGAACAGATTCGCGCATGGCTCGACTCACTTGCCCAGTTCTCTGACAGGATTCCCCCTCTGCCTGAGACCATTTCGCGTGAGTGGATTTACCAGGATCACGATTAAATGGCGATTGCTTCGTGCCTGGTCGATACCAATATCCTCCTACGCATGACGCGGCGATCCGATCCTCAACATCAACTCGTAGACGCAGCGCTCGCTCAACTCGCTGGTCAAGGCGCCATTTTTCACTACACCCATCAGAATATCGCTGAGCTTTGGAATGCCATGACACGCCCTCGTGACCGCAACGGCTTTGGTTTGACGGTCGCCGATGCCGAGCTCGAAGTACGCGCAATCGAAACCGGCATGATTTTCTTGCCTGACAATGACGCGGTTTATCGAGAGTGGCGGAGAATTGTCGTGCAACACCGCGTCTTAGGCGTTCAGGTTCACGATGCGCGCTTGGCTGCCGCGATGTACGTCCACCACGTGAGCCATATACTCACTTTGAATGTGCCAGACTTCAGCCGATTCACTGGCCTTACGGCTGTACATCCAAGCAGCATTTAAGGGTAAACAGAAGGCCTCAGGTTCAAAGTCCACCTAACCAACTCTCGCTTTCGATCCCCGTGCATTCGCGAAAATTCGCAGCTAAAGAGATTTTGCCGTTGGGGTTAGGTTGGCTAATTGCTATGTGCTATTTGCCCCGCCGCGGCGGGCTATTTGCCAACTACTGCTTTCCGATCAGCCCGGCTGGCCGGATTTCAACTCATGGAAGCCGCACGTTGCCCGTTGAATCGATGACCTCCGGCGCATGAATCTGAATCCAATCGCCTGATGGTGCAACATGTCCCTCAAATTTGACTGAGGGAATGGAAGGAGCCGACGCCTGTTGCGCGGACGCGCCAGCTGCGAGAATGCAGCCAACTAGAAATGCGCTAAATACCCATCTTGCTCTGCGATTATTTTATTGAGCCTGGCCCAAGGCCGGTCAAAAGGCAAAACGCCTGGTCCAGCTGGCTGCTCTCCATCGACTGCTTTGCTTCTTTGTAAGTTGTTGATTCCATAAGGCAGATTCTGTTCAAATCTATGCAGCTTCTAATGCCTTTTTTATCTTTGCGTCCAGGCATCATAGACTCCGTTCTGTTGTCTGCCAAATATTTCACTCATCTGTTGTAACGAACTCTGTTTCTGGCGCACTACTCTAATGATGTTTCTGTTTCTTTTGCCCACTCAGATGGAGAATCTGCTGTAGCTATTTAAGAAAACACTTCACAAACAGAAAATTTCCAAATCTGGAATCAGGAGAGATATGCGCCAGTTTCAGTTGTTCTTCTTAACGCTGCTTGTTGTTTTGTCTTTAGGAATTATCACCTCTGCTGCGGACGGCACGGGAACCCAGCCGCGGAAGCCGAGTATCCTTTGTCCCAGTAACAGTCCCAACTGCGCGGACATTGCCCATCACCTGCAAATCCTGGATGGCAGATATTCAGGGCACGACGAGCCGGCGATCGCCTTTTACTCCAACCGTCCCGGCTCCGGGAACAGTTTAACCACTACATTGACCATTCCTACCGATCCGCCAACGCCTCCGCACCAGGATGGTTCCGGCGGCACTTTCAACTTCCAGCTTCATCCCGCCTTCTGGTTTGGGATGGTGCTTTGCGACACTCAGTCTGCTCCTAATTTCACCCACGTCTGCGTTCCCAATACTGACGCCAACATATTCGATAGTCCTGACCCCAACGCGCCGGATTTCATCGGACATCATCCCGGATCGGCATTTCTGGAACTGCAGTTTTATCCTCCGGGCGGTTTGAACACCTGTTCCGATCCATCACAGTGGTGCGTGGCCATGGTCATTTTTAGTTTCAATGCCCGCGACGTCTTTACCCAGGCGAATAACGCAGATTGCCTGGCCAAGGTTGGACTGGAACCGGCAAATTCTGCTTTCCTCACTACCAACGGAATCTCGCAATTTGTAGCCAGTCCTTTCAGCAGCGATCCCAATCCGTTGTTCAATACCGTCCCCGGACAAATGTTCAAACTCAATCCTGGAGACAGGGTGCGGGTCAGCATCCACGATACCGCCGACGGGGTGAGAACCGAAGTACGAGATCTGACCACGGGCGTCACCGGATCCATGACCGCCAGCATTCCGAATGGATTTGTACAGGTCAATTTTGTTCCCGATCCTGATCCTGCAAATCCGTCCGTCACGTGTTCCGGCGCCCCGTACACTTTTCATCCGCAATACGCCACCACCAGCGAGCATACCCGGACCGTATGGACCGCGCATACGCTGAACGTTTCGTTTGCTGACGAGATTGGCCACTATGAGCTTTGCAGCGCTGTAGATCGCGAAGGCGGCAGTTGCATCGGAACTAGTCCTACGGACCGGCCCGGCGTCCGGGACTTCGATGATCGGGCTAACTGTTTTAGCGGCGGGTTCCTGGCTCTGTTCGGGTTGCAGCCCATTGGCTCTTGTATCGGCGCTGACCTGAACTTTGACGGAACACCATATCATTTCAATTGGCCCGGCAGCGGCAACTCCGCAACTGATGCCCTGGTCCATCCCAGTCCGATCAGGTTCACAGCCCCGCAATTCCGCTTGCACCGGGAAGGGGATCGGGACGAGGACAGTGATGATGATCAGTTCCGCTTGCACGACTTCAGCCGCGTGGCCTTTGAAACCAACACGCCCATCTCCGAAACCCCCACCACGAATCCCACCTGCAATGTAGTGACTGGCCTTGGCTGCACCAATCCTCCGGCGGGCGTCGAGTTCTATCCTATTTACTCCACCACTCGTGGCCACGGAGACGAGGATGACAAGGGCGTGTGTTCCTGGCAGCTTGGCGGCCCCCGGATTCCCGGTACCGGGAACAACTTTGGCGGCAACGCAACCAGCGAATATGGCGGAGAGCTTTTCGTGTTCTTTCCCGGCGCGGCCGACGCAACCCATCCGAACGGCACAACAATTACCGAAGTAGACGACTTTCGCCGCGTCCTCTCCCATAACCCATGCAGACGGGATAATGAGGATGACTAGCTTTGGGTGATTGGGCAATTGAAACCAGAGCTTTGCGTAGAGAACAGAATGTGTCAGCGCACGACCTAAAGAGCCGTCACCAATCGCAGCGAGGGACGGCTCTGTGATCGTGCCCGAAGTTTCTATGGCCTGTTCCAGCCACCGAATCGGCGCTGCCGGCCTGCAGCAGGCACGCACAAGTTCCCTGCGCTCCAGTGGCAAGCCGTCTAACAGTTAGGGCGGCACACTTTATCAATGAGAACAGCGCGGGGCTCGATCGTTCCATAAGCTTACCAACTGTCATCTTGAGCGTAGTCGAAAAGCCTGTCCTGAGCGGAGCCGAAGGAACCCCGACGCTGTCTAACCTGACCATGCCGCTGTGAGCAATTCTCACGAAACCGTTCGTGCAAAAATTGCCAATGCTGCACGCGCCACCCTTAAGACTCAAAATAAGTTCACATGACCGTCATCCCGAGACATGACCGGCTCGCCGGGCATGTGGAGGGACCTTGCGTTTACTTTCGGCACATTCCCGCCGGCTGCCGCCTAAAGGAGCAATGAACAATTCACATGAGCGTCATCCCGAGACATGACCGGCTTGCCGGGCATGTGGAGGGACCTTGCGTTTGCTTTCGGCACATTCCACTCATGAGGACCAAGCACGAGGCGCGCGAGCGGCTTGCTCACGGCATGACTTCAGTCGTGCCGGGCGCCGCTTCAGGTCGCATAAACGCGCTGAGAAAAGCCACTTCCTTACTGCCGTAGGCTGGTGCGCAGCCCGCCGTAGCGACCGGAGCGCCTCTGAAAAATGATTTTGATCTTGGTCTGCCATCATGATGAAAAATTGCTTTCCACGCCGCAAATTGCGACACGTTGCCACTTCCGCAACTTCAGAGATTCGCGAAAATTCGCAGCCGAAGATTTTGCTCTTGGGGTTGGTTGGCCCATTGCCCGCCGCGGCGGGCTATTTGCTAATTGCTTTCCCCTTTCCCCTTGTCATCCTGAACGTAGTCCGGGCGACGTTAGGAGCCCGGCAAAGTTGAAGGATCCCGAGAACCTGTCCCTTAGCCATGCTGCATCAAGGCGTTCTCACGCAGCCAAAAGGAGTGTACGCATGGTAGTGAATTTACCACAGGACGACAGATTTCAGTGGGTTTGGACCCTGATAGAAGACTCTTGTCTGGAGCGAAAGACATTCGGTTACTCACAGAGTGTGAGTGCGACTCCCCCATCGTCACCATCATCGTCCTCCTTCGAAACAGAACTCATCACACAACTGAAGAATCAACTTGGGCAAACGCTAATCCGGCTGCAGTGAGTAGGACTGAAGATTTCAGCTCATCAGCAACTTTCGCCTGTCCACCAGTGATGCGAAATCAGCGAATATCACCCGCTCGCTGACCACCCATCGGGCCTCGCAATTCTCCAGGATGAAGATGAATAAGTTATACTGGCGCACGCCGGATTGTTGATAGGCTTTAGAGGAGACCCAGAAGATGCAGCCGCAGGACGGCACACGCAGATCTGAAGTCGTTGTTTATCACTCCGCCTACGGACTCAGACCCGCAATCATCGATTTTGCTGACAAGCTCCGTGCAGCAGGACATTCAGTTCACACTCCCGACCTGTATGACGGTGAAGTATTTAGCGATCGCAATGACGCGATCCGTAAGATTCAGGAACTCGGGTTTGACAAGTTGCTCGACCGGGCCGTGATGGCCGTGGAGGCTTTGCCGCACGATTTGGTGTACGCTGGCTTTTCAAACGGCGGTGTTTGTGCGGAACTCTTGGCGGCAACCCGTCCTGGAGCGCGAGGGGCAATCCTGATTCACGCGCCGCTGATGGTGCGCGATCTCGGTTGGACGGTGTGGCCGTCGAATGTTCCTGTGCAAGTGCACTTCGCCGACAAAGATCCCATAAGAAATCAGGCAGTGATCGATGCCCTGTGCATGAAGGTCCGCCAATCCGGATCTGCCTTCGAGCAATTCGAGTACGATGCGCCCGGCCACCTGTTCGCCGATCCGGCTTTTCCAGCTTACAACTCGAATGCGGCCGAACTGATGACAACACGAGTACTGGAATTCTTGAGAAGGGATGGCTTGACCATCTGTGACAAATCAATGAATGCCAACGCTATCTAACGGGCTTTTACATTTACTGCTGTTGGTATTTTCCTCTTCCTTCCTTCTCGTGCTCCGTTGCAAAAGCGTCGTGCTTCCTGGCGCTATCCGCGGAGATCAGCCAAATCACTGTCATCAGTGGTAAGGGTTCGAGTTCTCGTTTCCATTACCGAAGAGGCCTCTGAGGATCGCGCTCCGCTCTACTCCACCCCGGTGTTCGCCTTCAGGCCGGAATTGCGTTCGCCTTCCACCGGATTCCACATCGATTCGCCGTTGAATTCCCCACACATTCCATTGGGGTTATATTCCTTGCATGTTATATTAGAGGAAAAGAAACGTGGCAAAGAATTTCCATCAACTTCGTAGCAAGATGTCCCCTCAGGCCCAGGAGAAGGCTCGGGCGCTGGCCCAGAAGTACACTGAAGAAATGCCTCTTGATGAATTGCGCGCTGCGCGCCAGATGACGCAAGAGCATTTGGCAAAACTGCTTGGGACAAAACAAGCTGCAATCTCGAAGCTGGAGCGGCGCACGGACATGTACTTGAGCACCCTTCAATCCATTGTCAAAGCAATGGGAGGGCAGCTCAGAATAGAGGCCGTATTCCCGGAAGGTGCAGTTGAAATCAACCAGTTTGGCAGATTGAGAAAATCGAAAGTGCGTGCGAAAACAGGAACAACGTCCAGACGTTAGAACGGGCGCTGATTACCACATCGCGACATTGGGTGTTTCTTCCGGTCGCGCGCGACGCAGTCCGTGGCTTTTATGAACTGCGCTCTCAGAGCAGCGACCCAGCTGACCGCTGAGAACGTGAGAAAAATCCTGCCTTTCCAAATCAATCGAACTTCTCTCCCGGTCTATCCGTTCTCATGCCCTATCCGTGGAGATCAGTCAAATCACTGTCATCAGTGGTAAGATTTTTTAAAGCTCTCGTTTCCACCGCCCGCTCGAATTCCTGCGCCCGCCGGTCGCTGGTATGCGCCGCCAGCACTCGCTCTCGCGCCGCCTCCCCTATCCTTCTCAATTCCAGCGTGTCGCATTCGGATATATATCGGACCACGTCGTCGCCCCCGCACGGGATCAGGATCTCCTTTCCCGGAACAAAAAACGTATCCAGCCCGGGCCAGTTGTCGGAGACGATCGTGGCCCCGCACGCTGCCGCTTCAAACAGTCGCACGGAAGGCGAGTACCCGGCCATCACCATGTCCCGCCGCGTCACGTTCAGGGTCAGCCGCGAGGAGCAGTAAAACTCCGCATGATGGCGCGGATTCAGATGGACGATGCGCTCCACATTCTCCGGCCAGGCAATTGAATCCGGATACTGCGGCCCGGCGACGATAAATTTTCTGCCCGGCAATCTCCTGGCAGGCTGGCACAGAAGCTCCTCCACCTTGGGCTGGCGGTCCGGAGCATAGGTGCCCATGTAACTCAGGTCGCACTCAAACGCCGGATTGCAGGGCAGCTTGCGGTATTTCTGCGGATCAAAGGAACAATAGAGAGGCACGGCGTATGGGACTTCAAACCTGGTCTCCAGTTCGCGCAGCATGGGACCGCCGGTAAAACTGAAATAGACATCCAGGTCAGGCAAATGCTCTTTCCGCAGGTACTCGGTGTGCCCCTGCCGCTCAAGCGCGCTTACCGTAATTGGCGTGTCAATGTCATAGAACGCCTTCACCGCCGCGTTGGACGCGAGCACCTCATCCAGCGCCGCCATGCCATCAGGAAAATAGGAGCCCACCATCGCCACGTCCGCGTCCTTCAATTCCGCTCGGACATCGCCCAGGACCTCTCGCCACTCTTCAAAAATCTTTACCTCGCAGAATCGAGGACTGGGGAGGTCGCGGTTGTTCTCATACCACTCGGCATTGTGCTCAAAGAATACGATCCGGTGGCCGCGCGCGTGCAGCGCGCTGCACAGCGCCCGGAACGTAGTAGCATGTCCGTTCCCCCACGAAGAAGTGATCGAAAGCCCGAATATAACAATCTTCATAGCCTTTCCCAACAAGTTTTGCTTCTGCCGTTATCTATCCCCCGTCATCTGCTGAAAGCCCGCCGTGGCGGGTAACCTGTCCCCTGTGACCTGTAACCTATCTTGAAACTCCCGTGCCCGCAGCGCATAAGTATGCTCCCGCAGCGCCCGGCAACGCATATTGTCCCCAATCTCCCTCGCCCGCGCCGGTGAAACCGTCCTCAGAAACTGGACAATCTCTTCCGCGCTGCTCGCCACCAGGATCTCGCGGCCCGGCTCAAAAAACTCTTCGATCCCCGTCCAGTAATCCGTAATCACGCACGCCCCTGCGCCCGCAGCTTCAAAAATCCGCGTGGGCGGCGAGAAGCCGAGTTGCGCCATGGAATCCCGGTTGATATTAAGTACCATCCACGCCGAGCAGTTCACCCGGTTGTGATCGGCGGTGCCCACGTGTCCTATCCATCGCACATTCGCCGGCATCGGCTTGCCTGCCCATCCTTCGCCTCCCAGCGCAAAGCGGTATTCCGGCGCCAGCTCCGCGGCGCGCAGAAAAAACTGCTCCACCCGGCGCTCGCGGTCCGGCAAACGATTGCCCGTGAACATCAGATCGCACTGCAATTGAGCATCGGCCGCAACCGGATAATGCGTCTCCGCATCCAGCGCGTTATAGATCGGATGGCAGTTCGCCGCCCCCAGCCTCAAGTAGTGCTCCACCACCGGCGCTCCGCCTCCATAGGTAAAGATGAAGTCATATTCCGGAATCAGTCGGCGGAATGGATCTTCCGCATCTTCTTCCACGCGTGCCAGGGTTGCCGGGGCGTCTACGTCCCAGAATGCGACGCGAGTGTTTTCTGAGCGGCACTCGAGCACGCTGGCCTCCAGCAATGCGTCAAAAACTCCCACGCCGCTGTGCTTGATCACCAGATCGCACGCACAAGCCTCTTCCATCAGTGCCGGAATCTCCTCAGCCTCGTGAAAGACGATGGAATTCACATAAGAGAAATCGCCCGCATCCCGCTTCTGCTGGCGGCCATAAGCGTCAGGCTCGGCAAACGTGACCTCATGCCCCAGCAAATCAAGCTGCCTGTAAATTCCTCGATAGTAAGTAGCAGCGCCGTTCCAATAGGAAGAAGTTAGGCTGGAGCCAAACACAAAAATTCTCATGCGGCAATTTCCTCGCAGATGGAAATCAACTGCTGGGCCCGGTGAGCGCACGTATGGCGCTCGTGTATGGTCTTCAGTCCCTGCTCAGCGATTTGCCTTCTGGCTTTTTCGTCCTTAAGCAGGAACTCCAACTCGGCCTTCATCTGCTCGCCGTCTTTCGCCACCAGGTAGTCCTCTCCGGGATGAAAAAGATTTTCCGCATCCGTCCACGGCGAGCACACCAGCGGAATGCCGCAAGCCAGGGCTTCAAAAACCCGAATGGTAGGTATGCCCGCCAGTCCATTCGCGTACTGCTGCCGTGGGACGTGCAGTGCAACCCGGCTCCTGGCATAAGCTCCCGGCGAACACAGATTGGGTAGATAACCTCGATACTCAACGCCTGCCTCCCGCAATTTCTGCAGCGCGGAGTCCGGATAGCGCACGCCGTGTACCACCACGTGACGGTCAGCAAGCGCCGCGGCCGGCTCGATCAGGAACTCCTGCAACTCGGGCGTGCGCTCCTCATCCCCCCAATTGCCAATCCAGATCACGTCAATCTCTTTCCTGCTCGCCAGCGGCTTGAACTGGCAGACGTCGGCCGCTTCATGAAACGTCCACACGCGCGGAACACCGAATCCATCCTGGTAAATCCTGCGTATCGCCTCGCCAAAAGCCAGCACTCCATCCAGCAGGTGCAGGTGGAACTTCAGGATCTCCCCGGCGCATGTGTAGGCCCGATGATGCGTATCGTGCAGCAGGGCAATAAAGCCATAGGTCTTTTTCAGCGCCAGGATGCTGTTCACCACCACAGGATCGTTCCACTCGTGGAGCAGCACCACATCCGCGCCCTTCAACTCCTGCTCCAGGTATGCCTGCAGGCCGGCCCCGGACTTATAGAATCGGATGTCCATCTCCGGATAGTTCCGGCGGAACTGGTCCACCGCCTCGATGCCGTGCTCGCCTTCCTGCGTCATCAGGTTGGACAGGGACCACGAGCTCAGGTCCTCATAACACCGTACCCCGTGGCCCAGCCGGACCAGCTCCCGCATCAGGCCCCGCAAAAAGTGGGCATTGCCATGGTTCCAGTCGGAAACCAGCGAATGGCAAAACAGCGCGATATTGAGCTTCTGTTTCATGCGGTGAGTGCGCGCCGGCCCGCCGGCGATTCGTACAAATCCAGGTACTCCTCCACCATGCGGCTCGCGCTGAATCTTTGTCGTGCGCGGTTCCAGGCCAGACTGCCATACCACTGGCGCATTTCCGTATCTCGAACCAGCGGCTCCAGCGCGTCATGCAGGCTGTCCGCATCATTGTTGCGAAAGAATACCGCCGCCCCGTCCCACAGTTCGCGGAAGGTAGGAATGTCGCTGGCCACAATGGCGCATCCGGAAAGTGCGGCCTCCACGGGTGCCAGCCCGAACGGCTCGTAACAGGATGTGGCCGCATAAATCCCCGCCCTCGCCAGCAGACCGCCCAACTGCATCTCATCTTGCTGCCCTTCAAAACGGACTGCCCCGCTCTGTCGATCTCCGCCAAAAGCATGGCTCTGCGATTCCGGATGCCGGTCCGGCCCCACGATGCAGACAGGAGCCGGCATCTCCCGTTGCAGGAGCAGCCCGGCATTCTTCCCCCGGTCCCACTGCCTGCCGACTGTGACGATCAAGTCATCCTTCTCGAGATGCGGGTTATAAAGTGCAGGTGTGCGCCCGTTATAAATCACCGAGCCGTCCGCAGGCCGGATGTAGTATTGCGAAATCTGCTCCAGCATCCAGCGGGAAGGTGCAACCACCGCGGAAGCCCCCTCGATGCCGCGTCTCACCACCTTCCGGTACCATCGCATCCACTTGGAGTCCGGCGGCTCCTCCCCGTGCACCGCCACCCACCAGCTCACCACATCGCTGTGCGCCACCACAATTTTTGGAATGTCGCACTCGAGTGCGCCGTAGTAAAACTGGTTGAGATGGAGAACGTCGGGACGACTCTCCCGGATGACCCCCTTCAGGTACTCAGCCGATGCAGCCAGATCCGCCTCCGAATCCTGCATCCACTCCAGCTTAAAATCAGTCGGACGGTAGTCTAACCCCGTAAGTCCTTGCATCCATTGGACTTGTTCCGGTTTAGGGATGCCGCCAACGCTGACCAGCGTAACTTTTTTTCCACGCAAAAGCAGACCGCAAACAGACTCCCTCGCATACGTCCAAACACCGCCGACGGTGTCAGCGGTGACCAAAATGTGCATCTTCCAGGTCCTCAATTGGCAGCGGCTTTGGTTCCTGAATATCGCTGTACCCTTTGCTTTCGAACGTAGACGTATAAAAATGATGCGCGCGCTCCCACGCATGATCATCAGGAGCAGAGCCGAACGTCTGCATGTACAGCGGACTTCCTGGGAACGGGAACATGGGCACAGGTTCGCTAACCCACACTCCCTTCGACCTTAGATGCTGCTGCCACTTATGAATCTGCCTGCGATCATCCTTATCAGTAAGAATAAGATTGGCCTGGACCCATGGGATCCTGGCGCGAGCGTAGAGCAACAATTCCGCGATTCGCCCCGTGTTCATCCGGCAATTCTTGTTCAGCTCTTCGCGGCCTTCGTGGGTGATGGACTCAACACCACACTCCATGGATATGCAGTGCGCCCGGCCCAGCAGGTCAAGCATCTCCTCATTCCATAGATCAATACGGGTCTGAAATCCGATCTTCACCGGACGTTCGGCAATCCCTTCTAACAAGCGGCGGACATTCTTACCTACCCCAAAGATTTCGTCGATGAAATAGACATACTCGACGCCTCGGGCAATCAGCGTGTCAATTTCCTGCAAAACGGTCTCAACACTTCGTTCCCGGAATTTATTGCGAAAGAGCGTCTTGTTGCAGAAGGTACACGCCCACGGACAGCCGCGGGTAAACTCCAACTCTGCTCCAATTCCCTGGTCAGGGGTGAATACGTGGTGCCGATGCCAGTGCGCCTCAACGTTGTAGTTGTGGAAATCAAGCGCCGGAAGCGCCTTCATATCCGTGACGCCCAAGTCGGAACTAATGTGAATTCCATTTTCACTTTTGAAGCAGCAGCCGGCCACCTCACTCCAGGGCTTGCTTGCCAGTTCTGTCAGAGTCTGGTCCGGCTCACCGCGCATAGCGACGTCGCACTCCGTCTTGCGAATCGTCATTGCAGGGGTAGCGGACGGATGCGGGCCGATTACAACCTTGATCGAGTTCCGCCCCAGTCCCTTGATCCACTCCATTGGCACGCGCAGTTCGGGCGGCGGACAGCGCCAAAAAAGATAGGATGGCGCGGTCGGGACCACAAGGAAATGCGGCCGGAACAAATCAACCCTGTGCCGGGTTTCTTCCAGAGTCAGATTATCGGTTTGCGCGTCCACCAGCATCGGCTCGTGTCCGGCAACCTGAACCTGATCGTGAGCAAACATCAGTTCCAGAGGAACATGCGGGTCCCGGCAGCCAAAGTAGGTTGATCCTTTAAAGTTCCAGTTGGGATTGACCAAAGCGAACTTCACGCTGACCGCCCGGAAACCTCAGTGGCCAGGGCAAAGGCGTCCGAGGGAGTTGACGGGGTTTGTGCAACCACACGTCGGTTCTGTTGCCAAAAACTGCGCAGAAGCGCCAGAGTTTCATTCACTCCAACTTCCGGCTTCCAGCCCGTATGGCGCTGAAGCTTGCCATAATCTGTGACATAGACGAGCTGATCGCCGGCCCGCCGCTCATCCAGCACGTATTCGAGCCGATAACCCGTTAACCCTTCGATTTCGTCAATCAACTCCAGCAAAGAGATGGCGTTCTCAATTCCGCCGCCGACGTTATAGATCTGGCCGGCAGTTACCTCATGGTTCAAACGCACCATTTCGAAGGCCCGGATCAAGTCACGGCTGCAGAGCACATCCCGCACCTGCCGCCCATCGCCATAGATAACAATGGGCTGCTGCTTGAGCGCCGAATAAAGAAAGTGCGCCACCCAACCCTGGTCCTCGGTCCCAAATTGCCGCGGGCCAGCGATACAGGACATGCGGAAAACCACAGTAGGTAAGCCATAAATACGGGAAAAATCATGCACGTATTGGTCTGCTGCTCCCTTCGAACAGCCATAAGGAGAATGGAAATCAAGTGGCTGCGATTCAGAAATCCCTTCATGATGCTCATAGATAAACCGGGTCGTACCAACGTGCGGAGCGGCAAGACCCAGATTTCCGTAAACCTTGTTCGTAGAAGTAAAGAGAATGAAAGGTTTGTGGCCACATCTGCGCGCCGAGTCGAGAATGTTGAAGGTGCCGCACAGATTCACCTCGAAATCCTGGCGCGGATCGGCGATGGAAGTTGTCACCGCTACCTGGGCGGCAAGATGATAGATTTCAGAGGCTTGGGCTACGGCTTTCTCAACCGCTTCGCTGTTCCTGACGTCTTCGAGAGTGACTTGAAGCCGTTCAGAATTTCCAGCGACTTTCCTGAGCCATTCAAGATTTTGTTGGACCCCGGCACGCGAAAGATTGTCAAAGATATGAACTCGCGCCTCTGCTCTGGTGAGCAGATGGTTGGCCAGGTTCGACCCAATAAATCCAGCTCCTCCAAAGATCAGTACAGAGCGGGTTTGTTCGTCCCTCATTTTCCCCCTTCCTGGTCAGCGCAGCTCATACCGTGAGCCCGAATTCACTGAGCTGCGCAACAGCTTCCGCCGCGCGATCTACCGGTTGCTGTGATCTTAGCCAGCAGACCAGGTTCTTAATGCCCTCTGAAAAACGTATGCTGGGCGCGTATTCCAGCCGCTGCCTGGCGAGCGAGATGTCGGCAAAGCAGTGGCGGACGTCGCCGGCGCGAAACTTCTCCGTCAGCTCTACCGCAATCTCAAGCTCCAGCGCCTGAGAGAGCGCCACGGCGACCTCACGAATTGAAACGGGCTCGCCAGAACCAATGTTAAGGGCTTGGCCGTCCGCTTCCGAGCGGTCGAGGGCCAGCAAATTGGCCCGAACCACGTCCTTGACACTTACAAAATCACGCATCTGTTTGCCATCTTCAAACACCGGCGGCGCATTTCCATTTAGCAAGCGGGAAGCAAAGATCGCTGCCACTCCCGTATAAGGATTGGAAAGGGCCTGTCGCGGTCCATAGATATTGAAGTAGCGCAAGGCGACCACCGGGAGGCCGTAAGTGCGACCGTAAAGCAGGCACATCTCCTCCTGGTCTTTCTTGGAAAGCGCATAAATGGAACTGCACTGCAGAGATTTGGTTTCGTCAGTTGGTATTGGCGTAAGCACTTCGCCGCAGCGTGGGCAAATTGCCTCCCACTGTTTGCTTTTGAGTTGTTCAGAAGAGCGCAGCGGAGGAGCCATTTCCCCGCACTGAGCGCACAGATACTTGCCCTCTCCGTAGATGGACATGGAAGAAGCCAGCACCAACTTCTCAATCCGGTTCTTGCGGTTGAGCAGCTCTTGCAGCAGAACGGCGGTCCCCTGCGTATTTACACCCATATAGTGGGCTATTTCGTACATGGATTGGCCCACGCCCACGGCTGCAGCCAGATGGAAAACGATTTCCATGCCGTCCAGTGCGCGACGCACCGCATCGGCGTTCCGCATATCACCACTGACGAATTCCGACTCTCTGGAAAAGTAGTCGGGGACTCCAGTTCCGTGGACCTGAGGAGTTAAATTGTCAAAGACGCGCACGTTGTGACCGGCGGTCAGCAGCGCATCCACCAGATGCGATCCCACAAATCCCGCTCCCCCGGTCACCAATATGTTCTTGCACATTTCTTATTCTGCTCCTATGAAAACTTCCTTTGTCCTGTGTGCAGGCGCGTATTTTCGAACCGCCCACTGAGCAAACTCGGCGAAATCCCCGGCACGCTTCGGCGGGCTGGTGTAATGGGGAACAATCCCCAGATGTTCAGGCGTGAAACACAGCGTCAAGGTGGTGGTAAACGGTTCCAGTAGCTGCATTTGGTGGTCAAACCACTCCGCTGCGCCAAGGCGGAACAGGTCGGCCCAGCTTATGCCGGTGCGCAGATACTTGACTCCCAGTTTCTTGAGCCAGTTCACGGCGAGTTCCAGCCTGTGGTCCTCATAGTGAAACCACTGGCAGATACCCATGCCATTGGGAAAGAATTCCGTTGCGGCCTTGGGGGAGCCATCTTCGCGCAACAAGCCCATGTAGTAATGACGGTAATAAGAGCTGCCTTCGGCTTCCTTGTGGCGGGTGGTGGCGGTCCACGTGGAGGGCAAGTCCATCAGACTATACCAGTGGATCCGGTCCACGAGCGGCAAGAGCAATTCGGCTGTGCGCTGGAGTCCAAAGGCCTGGACTTCTTCCGCGCCAAACGAAGAAACACCGGCCTCAGAGACCCATATGGGTTTGCGCGTCACAGCCCGGACTTCATCGATCTTTCTGGGCCAATCATGAATCTGCCAATGGTTCCAATCCAGCGGGAAGCCGTGCACGGCCACGATGTCTACCGCGTCCAGCACGCCATGGGAGCCCATAAGATCGATAAAGGCCGGATCAATGGGAGAGATGCCACCTAAGACAATGGGCATCTCAGGGTTTTCCTGGCGAATGGCCCGGCTCGCGGCGATCACCATTTCCGCAAACATCTTCCAGTCAGGATCAACTTTGAAATCCCAATGGGAGAGGTTGTTCGGTTCATTCCACAGCATCACTGCTTCGACCATTTCACTTCACCCCTGGACAAAGCCGGGCAGACCTACAGTGTGCCCGCAAGCTCGTGCTCCAAAATGTGTTTGCCGTCTCTTTGAGTGCTTACAGGAATACAGGCCCAGGTCTCCGGCTCAGGATGGTCCACGATCTCCAGCCCGGAACTGCGCAGCATGGCCTCCATGGCGCCGTGATTGGGAATCCACCAGTTCGTGGGATCACCGGCATACTTCTTCTCAATGAAGTACATGCAGGGAAAATCCAGATCGTGGAAGACCTCTTTGTTCCAGAAGTTGTAGTCCTCTTTCAGCGCGGGACTATCCAGGGAACCGCGGATCATCGTCTGGAAAACCAGTTTGCCTCTTACCTTCTTGATGACTTTGTCCAGCGCGTAAAGCGGATAACGCAAATGATAGAAAACACCCATGAACAAGACGTAGTCAAACTCGCCAGGAATGCGGTCTGCATCATAGACGGAACGCTTTTCAAATTCGATGTCCAGACCCAGCACGCTGGCCGCAAAGCGGGCCTGATTGAGATAGCGGTCGTCCACATCCACGGCCAGCACGCGGCCGGCCCCGCGTCTCTTCATCTCAATGGAGTAGAAGCCCCCATTGCAACCCAGGTCTAAGACGCTGGCTCCTTTGAGGTCTTCGGGAAAGATAGAGGCGATGTCCCTCCACTTGACCTGCGGGAAATCACCAAGGAAATGGTTGGGCGCGGTCTGAAGACCATTCAGGTTGATGTTGTGAAACCAGTCTCCTAAACCGGCGATGCAATCGGCCAGCTCAGCCTGCTGAATTGTCTGGCCTGCGGTATAACAAAAAATCACATTCTTCTCCGTGGTCGCCATCTCAGGGCACGCAAATCGGGAATTCATGAACCGCTGACTACTCGCAATAACGATTAGAGGGCTCCTCAAGGCACTTGGATGTCCAAGTGATTCAATGACTTCCATTTAGCGACCGGGTCTCGGAACGGGGGGGCCGCGAAGATGGGCGCAACGGCGGAGCTGGACGGCCTCGAAAACTGACGTTTCGGGGAGCACCAGCAGCGACACGACGAGCGCTCGCACACCCCGGTGCGTTTCTGAAATTTCAGGTTTTCCAGGAAAGGTTCTTTTGAACGGCTATATGGCTCTGCGGCCCGTAACCAGGTTAATCACCACCACGATCAGAGCAACAACCAGCAATAAATGGATCAGAGAACCAGCTACATGAAATCCCCATCCCAAAAGCCACAGAATAATCAAGATCGCAAAAACGGTCCAAAGCATAGGGTCACGTCCTTAAGGAGACAATAAATAAATGTCTCCCACTATGAGAGGCAGCCACTCACGCCGGAGTTGTCCCGAAGAATGCGAGTTTGTTTGTTGTCTCCTTCCTCTCCTGTTATTTCCAGCGGAATGGCGCGGTGACTTTGTGGCCTACCCGGCTTGCCGGCCCGGCTTAGGTCCGTTGGCGGCCACGGCCATACCCCAGCGGTCGATAATTCCGTACTCCCTTAGTTTGCGATAGAGCGTGGTCTTGCCGATACCGAGCATTTTGGCCGTCATCAGCTTGTCTCCCTGCAACTGACTCAGGGCAGCGACAATGGCTTGTCTTTCCAACTCGGACAAAGGCACGATGCCGGGGTTAGCTTCTGTGGTGGAAATCGGGATCACCTGCAGACTTGAGTTCTGGATCTGCGAAGGGAGGTCGCAGACGTTCAAAACGGGCCCGGAACTCATGGCCGAGGCGCGCTCCAGGCAGTTTTCCAATTCACGAACGTTGCCAGGCCAATCGTAGACCAGCAACTGCTTCATCGCCTCAGTGCTGATGGAGTAACGGACCCCATTCGAGCGAGAAAGCCGCTCCAGGAAGTAGTCCACCAGGAGCCGAATATCTTCTTTACGCTCCCGCAGGGCCGGCAACCGCAGGCTGACTACGTTCAAGCGAAAGTAAAGGTCTCGCCGGAAACTTCCCTGATGAATGGCAATTTCGAGATCGCGGTTCGTGGCAGCGACCATACGAACGTCAATGGGGGAGGGCTTGGTGCTCCCAACCGGGCGAATCTCTTTTTCCTGCAGTGCGCGAAGGAGTTTCGCCTGCAGTTCGACGGGCATCTCGGCAATTTCGTCCAGAAAAATGGTGCCGCCGCTGGCTATGGAGAGCAATCCCTCTTTCGGCCGAACGGCTCCGGTAAACGCGCCTTTGACGTAGCCGAATAATTCACTTTCCAACAGCGTGGGGACCAGCGCGCCGCAATCTACCGGGATAAACGGCTTATCGCGATATGGTCCAGTGAAGTGAATGGCGCGGGCCACCATTTCCTTACCACTGCCGCTTTCGCCGTGGATCAATACCGGATGGCGGCTGGAAGCAACCTTGGCGATAATGCGATACAGCTTTTCCATTTCCGGAGAGCGTCCCACCATTCCGCCGTAACCGGGATTGCTCTTGAGGGATTCGCGAGTGATGCGGTTCTCCAAGGAAAAACGCATGTGCTCGGTGACCCTTTCCAGGAGCAGTTTCAGTTCGTCGATGTCAAAGGGCTTGCGCAGGTAGTCATAGGCGCCGGTCTTCATAGCGGCGAGCACCGAATCCACGGTGGCATGTCCGGTGATCATAATCACTTCTGTCCCGGGGTGTCGCTGCTTAATCTTGAGCAGCAGTTCCAGTCCGTCCGGCCCCGGCAATTTGATATCGAGGAGAACCACGTCAATGGAATGGAGCTCCAACTGGCGGTTGGCGACCACGGCGTTTTCCGCCGTGTAGACCTTGAATCCCATGTTCTGCGCCACGTCTTTGCACGAGTCACGAACGCCGTGATCGTCGTCCACAATCAGCAGCGACAGGTAATGGGATGGTAGATACGATTCTTCAGAAATATCTGGCGATACAGTTGACATAAGGCTTCTCCACAATCCGCCCTTGACTGTCCGGGCGTCTGTTCAGCAGGTTTAGTTTTCCGCGCGTGATTCAGCCGGCAGCAGAATCGTGAATGTGGTCCCCTTGCCGGGCTCGCTTTCCGTATCGATTCGCCCCTCGTACTGTTCCACAATGGTACGAACCACAAATAATCCAAGCCCTGTGCCCTTATCTTTGCTTTTCGTAGTGAAGAAGGGCTTGAAAATGTTGGTAAGAGTTTCGCTGTCCATGCCGACCCCTGTATCGCGCACTGACAAACGGACGTAACTTCTCGGCACACTTGATGTATGTATGGCCGAAGCCGGATATTCTCCGTTGGAGAGCTGGATGGACAACTCTCCACCAACGGGCATGGCATCTCTGGCGTTGATTGCGAGGTTAAGGAGAACTTGCTGAATTCTTCCCGGATGCACCCTTACCCGCTTCAGATTCGGGCCCGCGTGAATGCTGAGCAGTATGTCTTCCCTGAGAACTCGTTTCAGCAGGTCGCTGTTTTCTTCCACCAGTTCGCGCAGATCCACCATCTCAGGTTCACTGGCTTCGCGTCCCAGGTTTAGCAGTTGGGCCACCAACTGGCCGCCGCGCTCCGCCGAATTATGGACCTCGTCCACATAGCGCTGGAGTTGGGCATCACCTTTTACTTTTGGCGCCATGAGGCCGGAATACACCAGAATGGCAGTCAACAGGTTGTTGAAATCATGGACCAGCCCACTCACCAAATGCCTTGTCGCCTCTCGCTTTTGGGCCAGAATGAACCGTTTTTCAATTTCCTTCTGCTGAGTAACGTCCGAGTGAACTTGCACGCGGTACTGCTTGTTTGCAGTTTCCACCGTGCTGACTTTAACCCTGTCCCGGAAAGGTGTTCCATCCTTCTTATACAGCACGATATCGAGCGGCGCCGCCTCGGCGACGAAAGAAGGGTGCAGCAGCCCGCGCAATGCCTGACGGTCAGTTTCCGAACCCCGCAGCAGCATTAGTCCTCGCTCCCTTAACTCCTCCAGGGAATAGCCGCTTAGCCGCTCAAAGGCCTGGTTCACGAAGATCACTGTTTCCAAACCGGATTGCGTTTCCGTTAGAAGAACTGCCTCAGACAGAAACTTTAGGCCCAACGCCAGAACTTCGGTGATTTCCCGGTCCACTCGCTTCCTTGCCGAATTGCCCAGTAATCTCTAAGTGTTGTGAAATGAACCAACCCTAGCGTTACAAAGAACTGGATAATCTATTCCGAAATAAGAGAGTTTTGACCATTTTTGTCAACTTTTCCGGTTTCTCGAAATACGAATTTTTGCCCTTCCTGGGCCTTTACCTTCCAGGCTCTCGACTTGACTTGGGCGTGAACCTCCCTGTACCTTCGCCATCAAGCAAAACGGGAGCGAAATGTGTCCGCACAGAGAATTGTCACGTTCACTACAGACTTCGGTATGGTTGAGCACTATGTTGGTGTAATGAAAGGGGTTATCTGCGGCATCAACCCATCCGTCCAGCTCGTGGATGTCACTAATCTGGTGCAGTCCTTTGATATTCTGGATGGCGCGATCGCCATTTCCCAGGCATACAGCTATTTCCCCCCAGACACCATTCATGTGGTCATAGTGGATCCTGGGGTAGGAAGTTCCAGGCGTCCCATAGTAGCTAAGGCAGGAACGCACATTTTTGTAGCTCCTGATAATGGGGTTCTTTCCCTGGTTTACGAGCGGGAAGAAGCAATCTCCGTGCGCCACATCACAGCGGAGCATTATTTTCGCCAGCCGGTGAGCAGCACTTTTCATGGTCGCGATGTCTTTGCCACCGTTGCGGGCTATTTAAGTAAAGGAGTCGAGCCAGCCAAGTTCGGCGACGAGATCACCGATTATGTGAGGTTCGTAGCCCCCAAGCCCAAACCCGACGGGACTAATAGTTGGAAAGGCGTGGTCCTTAAGATTGATAAATTCGGGAATATCATCACCAACATAACGCCCAAAGACATCCCGCAACTCTTCCAGGCTTCTGCGCCGAAATTCAAAATCAGCGTGGGTAAGGTCGAAATTACCAGGCTCTCTCCCAACTATGCTGATGGTGGACAGGGGGAAACTGTTGGACTGCTCGGCAGCACCGGGTTCTTAGAGATCTCCGTGAATCGCGGATCGGCGGCGCGTGCGGCCGGGGCAGACAAAGGGGCAGAAGTTTCAGTCACGATAGCTTGAGCCGGAGAAGAAACCTGATCGTGCAACTGTGACTCGGATTCTTTTCTTTCGCAACGATTTTCGAGGTACCCGACGAAGAACGCAGCCGGGGGCGGCTAATGTCACTTACTTAACAACACAGTGCTGATAAATAGAGCTGTAAGTTGAACATTCTGGTTCATTCTGGAGTGCTCTGGGATTCTCTGCATAGTTCTGCATATGGTCATGGCGGATGAGCATTCCTTATTACAGCT
>DATGJZ010000041.1:0-5110 GCA_035294925.1 Candidatus Angelobacter sp. | reverse complement strand
CTGAGGAGTTCGACCCTGCTGTCTGCTGCTGTACTTCCGCCCAATTGGGGACTACACTAGCGCCCATCTCATTAGCAGAGGAGCGGATATGGCAACCGCAAGAATGCCTCAACCAGCAGCCGACGACCCTGTGGAAGTTGACCCTCAGCATTACAAGGTGGAGTTTGAAAATGACCGGGTCCGAGTTTTGCGGATAAAATATGGGCCGAGGGAGAAATCGGTGATGCACAGCCACCCGGAGTCCATTTCCGTCTTCCTGACGGACACCCATGGAAAATTCACGTATCCGGACGGGCGGACAGAGGACATCAAGGCAAGCGCTGGGACGGTGCAGCACATGGACGCCTTCACCCACCTGCCGGAAAGCCTCAGTAACGAACCATTTGAAGTAATTGCCATCGAGTTCAAACGATAATCTTTACCTGTCCGATTCTGCGAGAGCGGGGCTGATTCCGCTCTCTTTTTCTTTGCTCCATTCCTGCGGGTAGCGTCATGCCCGAATCCGGTACAATGATGCTCTCCGGCTGAGTCGTCGCCCCGACTCGCCTATCCCGGCTTAATGCCGTTCTAGCGCCACTACACAGCCCCCAAAAGGGGTAAACTGCTGGCAAAAGCTGATTCCTCACCAGTCTGCCCGAAACGCTATGCTCTCACCTGCCAAGGACCTGAAGGCCGCCCTCAAGTCGGTTCTGAAATGTGTGCTCCAGATGGTGGTCGTCTGTGGTGCATATTTTGCGGCTGGCAGGCTGGGCCTTGCCTCCCCGTTCACCAGCGGTAATGTGTCGCCTGTCTGGCCCGCTTCAGGTATTGCCCTTGCTGCCATCCTGCTATGGGGCTACCGGAGTTCGCTTGGAATTGCCGCCGGAGCCTTTCTCGTCAATTTCTGGAGTCCGGTTCCCCACATCGCCGCCGTCGGTCTTGCGGTCGGGAACACGCTGGCGGCGGTAACGGGAGCGTTCCTCCTACAGCAAATTCCGGATTTTCACCCTTCACTTTCCCGCCTGCGGGATGTCTTAGGGCTGATTATCTTCGCAGCGATTGGCAGCACGATGGTGAGTGCCTCAATCGGGGTGGCGGTTCTGTTCGCAACCCATGTCCACCCATGGTCGAATGTGGGCACGGCGTGGCTAATGTACTGGCTCGGGGACAGCATGGGAGTCCTGCTCGTTGCGCCGCTTGCCCTCACGTTTCCGACCTTGTGGAAGATTAGTTCCCGGCTTCGTATTGCCGAGCTAACCGCGTTGGTCCTGCTGCTCTCGGTGGCCTGCTTGTTCATCTTCACTGATCGAACGTTGTTCGCACTCAAGTTGAATGTCTTGGGATTTGCGGTCTTTCCGTTCGTCATCTGGGCCGCAATCCGCTTTGGCGTCAGTGGATGTGCCTTAGCAACGCTCGCCATTGCCGCCATCAGCACATCAGCGACAGCCCGTGGGTCTGGCCCGTTTGCACGAGATATTCCGATTCTCAGTTCCGCTATGCTGCAACTCTACTTTGCCGTGCTTGCCGTCTCTGGCCTGACACTGGCGGCGGTCATCGCCGAACGGGAGCGGGCTGAGAGTGAACGCGAACAGCTTGCCCGAGAACAAGCCGCTAAGGAGGCGCAGCTTCAGGCGCAGGAAGTGTTGCGCGAATCTGAGAAACTGGCTGCGACCGGGCGACTGGCAGCTACGATTGCTCATGAAATTAATAATCCTCTGGAATCCTTGACCAATCTCCTTTACCTGATCGAATCGGATCAGTCCCTTAGCGAGACCGCCCGACGGTTCGCTTCTGCTGCCGGACAGGAGGTCAAGAGAACGGCGCACATAACGAAGCAGATGCTCGCCTTCCATCGGCAATCCACAAAACCAGTAGACATCATCCTTTCTGAGGTTCTGGACAGCGTTGTGGAGTTATACGCGGCAAAGGTTGAGCAGAGCGGTATCACACTCCAGAAGCAATACGACACGGCGGCGACCATCAAGGGTTTTCCGGCGGAACTACGTCAAGTCTTTGCCAACCTTCTCGGAAACGCCATCGAGGCGATTGGTCAGCATGGAGTCATCCGGTTGCACACGTTTGCTTCACGCGAATGGAGCAACGCTCGTCGCTCAGGCGTGCGAGTCGTGATCGCCGACAATGGGGTGGGCATCTCTCCTGATAATCGCAGGCGGCTTTTTGAACCATTTGTCACTACAAAAGGTGAGCGCGGCACCGGATTGGGTCTTTGGGTGAGCAGCGGTATTGTCAAAAAGCATGAAGGCTCTATCCGCCTTCGTAGCAACACGCGAACCGGCCGGAGTGGTACATGCTTTTCGGTTTTCCTACCTGACTGCGTGTCCGCAGTCGGTATAGCCGCAAATGCTTCCGCAACGGAGTCCCGATATTGAAGTTCTAGCCGAGAGCTGGAGCTGGCCGACTCCTCCGTAAGATGTGCCACAGACTGCTCCACTCGCACGAAGCTCTTGTGCGGCTTACATCCTGATATTCATTGCAGCAGGATCAGCCCTACTGATTCCTTGCGTGCTTACACATCCTGAACAACGCGTCCGCGGCATCCTCTGCTTCTGAAAGGCAGGCGTGCCGCTTCGCCAACCCTGCTTTGTCATTAACTTGCAGCAAACTCCTGCACAATTCATAGCGTCACTTTTGGCGCACCGATGCCAAACGAGAGTGGAAATTCTGCCCTCCGCGTTCATCCGGGCCAGAGGAGCGCGTGAGAACTCCCGCAGGCTGGTTGTCCAAAGTAAGTCCAAAGTAAGCGGCTGCGGGAGCAAGTTGATGCCTTAATGACGGAATCTTGCCAATGGTGGACATCTCCCTTCCATGGCTCACATCGAAGTGACAGGACGTGCAAGCCAGCAACATTGTCGTAATTGGCGGTTCGGCAGGAGCGATTGGGCCGCTTCAGCAGATCGTTAAGGATTTGCCACCGAAGATCGCGGCTGCGGTTCTTGTGGTCCTGCATGTCGCTCCTGATTACCCGAGCGTCTTGCCCGAAATACTTAATCGCGAGCGCGGCCCCGCAGCACTGAGTGCAACAGATGGCGCAGAAATCAGACCATCGATCATCTACGTAGCCCCTCCTGACCACCATCTCATCATTTCTGACGGCGCTGTGCGACTGACCCGTGGCCCGCTTGAAAATCGCCACCGTCCTGCAATAGATCCGCTATTTCGTAGCGCAGCGCGGGCTTTCGGAGCAGGTGTCGTAGCGGTGCTCCTCAGCGGAGCACGGGACGACGGCATAGCAGGTTTACAGCTAGTCACGAATTCTGGCGGAACAGTCATTGTGCTCGACCCCAAGGAAGCCCGATTTCCCGAAATGCCTATAAACGCAATCCGGTACGCACGACCGGACTATGTGCTTCCTGCTCGGGAAATCGGTTCCACGATCACGCGGCTGATCGAACATCCCGATAGACGGAAGCAGGTCGCTATGAAGAACGCAAACAGAAAAGCAACCGAAAAGCCCTCCGGGTATGTTTGCCCAGACTGCGGCGGTCCGCTCTTTGAGCAGAATGAAGATGATCCGCCACGCTTCCGCTGTCGCGTCGGGCATCGCTACTCGATCCAATCCCTCCTTTCGGCAGATGGCGAAGCATTGGAAGAAGCTCTGTGGGCTGCTGTACGTGCTTTGGAGGGTAACGCAGATCTGAATCGCCGCACGGGGCAGTACATGCGGAGTAGCGATCCTTCTGCGGCGAAACGTCTGTTGGAAGATGCCGAAGCACGGATGGAGCAGGCAAATCTAATCCGCGACAAAATTCTACAGGTCTATAAAGGCGACATTGACGCGGCATAGCCGATCTGCGATGCGCTGCATGAGCTTGCGGCTCAGATCAAGAAGATCAAGCGCACTGTTCCGGTGGTGATGCATTCCGGGCATCCACCTGTCACTATGAATAATATTGACGGATTCATTGACAAGGGCGAGCCTTCGGCGACCTTGGCTGTGGTTAGTGCTGCCACTGAACAACAGGTGCAGATCATAGCGACTGGCTTCCAGGGGTGCGGTCTGTTATGGATGCAATCGACAGCCTGGGGATCCTCCTCAAAGCAGCCAGCGACGCGGCAAACAGAACCAGACTGACCAGCTCCAGCATCACAAAGGTATTGCGGGGAAGCATAATGGGCAGGGCGGGATTAAAAAGCACTCCCACAGCAAGGAATGCCGTAGCCCATAAGTACTTACCTCGACTGGTCGATTGCACGAGGACAACGATGGCGCCGGCAAAAACCACAAGAGCCGCCAATACGGTGCGGTAATCGGCAAGAGAACGCGAGTTCAGGGTCGCCAGGATGAGTAATGCGGCAATGGAACCCCATTTCATTACTTTCGTAGGCATTGCAGTCTCCGTTCCTTATCGTTCGTGGACCTGTCTTCTTGAGCAGAGCACGAACCGAGGGCTCTCAAGCTGCAGGCGAGCCCATTCGGGCATAAGCAACTTAATTCCTACCAAAATTCTAAGTGTTAACCTGCACCGAAACTAACTCTGGGCTACAGCGAGAAGTTTGGAGGGATTTGACAGCGTCTTCGGCTGTGAATTTTCCCATAACCAAAGCCAGCTTACGGTTGGCTGTCGTCTGGATCGGAGTCCGATCGATTCGCTGGACGTATTCAGTGGCATGGATACCGCTACGGTTTACTTTCACCACAAATTTGATATGTTTCATGGTCTCTCCCGCTCCCTCGGATGACAAGCAAAGGGTGACGAACAAATGGGAGGGGTACAAGCCCGCCTCCCATTTCTGTCTCCCGCCTTGCTGGTTTTATGCGGCCTTGCTGTGAACCTTGGCTTCAAGAGTCTTCTCGCCGCCAACCTTGACCTTGATCTGCTTGGGCTTGGCTTCGGCCTTCTTGGCCAAGCGGATCGCAAGTACGCCTCTGTCATAACTGGCCTGAATGTTCTCGGTTTCCACAGAGCTGGGCAGCGTGAACGAACGGGTAAAGCTTCCGTACTGCCGCTCGACGCGACGGAAGTTCTCCTCTTTCTCTTCCTTTTCGAACTTGCGCTCGCCACGAACGGCGAGGGTGTTGTTCTCGATGCGGACATCAAGGTCTTTTTCGTCGATGCCGGGGACTTCCATCTTGAGAGTAATGTTGTGCTCGTCTTCGTAGATGTCCACT
>DATGJZ010000040.1:0-8073 GCA_035294925.1 Candidatus Angelobacter sp. | reverse complement strand
CAACTCCCACAAAGTTCACCGCCAAGGCGCTCAAGAGCAGTCTTGGGCGAACCGGCTTGAGGCCGAGAAATACGGACATCCATTTCGTACTGAATCCCCAAACAAAGGGCACCAAGAAGCCCCATGTCATTAGTGTCAGATACCGTTGATCCAAGATGTGCGACAACGCGGGGCTTTCGCTCTGTAATGCGAGATAGATACAAGCGGCTAAATTCGCGATGAGCACCAGCATCAGGCCCACACTTGCAGTGATTACGACCCATGCCCACGGCTCTAGATTCTTGCCGGATTTCTCCGGTCGGTGCTGCAACACCATTCTGAAGAAAATCAAGAAGGCAGAGAGCTCAAGTGCACCCGACAGCGGCAGCAGCAAACGCCACTGCACCAAATAGATGTTGGCCATCCAGCGCGCCGCGACTCCAGTTGTCCACATTGCCCAACATGCCCAAGCCGCTCCGAAGGCAGGCTTCGTCGTTCCACGGAACTTGGGAATCGAGTAAAAACCAATTCCAAAAATGAAGCTGCCGATCCAGCCGAATACTTGCGCATGGCCGTGGGCCTGCAGCCATGCTGGCGAAACCAACGCCACGCTTTCGCGCCCGCTGATCTGGAGCAGATTCCACACTCCGAGGAATGTGCCAGGGAGGAGCATGAACACAAGCCCCGAGCTGACATAGGTCATGAGAAGACGCGCAAGCGAGGCCTCACGCGCCCGGGAAATTTCCATGATCTCGGCGGGAGAGTGCGAGGAATTCCGCCCACTCTTGCCCGCTATAACGGGTGCTTCGAGTGGAGTCGACATTACGCCTCTTTAGGTAGTCGCGGCTTCCATCTCCACCGCGCGCGGAAAGAGGATGTTATTTTCCAGGTGCACATGCTGATGGAGATCGGCTTCGAATTCTCGCAAGTCTTGATACAAGGCTCTGTAACTTGTGCACGCATCCGCGGGAGGCGTGTAATCTAGGCTCGCTTTACGAATCTGCTTCACCAAGTCCCCTGCGGAGTCGTGCTCGCTCATCATGGCCTGAATTGGATTCCTCACCGTCTGGAAGAAAGGAGGCTCCAAAGAGCTATGTGTGATCTTCGCTTTCTCCAGTGCGTCAATATACGGGAACAAAATCTGCTCCTCTTTTTGCATGTGCATGATCATCTCTTGGCCGACTTCGATGAAGAGTGTCCGGAGACGTCTGATTTCGGGGTGTCTCTCTCCGTGCTTTGCTGCTACTTTCTCCAGCAGGGCTTGAATGCGCGGGATAGCTTCACGGACGTACCGATGGTGCCTCTCGCGGATATGTCGCGTCAGATCACTCAACGAAGCCGAAGTCCAGTTCGCGTCGTCAGGAGTGATGTCTTTGCTGTTTTCGCGAAGACGCTTCAGGATATCTTCGGCCGAAACGTCTGCATGCAGGCACGCCTCATGCAATGACTTTCCTCCACCACAGCAGTAGTCGAGTCCGGCATCTTCAAGAACTCGCCTGCCTGCGGGGCTCGAAAGCGCGATATCTTTCATCTTGGTTTCGTTTGTGAAACTCATGGTGACCTCCACGTATGTCTCATTCTGGGCGGCTGGTCATGAGGAGGCAGTGACAAAAGTCACTACGGGCAGGCAAGGAAAGGGACAGGAATTATTCGCTAGATGCTTGTTCGCGCTTTAGGGCCGCGAGGTCTCTCACAATGATCTTGCGGCCATCGACCTCCAGGAACGCCTCGGCCTGCAACCGGGTAAGATTGCGGGACACAAGTTCCCGCACCGTGCCCAATTCCGCCGCCAGGTCTTGGTGAGTCATGGGTAGTTCCACGTGAACTCCTTCCTTCGTAGCGGTTCCGCTCGTTTGCACGAGCCGCAGGATCAGCGCAATCAAGCGCTGCCTCACTGTGGTGAACGACAACTCCTCGATGATTCCAACCAGGCGACGCAGCCTGGACCCAACTACTGCAATCACCTTAAGAGCGACGTCAGGATGCTCGCGGCAAAAATTCTGGAAATCCTTACGCGAGATGAAGAGGACCTCCGTGTCCTCCAACGCGGACGCCGACGCAGGATAATTACCCCCGTCAAACACAGGAAGCTCGGCGAAAGAACTCCCGGGACCTTCCACGGCTAAAACTTGTTCCCGCCCGGCGGGCGACAATTTGAAAATGCGAATTTTACCAAGAGCTACGAGGAAGAGGCCTGTGCAGGAATCTCCTTCGGTGAATAACATTTCGCCTCGTTGGAAATGTCTCTTAGTCACTCGGCCAACGAGCGATTGCATTTCTTTTTGCGTCAGGCTCGCAAACAGCGGTGTCTTCCGCAGTATTGCTTCCGCGCCATCCGTCATCACAATTCCCTATTCGCCACACCAGCTCTTCGAGACGACACCTGCGAATTCTACAGGCTTTCGGCATACTGAACAAAGATATAAGCAGTTTGTAGACATTCATCTAATCGCGCGGAAAAACAGCGAGACGAACTCACGGAAATTAGGGGCGTTTCGACGATCTCTTAGAAGGCGATTCGATACGTGAGGATCAGGGCGTGGTTGTAAGTGTGGAAATGCGAAGTTGCGATTTGTTCCCCGATGCCAAAAACGATGGCGAGGCGATTCGTAGCTTCACGGCTGAGTTTGATCTTGCTGACCATGAGGCCGGGCGTTACGAAGTCTTGCGTCTTGCCGTCATTGGGGCCGCCATGAAAATACATCGCATTGCTTTCAACTTCGGGCCAGAACATTTTGCCAATCCGATACTGTGCCACGACGTTCCATCCCACCGGTCTTCCCAGTTTCGCCGTGTCCGCCGCAGGCAGTGTCACCGACAAACTTGACTGCACGTCGAATCTCCCGAACCCTTTGCCTCCGTATATGGTGGGCACGATTGTCGCATCTGTGCTGCCGTTCTTGTAGCTCCCGCTCGGAATCGTTCCCGCGACGGAAGCGCTCACCGAGTAGGCGCCATGCTGTTCGTCCGCGGAAACAATTCGGTACTTCAGAAGCATCATAAAATCGCCAAAGCCGTCCTGAGCAGCCGAATTGTGTTGAATGTAGGGCGGGACAGCAACATCAAGTTCCGTTTGGTACCACGGAATGATGTCCAGTCCCTTGCTATTACCATAATTCCAAGTTGTTGATTCGCTCGGCGTGATTTGCCGAACGAAGTCGCTGCGAAATAGTTGAACTATCCCTGAGGAAGGAGTCACCAGAGGCACAGCCCATCCCGGTTGTTCCGCCGAAGTCGTGCGGACGCGATTCTCCCAGGAGGCGAAAAATCCGTCCTGCGCGTGAACGAATGGGGGGAGAGCGAGAACCGCGAACATCATTGCAAGTACGCTCAGTCGCTTCATATGTTTTCCCTCAAAGAGACAAAATGATCTGGTCAGAGATTTCCTTTCTGAAATCCCGAGGGCAAAACCTGCATCCTATTTTGTTTTTTGATAGATCATGGGCGCATCTGGGCCATCCACATTAAGCATTCCCATGGCGCCACGCTCCGTGCGAAAGATGCTATGGTCCAGCAGCGTATAATGCCCTGGCACGAGCACTTTGAATTCAGCTATCGCGGTTGATCCCGGCGCGATCAGCGTTGTCTGGATGTCTTCATCCGGATGTTTCAATCCGCCATCCCGATATAGACGGTTGAACGACGTGCCAACAACGTGAAATGCGGAAATCTTGTTCGGCCCGGCGTTGCCAAAAAAGATGCGCACGGTTTCGCCGGTTTTGGCCTGCAACATGTTTGAGCCCATCAACGAGCCAGTGTTGCCGTTGAAAACCACGTATTCGGGAGTTTCGGCAGCGGCCTTGCTGGATGAATAGGCCTGCAGCCCGGGTTTGCCGACTGTGCCCTCGGTATAGAACTCGCTCTGCATGACGTAGTATTCGCGGTCAACTTTGGGCAGTCCGCCTTCTGGTTCGACAAGCACCATGCCATAAAGGCCGTTCGACATGTGAGCCGGCATAGGATTCGCGGCGCAGTGATACACGTAGAGGCCCGGATGAAGCATCTTGAATGCGCCGACAGTTTCCTGGCCAGGGTTGGCCATCAAAACTGGCGCGCCACCGCCGGGTCCCGTAACCGCGTGAAAGTCCACCGTGTGAGTCTTGTCAGGCGAAAGGTTTTTCAGGTGAATCTCGACTGTGTCGCCCACCCGAACGCGGATGAACGGGCCGGGCACGTGACCGTTGTACATCCAGAAGTTATAGGTGACGCCCGGCGCGAGTTCGGCCGTCTTTTCCTGCGCTTCAAGATTAACAATGACGCGGGCAGACGCCGTTCGCGTGATGGGCTGCGGCACATTCGGCGCATATGCCAGCTCCGCAGTAATAGTCTGATGCAGCGCCGAGGATGTGGACCCCGATTCAGTGCTGGATAGAGATCCTTTTTGGCACCCGGCGATTATGGCGAGAAAAAACATGGTTGCCAAAACCGAAAGGATGCAATGAGAATGACCACGTCGTGGATGTCTTGTATTTGCGGACATGGTCATCGCACCTCCGCTGTTTCAGAGGAAGCTGAACTCAAGCTGAAGTTCACCTTGGCGGTTTTTCCGGCTTCGACGGTGACGGTCTGTGTGACTTCGCCGAGAGTTTCCTGCCATACCTTCAAGCGGTATGTGCCCGGAGGGACGTCGCGCAGTTGAAACGTGCCGCCTTTTTGCGTCACGGCGTAGTAAGGGTTGCCGACGACAACAATGAACGCCTCCATCCATCCGTGGAGATCGCACTTGAAGGTGACGCGTTCCGGGCGCGCGAAATGCAGAGTCGTCTCACGATTAAGCGGATTCATGGATTCGTTGTAGCTGCGATTGATTTCTGAGTAGCTGTGAATGTTGTGCGGAACAGGGTCGCTGGTTGTCACCTTCAGATCGCCGGGCTGCATAAGAACGATGTGCGGGTCGTAGGTGCACTTCTTTTGGTCGAGCACAGCCGGCGCGAAACCGTATGCCTTGCCTTCATGAATATCGTCAATCCAGACGACCGCATCGACGACACCGCCCTCCTCGACCTTGACGGGGTAGATTTCGCGGTGTGAACCGCACACGCTGGCGTCCTGATTTACAACCACGGGACGCGGTGGGATCGGTTTGCCGCTCAGAGTAATCCGGCCTTCAATTGCGCCGCCGTTCGCTGGTTCCCGAACGGTGTAACCCGAGGGGTTCTCCGCAGGCACTGTCGCTGGCGTCGCCGTGCGGGTCTCGGCGGTCGCTTGGCTGGCCGTTTCTGTTGCTGTCGGTTTCGAGCTAGTGCAGCCACTGAGAGCTATGGGGACGAGAGCCAGAATGGAACAACTGACCATCAAGAACGAGACATGAATCCTAGAGCTCAGAAAAATGAATCGGGAATTATTCCTCTTAGACATTTACCCCTCCTCGGACCGTTTGCAGAGGCTTAATATCGGTCCTTCCGCGATCAACTTTATTCTCGACAAAATCTCGCAAACGAGCAGTGACCAAGGTCACTCCACCTGAAAGACCTGAAAGGAAAGACATTACTCGGAGGTAGTTGCTAGGACCAAAGGCCGGCCATTGAGGAACTACCCTTTTCGGTCCTCCGGTCACGACAAGCTGTAGCCTTCTCATGTAAGGGACTGCTATGTAACCATGGATCCCGAAAGCAGAAAGTGGAGCGACGATGAGAACGGAATTGCTGCGATTCAACGGCGCCGTGAAGCGCGATCCTGCCATCGATGCATGGTTGAAAGAGCATGCAGTTGGATTGGGAGCCATCGCGCACCAGTGATCTGAGGTGATGCGAAAATGCGGGGACGAAGTCCGGGAGCTTTTGCATGAACCCGTCCCTTCCCCGCAGAATGGGCTTGCATTCTCAATCATCGCTGTTGTGAAATGCGGTGTCGCGAACCTCTACGGGCCAAAAAGCGGTTAGAGCCGCCGGGCAAGTGGAGGTCGGCGGTTGGTACGTGCATCATTCGCTCGGCCGATGCCTATAAAGTCTCGACCGAATCGCCAATCAAAAGCGAATGTCGCTCGCGTGGGTCGTCCTCGAGGCGGCGCAGAGGTATGCGGTCGACCCGCAATTAGAAAAAAATAGTGCCGGCGGTGGTGCCGTTGGCGAAGGTTAGGGCGCTGCCAGCGAAGCGAGCCTAGGTTTCTGGAATAAATTTATTGAGAGAGAGGCCACCTGCCATGTTCAAAGCACGCTGCGTTTTGCTACTTTCCTGTCTTTCCCTGGCCTTGCCGGCGGCGTTTGCGGCGCCCGTGCCGACGGACCAGGTCACAAGTGCCCTGCGCTGGCGCAGCGTGGGTCCCTATACCGGCGGCCGCGTCACTACGGTAGCCGGCATCGCCGCCGAGCCCAATGTTTTTTACATGGGCACTGCGGGCGGAGGCGTCTGGGAGAGCGATGATTACGGCCAGAGCTGGAAGAACATTTCCGACAAGGACTTCAAGAGCAACAATATCGGTGCTATGGCGATCTCACCTTCTAATCCGCAGATCATTTACGTGGGTACTGGCGATTCTGCTCCCCGCAATACGGTCCTGACCGGGGAGGGCATGTATAAGTCTACCGATGGCGGAAAGACGTGGACATACATCGGACTGGGCGAGACTCACATCATCAGCTGGATCCTTGTCGATCCCAGCAACCCCGATGTGGTGTATGTAGCGGCGCTGGGCCATTTGTTCGGGCCCAATCCGGAACGCGGGGTATTCAAGACCGCCGACGGAGGCAAGACCTGGCAGAAGATCCTGTACGTGAATGACGAGACCGGCGCGATCAGCATGGCGATGGATCCATCCAATCCGCGCGTGGTGTACGCCGCAATGTGGCAGATGTCCCGGAGACACTGGACATTTTCGAGCGGGGGGCCGGGCAGCGGCATCTACAAGACGACCGATGCGGGCGCAAACTGGACCAACATCTCGCACTACCCTGGGCTGCCGACTGGCATCTTCGGAAGGGTCGGCATCGCCGTGGCACCGAGCCGTCCCAACGTGGTGTACGCGCTGATTCAAGCTGATTACAAGGGTCAGGCGGGCGGCTTGTTCCGGTCCGACGATGCGGGCCAGAGCTGGACGCTCATCAACAACAGCATGGACATCACGCAACGCGCCTTCTACTACATGAACGTGTACGTGGACCCCAAGGATCCCGATACGATCTACCTGCCCAATGTCGGAGTGTACGTGTCGCACAACCAGGGCAAGAAGCTGACCGCCCTGCATCCGCCGCATGGGGACAATCATGTGCTCTGGATCAATCCGAACAATCCCCAGATCTTTATTGAAGGTAATGATGGCGGCGCGAGCGTCTCTCAAAATGGGGGCAAGGCTTGGAGTTCAGAGGATAACCAGCCGACCGGGCAGTTCTATCACGCCAATCTCGACGATCAATTCGCGTTCCACATTTACGGCGCGCAGCAGGATCGGAGTTCGGTCGAGTCGCCTAGCGCCGTGCCTGCCGGCAGTATTCCGCCGGTTTGGAGAAATGTACAAGGCGGAGAGATGAGCTGGGTCGTCCCGACACCAGACCGGCCCTGGGTTACTTACGGCAGCGGCTATTACAGCATGGAGTGGAAACAGGATTACAGGACAGGGTTGGTCACCAATGTAGCTCCTTGGCCAGACTACAAGTTTGGTCTTGCGGGGACCGAGGAAAAGTATCGCTATGGCTGGAATCATCATCCCGTTGTGTTTGCTCCCGGCAATCCTAAAGAACTGCTAATGGGAGCGAACGTGCTGTTTGAGACGCTCGACGAAGGCACCAGATGGAAAGTGATCAGTCCGGACCTGACGCGCGACGACAAGAGCAAGCAGGAGCGGCCGGGCGGCCCGATCAGCGCGGACGTGACCGGCGAGGAAATGTTCGACACCATATCCTCGATTGCCTTCTCGCCGCTCACGGACAATATCATCTGGACGGGTTCCGATGACGGCTTGGTGTATGTGACCACCGATGCGGGCGGCCACTGGAGCCAGGTACGCCCGCCGGCGCTCCCGACATGGTCCACAATCACCTGCGTCGAGCCTTCGCACACCGACGCGGGAACCGCTTACGTGTCGGCGAGCCGGTACGACTGGGATGATTTTCACCCGTACGTGTACAAGACCACCGATTACGGCAAGCATTGGACGCA
>DATGJZ010000039.1:0-32351 GCA_035294925.1 Candidatus Angelobacter sp. | reverse complement strand
GCCCACCCTGGCCCTCATCGTCAATCGCCAGAATGCGATTGACAGCTTCAAACCGACACCTTTCTACGAAATTTACGCAGTCTTTCAACCCGGTTTCAGCGCCAAATACATCACTCAAGGCGATGATCCCCAAACACGTCTCCCGGAGCGGGCTACTGCTCAAGCCATTCTGGACCAAATCTCCGCCTTACCTAGCGGCACTGTACTCACCGTCACCACCACCGAAAAGACCACCAAAGCCCCTCCTCTCTTCGATCTGCTCGCCCTGCAAAAGGAAGCAAACAGGCGATTCGGCTACACCGCCCAGGAGACGCTCGACTTGGCCCAAAGCCTCTATGAGGAATACAAAGTCATCTCGTATCCACGAACCGAGAGTCGTCATCTTTCGCATGACATGATCCCGGAGCTTCCCAACATCATTCGCGTTCTGCCCAAGGAATGGCCCATCGAAACAGCTCTCACAACGCTCACCAGTGGCTTGCAGCTCTCTAAGACCTATGTGGACGATACAAAGCTGACCGACCATCACGCCATCATCCCGACTCATAAAGCCGCGCCAGACGATCTGCCGGCCAAGCACCGCAACATCTATGAACTGGTTGCAGCGCGTTTCCTGAGCATCTTTCTGCCTGCCGAACTGCGCGATGACACCACGACCATCATTCAACTTGGCTGGCATTCATTCCGCGCCTTTGGCTCAGTCATCAAAGAACCGGGATGGACGGTATTGATCGCCCAACCCGCACCCGAAGAAGACAAACCCGGCGACGACGCTCAGCAATTGCCCCCGCTTTCGCAGGGCCAAAACGTCGCCAAGCGAAGCGCCCAACTCAAAGAAGGGAAGACCACACCACCTAAACCTTACGACGATGCAAGTCTGCTGACCGCCATGAAAAATGCCGGTCAGGAAATCCAGGATGAAGACCTGGCCGCCTACATGAAACAGAGCGGCTTGGGAACCCCGGCAACGCGGGCCGCGATCATCGAAAAACTGATTGCGGTCGCTTACGTTCAGCGCAAGAAGAAATCCCTCTTGCCCACTGAAAAAGGCAAAGCCCTCATCAATCAAGTCCACCCCACGCTCAAAGATGTCGCGCTCACCGCCTCTTGGGAGCAGCAGTTGGCTAACGTCCAGGACAGTTCCACGCCGGCGGATTTCTTCGCTGCAGCCATTGTTCAATTCGTTCAGGACATCTTCCACCAGATTATTGCCACCCGGCCCGCAGCCATGCCTGCCGTTTCCAACCCCAATGTCTACGGTCCCTGCCCCAAATGCAAGACCGGAACCGTGCGCAAGACCATAAAGGGCGCCGGTTGCTCTCGATTTAAGGAAAGTTGCAAGTTTTCCATCTGGGGTCAGATCAACGGCAAAAAACTCACAGATGAACACATCCGGCAGCTTGTCACCAAAGGCCGAACCGGACTCATCAAGGGCTTCAAAAAGAAGGACGGAAGCGCAACTTATGATGCCGGCCTTGTGCTAACGGATGATTTCAAGGTCCGTCTAGATTTTGAGAGCCACACGAAAGAAGCAAAAACAGCGTGAGCACGAACTTATTTTCACTTTCTCCGCGAACCGGCTTGCATTGGAATCCTTTGCTCCCGCTCTTCGCATGAACCCTGAAAGACCGAGGCATTATATGCACCACACGCACTTGAGTAATCTGCCCCCGATCCAGATGTTTTTCCTCATCGCCGTTTTGTTCATCGGTTTAGCCGTGTATTTCTATCCGACGATCCACGCAATAAAGCGGAACAGCCCACACACTACCGCCGTTGTTATCCTCAACCTGTTTTTCGGCTTTACGCTCATCGGTTGGATTGTCGCCCTTGTTCTCGCAAGCAAGCAGCCGCAGCCTGTCGTGGTCGTCTATAACACTCCTCCGCCACCACGCCGGTAAGTTTGTAACTGCATTGTCTCGCCGGCCCAGTTTTTCTTGAACCCTTGACATTTCATCCGATCATCTGACGCACTGTACTCCGTCCCGGCTTTCAGCCTTCCGCGCCCAATATAGCGGGGCAAATCCAAAATGACGGAGAGTAGCGGGCGTGCCTTTGATGTATTGCCCACCTTAGCGAGGAACGACGGCTACTCGTTTTCGCGTAGCCGTTGCGCTTGCGGTTGCAAGAGTTGACAGAGCGGTAAGACGGTGGTTCAATAGTTCTGGCGCCGGTGGTGTTGGCGTTTTCTAGTGTGAAAGCCCACGCAAATATGTTGGGCAAGAGTGCTGTTTGGAACGCATTTCAGGTGTCGTAATTCCATCCTTTCGCGTTCCAACTACCTGTCAACAATGTTGTGCGTATGTGTGTCCACTGCCGTCTGCGGCCAGCGTGCCTCATTGGGCATTGACAAGTCCGATGCATTTTAAAATTTGATTCTGGAGGTAAATGAATTCATGAATTTAGATGACCAGCAAAGGATGGAAACAATTGACTTGGCTGTTGAGGGTGAAGCGCTGAAGCAGTGCGAATACCACGGCGAACTTTACGACTCAGGCACAGTCGATCTGCAACCAGCATATACCTTTGCGAACCGGAAATTCACACGCGGGGAAGTCTCTTCATTTCGTGATCGGCGCGGGATGACCGAAGCAATAAAAACATTGCACCGAGAAGCTGCAATGGACTGTTGGCAGTGTGAGAAACAGCGAGAGGAATACCCATAGGAGGTCAAGGAACATGCAAGCTACAGACACTCACGAATTTCAAAAGGAGCGAATCATCCGCATCGTCGACGAAATGGCACCGGGCAAGGTGGTCGAGTTCGATGATGCTTCAACCTTCATCCGATTTAGAGTGCGCGATCCATTCTTGAACATCAATCTCACAGAGGTTTCGGGGGAATGGATTCCAAGCGAACTAGCAGACAAGTCTGATGACTGGCTACGTAGATTCATAAACAGTTTAGCCAATGGGAAGATTTAAGGAGGAATAATCTCTGGATGTTATCTAGGGTGTAAAGCATTTTACAACAAGTGATTTCCAACGGCCAAAGGCATCCGGCTTGACCAAAGGCACACCTCACGGGATATTCCTTCTTCCGGGTCTTCGGTGCGATTGAATTTGACGAACCGGCTCACAAGCCAATGAGAAGATGCAACCAGACCCCAAACAAAACATGCGAATGCTGACCACTAAATTCACACGCTGAACCAACTGGGCAGTAACTGGTTTCGCTATGAATGTGAACTCCAAGCATCTGCCAACGCCTCAGCTTGTTCGAGGACGAGGCCAACGGCCTTTTCTTGGCCTTCGGGTGGATATTTATACTTACGAAGAAGGCGCTTGATGAGTAATCGCATCTTGGCGCGAACACTTTCCCGAATCTGCCAATCTACTGTGGTGCTCTCGCGTAGTTTCTCCGTGAGTTCGATGGCGAGCTGTTTCAGAGTGGCGTCACCCATCATCTGCAACACCTCCGGACGCTCGGCGAGGGCATCGTAAAACGCCACCTCGTCGGCACTTAAATGTAGTCCTTCGTGGCGTTTCAGACCCGCCTGAAAATCCTTAGCCATCTCGATCAATGCTTCAATCACTTGGGCTGTCTCTATGGCGCGGTTATGATACTTGCGGAGTGTTTTCAAAAGGCGGTCTGTGTATTTCTTTTGCTGAACGACATTCCCACGAGTATGCGAACGGATTTCGTCACGCAGGAGTCTCTCTAGAAGTTCGACCGCCAGGTTCTTCATAGCCGTGGAGCGAATATCCTCCAGAAACTCGTCGGAAAGCAGGCCGATATTTGGTTTCTCCAGGCCCGCCAATGCGAAAATGTCATTAATGCCTTCGGCAATAACAGCGTTGTCGAGAATCTGTTTGAGAGCAGAATTCTTCTGGTCCTGTGTTTGCTTCCGGTCGACGCTGGTGTGCTTGAGCAAAACCGCCTTAATTGCCGAGAAAAATGCGATTTCCGTGCGCAGCACAGACGCCCCGTCCAAAGTACTGCAAAGCGAATAGGCTCTTGTTGCTGACGCCATGACATCGAGGAAACGTTCCTTGCCGTCTTTAAGGCCGAGAAGGTGGTTCGCGGCAGGAACGAGCAGCCCGATCGCGGCTGTCTCATATCCCCGGTAATCGAATCCATGAAACATCCCACGCACTACATCAAGTTTTTCGACCAAGACTGACAAGGCCTCTTCCGCATCAAGCGTGGGCTGGCCCTTGCCCTTAGCATCTGTGTAAACGCGCAATGCCTTCTTCAACTCAGCGGCTATCCCGATGTAATCTACGACCAGACCACCGGGTTTGTCTTTGAATACACGATTAACGCGCGCTATAGCTTGCATCAGGTTGTGACCATGCATTGGCTTGTCCACATACATGGTGTGGCAACATGGGACATCGAAGCCCGTGAGCCACATATCCCGCACAATTACAATCTTGAGTGGATCCAATGGGTCCTTGAAGCGTCTTTCGAGCCTTTTCTTTTGGGCCTTCGTGAAAACGTGAGGCTGGAGGTCCGCCTTGTCGGACGCGCTGGTACTCATGATGACACGAATCGCGCCATCCTCCGCATTGTAGCCGATCGGTTTACCGTCATTGATAAGCTTTGAGCCTGCCCAATCGGGACGAAGTTCTACGATTTCGTCAAAAAGACCGACGCAAATGTCTCGGCTCATGGCCACAAACATGGCCTTGCCTTCTAACGCGCTCGTGCGCATTTCAAAATGCGTAATCAGGTCATGCGCGATTTCTTTGAGACGAGGCTCGGCACCAACGAGTTTGGCAAGTTGCGTCCACCGGCTCTTTGTCGCCTCGCGAGCAACGACACTTTCCTCATCTTCAACGACATCCTCCACATTTTGGTTGAGTTCATCAATCTTCGCCCGGTTGATGTCCAGTTTGGCAAGGCGGCTCTCGTAAAAGATGGGTACAGTGGCATGGTCATTCTTAGCATCCTCAATGTCGTAAATGCTGACATAGCTGCCGAAAACGGCACGTGTATCTTTATCTTCAAGCGAAATCGGTGTGCCGGTGAAGCCTATGAAGGAAGCGCCCGGCAGCGCATCGCGCATATATTTAGCAAAGCCGTAAACAAACTTCGCGCCAATCACTTCTTTCGTTTGGCTATCCTTGACATCAACCAAACGGGCCTCAAGGCCATATTGACTGCGGTGTGCCTCATCAGAAATAACGACCACGTTGCGGCGCGTGCAAAGCGGCGGATGGTTTTTCTCATTTTCGAGCAGGGAAAACTTTTGAACCGTGGTAAAGATAATGCCGCCAGACTGGCGTGCAGCGAGCATTTCGCGAAGCTGGTCTCGGGTTTCTGCCTGTTCGGGGGTCTGCTTAAGCAATTCCTTGGCGCTGCTAAACTGTTGATAGAGCTGGTTGTCCAGGTCGTTGCGGTCGGTCACCACCACAAGCGTGGGGTTGTTCATCTCCGGCTGCTGCAAAAGCTTTCCAGCATAACAACACATGGAGATACTTTTGCCGGAACCCTGCGTATGCCAGAAGACACCCGCCTTGCGCGAGCTGGACACTACTTCCCTCAGGTATCCTGGACGCTCTTCGCGCTGCTGGTCACTATCCACGGTACCGGCAGCGATTAAGGTCGCACGCACGGCCTCGCGGACGCCGTGGAACTGATGGTAACCAGCAATCTTCTTGACCAACGTGTCGCCGTCGTGTTCAAAGAGGATGAAATATCGAATGTAGTCAAGGAAGAGATCAGGCCGGAAGAAGCCACGTACTATTTTCTCCAACTCGAATTCAAGTATTGGCCGGTCGTTTTCATTCGCAATGGTCCGCCACGGCATGAACCGCTCGGCCGTGGCACTCAGCGAACCGACCCGTGCGTTCGTGCCATCACTGATGATTAACGCTTCGTTGTAGACAAGTAGATCTTCAATCTCATCTTTGTAGGTCTGAAGCTGGTCATATGCCTGCCAAACATCAGTCGTTTCGTCCGCGGGGTTTTTCAATTCGATCACGCCGAGAGGCATCCCGTTTACGAATACCACGAGATCCGGGCGACGCGGCTTTTTAGTGCCCACCACGGTAAATTGATTGACGACAAGAAAATCATTGTTCTCAGGGTTATGGAAATCTATGAGTTGAGCGTGATCTATTTCCGTTCCGCCGCCAGTGTCGTTAGTAAACTCGACTTTTACGCCATCCATTAGCAATCGATGAAAAGCACGGTTGTTTTGCACCAAGCCCGGATAAGTCCGAGTAGTGACAAGATGCACGACCTCATCGATAGCCGAAGGCGGGAGCTTGGGATTGAGCCGTTTTACTGCGTCGGTCAGGCGGAGCTTCAGAACCACCGTCCGAAAGTCCAGCCGCTCGGGCGCGGCCCCTTCCGGTGCAATATCCGCACCGCTGGCGTAACTCCAGCCGGTGTCTTGGAACCACTGGAGTGCCTGCCTCTCAAGCTCGTCTTCAGTAATCATGGCAGGCATTTAAAAGGGCGCGATCCGTCCGTCGGCCATATCCACCGCAAGTGCGAGATATTTTTCGACTAGTTCGTGGTTGTTGAATGGAGAATACCAAAGCGGACGGATATTCAGTTTCAATAACCTTGACTCTTTTACAATTTTGCTTGAATTATCCGCCGGTAGTGGAAGTATGGCAAAGTGGTCGGGAATATCGAACTGCTTGTCGTCACATATCTTTTGAAAAAGCTCCAAAGTACGATCTTGCTCCAAACTGCAACCGAGGAAGAGCAACGAATGGCTGACGAATATTTGACGCAATGCTTTTGGTAGTGGTTTGGCGAAATCGAGCGGAACTCCATAACTTTCAGTATATTGGTTTTCAGTAAATACAAAAGTGTTGTAGTTGGCCGAATCGCCGTGCAATTTCAGAATACAGCGGTCACCGCTTATCAACCTGGGAACGAACATGTGTCCCTGCTGATTCCCGTGCATATAGCCGTCGATTTGGGTCGGCCCCAGTGTAAGCTCAATCAGATGGTCAAAGTTTGTGGTTATGATGCAACCTCGGCTAAAACTCGCCAGAAGCTTGATTGGTCCCTTTATTCCGTTCGTCCTAATCGGCTGCTCATCAAATTTCGTACGAATGAAGTTCTTCACCTGGATTTCGTCCTTGTCCCAGAGCAGTTGAGCCGCGCCTAGGTATTCATAAGCGGCCATCTTTGCTCCGAATGCGGACAAATCTACGCCATCGATTTTGTGAGAAAGCTCATGCAAAGCAGCCGCCCACATTGGATAACCGCAGGAGTAAGAGACACCGGCGCCGATGAACGGGGCAATGCGGTTCCTCTTGATCGCACTGACCAGGTCGTGAAACTCGCCTGTCTGACCATTAGCTTTCAGTTGGTCGATTGCGCCCTGATGGATTTCCTGTGTGCTGGATTGCTGCCATGCCTCGTATTCTTCAAAATAAGCGCTTCTATCCACCCAAAAAAGAATCTCACTCGCTTCTAATTGATAGCCATCAGCCAGGCGTGGACTGGGGATTTTAATCGGCTTGTCACCGTTGAAGGCCAGATTAAAAGCAATCGCACCTTCGTAGGTTGCCTGGAGTACTTGTTCCACACGCTCAATAATCTCGTTACTCTTCTTTAGGGACTCAGCATCCATAAGTGTTAATCAGCGCCAACCCCGTGGCTTTCCGTCTGCTTCAAACTCAAACGGAAACCGGTTAACCAACTGACGGACCTTTGTGAGAATCTGCTCTTGTAACTCTGCCGGCTCCCTGCCGGACAGCTCCTTGATCGCGGCGACCTCCGGATCTGATTGTTCCTCAATAGCGAGAGACTTAACTCGAACAATCTTCTCATCCGTAAAAAACGATGTGAAGAGCCTCTGTCCTATGGATTCAAGCGTTTCATTCATACGATTATTGCCAATAATTCTGCGTTCAATTAGTTCAAGCATCGGCGATATCGTTTTCTGCTCTTCGAGAGACGGCAGTTTAACCTCAAGATCCCGGATCAGCTTCGTTGTAATGCTGCCTCTACTTGCATTAGCGTCAGAGAGCCGCCTCAATTCCTCATACCGATTGTAAAGATTGTAAAACAACCAAATTGGTTCGACTTGGTGGGGATCCACTCTTATCGCGATGACCGATTGATTGATATATGTGTCAATCATGGAATAAGAGACCCGGCCCCGTGTAGTGCCTTGCCCAGCTGAGGCGATGACAATGTCATGCTTAAGAGCTCTTCGCGTGCTTGACTCAGAAACACCGAGAGGTGTGATCGTCTTTTCCGTCTTGACAATTATTCTGTTCCGAGTCTCACCGGACGAGAGCCATGGTAATGCGCCACCCCAATACTCGGGATTTTGAGTATTGGGTGTTCCCCCACTAAATATGTCAGTCGCTATATCGCCGATTTTCATGAGACCTAATGAGATGATCCGAAGTTCATTACGAAACCGAATTTAGAAAGCTCTTCGCCAAGTTCAGCGTCAAGCACACGCGCTTCCGAGATCTGCTGTTGGAGATCACTTGTTAGGGCTGCGATTTCGTGCGACAAGTGACCTTCATCCTTCGTCGTCACCGGCATGCCTACATAAAGCCCCGGAATCAATGAATAATCTTTTGCAGCAACATGGGCTTCATTCAAGGATTTACAGAAACCCGGCTCGTCTCTATATTGGGATCCTCGTTTCCACTTGTGAAAGGTCCCGCTTAGCTTTCCGAGGTCATTGTCGTCGAGTTCGCGCAAAACGCGATCTCGTATTTGGCCCAAGTCACCACCATCAATTACCAGGATTTCGCCCGTGCGATCACGAAAATCACCTCGAGCCCTTTTTGTCTTTGTAAGGAACCAGACACACACAGGAATTACAGTATTTGTGAAAAGCTGGCCTGGAAGGGCTAGGATACATTCAACGAGATCGGCTGTCACGAGAGCTTTGCGTATCGCTCCTTCTCCCCCGGTCGTCGTGCTCATCGAGGTATTTGCAAGAATCACAGCCATCGACCCAGAGGGCGCCAAGTGGTGGATCATATGCTGAATCCATGCGAAGTTGGCGTTGCTCTCTGGTGGAGTACCGTAACGCCACCGGGGGTCATTCTGTAGTTTAGGATCCCACCATTCTTTAAGATTAAAAGGCGGATTTGCCATCACGTAATCCGCCCGCAAGTCAGGGTGCTGGTCATTGGTAAAACTGCTGGCCGGCTCCTTGCCGAAATTGAAGTCAATGCCACGGATTGCCATGTTCATAGCAGCGAGGCGCCACGTGGTGGGATTCGATTCCTGACCATAGATAGAAAGCTGGCCGAGTTTGCCACCGTGTTCCTCTACGAAACGTTCACTCTGAACGAAGAAACCACCTGAACCACAGGCTGGATCGTAAACTCGGCCCGAATACGGTTCCAGCATCTCGACAATGAGACTGACAATAGATTTCGGTGTGAAATACTGACCGCCCTTTTTTCCCTCTGCCAAAGCAAATTGGCCGAGGAAATATTCATAAACATGGCCGAGGATATCTTTTGCATGGAGATCAGCATGTTCGAATGGAATTCCTGCAATCAGATTGATAAGGCCAATCAGACTCTCCTGCGGAAGCTGAAGTTGAGTGTAAGTCTTGTTGAGTACACCTTTAAGCTTCGGGTTTTCCCTCTCAACGGCGTCGAGAGCATCGTCAATCAATTTTCCGATAGAGGTGATTCTGTATTGCGACGTCTTGCCGTTTTCCACGCCAATGATCGTTCCAGGGGGAAGAGGAGCGCTATCCTGGAGGGTTTTCCAGCGGGCGAGGGCCGGAACCCAAAACACATTTTTTTCCAGATAATAATCCCGCTCTTCCAGTTCTTCGCGAACCATCTCAGCATATCCGGGACTGTCTGTTCCACCGGACTCGGCGGGGTCCAAAAAATATTCACTCTTAGGGTTCCGAAGTTGGCCCTCGATTTCTTTTTGTCGAGCCACGAAAGAATCGGAAATGTATTTCAGGAAGATGAGGCCGAGGACGGCGTGCTTATAGACGGCAGCGTCCAGATTAGCGCGGAGTCGGTCGGCGGCATTCCAGAGCTTTTTATCGAGATCGCGGAGAAATTGTTGGGCAGACGGTTCAGGCATCAGTTTATAAAGTCTGCAAAGATTTTACTTTTCGCGGCTATCAGATTGTGGCACCGTTCACGACACACTTCGTAATCCAAACCATCGTCGGCGGCATTCAAAAATAGAATCCTCGCCTTTCACCCCCAAATCGTTTTCGTTGTCCGTCCCGCGCGGGTCCGCTATGAAGTTCCACATTATTATATCAACACCATTCCTGCTGCTGGCGAACACCCAGCAAAAACCGATCAACAGCCCATTCGGGCGGAACCACGACGAACAATCTATTCAACCGACACTGCGAGGCTTGATTATTCCAATTCCCACTCTCCTAGAAGCAGACTTCTGGCCCGGAATAGCTTCTGCATCGCACCATCCTCCTCACGATCAGCCGCCTTTGCTACGAACGACCCAGCGGCGACTTCACGCACTCCAGCCAAAATGCGATACTGTTTTCTGTTGAGGGTTCACGCGATGGCTGTTTTGTCGATTCTCGCGGACAATATCATGCTCGGTTGCGCGAGTCCCGTTTATCTTTTGTCACAAATGGACTATCGCCGCGGAGCAAAGATCATGTTTGAGGTCGCTGAAGAAGACGCTTCTCATCTCAAAACGCTAATAGGCCAGATGGAGACGTATGGATTTGATCCACGACAGCGTCCATTCATTGCACAATTGACGAGTTTGGAACCGTGCAACGCTCAGGACCCAGCGCTCGCGCTCCTGGGAAAGCCCACGATGCGTGGCATTCTCACCGTACAGGGTCCGGCAGATTTTGGTCCTCAGGCCTGAAAGATCCAAGCGCTTTAGTCCCCACGTGGCACAACCCCCACCCATAACTGGCAGCGGCTTGAGGCTGTTTGACATTTCGCCTAATATTCGCCTACGCTTATTCGTGAACTTATGTCTTTTGTAGCATTCCCAGAAGCTTGGGTCGTCCGTTGCAAGGGATGCTCGTGTCTGGTGACGTGCTTTGCCACCGACCCGCAGGCAGAGCATTTAGGCCCAAAGAACCCGGAACCCCCCTATGCTGGCGCTGTTCACGTGACCTGCTCTTGCTGCTGGAAGGTCTTTCGGTACCTGCAGGATGAAATTTTTCGGGGTCAACCACGCCAGAGCGAACAGTGCAGCCGAGGCAGGCAGCACACTGCAAAGCCTGACGGCGCGATGTTAATAACAGCCGGAACCATCGCCGCCATCCGATTGAGGGGTGAGCCTGTGCAACCCAGCCCGAAGCTCAAAGCCGTGATTCACGATTCGGTCTCATTGGCGCGGCTAGTGTTGAGTGAAATTCAGAAGTGATCAAGTCCGAGTTTACGGCGCAGTACTCTTTGCCATTTCTTCCGGAACCCTGTATTCCCGCATAGTTTCCGCATTCCGGGATCGAACACCAGAGCTGTTGGTTTGTTGACATTCATTTCAATCCCCCTTCTCATCGGGGAACAGTTTCAGAAAAAGCAGCTCTCAGCCTCCAGCCGTTAGCTCTTAGCTCAGCGAACCGTGCAAATTCTACAGCAGCAGTCTTGCCAGTGCCAGTTACGCCGGCACCCGACAAAATTACCAAATTACCCATTTTGGCAATTACCAAATTCTTGGTGGGTCCCCTTCTCATCGGGGAACAGTTTCCAGCTGGGATCGAACTGAACAAGTTGACCAATACGGAGATGCGTTTCAATCCCCTTCTCATCGGGGAACAGTTTCCAACACGACCCTGGACATTCCGGTCAGCGCACTTCCAAACCATTATGTTTCAATCCCCTTCTCATCGGGGAACAGTTTCCAACAAAGAAAGAAACTCACAGGAAGAGTATGCGGAACGGAATGGCAGTTTCAATCCCCTTCTCATCGGGGAACAGTTTCCAACGCGAATTCAATGCCTCCTGTAGCCATCGCAACGGCGTTTCAATCCCCTTCTCATCGGGGAACAGTTTCCCACGGTTGGATCATGATTCTTCGGGGTTCTCTCGGAGAGATGGCAATGTTTCAATCCCCTTCTCATCGGGGAACAGTTTCCAACAACTCAAAAGCACTTGGTTCGGTTGGCTAGTAGAACAGTTTCAATCCCCTTCTCATCGGGGAACAGTTTCCAACCGTGCCACCGACTCAGCGGGCAATGCGCTGATCTTCACCGTTTCAATCCCCTTCTCATCGGGGAACAGTTTCCAACGAAGACTTCAAGGGTGAGAACGTGACTGAGTTCGAAGTTTCAATCCCCTTCTCATCGGGGAACAGTTTCCAACCCTCATCAAAAATCGGGCTTTAGAATCAACGGATTATACCCCACTTTTTCGGCACGCCTCAAAATGTTCGCTTTTCCTTTGTCAAATGAAATCGGCGTGTTCTGGCAAAATCCTTGCAAGCTGCTGAAAAGGCGGTAAATCCAGTCTTACCGGCACCCCTGCCCATTTTTGGTGCAACTTCCAAATCCGGCCAGATGATTGAAAACAGGCTAGTTGTTCTGTCTTTCCGTTCCATCCTCGGCACCAGCCCCAAGTGCATCCCAAATCAGGTGCACGATCAAATGATGTAGAAGTCCTGATCGCTGATGGTTTCCGCCGTGCCCATTATTACAATGCGGGGGCTGCAAGACTGGCAGATCGGAAATACATGGACCCGGTCCCAGTGGCCATCAATGGTTTTGCCGATTCGTTCCATCATGTGGCCAACGAGTTCCTCGTCCAGGTTTGCCATGAACACGCTCTCCTGAACGCGCTGGCCAAAATCCAGGAGGGCGGAGGCCAGGCGGCTTCTGCGCCCATCATCGGCTATATCGTAACAGACGACGTATTGCATGCTTGCGCCTCCGTCTCGTGCTCGAATCTGTACGGCTCAAAGCCATGGTCTTCACGCAAAGCGGCGGCCAGACGTTCGACTTCCGATTTGAACTGATCGCGGAAGTTTGGCTTGGCGGTACTCGGGTCTTGCGAACCAGGACGGTTGAGCATCCAGCGTTCATACTCGACGAAGTACTTCTTCATGGTTCCAGGAGTCAGGAACACTCCCGGGCCGTCTCCGGAAGAGCGAAAATCTTCCGCGCTGATAGCGCCACGGTTTACAAGAGTAAGCACAAGCCGGTCAGCCACTGGATGCCGAAATGGCTCCATTAAGTCCAACGCCAGGGATGGTCGTCCATAGTCCACTTGGTGCAGGAACCCCAAATAGGGATCGAGGCCCGCGCCTTCCAGCAGCGCGGTCAATTCATGCATCACCAGGGTATAAGTCAGCGACAACAAGGCATTGAGAGGATCAGTGGCGGGATGCTTTTTCCGTCCGGGCCAATTCATTTCCGAGAGATTGAATTCCATCAGGGCAGAGAAGTAGGCATGGGCAGCAGCGCCTTCCACGCCATCCAAACTGGCGATGGTCTCGGCTTGGGAGCAAGATTCCAAAGCGGTCTGCAATTCCTGCCGCCGCTGTTGAAACGCCGGTGAAACTTCGTTTTCGTGGGAGTATCGAGCCAGGACTCCGAGTCCATTGGCGATTTTTGCCGCCACCAGGGAACGCGCCAGCGATAGCGCAGCCGGTGCGTCATGATATTTTTCAAACTGCGCCAGCCGCAGCTTAACATTCTTGCCCCGTGGTGGCGCAAGCGAGCCGCGATAAACTCCTTGCCGGGAAAAGAGACTTAGATTCACCCCTTTTTCCAGCAGCTCCGCCAATGCCTGAGTGGTGACCTGTACGTTGCCAAACAACAGTACGGTTTCCAGTTTGTGATAAGGCAGGTCGAGAAGCACCTCGTCGTCCTTTTCGACCAGAAAACGGTCGCCGGCTTTGCGCAGCACCGCTCCTTGTTCCGTTACGTAAAGGTAAGCCACGGCATTACTCCTGATTTCATGCGGCGGTGCTTCCATCGTAGTCGCCGCCGCCCTTTCGAACGCTAACTCAACGGTGTTGCGCGGCGGAGCAAATTCATAGGGTGTTCGCAATCCCACCGGCATGGGAGGCGCCACGAACAGCAAACGCCCTTGCCGCCGCTCATTTTTCCATGGAACCCAGATCGCATTTCCTTGAAACAGGGTGCCCAAGAACCGAAACCCATGCTCAAAATCGACGATGGCGGTCTTCTCCAGGTTGAGGGCCAAATGGGTCTGTTCCAGTAAGTGGCTGCTTTGGGCCAGGGCTTGGGCAGCGTCATCCTGGGTACGCGAGAGAATGAGAAAGTCATCCGCATAGCGAACCAACTTGCGTCCGCTCTTTTCCAGTTCGCGGTCGAAATCTTCCAGAAAAAAATTGGCCAGTAGCGGAGAAATCGGTGAACCTTGCGGCACTCCCACTCGCAACGGGCGCACGTGAGATCCGTCCCAGACAACTGCCTGGACCCAAAGGCGCAGCAGTCCCATGATGGTTTCACCGGGCCGTCGTTCGGCTAGACGCTGGAGCAGGAGGGAATGATCGACGTTCGAAAAAAAGCTCTCAATGTCAGCATCCACTACGAACCTGTACCCAAGATCGCGACACTTGCGAATACGGGCAATGGCGCGGTCCACCGATCGGCCCGGACGATACCCGTAACTGCACTCCAGGAATTCTTCCTCAAAAGAATGGGAGAGATGATGAGCGACGGCGGTCTGAAGCACGCGGTCACGCACTGCGGGAACGAGCAGGGTCCTGGTTCCTGCGTGTCCGGAGTGTTTTTCGATGATGATTTTCAGCAAAGGCAAGGGACGGTACAAGCCGACATTGACGCGGTCGCGCAATTCCGGAAGCCGCTTGTGGGCTCGGTCGGCGAACTGGCGCACGGTGACGCCGTCAGCGCCGGCACAGCCCTCATTCTGCTGTACCCGCTCCCACGCCGCCCAAAGGTGTTCGTCTCCAAAAGGTAGGGCCATTGGACAAGACGTCTTCTCACGGTCAAAGTGGGGGTCACCCGCCTTCCTGAGAGACGACGAAATCAGGGCCTCTGTTTAGATAGTGATTACTGCGGGCAGAACGTTACAAGGTTTTTTGCAGCAGACAAAAAATAGAGGCTTGGGCCCGAAGGCTTGGGCCTGTCTGACCTACTTCCCGTCGGGGAGTCTTCAGAGCACTAAGCACGCAGCCTTTGAAGCAACCTGCTGGTGCTTGCAGAATTGCCGGGCTACTCAATTCCCAAATTTTGACACTTGCCCGAATTCTTCGATGGTCCCGGCTCATCGGGGCAGTCTTTCGGACCCTCATCCCCAACCGATCACGACAAAAGAGTGACGGATAGATAGTTTCAATCCCCTCCTCATCGGGGCAGTCTTTCCAGCGTCATTCGACGAGTCTCGGTCTCAAGAAACGTCATGCGTGATCGTTTCAGAGCCATGTTACAAAAAACCTCCTTGCACGATCTGCAGAACCCAAATCGGCACGGAATGGTTTGCTTTTGTGGAAGAAATTATAGATTGAGCATCGAGTCCGTGGAAGCGCTAAACAGCGTTGCACTCTATTATGTGCACTTACTTGCCTACTGTTAGGCGACAGAGGCTTTGAGAACCGGCTACAATCCAGTTCCAAGACTCGCATAGCGATTGGAGTTTTCCCGGTTTCAGACAGAAAAATTGAACAGTAAATTTCTAAGATGTGTTAAAGTGTCTTACTTTTCTCCTAGCACTCAACGACGTCTATTAAAAGGATTGCGATGGATCGTGGCTTCCTGGCTATTGTTGACGCCGATCGCATACACGAGTACATTTTTGCTCCCCACCGGTTGAAAATGGTCCGTGGAGGCAGCGCACTCCTGCGAAGCCTGAACCACGAACATCTCTTGCGGGAGCTGTTGGAAGGTGGTTACGGTCCGGGTAACCTTTCTCAAGACTTAACCCCCAATGATGCGACAACCACGGATGCGGGGACATTCAACTGGGAGTTGGTCTATGCGGGCGGCGGCAATGTTTACGTTCTGTTTCGGGACCGGGCGGCGGCGGAGAAGTATGTCAGCCGGGCGCAGTGGCTGTTTAGAAAACAGTCTGGCACAGCAACAGCGACGTGCATAGTGACGCCACACGAAGGAGTATTTCGTGCCACTTTCGAGGTCGGTCTTGCCTTATTGAACCAGCGCAAAACCTCTGCCGCTGATCCGCACAGCCCTTTAACTTCACCATACTGGAAAAGCTGCGAAGCCTGCGGGCGCGAACCGGCGGCATGGCTCATTGACGAACCTGACGATGCGCAAGTCTTGCTCTGTACGGCGTGCGAAACAAGAAAAAAACACAGTCGCCAGTCACCCTACCTGGAGAAGATCAACGGAAAACTGGTGCCCGTGCAAGACCTTGAGACTCTATCGGCAGGCTCCCGACCGGATGGTTACCTGGCCTTGGTATACGTGGATGTAGACAGCCTGGGAAAATACTTCGACCAGCTTGAGCCTTTCACAGTTGAAACTTATCGCGAGACCAGTCACAAGATAAGGAAGACGGTAGAGTCAGCAGTAATAGAGTCATGCCGCCACCTGCCAGAATCTCTCTCTGACGGGACAGCCGCCCCGTTCGAGATTCTGCTCGTTGGCGGTGACGATGCGCTGATCATATTGCGGCCCCAGCATGTTTGTCGGTTTCTGCGATGTTTTCGTGTTTCATTCCGTAAACATTGGAGGGAACCTAAGCAGCGCTCTGGATCAAGCGGAAGGGACCTGACTTTTTCTGCGGGGATTGTCTTTGCCCATCATCATCTCCCGATTGCGCAATTCCTGCAACATGCCGAAGAACTGCTCAGGTCAGCCAAGGACGCCGGAGGCGGGCGCGCCGACTACATGGTTGTGACGGAGGCGATGACTTCAGGTCTCAAGGCGCGCGATGCGAGACGCACTATGCGCCCCTACCCGCTGAGAGACCTGCTGCAGTTGTGGCGGACCATCGGCCGATGGAAAATGCTGGGCTTTCCCGCACGCCGCGCACATCAACTCTATCAGGCAGCATACGAAGAAGAGCACCAGGGCACGTTGGATTATTTGTACTTGCTAGCCCGTCTGGAAGAGCGGCACCGTAGACTGGCACAGCAAATGTTCGCTCAGGGACTATGGGAACGCACGCCGCGCCGTGCGACTCGGGCCGCCGACATTGCCGAAATATGGGACTTTGTGGAGGAAACCTGAAAAGCCGTCTGTTGCGCATCGAGATGGAAAGCAGCTTGCACCATGGAAGCGGCTTCGGACTTTCCGGAATCGTTGACCGGGCTGTGCTCAGGGATATTCGAGGAGTTCCCTATCTGGCGGGTTCATCAATCAAGGGCAGGCTTCGCCATGCCGCGCTGAGAGTACTCTTAGCTGAGGGCCAGTCGGCTTGCCACACCGGTGACCGCGCGGATTGGTGCAATATGGCAAGACCTTGCCCGCTCTGCCGCGTCTTTGGATCGCCCCGGCGTAAGGGCGCACTGATCTTCTGTGACGCGTATCCAGCAGATGGAATGGAAGTTCTGCTCGAGGAAATGGCAAAACTGCCCAAACCTTCCGGGCTATACAGAGATACACAATTGAGGGCCAGGACAGCAATCGACCGCGAGCTTAGAACTGTGCGTCCGCAGGCCTTGTTTACAACCGAGGTGCTACCGGACTATTTCGTGTTTGAAGGAAGGCTTCTGGGACCATTGCAAGATGATCGGCCGCTGCTTGAAAAAGCCTGTCTCGTCATTACTCACTTTGGAGCGGATGCAGCCCGCGGACTGGGACAATGCAAATTCAAGTTGCTTCCGGAGACTGGCGCATGAGATTCAGGGTATGGCTTACAACTGAGGCGCCGCTTGCAATTGCACGCAATCGGGCAACCGGCAGTCAATTGGAAACAGTTCGCCATATTCCCGGGACAAGCTGGCGAGGATCCCTTGCCGCAGCCATGATTGCGGCGCGTGATCTCAAGGAGGACGCGCATCTTGACCCGGAATTCAAAACTCTCTTCCTCGCAAGCCGCGTCCGCTTTGGCGACTTGAGGTATGGCAGCGACGTCCCATTTCCCTTGTCAGGCCGCGTCTGTTCCCATCACCGCGACCATCGCATGCAGGACTTGCTGCTTTGCCGCCAGCTCGGCGAACCCCTGCCCCGGACCTGCGGAGCTGCCACCGCTGGCGGACCTTGCAGCTCAAAGACTCGGCCCTTGAGTGGCTCCTTCCGTATCGAAAGAGGTTTAGCCAAGCCGCGTGAACCTAACCTCCGCGTCTTGGCCCACACGGCCATCTCGAATGAATCTCTTCGCGTTCGAGAAGGACAGTTTCATTCTTCCACCGTGATCGAACGCGGGACCCGCTTTATCGGCGAAGCGTGGTCTCTGGACGAGCAGGCGGGCGTTGCGCTTGAGAAAATGTGTCAGGACATGCTTGAAATTGTCGTGGGCAGAGGATCAACGCGTGGCCAAGGATTGGCGAGATTGCAACTTGAAAGGCTGCCTGAAAAAGACGTCCCGGAATTGGCCGAAAAGTTGCGCAAGCTTAATGCGCCGTTTGAGGAGAAGGGGAAGCTGGCTTTTACGGTTACCTTTAACTCTCCGTGCATGGTCTACGATGAGTGGAACTTCGCACGTCCCTATATCGAGTCGGGCGATCTGGATCAAGCAGCCGGGAGCACCGCAGCAGCTCCCTTTTCGTCCTACCATCTGGTGGACTGGTTTAGCCGTCTGATTACCATCGAAGGTTGGAATGCCCAGGCGGGACTGCCCAAGACCGCGGTGTCGGCCATTGCACCCGGTTCTGCTTTTCTATTCATGGCCGAGGTCCACAGGGAACAATACCAGGCTGAGATTGAACGTTTGGCGAACCTGCTGTCCGCTTGCGCAGCCGGCATCGGAGAACGATGGGAAGAGGGCTTTGGCGAGGCAAGAATCTGCGATCCAATCCACTCGAGGAGCAAGAGACGATGAACGAATTGGCCCTCGCTTGTAATGCCCGTCTGTTCGACAACGAGGTCGTGGCCTCCGCCGCCAGAGATTGGGTGCGGGGAGATGGCGCCAGCTTTTTGCGGCTGAAACCCAGCGAAGTCTCGGCCATGCTGGAGTGTGTTTCGCAATGCCGAAGCATGGCCAGCGTCATTGACAAACTGAAACAGCACCTCGAAGGGCGCGTTGAACGGCAAAAAGGATCATCACCTTGGGGACGCATGGCTGGTGGGAGCAAGAAGACCACTATGAATAGCCTTTTCGACACGCTCAACTGGTGCGTAACGCATGCGCAGCCACTGCCCGGAGAACGTTTGGGAATACCAAACCCAGTTGAGTACCGGCTGCAAAAGCGATTCCAAGGCAAGGAAGCTGAACGTTTTCATCGTACTCGTGACTATCAAATCGCGGCGCGTTTTTTGGCTGCATTAGCCCGAATTCATCAATCCAGACAAATCTTCAAAAAGGAGGAAGACCGATGTCGGAAGTCCTCGGCTTCTTAAAACTGGAGAACCGCTATCTGATAAAAGGAGTGCTGGTCCCGGAAACCGGTTTACACATCGGCTCAGGGCAGACCGGTGACCGGACCGACGCGCCGGTCTTTCAGGACGGCAAGGGACCCTTGGTACCTGGTTCTTCTCTTCGCGGAGTGTTACGTTCAACAGCAGAAAAGATCCTCCAAAGCTTGGGCGACAACCGAGGATGCGTCCTCTTCACCAAACAAACAGACGCCACCCATTCCACCTGTTTCACCGTGAACGACAAATTAATGAAAACGTTCCACGAGAGCATTGCTACCCGTGAGAGAAACGAAAGGGAACGGCTGCTGCATGAGAAGTTGCTGCGGGGAGATGGCCTTTGCGATATTTGCCGGCTGTTCGGATCTCCTTTGCTGGCCTCAAAGCTGAAAATCGGTGATTTGCGGCCGATCAATCCAAAAACTATTGTTCGCGATGGAGTGGGTATTGACCGCGATACCGAGACTGCGAGAGAACACATCAAGTACGACTTTGAAGTCTTGTACTGCGAGAAACTGGAGTTTCGCGCTGAAATCGAAAACGCTACCGGCACTGATTTGGCGCTTCTCGGAATTCTTCTGCGCGAAATGAAGTCCCCAGGCATCGACCTTGGCGGGAAAAAATCCCGCGGCTTAGGGCGGTGCTGCTTACAGGACCATCCCCTGGATGTCACAGGATTTGATACTCCAGCAGGACTTCGGCAGTTTTTTCTCAAAGGTGTTCCATTGCCAGTACCTGACTTTCACCAAAAGGTGGAATCTGCCCTGCGGAACTACCTGGAGGTGAACTGATGTTCCAGAAAGCCTTGAACGAACTCACCGTCTCTTTCCAGATTGCAGGGCGTTCCCCGCTCTTTATCAAGGATGGACGCTACGAGAAGGAAAGGGGAGACAACGCAAGTCCAGACGCCATTTTCATTTCCTCTGTCCGGCCAAATGAATTTCGCGACCTTGTACGCCGAGCGTTGAAAGGGTCATGCACGGATTTCTACATCCCGGGTGCGTCATTGAAAGGAGCTTGGCGGTCTTATCTGGAAAAAGCACTGCGCAGTTTGGATAGTTTTCCCAAGGTTTGCGATCCTCTGGTGCAAGGCAAAGAGAGCACTAACGGTGAAGAAGCTAACTCGGAAATGTCCGCTGCTGAAAACGCCTATCGGTCCTGTTCCGACCGGCTGATGAACAAAGAAGGCCAAAGGCCTGACCACCCCTACCGTGATAGCTGCCCGGTGTGCCGCCTCTTCGGAAGTACCGCCCATGGGAGCCGCATCTCAATGGGTGACGCAAAATGCGAGAAAGGCACTCCGCTGCTGGCCGAGAACAACGCGATCAGCCGACAAACCGGAGCGGCCATTGCACCATTCAAGACTCTGGTAATTCGCGACGCCATTTTTGTCGGCACCCTACGGCTCAGGAACTTCGAACTGTGGCATTTGGGGCTGCTGGCGCGTCTGTTCGATGACCTCAAGGAAGCTCGCGTACCATTAGGCGCCGGTAAGAATAAAGGCTGGGGCCGTACGTGTGTGACCGCGACCTCAATCGAGCTTGCTTATTTTGGTTTGCAAGACCGGTTCGCCGATGACAAATTACGAGGAGCTGCCGAGTTGCTCCCCGAGTCCCAACATGATCACTATGGAATCCACCCTACGCGAGACCAAGCGTTGCCTCAGATCACGGCACGCAAAAACCAACAACAATCGTCCCTCTGGCGCAATGTACGTGAAATCGCCAGCCCGGAAGACTTTTGGAACGCAACCAGGAGTTGCTTTGATATGACAGTTTGGGATGGTTTCCAATCACTCGCCGAACTCCAGGCTCTGGTGCAGAAAAGACACAGTGAGGACCGTCCGGCGTGAAAGAGGGTCCTCACATCTCGAATTGGAGTGGGCCGGACTTTTTGGCAGCATTGCCCTGGGACCTCTTCGAGTACGGGATAGTCGAATCACCGTCGAAGACCAATCTCTTGAGAAATCCACGGCCAAGTCAGGTGCGACCCCAGGATTTTCCCGCTGGTGTTTTTTTTGGCAGGCAGGCTGAATTGAAATGGAGGAGACGCAGAAATGGCCGCTTTCATCTTGTGTTAATCGGTGAAGAAGGCGTTGACGCTCTTCCCGACGCCGAGGTGGTTTCCTTATGCCCAGTCCAAGCGGCGGATTGTGGTTTGCCACAGAGAATCTACCTTTGGGGCCAGCCCCATGGTGCCCTCACTGCTGCGCAGTGGTACGAGGCCAGAATTCCTCGGTTGATTGTAGAGTATCCCCCCGAATTTTCTGGCCATAGAGTCGCCGTACATCTTGCCCACTACACGATGAATATCACTGTGTCTGTGCCGCTGCCTGGAGACGCTGAGAGCCGGACCATCGTGGTGTCGCGTTCCACCGATCTGGAGAAGAGATGAAGAAGCTGCTGCACCCTTACATATTTATTCCATTTCCAGCGTTTCTGGCGAGGAAAGAATGGGGGCCGTCCGGGCCGTCCGGCCATGAGCGAAAATCCAAGGACCATCTTACGGGGCGACTGAAGTGTACGTTGAGCACGGTCACCAAGTTGTGCCTCAAATCAAATTTCAAAGCCCTGGCCGAGCGCGGAGAACCTCCTTATATTCCTGGCAGTTCACTCAAGGGCATGACCCGCAACATCCTACAGATCCTTGGTGAAGGATGCGCCGGGCAACAGTTTGCGGACAAGAAGATGGATGAAGTGGCGGAGCGGCAGAACTTGAAACTTGATCTAGGCGACTTGCAGCCATGCACCACGGAATCCGCATGTCTAAGCTGCCGACTGTTTGGCTATTCGTTAAAGAAGCCTAAAGATCAGAAATCGGACGACGAACCGTTCGGCTGGGCTGGCAACGCCCGTTTCTTCGACAGTGACCCGTTGAAAGAATGGTCGAGCAATCAATGGGTTGCCCTGAACCAAGGCGCCTTCACCGTTCCAGACTACCCCAAAGCGCGTCCAACTGACCACGGCCCCAGGCATCTCCCCTTCTACTTTCCCAACGGCGATGGCAAGCCCGCTGGGTGGAAGCTCTATCGCCATGCCAACAACATCCGCGAAGTTGATGAGCACGCCGGTTTTGGTTCGCCCCATTGCGTCCGCGGAAACATGAAGTTTGAATTCAGCGTAGAGTTCGAGAGCCTTGCTCCGGAGGAATATGCTGTTCTCCGTTTTGCCCTCACCTTGGCACACAGCTGCTTGACGCACAAGGAGGACTCTGCCGTCGACCTGTTTCACAAACTCGGCTATGGGAAGGGGGTGGGATTGGGGAGCTGTTCCATCCGCATCGACAATGAGGAATTTGAATCTGCCGAACGATTCTTGGGTCTCGCTGGAGATGTTGTCCAACTGCCGACCTGTGGATTGGAGAAGATTCTCAACCGTCCTTCATTTGCCGCCGTCCGGGAAGCGCGCAGCAAGCAGAACGCAGCATATCTGCTGCTTTATCCACAACAGTCCTGGTTCCACAATCCCAAGGGAACAATAGCTGGCTTTGATAAGTCTCTAGTGGAAAAACCGCCCAAGATATTAGCGCCGCCAGCCGAGACACAACAGGTTGTCGCCGCAAAGAAACCTGGCCCTCTTCCCCCCAAAGTGCGAATGAGGGTGACTAGCATTAAGAGCAGCAAAATTAGCGCTGAGACGCTTGAGTTGTACAACAACAAGAAGTACCGATGCAAGGTCAACGTAGAAAACTGGGCAAAGCCCGTTTCCGCTAATGATGAGATCACAGTTGAGGTGAATCGAAAGAGCGTAGACCATGATGCCCAAACATTTGAGGGGAGTAGCTGGACGTTATGAAGTTTCCCGAGCGTTTGTTTGTGGTGACGGTAGGGACGACGGCCCTTGGCGCTGACAGACTCGGCAGCTTGGACGACAAAGGCAATTCTTGCGAACTGCGCGAATGCACCCAGGACTTTTTGTCGGGAACACCGCCGCCGTCGGACCTATACAATCGCGTGCTGAAAGCCCACCAAGATCTGTGGGCCAGTGTCTGGCCCAACGGCAAACCGATCTGGCCGTATCGCTACGCCACCTCAGCGGAAATGGTGAGCAGCTACTACCTGTTGCGGGTGCAGGTGGTTGACACACTTGCCCGGAAAAACACAGCACCCGTATTGTTTAATTCTTCACGCGACCGCATCCTACTGCTGTCGTCAGATACCGCTCAGGGTAAATTCTGTGCGTGCATCAATGCTCAGCTCATGCACGACCATTTATTCGAAAAGCGGTGCGATTGCGGGTCGCACTTTGGCCCGGACGTGTGGAAATGTTCAAACGCATGCGTTGAAGTGAAAGTGTTAAAGGGCCTTGAAGGTACACAAGATGGGTTCAAAGACATACCCTCTTGCCTCCAGGAAATCTGGCGTTGCCACGCTGGCCCGAAGACCGACATCATAATTAACATTACCGGTGGCTACAAGGGAATCATACCCGCGCTGACCTACATGTCTTTCCGCTGCGCACAGGATGCCAGTCTTTACTATATGCACGAGGAGATGAAAGGCGCAGCCAGCATTCGGATTAGAGGAGGAATGATCGAGTGCCAAAGGCAAGATGATCCCGAGTTTGCCAACTGAGGCAACACCGTAGGAGAAGCAATGCTAGACCGGCAATCAGGAACCAGAACCACTCGATTAAAGAAGTTCAAGCAGTGTTATGAATGGGCAATAGCGGGGGAGTATGAAGAAAACAGCGCAAAGGTCCGTCGACATCTTCTTCGAGCAATGACCGAACACACCTTCGAAAACCATGTCTACCGTTCGGACCCAAGCCAATACGATGTTGAACGGGCTCTGCTGAAAAGCATCGGCGTATTTGATTATGAGGAAAATCCGGTTCGCGTCTATCACCTGAAGCAAATCCGGCGGTTTCTGTTTAGCCGTTTCGCGCTTTGCCGTGCCTGCGCGGTAAATCGCCGATTGCGAAAGCCGCCAAAGAACCAGCTAAAGGATAAGGAAAGCTGGCTTTGGCTCTACAAGGATATCATGTTGCCACGGCTGGGTTTTTCTATCGGCCTGGGGTATGGCGCAGTATTTGGAAGCAGCGGCTTAACCTGGCTGGATCCCTTAGCGTGGAATCATCACAGCATAGCCCTATTGGCGGCGCTCCTCCTCTTGGCGCTTGGTTGGTTCCTAATTCTGCTGAATGTCCGAAATCAGGTCGGCAGAATCGGAGCCCAGTGGCGCAGGAGCCTGCTTGCTTGGGGAGGCTGTCTGATTTGGATGTCTGCCTACATGAAGCTAGGCAATGCTTACTACAACTTGATGCAATGGCCCCGCGGCTTCTCCTGGCGGACAGCTTGGCTGGCCAGTTCGATCGCGTTGTTGTTCGGTCTCTTAGGACAGTTCTTCTTTGGTAAAACCGGCTCGATTGCGGAGCCGCTGTGAAGCACTCTTGGAAACGGCTAGGCAAATGACCATTCTCATCGGGGAACAGTTTCAGAAAACCAGCCATTAGTCCCTAGTAGTTAGTTAGTCCTTGGCATAACACCCACCAAGAAATCCTACATCACCACCAGTGTCCCCCAACAGCCGGCGTGCCGTTTTCAATTACCAATCATAAATCGCAGCAAATCACCAATCCCTGAGTTTTCGACCATGATGCTAGCTTCACCGACTGGCATCAAATGCCAGCGTTTCAATCCTTCTCATCGGGGAACAGTTTCCAACAAAATTTGCCGTCCAACATCAACCTGCTGGACCACACGTTGTTTCAATCCCCTTCTCATCGGGGAACAGCTTCCAACTATGCTTGAAGCTTGCGAGGGAACATTTGGCGCAGTGTTTCAATCCCCTTCTCATCGGGGAACAGCTTCCAACCTGCCGGAAACTTCCATGACTGTTCCAGCGGAATCGTCTTCGGAGTTTCAATCCCCTTCTCATCGGGGAACAGCTTCCAACGCGCTTCAGGACAGCACCCGCTTCCGCAAAGCTATGCTGAGGTTTCAATCCCCTTCTCATCGGGGAACAGCTTCCAACCGTCTGAGCCTGCCCTCCACATCTGCTCTAGCCGTGTTTCAATCCCCTTCTCATCGGGGAACAGCTTCCAACGTTCTTTCAGTTTATGGATGCCTTGATTAGGTCGAAGATTTGCAGTTTCAATCCCCTTCTCATCGGGGAACAGCTTCCAACACGAAACCCCGCTTCCGTGGTTTGTCTGGAGTGTGGCTTGTTTCAATCCCCTTCTCATCGGGGAACAGCTTCCAACAAACGAAACCATAATAGATTCATACACACCGAGAACTGTTTCAATCCCCTTCTCATCGGGGAACAGCTTCCAACAATTAGCGCAGCGTTGGCGGTTAATGACATCGAGTAAACGTTTCAATCCCCTTCTCATCGGGGAACAGCTTCCAACGATTCGTTGCCAAGGTCAGAGTGTGACGCTTTCGTTGTTTCAATCCCCTTCTCATCGGGGAACAGCTTCCAACAATAAACCGGCGCGCTAACCAAATAATTTTGCACAAAGCGTTTCAATCCCCTTCTCATCGGGGAACAGCTTCCAACCTGACTCCGTGGTCAGCGGAAGTGTGCGGACACCACCCAGAGTTTCAATCCCCTTCTCATCGGGGAACAGCTTCCAACTTGTCTGATGTACGAAGGGCCCAGCAAGTTCTACTACAGTTTCAATCCCCTTCTCATCGGGGAACAGCTTCCAACATCCCCGGACGTGGCGGTCAGCGTGACCGTTAACGCTCCGAGTTTCAATCCCCTTCTCATCGGGGAACAGCTTCCAACCCTCATCAAAAATCGGGCTTTAGAATCAACGGATTATACCCCACTTTTTCGGCACCCCTCAAAATCTTCGCTTTTCCTTTGTCAAGGTAAATCGTCGCGCTGCACAAGAATGCTTGTAACCTCATGAAAGGACGCCAGATCAAGTTTTACCGGCACCCACGCCCACTTTTGGTGCAACTTCTAAATCCGGCCAGATGATTGAAAGCACGCCGTTTAACCAATCTGAAGCACCCCGTACCCAATCCCACTCCAGCCACCGGCCCGGAATCGGTCACTCACAGATAAAAACAGCCAGCACAGTCTAAGTCTGTCCCAACTCGCATCGCGAAACTTGCTTTTCAACTTCTCCGACAGATATTAGATTCCTTATGTTATCAACGAGGCTGGAACTTTCTTAGAATACTCCTTGAATTGAAAAACAAGCCATCCCCAATTTGGAAAAACAAGATCTTTGATCTGCCCAGAAGCTATCATGAATCTTATGGATGCCGGTCAGCTTCAAACTGCATTCACCGCTGAGCCACTCAGCTTTGAGCTATTTGCCTTTCGCTTGCGCTTTCGCGCCCTTGAGTCGCTCTACTTTCCTCCGGGTAAAGCCGGCAACGTGATTCGCGGAGCTTTGGGCCAGACCTTCAAGAAATTTGTTTGCCGGCCCAACTGCCCAGGAGCCAGAACCTGCGAGCAACGATACAACTGTGCCTATGCGTGTCTGTTCGAACCCACCGCACGCATCGAGGGGCCAAGTGGACTGGCGGACTGGCCCAGGCCCTTCGTAATCCGCGCAGCGCATCTTGATGGCCGCCGCCTGGGTGCTGGAGAGACGTTCCACTTCGACTTCTCTATTTTTGAGCTGCGCGACCCGGCATTGGCTTATTTCGCCTTCAGCTTTTCTCAGTTGCTGCGCGAAGGTATGGGACCCGGCCGGGCCGCCACCGAACTGACGGCGATCCACGAATTGGACGGAATGCGCCAGGAGCACGCCCAGATTTTCGATGGCCATACCCTCCTGGAGCAGCACACCATTACTCTCTCCTTGGAAGCGGAGACCCAGCCAGTCCATCGTGCTGAAGTCCGCTTTTTAACCCCGACCGAGCTAAAGGGAACAGGACAGATCTTACGCACTCCGGATTTTGGCGTACTCTTTGCCCGCAGCCGCGATCGCATCCACACTTTGCGCCAGATCTATGGACGTGGCCCCCTGCCCCTGGATTTCACCGGTCTGGGTGAACGAGCAAGGCTCGTCAAGCTGGTGCGCAGCAATGTCCAATGGCAAAACCCGGAGCGCCGCAGCGGCAGAACCGGCCAGACGCATTCCCTTGGCGGCTTTGTAGGATCAGCAGAATATGAAGGCGACCTGGCTGAATTCCTGCCTTACTTAAGAGCTGCTTCATGGACCGGCGTAGGACGGCAGACCACATGGGGCAAAGGCCACATCGAAATTCGTGCCTTGCAGTAATCGCGGATTCCAGCCGCTTAGCAGTCTGTTGGTGTCGGTGGCCAAGCTTTGATACTGCGCCATTGTAGGAGCAAATACCGCGATTAGTTCAATTCAGCAAATTCATAACAATCTTATGCAGGGTCCGGGTCAGAGTGACCGCCGTTGATCACCCGCCACTCCATCAGACCCAATCTCTCCAGCAGCATGTCCTTAAGCCAATTGCCCTCCGTCTCTGCCAAAGTCACCATCTCCTTCTCGAGATTCTTGTAATAGACCAGCAGAGTCAGGAACATGCTCTTATCAACCTTCAATCCCAATTTGCTACGCAACTGAAGAACCAGTTGCCAACGAACCTGCTTCCAACGTAATTCAGTGGCCTCATCAATCAATCCCATGATAGCCACTTCCTGTGGCTCGTATTTCAACCCGGATTTGCTTGCGCTAATCTTCAGCTTCTCAAAGCGGAGAGCCTGAAGGAACAACGTTGTATTCTTTGTCTCACCGCACAAATATCCCCAATTAACCTTAAACTGCTGGCGACGCACCTCTCGCCCCAGCCGCCCTTCGATCGGCCGCTCTTCGTCGATTTCCTTGTTGTAGTTCAGAACAAGATGTGCGCGCACAGGCACCACTTTGTTGAGAATGCAGCCCCAGACGAGCGGCGAAGGATATTGAATCCTCCTGTACAGCCCTGCTGCAAAAAATAGAATGACTACGGCCACTGCAGGCAGAGTCAATTCCACAGTGAAAAGCCACATTTTGCACGCTCACAATCGCTCGCCGGAATCCCGATAACGGCGCAGCACCTTACGGATTTCATCAGGTCCCATTCCCAATTCCTCGAACCCAAATTGTCTCACGGGACGGGAAAAAACATAAATCCACCAAAATGCAGCTACAAAGTATCCCACAGAGGGAATGTATTTGGTCAAGAAAATATACTTGGCGCCAAATAACGAAAAACTATTCACATACAGAACGAATGCAATCGAAGCAGCCCCAAAGCCAACCACCACAGCATCCTCTCTTGTGATCCCTTCCTTCATTAAAAGACCCAATACCGTCGTGAGTACTGCAATTCCGGCAATACCCCACCGGAACAGGAATTCAGCGCCAAACACAAAAGCATCAAGACGGCTGCTCTCCAGCGGCGGAGCGTGGATCGATTTCCATGCAGAGTACGACACCACAGCGACAATCACGCTCCAAACCGCCCACCGAAAGCCCGGCTTGCGAGTGAAGCCCTGAAAAATTCGCAGGAAACTCTCCCTCACCGTTGCCACGATCAAACCAATCTCGATCGCCTCCATCCACCAATACACCGCAACATATAACTTGGGGTTAACCGGCAAGAGTACGAGTTGCACCGAAGCCGCCAGCATTTCCCAAACCACGTAAAGGACGAACCACGGCAGTTGCGTCTTGACGCCTTGGCGATAGACGATAATCAGGAGCCAGGCATATACGGCCAAGCCAGCAACAATTACAGCAATATCCATTAGAAAAACTCGTACCCTAAGGGTACAAGATTCTCTCACGGGCTACTGTTTAACACATCCCGAGCTGCTGGGAGGACACACAGGTCCAGGTCCTACCTGTGGCATTTCAATGGGCAAACGCGTCGGCTTTGATGGTCTCTTGCCAAATCTCGAGACTGGGCTCTGGTCATCAATTGAGATCCCCGCAGGCGCAGCAAAAGCGGCGAGACTCAGGGCTAAAACCACTACAACATAAACTTTCGATTTCATTCTTTTCCTCCTGAAATTAATTACGGCCCATTCGTGATTACCCAAATTTCCTTGACATCTATAAAACTACTTCCTAAAATCCATACAGAACAAAAAGAGGACGGCTCAGGCCGAATCGGCCTCCTTGGCGCGACTTGGTCCGCCTCTTTCCCCCGAAAGCTCAAAATCAACTCCGGAAACAGGAGAAGGACAAACCCGGGGCTCTGCGGTCTCGACAACTCTTGGCCGAGCTTGGGACCACAAAGCCCTGGGGAGCATGATCGAATGTCTCGACCTTATCCCGATCTTCCGGTTGTGCTACAGCTAAGTCTCTGGGCGTACATTTCGCGAGCTCCGACCGACGGTCTTAGCTCCTTAAATAGGCACAATGTTAGCACCGACTGCAAAAGACACACCCGAAAACTCAGCGGATTTTACCCTCAAAAACCTTCCTTTTCTTTATTGACAGCTACTCGTAGGGGCATAGTAATATGCCCGATTGCACCTGCCCCGCTTGTGGCTGAATTTCCACGCCAGCAGGCGTATCAACCCGTCTGCGCATGTATTCCCTGAGCCAAGACCTGCGTTTCACCCTCCGGCTGCTACGCAAGCGGCCGGGGATGACCATTCTGGTACTCGCCGCATTGGTCTTCGGCATGGGTTTGAATACGGCGATATTCAGCGTTGTCAACGCAGTTGTCCTGAGACCTCTGCCTCTGTTTGAACCGGACCGCGTTGTCTGGCTTCATTCCCGAGTCAATCCAACCGGGGGGCAACTCGCTACATCGTATGCTGATTTCCTGGACTGGAAGTCGCAGTCCCGCTCCGTTGAGAGCATGGCTGCCATGTATTTCTTTTCCGTGACCTTGAGCGGGCAAGGGCCTCCTGAACATCTCAAGGTAGTAGGAATCTCTGCCTCCGGATTTAACGCCTGGGGAGTGCAGCCGACCTTGGGCCGGAATTTCACAGCCGATGACGACCAGCCGGGCGCCAACCGCGTTGCGATACTTACGTATGCATTCTGGCAAAGCAAATTTGGTGGGAGTCCCAACATCTTGGGGCAGAGCCTGGTATTAGACGATCAGCAATACACCATCATTGGCGTGCTCCAACCCACGCCAATCAGCCACCTCAGCTATGCCGATGCCTATGTAACCAACGGCCCATTGCTCAACCAACCTCACATCATGGAGCGCGATACCCGATGGTTCTTTCCCCTCGCGCGTCTAAAGCCCGGTGTCAGCATTGCACAAGCGCAAGCCGAGATGGACACAATTGCCACGCGCCTGGCGGCCCAATATCCGAGTACAAACAAGGACATGGGAATCAGACTTGAGAGCATGACCGAAAACCTCACCTCTGGTAACCGCCAACCGCTGCTGCTTCTCATTTTTGCTTCCAGCCTCATTTTTCTTCTCGCCGTCATAAATGTAATGACCGTTTTCCTGGCCGGTACGCTCGAACGCGCCCAGGAGTTAAGCATTCGATTGGCATTGGGGGCTCGCCGTTCAATTCTCTTGCGGCAACTGCTCGTGCAAGCCCTGATGTTCGCAACTGTGGGAGCTGGACTCGGTTTACTGCTAGCCAAACTGGGGCTGCTCTATTTCCTCCATCACTTCGCCAATGCCGCCCAGAGATTCCAGGAGACCAACATCGATCTGACGGTTATCACGGTTACCTTGATGATGGCATTAGGCACCACCCTGGTCGCCAGTCTCGTGCCCGCCACTTATGCTTTCCGGCTCAAGGTTGGCGACGAACTCAGAGGCGAGCGTAGCTCGTTCGCCACAAACAAGCATCGGCCTCTCGCCCGTGGCATCCTAATCTTGACCGAGGTTGCCTTTGCATCCGGGCTGTCGCTGGTTGCCGGACTCCTCATCAAGAGCTTTTATGAAGTGGAAAAAGTTGACCTGGGGTTCAATCCTCATCATGTACTCTCTTTTCAAATCACACCCCCTCTCAATCACTACAAGGAACCTGAAAAGCGGCTAGCCCTCTACAAAGCAGCCGTTGAGAGACTCGCCAGCCTGCCGGCAATGCAATCGGTAAGTGGCATTTCAAGCCTGCCACTGACCAGCCAAGCCCTGGTGAACACCATGGATGTAGGCTCGGAATCCCCGATGTTTGGGCAACAACTGCTCGTAGAACACGAATCCATTTTGCCCGGCTTCTTTCAGGTGATGCGGCTGCCTCTGCTCCAAGGGCGGGATTTTTCTGACGCAGATCGCCAGGGCGCTCCTCCAGTTGTAATTGTGGATGATGTACTTGCAGCTAAACTTTGGCCCGGCCAAAACCCTCTCGGGAAGCGCGTCCATTTGTCACTCATGATCGGCGACCTGGTCCCCTGGCGGGAAGTCGTGGGCGTCGTCCGACAAATCAAACACTTTGGTCCGGAACGGCAGGTTAGGTGGATGCAAGTTTACGTCCCCCAATACCAGGACCCCTCGCCGGTCCTGTCCTTTCTTGCCAATACCACCATTTCAAACGATGCAGCTAAAAATGCCGCCGAGAAAGCGCTTCACGAGTTGGACAAAGACCTTCCAGTGGAGAGCTTTGAGACTCTCGACAGCTACTTAACCAAGAATTATCTCAGTGGACGCCAGGTCAGCCTGCTGCTCTTAACCACATTTGCCGGTATCGGCATTCTCTTAGGCCTCATTGGTATCTATGGAGTCGTCGCCAACTCCGTAAGGCAAAGACGCCGCGAAATCGCCATTCGCATGGCGTTAGGAGCCACGTCTGCCCAGACGGCCTTTCTCATCACCCGGCTCGCCCTTTTCGCTACGCTGGGCGGCATTCTCATCGGATCAATCATCGTGATGAGCTTGACCCGAGTGCTATCATCTTTGCTTTACGGTGTCACCGCCCTGGATCCTGCGGTCTATGCCGCCACGGCGATTCTTTTGATTGTCCTGGCACTCACCGCCAGCATTGTCCCGGCGATACGGCTGTTTCGGCTCAACATTCAGGAGATTCTGCGACAATAGCGCGATTGGGTCTATACACGTATTTCATGATTTCAGGTCAGACCGAACAAAAAGCTCTTCCAAGTTTTCTTAAACTTCTCTAATATTATCTGGCTGTTGTGGAGACCTGAGGGATGACAACAAAGAAGCGAGATCAAACCAAGAGCATCC
>DATGJZ010000038.1:0-68128 GCA_035294925.1 Candidatus Angelobacter sp. | reverse complement strand
CGTCTGCGCTAAAACGCAATTCTGTGGCACGCCGCAACGCACGGATGCACGGTTGAAAACGGAGACCGCGATAAGACACCGCCGGGCGCACCGCAATACCGTTCGGTTAAGCCTTCAATGAATGTTCTTGATTCGAGTGGTGTGGGGAAATACTGTATCCAACATTGGCGCGGCTGCTTGGCACCAGCGCTAAAGCGCTCATGAATATTGCCGCAGTTTTCCGTGGGCTTGAAAGCCCACTTCGGGCGGACTGAAGTTCGGGGCTTCCACCGGGTCGATGGATGCACTATTTCCTGAAGCGCTAGAGGTAAATCTTCTGTCGCCCCGCTGGGGCTTGACCACATCTTCATTCTTTTTCCCAGGGCTTCCTTCCCCAGCACTCCCGCACTCCCACCCCATCGCACGCAACTGCGGCGCGCGCTGGGGACCCCGAGGGGACCCCGGCTGCGCTACCCTATTCCGCCCCTTTCAGGGGTTCCAAGACTGGTACCTGCCGGTACGGGAACTGAAACGGAACGACGCGGGGTTCGGGCTTTGGCATGTTTGGCTCTGATAAAACATTGGTATCAAGATTCCGTGCATTTGTTTTGTGTTCTCAAAACGGATACAATCGTTCTCGTAATGAGTACAGCACGCGACTCTCTTTCCGATGTCCTGTTTGGCCAGATCAGGGGCGGCGTTCTGGCCCTGCTTTATGGCCGGGTGGGTGAGTCTTTTTATGTGCGCCAGATCGCCCGGCACCTTGGGGCCAGCGTGGGCGCGGTGCAGCGCGAGTTGGAGAAACTCGCGGAAGTCAGACTTATTACGCGCAGATCGAGCGGCAATCAAGTGTATTACCAGGTCAACGAGCGGAGTCCGGTGTTTGCGGATATGCGTTCTCTGGTGAATAAGACAGTTGGGGTTTTTAACGTCCTCCGCGCTGCGTTGGAGCCATTGGCGGAGCGCATTCTTGCCGCTTTTGTGTACGGCTCGGTAGCGCGTGAGGAGGAGACCGCCCAGAGCGACATTGATCTGATGATTATCGGGGAAGTAAAACTGGACGAGGTGCTCTCCCGCCTATCAACCGTGGAGGGAACCCTGGGCCGTCCGGTGAATCCGACCGTGTATTCTGCCAAAGAGTTCAGGCAGAAGATCGCAAGTGGAAATCATTTCTTAAACGCGGTAATGAAGGGCAAGAAAGTATTTTTGATGGGAAGCGAGCATGAGCTTAGAAAAGTGGGTGGAGTACGGTTGGCTAAAACGCGAGGCCAGCAGTCCAAGTGAAATCGCAGGTCTCTTGAGCATTGTGAAGCGCAGCTTGAACGATGCCAAGGTAACCGCTATCTCGGCGGACCTTCGCTTTACCGCTGCCTTCAATGCCGCCCTGGCGGCGGCCACCACGGCGCTACGCGCATCCGGCTATCGTGCTCCCAGCCAACCGGGGCACCACCTGCGGACCATCGACTCCCTGGAACACACCATCTCCGCAAACCCAAAGACCATCCAGAGACTCAAGAGCTTCAGCACCAAACGCAATAAATCCGTTTACGATGTGGCGGGCGTCATCTCCGAGCAAGACCTCACGGAGATGATCAAGCTTGCCGCCGAGCTGCAGAGCCAAGTTACGGCATGGCTTGAGAAGTCTCATCCCGAGTTGTTGCAGTAAATTGTGTGAACGGAATTCACTTCTCGCTCCCGCCATTTTGTTTGCGGACGTACGGGGGGTGGATTGAAACGGAACCGGGACAAGACGCCGCCGGGGCACCGCGATACCGTTGAGCCTTCAATGAATCTTCTTGATTCGAGCGGTTTGGGAAATACTGTACCCAACATTGACGCGGCTAGCGCTAAAGCGCTCATGAATATTGCCGCAGTTTTCCGTGGGCTTGAAAGCCCACTTCGGGCGGACTGAAGTCCGGGGCTTCCACCGGGCCGATGGATACACGATTTCCTAAATCGCCATAGCGTGATTCCGTTGCGAACCAAGGTAGATCTTCTGTCACCCCTCTGGGGCTTGTCTACATCTTCACATTCTCTTTCCCAGGGCTTGCGCTCTCCCACCCCGTCACGCGCAAAACCGGCGCGCGTCGGGGGCGCACGAAGAGCAAATAGCAGTTGGCAATTAGCCAACCCGACCCCAAGAGCAAAACCTTTCTAGCACTGTTAGCACAGGCGCGAACCTGCCCCGGCGGGCCTGCGGCAGTGGACAGGGTGGACGCGATGGACGTGGTGGCGCAGGCAAAGTGCATAGGTCCTTCGCTTCGCTCCAGGATGACAGGCATTGGGGTTGTGGGCGGATGCCCGGCGGGGTCGTTGTTCGTTGCTTCGTCCGCTGTAAACCGTCTGGGATAAAGGCGCAAACGTTTTCGTGAAAATTCCCTGGAGCAGCATGGTCAGGTTCAACAGCCTCGGGATCTTTCGACTTTGCCCGCCGCGGCGGGCTCCGCTCAAGATGACAGGGTAAGGGGTACCCGCCACGGCGGGCCTGCGGCAGGGGACCGGGGAATCAACCCCGAGAGCGAAATCTCTTAGCTGCGAATTTTCTCGAATGCACGCGAATCAAGTAAAGAGATTGCCAAAATCGCCCCTTCGGCTCCGCAAGCTCGCCTCGAGGGCAGGCCTCCCCCGCTTGTCTTGCAGGCTGGCTCATTGCAAAATGAGTCAATGATCAAAACAAGCGTCGTGCTGGCGATGGCCCTCGTTTTTGTCGCGCCCTGGAAGTCGACAACGGCGCAGACCGCACCCGTACAGACGCCCCCCGCGCAGAGCGTTGACCGCTATCAGCAGAAGCTGCAGCCGGTCCTGGAAAAGCTGATTCGCGAGCAGCAGGTTCCGGGCTTTGCCATCGCCGTGGTCGAAGACAACCGGGTGGTTTACGCGGCCGGTTTTGGGGTGAGGAATGTCACGCGGAGCGACGACCCCATCACCACGCGCTCCCTGTTTCACATGGCGTCGATCACCAAGACTTTCGTCGCAACCGCGATCATGCAGCTCGTCGAAAACGGCAAGATCGACCTCGACGCCCCGGTAGTCAAGTACCTGCCGTATTTCCAAATGGCCGACGAGCGCTACAAGATCATCACCGTCCGGCAGATGGTTACGCACACTTCGGGAATGCCCGACGTGGACGATTACGAGTGGAACAAGCCGCAATACGACGATGGCGCCCTGGAGCGCTACGTGCGCAGCCTCAGCAATCTGAAGCTCGATTTCGCGCCCGGGCAGCGCTTCCGATATAGCAACATGGCGTTTGAGGTGCTGGGCGATGTGATCGCCAAGGTGTCGCGCGAATCGTTTGACGACTATGTCCAACGTCACATTCTGTCGCCGCTCGGCATGAAGGACAGCACGCTGCTGGTGAAGCAAGCCGATCCCAAGCTGCTGGCCTGGGGCCACGAACTGGACGAAAACGGCAACCCGTTCCCCAGCAAAGTTTATCCGTACAACCGAATCCATTCGCCCAGTTCCGACCTGCATTCGAATGTATTGGACATGACGCGCTGGGCCATCGCCAATATGAATCGCGGCGAGCTGGATGGCGTGAGAATCCTCAAATCTTCGACCTACGAAGTAATGTGGAAGTCCGCGGGAAAATTCAACGGCAAAGCGTCTCCAGCCGGTATCAGTTGGTTTCTAGACAACTACAAAGGAAACAAGCTGATTGGCCACGACGGCGGCGACACAGGCTTTCTGACCGAACTCGTAATGCTTCCCGACAAGAAGATTGCCGTAGTGTGGCTGGCTAACGCGGACTGGATCCCGAATACCGACGGCATCACCGAGGCGGCACTCGATGTAGCTCTGGGCCTCAAACCGAAGCCCATTGAAGGAAAGCGCAGCATTGCCCAGGCGATGTTTTCGACCTATTCGAACAGCGGTATCGAGGCCGCAATCAAAGAGTATGAAACTCTGAAGAAGCTCCGGCCCGACGCCTACAATTTCCGCCCAGGCCAATTGAATGAGATAGGGCGCTACCTGCTGCGGAGCGGCCATACCAAGGACGCGATTCGCATCTTTCAACTCAATTTGACGGCGTATCCTAACGCGGCCAACACCTATGATGCGTTGGGCGAAGCTTACGAGAAGGACGGCAATAAGGCACTCGCCATCAGCAACTACGAGAAGGCGCAGCAGCTCGATCCCAAGCAGGACCACTCCGCTGAAGCGCCTGAAGAACTGACGCCACGAGAGCCCGGCCACGGCAGGCCTGCGGCAGGGACAGGGGAAGAGTCGAGCGGTGATCAGGAATAGCAACTGGCAATTAGCAGTTGGCAACTGGCCAACCAACCCCAAGAGCGAAATTTTTTAGCCGCAAATTTTCTCGAATGCACGCGAATCCAAGTGAAGAGATTGCCAAAATCGCCCCTTCGGCTCCGCAAGCTCGCCTCGAGGGCAGGCTACATTGCCCCGCCACGGCGGGCCTGACGGCAGGGGACAGGGGAACCAACCCCAAGAGCGGAACCCAACTAAAACGCCCGGTGCTGATCACCCGTTGCGCAAGGCCACCATTGGCTCGACGCGTGCAGCACGCCGCGCGGGGATCGCCGACGCCAGCAGTGCTGCCAAGCCGAGCGTCAGCGCAGCCAGCGCCAGCATGACCGGGTCCCATGGCTTAACCCCGAAGAGTTGATTGCTCATCAGCTTGCCGGCTCCAATGGCTGCTGGAATGCCAAGCGCCAGGCCGATGCCTATCTGCGAGAAAGCACCACGAAGCACCATCTTGATGACGCGCCCTCGATCCGCCCCCAGCGCCATCCGAACACCAATCTCGCTCGTCCGCTGTTCCACGGTGTACGCCATCACTCCGTATAGCCCGACGGCAGCAAGCACCAGCCCAAGCACACCGAAGAGTGTGGTGAGAGTTGCGATCATGTCTTCCTGCTGGAAATCACTGCTGACGACTCTCGTATATGGGTCAACCCCGTAAACAACAAGACTGGGATCGATGCCCGCCAGGGCCTTGCGCACGCGCTCTTCCATGCGCGGCGGGTTTCCCGGCGCCCAGATTACGATGTTGTTCAAATAATGCGACGAGACTTCACCACCCGAGAAGTTCGGATCGTCATACTGCACAGTCTGCGCTTCCGGCACCCAGAACATAGGGCGCACCGGATCCTTATAGTCGTACGTCATGTAGCGCATGTCTCTTGCGACTCCGATGATTTCGTACGTGGCGGAATACTTGATCTTGTTAGGCCCGAAATGCTGCCCTATCGGGTTCTGGCCCTTAAAGAACTTCTTCGCGAACGCTTCATTGACCACGGCTACGTTCCGTGTGGCCGCTGTGTCTTCATCCGTGATAGGCCGCCCGAGCACGACTTTGGCGCCGAGGGCATCAAAGAATTCCGGCATCACCCGGGCCCAACCGGCTGAGGTATCTTCCTTCGCCGGAGGCTCGGGCCGCCCCTGTACGCGAATGCCCTCGTTCCAGCTATCGCCGGTCATGGGCGCGTAGTTCGCGGCCGTCACCATGCGCACGCCCGGAATCTGGCGCAGACGATCACCGATTTGGCGAAACATCGGATCCAGTTGCTCCGGCTTGTAGTTGCCCAGACTGGGATTGATCCACGCGATATACCGGCCTTGAGTTTCGAATCCAAAATTCTGGTGCTGCAAGTTCCGCAGACTCTGGCCCAGCAGAGCCGCCGCGGAGAGCAGCACCAGGGACATTGCTCCCTGCGCGATGACCAGGGATTTCTGCGCCCACGAGCGACCGCCCCCCACTGAACGGTTTGCCCCGCGAAGCGCCTCGACCGGGTCAGCATGGGAAGTCACCCACGCCGGCGCAATCCCGAAAATGACTCCCGTCAGAACGGAGATGCCCAGGGTAAAGAGCAGCACGGGCAACGAGGGAGTGGCGTCAATGGGCACATAGTTATTGCGACCGCCGAGCTGAAAAGCAAGATGCAACATCAACCTGGTTGCGGCGTACGCCACGGCGATGCCCAAGGCCCCACCGATGGCCGCCAGCATGACGCATTCCACCAGGGACTTGCGAACCAGCCGCACTCGCGAAGCGCCCAGCGCCACTCGCACCGATGTTTGCGCGCGATCCTTCAACCCGCGCGCCAGCATCAGATTTGCCAGATTCGCGCACGCCACGAGCAGTACGCATCCGGAAGCCACCAGCAGCAGCTTGAGTCCATCCTGATATTGATCTCTCATGGCTGCGACCCCGGCGCCGCCGGGAATGAGGTGGAGCGTCTGCTCCTGCCAGAGTTGCTTCTCGCCCGGTTCCATATCCGGGACGTGGCTGGCCAGCCAGTCATGGAGTTCCACCCTCAGCTTTGCTTCGAGCAACCGGGGATTCACTCCAGGACGCACTCTTCCGATCAGGTCCAGGAAGTTGGCGCTTGGTCTCTTCAGCCGCGCTGTGGCTGCGTCCTTGAGGGGCTCGGTGGTCACCGGCAACCAGAAGTCCGGCATGCCCCACCCAGCCAGCTTGGCTCCAAAGAACCCCGGAGCGGCCACGCCGATCACGGTGAACAAGTTCCCATTGATCTCGTAGGCGGCGCCGACTACCGAAGGATCAGATCCGTACTTGTCCTTCCAGATGCGGTAACTCATCACCGCCACCGGCGGCGCACCCTCCTGATCGTCCTCGTCGGTCATCAGGCGGCCGATCCACGGCTGCACTCCAAGGGTCCTGAAGAAATTCCCGGAGACATATTCCCCATTGCGCGTGTCCACCTGTGCCTGTGATCCCGCCCGGCGCACGCCGAGAGGAGCACTGCCGGCCTGGAGGGCTGCCAGGTCAGTGAATTCCGGCGTGTGCGCGCGAAAATGCCTGTAAGCCTCCCACGAGAACAGCGCGAAATTGCCGTCGTCACCCTGGGTATACCCGCCCCAGTTGCAGCAGCGAACTTTATCTCCGATCCGCCACAACTCACCCGGCTTGGTCACAGGCAGCGACTTCAACATCACCTGATGCACAAGGGTAAAGATCGCCGTCGTCGCTCCGATCCCCAGCGCCAGTGTGATCAAAGCTGTGGTGGTGAATCCAGGCGCCTTGCGCAGCTGCCGCACCGCGTCACGCAAATCTGCGAGCATTTGCCCTACCTTTCTTTTTGAGACGCTTCCCTGGCCAAGACCTAAAGCACTCTTAGTGAATACAGGCCTTCCGATCTAAAGGTTGCAAGGAAAATCCAGCGGTACGAATCGACGAACAATGTTCAACCGCCGTCCCTTTCGGGTGGCTGCAGGTTAGACTCTCGCCGAGGGAGGAGGACAGTAGGTTGTAGCAGTTGGCAATTAGCAATTGGCAATTAGCCAACCAACCCCAAGAGCCAAACCTCTTTAGCACTGCGTTAGCACAGGCGCGAACCTGCTACGGCGGGCCTGCGGCAGGGGACAGGGTGGACGCGATGGACGTGGTGGCGCAGGCAAAGTGCATCGGTCCTTCGCTTCGCTCCAGGATGACAGGCATTGGGGTTGGGGGCGGATGCCGGCGGAGTCGTTGTTCGTTGCTTAGTCCGCTGTAAACCGTCTGCGCTAAAACGCAATTCTGTTGCACGCTGCAACGCACGGATGCACGGTTGAAAACGAGACCGCGACAAGACACCGCCGGAGTGGCGGCACCACACGTGCATGGGAAGAAAGCAGCTTCTAGCTAGCTTCTAGCCAACCCGCTGTGTCGCCCCGGTGGAGCTCGACATCTCTATTCACGTTAGCCCAGGCCTCAAGCAAACCCTCTGTGTCGGCCTGGTCGCGTACGTCTACCCAGGATGATGGGTCTTTTTGATTTTTAAAGGCGCAAACGTTTTCGTGAAAATTCCCTGGGGCAGCATGGTCAGGCTCAACAGCTTCGGGATCTTTCGACTAAGCCCGCCGCGGCGGGCTCCGCTCAAGATGACAGGGTAAGGGGTTACAGCAGCACCGAGCCTCCTCCATGGTATTTTCGCTGTGATCAGTAGCCACTCCATTAAAAGGCAAGATCATGCACGGGCATGGTGTTCCTGAACGGTTCCAGACAAAGTGCATAGGTCCTTCGCTTCGCTCCAGGATGACAGGAATTGGGGTCGTGGGCGGATGCCAGCGGAGTCGTTGTTCGTTGCTTAGTCCGCTGTAAACCGCCCGCGCTAAAACGCAATTCTGTGGCACGCCGCAACGCACGGATACACGGTTGAAACCGGAGACCGCGACAAGACACCGCCGGGCGCACCACGATACCGTTCCGTTAAGCCTTCAGTGAATCTTGTTGATTCGAGCGGTTTGGGAAATACTGTACTCAACATTGACGCGGCTGCTTGGCACCAGCGCTAAAGCGCTCATGAATATTGCCGCAGTTTTCCGTGGGCTTAAAAGCCCACTTCCCCGAACTAAAGTTCGGGGCTTCCACCGGGTCAATGGATGCACTATTTCCGAACCCGCCGTTAGCGTGGTTCCGTTGCGAACCAAGGTAGATCTTCTGTCGCCCCGCTGGGGCTTGTCCACATCTTCATTCTCTTCCCAGGGCTTGCGCTCTCCCACCCCGTCACGCGCAAAACCGGCGCGCGTCGGGGGTGCACGAAGAGCAAATAGCAGTTGGCAATTAGCAAATGCAAAGTCAAAAGCGAAGAAACCCACAGCCAGCGGCGGCTGTGTCATACGTGCATGGTTCGGGTTACCCAATGATTCTCGAAACTCCAGTATTGCCAACGGCTTGGTGGAAGCGGAACTTGGGTGGAGCAGTTCCCTTCCTTCAGCTTCGCAAGCTCGCTTCAGGACAGGCTAACAACGCTACGCACGCGCTGAAGACGACGCGCGTGCGCTTTACGGGCGCGTCGGGATGACACAGCGTTTAGGGTTAAGGAGAGCAACGACAAGTTTGACCCCGCTCCAAATCGATGATACCTAACTCTTTACCGAGCGCCCCACGGGTGTTTTGTTGACCGAGCCGTCTTCTCCACTACGGCCATGTGCTCAAGTGCGGTCCGAGAAGTTGCGCACTAAAATCGACTTGCAGGAATAGACCGTAGCAGGTTAGAAACAACCAGCGGTTTGCTGGTCAGTGAAAGCCGCCGGCCCTTTCGCACTTTTGACAACTGGCAACCTAAGGAGAAAAGAATGACACGCGAGAAAAAAGTTGCGGTGGTCGAAGCATATCTCGGAGGCTTGGGGAGCAAGGACCTGTCCAATGTTCCCTTTGCGAAGGATGTAACCTGTGAAGGCCCGCTCATGCCAAAGCTGACGGGGCGGGACACCGTGGTGGGATTCTTGACAGGCATGGTGTTACCAACCGTCAAAGGTATACAGGTCAAGCAGCACATCGTCGAGGGAGAATACGTCGCAACAGTATTCGACCTAGAGACAACGCAGAGCGTCATGCGGGTTTGCGATCTCTTGCACATCGCCGAGGGTGAATTGAAGAAAATACAGACGTTTTACTATCCGCAGACAACCACCAACACATAAAGCTAACGATCTGGCGATCTGATTCATACAAACCCATCATCGCACTCGGGCTTCCACTCACTGCGGTTGTGCGGCAGTTACGGCTGCTCGTCGGGCAGCGGCCGTCGTACGTTGTTGACGAACCGCATCTCGCAGGCACCGAACTGTTGAAAGTTTCTTCGTGCTTCAGTAAGACTGAGTTTGTCGTTTGGCCCACCTCGCGCTTCGTCGGCGTCATGGTCGTCCTGGCCGTCATCCTCCCAGAAGCAAACCTGGCATATCTCATATCCGCCTCGCTGGTGCAAGGTTTTGAATCGACAGCAAGGGCACAAATATGACTTCTGAGGTCCGAACGGCTTCACGACGTTTTGGAATACCATTTTCCTTGTTTTCCAAGGGACAAAGATGACATTCTATGCCTCTTCGACGAGCTCCAGGACGACAGGCATTGGGGTCGTGGTCGGATGCCGGCGGAGTCGTTGTTCGTTGCTTAGTCCGCTGTAAACCGCCCGCGCAAAAACGCAAACGTTTTCGTGAAAATTCCCTGCAGCAGCATGGTCAGGTTCAACAGCCTCGGGGTTCCTTCGGCTCCGCTCAGGACAGGCTTTTCGACTTCGCCCGCCGCGGCGGACTCCGCTCAAGATGACAGGGTAAGTGTTGCAACACCACCGAGCCTCCTCCATGGTATTTACATTTCTCCAAGTGTAGAAACTCCAGGACCCATCTGAAGCTGGTCCTGCACGACTCGCACCCCATCACGCAACCGCGGAGCGCGCCGGGGGCCCAGGGGAACAGCAATTGGCAAATAGCAGTTGGCAATGGCCCAGCAAAGACTTCGCTCTTTGATTCGGTGGTTATCGTCATAAACCTTCCATTCCTTTCCGGGAATGTCGAGATAGTACCGAATCTGAACAGTACCGAATTGATACTGGCCTCCATATACGTGTGACGTACGTCACAGACTTGCACATTCCCTGGCGTCATACTTTTTCAGTAAAAGAGTGAGTCCAATTTCCATCATAGTAACGTCCACGAACGGTTTCGTGGCAAACCTGCTGCGAGCCTGGGCATTCGTTGGAAGCCTCCAAGCTTAACGCAGCCTCCCCTTAAACTTCCCAATGCGCCGCCCTACACGGGCTGCATCCCGCAGGTCCGGATTTCCGAACAGCGAGTGCATATGGCGCGCCTTAAAGGAAAATTTTTATGGCAACCGTACCCAAAGTCGTTCCACTCATACATGAAGTTGAAAACGTACTGGCCTTCGACCAGGAAAAAACCATCAAGGCCGGACAGCCTGCTGAGATTTTTGGGACCCTGGACACCAGCCGGTTCGATAAGGTCCGCGTCGTGGTCGCCAACGAATCTGTCTGCAGTCTCCATGTCTGGCTCAAGATCTTGGAACCGGAGGGCAATCGCGTGGAGGAAAAGTTTAACCTGGATGAGTTCACACTCCAGCCGAACAACCAACTGACCCGGGTCTATGACGTCCCTGCCACCAAATTGGAGGTATCCGCGATGGCAGTGGGCAAAGCCGGCACCAACGCTGAGGTGGAGGTACTGATCTACGGCCAGTACTGATTCGAGCCGCAAGACCCTCAAAGCGCACCTCAGAGCTGAGGTGCGCTTTTTATATCGTTCAGTTAAGCCGTCAATGAATCTTCTTGATCAACGTGAATTCGCTCGCGAAGCAAGGTAAATCTCCTGTCGCCCTTTGAAAGAAGGTTGCCCAACGGATGGGTGGACTGAGTGGACCTGGTGGACTGAGTGGACTTGTGCACTGAGTGGGCTTACGCTTTACTTATCGCCGCCTGTGGCATCATGTGCCTATTACTTATTACTTGTCACTTAGTCACTATCGCGAAGAGGCAAACGCCCTGGAGCAAGTATCAGTTTGCCTGCTGGAGGAGGAACCGTTGATTTTGCTTTCGACACATTCCGGGCGGACGATTCTGGCGCGGCCAATCGCAATGACATTCTTCATTGTTTTGGCGTGCCTTTTCTGCAGCGACCAGGCAATGGCCAGCGGCGACTTTGGATGCACGGCGGCCTGGCGGCTGGCGCACCACAATTACAACTGCGGTAATAATGTCGCTATGCTCGCGCCATCCAACGACACGCGCGTGAATCTTCTGCTGATCATGGCCGACCTGCATCGCGGCAAGGCCCTGTTCGCGGGCAATTCGGCAAGCCATCCGGATCCGCCCTTGTTCGACTGGGACGAGATGGCAAGCCGCTTCGATCCGACCGCAGTGACGGACTCTCAAGCAACCGGCAGCGATACGGCGCAGAACGATCATGGCAGATGCCCAGCAACGACTGGCGGAGAAGACCGCTTTCCGGACGCCATCAAGGCGGAGAAACGGCTCGCGCCAGCCGAACAGGATGCCCTGCTCGCCGCGCGCAAGGCCATGCGGTCAAACTGCGCAGGAGACGAAACAGAGAAGGCAATCGCGAATGCCGGGGGGATAGCGCGGACTACTCCCGGCAAGGCATTTGCCCAGTACCTGCTGGGCGCGCTCTACTTCTGGCAGAGCAATTATGACAAGGCAGCTGCCATCTTTGCATCGCTCTCCAACGCAGATACTCCGTGGGTGAAGGAAGTTTCGCTCTACATGGCTGGGCGTACCGCCATCAATCGCGCGCAACTGAATGCTTTTGATGATTACGGCTCATTCAAGCAGGACTGGAAAGCCGACCCCAAGGTAATCGCGGATTCGGAAACGGCGCTGGATCAGTATTTGCGCGCCTATCCCAAGGGCGAGTATGCGCGGTCAGCACGCGGTCTCAAGCGCCGCGGTTACTGGCTGGGCGGCATGACAGACAAACTGGCAGCGGAGTATAGCACGCTGCTGGGGATGGACCGGTCAGAGCGGAACGCGAGCGATACGGAACTTGCCCAGGAGATTGACCACAAACTGCTGCCGCTTCCCCTGGAGATGGCGACCGGGAAGGAGACGCAGGCTACAGCGAATCTCCAGACATGGACGCATGATCCGGCCATGCTCACCGTGCTCGACCTCTACTGGATGCGCACGGGGGAAGGAGGACAGGCAGATTCGTGCTGCAAACCTATGTCCCGCGCGGTTCTGGAAGCGCAGAAGCCGTACTTTGCCGAGCAGATGCCGCTCTATCAATATCTGCTTGCAGCCTATGCCTTCTATGTGGAGAAGAAGCCCGCTGACGTGCTGCACCTGATCCCCGACGCGGCCCGCCAGGGAACCTTCAGCTATCTGCAATTCAGCCGGCAGATGCTGCGTGGCATGTCGCTGGAAGCGGTGAAAGATCACAATGCTCCCGGCTTCTGGATGCAGATGCTTCCGGGCGCAACGCAACCCTATCAACACCCGGCGCTGGAACTGGCCATTGCGTATCATGACGAGCGCGCCGGGGTTGTGAGCAAGGTCTTCGATGCCGATTCCCCGGTCCACTATCCATATCTTCGGAGGGTCTTGCTTTCCACGGTTGCCGATGCCGGGTTACTGCGCAAGCAGGCAAAGAACGCAAGCGCTTCCCAGGGCGAGCGTGATGTAGCACTATTTACACTGCTCTACAAAGAAGCTACACGCGGCCACGCAGCTGACTTTCTGAATGATCTTGCTCTCGTGCCTGCGAATGCGCCTCAGAATGGCTACTTTGCGATGGATGAAACGGCGGGTGCGGAGAAGCCGCCTATCCCTCTGGGATTGTTCATCCAAGCGAAGAACAACGGGGATTACGGCTGTCCTGCTTTGCGTGAAACGGAGGCCCACCTGGCCCAAGAGGCTGATAATCCAACCGCACTGTTGTGCCTGGCCGATTTTTTCCTGGTCACCGGCATTAACGTGGATGGACAGCCGCCGCCGGAGGACCTGGGCGGAACGCAGTCTCTCTTCCCCGGTGGGCCGTATGAGCGCATGCAGGCGTACCAGTCCGTCCTGGCAAACCCCAAGGCCAGCGCGGACAACAAAGCCTATGCACTGTATCGCGCGGTGAGGTGCTACGCGCCTTCCGGGAACAATGGCTGCGGAGGCAAGGATGTGCCGATTGCCCAGCGCAAGGCCTGGTTCAATCGCCTCAAGCAGGAGTATCCCTCCTCTCGCTGGGCACGGGAGTTGAAGTATTACTGGTAATCGCTATTACTTACCGCTCGCGCTGCTACTGGCGCTGCTGAGCGCAGGGCGAGCTGCACAGGCCGGCACTGATACGGTGGATGCGAGCCACTATGATGCCTTCTGGCTGTGGGCCGGCGTGCAGCCACAACCGGTCCTGGATCACGCCAGCAGAATCTACCTGCTTAATGCCGAGGTCAGGCCGGGGAATCCCGTACGCCTAATTGCCCAACGTCCGGCCCTCCCGCACGTCCGGAACGCGAATGTCTGGATGGTGATTCGAGTGGATACCCTGCAGTGGTCACCGGCTATTTATGAGCAGGTTCTGGCAGACCTGGGGCGCTGGCGTAAAGCGGGAAACCGCGTGGCAGGAGTGCAGGTGGATTTTGACGCACATACACATCACCTGGAGGAATATGCCACATTTCTCCAGGACCTCCGGCGCAGATTGCCCTCCGACTGCCAACTGGGCATTACCGGATTGCTCGATTGGAGCAGCAATGGCGACCCGCACGATCTCGATGCTCTGGCAGGCGTTGTGGATGAAGTCGTGCTTCAGATCTATCAGGGGCGGCATGTCATTTCCGGGTACCAAGGCTACCTGGCAAGGCTTGATCACCTGAAGATTCCGTTTCGCATCGGTCTTCTGCAGGGTGGAGAATGGCATGCGCCTGCAGACCTGGCGGCAAACCCATGGTTCCGTGGATTTGTTGTCTTCTTACAAAACCCCGGAACCAGATAAAGAATAGCTCTGACTTGAGCGCGCCAACCGGGCATAAGCAGTCAGTCGTGCGGCTCAAGTGATATAAAGTGGTTTGTTGGGCAGAAATGAACGGAGCGCAATTTTTGGCCCGCAGGTCAAAGTCCCGTCGCAATACGTCCTCTCTCCCGCTGGACGACACGCTGTTCTCCGTGAAGCCGCGCAAGCCGGTTCCACATGAATTCGTGCTCGACGCGATCGCTACGCTGTCGCCCAAGACGCGATCCATGTTCGGCTGCCTCGCGATCTACGTTCAGGACAAGATAGTCCTCATCCTCCGCGACAAACGTAATCAGACGGCAGATAACGGGGTGTGGCTGGCTACAACCGAGGACCATCACCAGAGTCTGCGCCGAGAGTTCCCCAACATGCGATCGATCCAAGTGTTGGGGAAGAAAGTGACGGGCTGGCAGGTTCTTCCAGCCGAGGCGCAGGACTTCGAGGAAGCAGCGCTGCACGCCTGTGATCTTGTCCTGGCAGGCGATCCTAGAATCGGGAAGGTACCGGGGAAGCGGCGAGCATCGAGATCGGCGACCAAGAAGGCAACAAAATCCTCGAAGCAGACGAAGGCACCCAAGAGATCAGCCAAAGCCCGTAAGATGCCGTGACGATTCTTGCAGCAGCGATTGTCGCCATAACGCCTCCTCAAACGGGCCGACACGGGTCCGCACCGAGAACCAAAATGCTTCGATTCCGCTTAGGAACCGATTGAAATAAGTTTCGCAGTATTTCCAGCCGGTACAGCTGTGCGACCTGTTCGGGGGGCGAAACAGGGGCTATTGCATCCGCTGATCAATTCTGCTCAGACCCAGGAAGCTAAGAAGGCTATAAGGAGGAAGGACAGGAGTTTCACTTCTGCTCGGCAAGCCGGTTTGCCAATGTTTTTGGAAGCAGGAGAAATGGCAACTACAAAGATTAATCCGGTTCCTATACTCGTCCCACCTGTGAGGGATGCAAATCCTACTCCTCAAAAAGTTGCTCATGCCGCATCCTTCTGGCAGAGACGCCGTTTTTGGCTGATCGGGATCTTCCTGGTAGCGGGCGCCGGCGCATTCGTGTATCACTGGATCTTTGCGACACCCAAGGTTGTCTACACAACTGCGGCGGTCCAACGTGGCGATATCGAGAGCACGGTGGTGGCCGCCGGGATCATTCAGCCTGTCACCTATGTCGATGTCGGGGCCCAGACTTCCGGCATGCTCAAATCATTGAAGGTCCAGCGCGGGGATCACGTGGAAAAGGGCCAGTTGCTGGCGGAAATTGACCCGGCTCTGGCGGACACCGCGCTCACGTCGTCCAACGCGGCGCTCTCCAGCATGACCTCGCAGCGCGCTGTCAAACAGGCGGCACTGGTGCTTGCCAAAGCGCAGATGGTGCGAAGCGATGAGCTCTTTGCCGCAGGGGTAATCTCCGCCAGCGACCGTGACGTAGCCCGGGCCGCTTACGATGCGGCTCTGGCCGACGCCGCCTCGCTCTCAGCGCAGATGAAGGAAGCCAAGGCAGCCGTGGACACGGGCAAGACCAATGTGGGTTATACCAAGATCCTGGCGCCTATGGCGGGTGAAGTGGTTTCCATCACGCTGCTGGAAGGCCAAACGCTGAACGCCAATCAGTCGGCACCGAATATTTTGCGCATTGCCGACATCAGCACCGTGACGGTCTGGTCGCAGGTTTCGGAAGCCGACATTGTCGACGTGAAACCCGGCCAAGCTGTCTATTTCACGGTCCTGGGCTCGACCCGGCGCTGGTCCGGGAAGGTCCGGCAGGTTCTTCCCACTCCAGAGCTCATCAACAACGTGGTCTTTTATGACGTTCTCTTCGACATCCCCAATCCTGAGGGTGAACTGAAGATTCAGATGACGGCGCAGGTGTTTATCGTGTTGGCCCAGGCCAAGGGTGTTTTGCTGGTACCAGCAGCCGCCATCGGCAATGCCAGCGAAGGGTCGACCATTACAGTGCAAGTGCTCAAGGCGAACGGCACGGTTGAGACTCGCACCATCAAGATCGGCATCAAGAGTGAACTTTCAGCCGAGGTGACGAAAGGGCTCAAGGAGAAAGAGCAGGTCATCATCACCGGGAAGACGGCAACGGCCAACCCGAAGAAAAGCGCTCTGACCTCTCAGAAGGGGCACTAATGCCCGCAGCACTGCTGGAATTGCGTGCTGTCAGCCGCACTTACACTACCGGCGGCGAGCCGCTGACCGTGCTCCGGGACGTAAGCCTGAAGATCAACAGCGGGGAGTTCGTCGCGATCATGGGGACATCCGGCTCCGGCAAATCCACTCTGATGAATATCATCGGCTGTCTCGACAAACCGTCGAGCGGCATTTATTCCATCGGCGGCATCGACGTAGCCACTCTCGACGGTGATCAACTGGCAGCCCTGCGGCGCGATACCTTCGGTTTCATCTTCCAGCGCTACAACCTGATGTCCGATCTCAATGCCGTGGAAAACGCGGAGGTCCCGGCTGTTTATCGCGGCATGGCCAAGGCGAAGCGGGCGGAGCACGCCAGCGGCCTGCTGCGGGAACTCGGACTGGAAGACCGGCTGGGACACTTTCCCAGCCAACTCTCAGGCGGCCAGCAACAGCGCGTGAGCATTGCGCGAGCGCTCATGAATGGCGGCCCGGTGATTCTGGCCGACGAACCGACCGGAGCGCTGGATAGCCAGGGCGGCAAGGAAGTCATGGCCATCCTGGTGAAATTGCACGGAGAAGGCCACACGATCATTCTGGTAACCCACGACAGCGACATCGCCGCGTATGCGCACCGGGTCATTCACCTCGCGGACGGCCGCATCACCTCCGACGAGCCGCAGCAACACGGCGAGGCGGATATTGAGGCGAAGGCCGGCAATCCGGAAATGGACGCCAAGGCCGGTCCAGCCGTGCTTGGCGAGTCCCTGAAAATGGCCTTTCGTTCGCTCGTGCACAATCGCCTGCGAACTTTGCTGACCATGCTGGGAATCATCATCGGCGTTGCCTCTGTAGTTGCCTTGATGGCGATCGGGAACGGAGCCAAGCAGGACGTCCTTGACCGCATTCAGGCTATGGGTACGGACCTGCTGACGGTTATGCGCGGACCGGCAGCAGCTCGTGCCTCAGCCAACATGGTCATCAGTTTTCTGCCCGAAGATCTGCCGTCAATGAGCGCGCTACCCGGTGTCGCCATCGCGAATCCAGAAACGAACTCGTCTGCATTGCTGCGCTTTGGCGACCAGGATTTTACGGTCACCGCAACCGGAACCGGCGAGAGCTTTCCCGAGGTGCATGACTGGCCTCCGCAATCAGGCGTGTTCTTCTCGGCCGAACACGTCATGCGCTATTCCCAGGTGGTTGTGCTCGGCCAGACTGTGGTGAAGAACCTTTTTCCCAAGGGCACGGAACCATTGGGCCAGTACGTGCTGATTGGCAGCGCGCCTTTCCTGGTGATTGGAGTCTTGAGCAGTAAAGGCCTGAACACCCGGGGAGACGATATGGATAACTCCGTGTGGCTTCCCTACACGACAGCCGGAGCGCGCATCTTTGGTCAACGCTTCTTCAACAGTTTCGTCATCCGAGTAGCGCCGGGTGCTGACATGACCGTGGTGCAATCTGAACTCAGGACGGCGTTGCTGAAGCGCCACGGCAAGGAAGACTTCAACATCCGGAACATGGCCGACACCATTGCCACGGCCAATGCAACCCAGAACACGCTCACCTCTCTTCTGGTGGCAATAGCCGTGATCTCGCTGGTCGTAGGCGGCATCGGCGTAATGAACATCATGCTGGTCTCGGTGACCGAACGCACGCGCGAAATCGGCATCCGCATGGCGATTGGCGCGCGCGGTTTCGATGTGTTGTTCCAGTTCCTCACCGAGGCAGTGATGGTTTGTTTTATCGGCGGACTGATCGGTGTGTTCGTCGGCATAGGCGGTGGCCTGGCGACCTCCAACCTTGCAGGTTGGCGCGTAATCTTTACGGTTATACCAATCGTCATCGCCTTCGCCTGTGCCTTTCTAACCGGGATCGTGTTTGGCTATCTTCCGGCGAGAAAAGCCGCGCAACTCGACCCCATTGAGGCGCTGGCCCGAGACTAGAACTAAGCAGTTGGCAGTTAGCAGCTAGCAGTTAGCAACTGGCAACTAGCCAACCCAACCCCAGGTGGCAGCACGACAGGTTACAGGTCACCCGCCACGGCGGGCCTTACGGCAGGGGACAGGGGGAACCAACTCCAAGAGCAAAATCCCTTTCGCGAATCAAAAAACTGAAGGTAGAAGACTGGACGAGCTAGTCGAACTTGTCATGGAGTTCTCTTTCGGGAATTCCGCGGCGTCCACCGGCATCTTCTTTGTGATATGCTTCGCGCCAGGATCGGGACAGGTTAGAAGTCACAATCCCGGCACTCACCAAAAGGAGGAAAAATACCAATGAACGATCAGGCTAGAGTATTGAGCCGCCAGCACGCGCGTGAATTGACGCCAGCCGAAAATGAGCGTGTCAATGGTGGATTTATTACCTTTTCCCTTTGTACGTCAGCACCTTCGCCCGATGGAGATATGCATCCATTTGAAACCGGTTGCTAAATGAACAAGGGTGGCGTCTGCGCCGGACGCCACCGTTTTAAAACGCTTTTGATTGCCACCCTTTTCAGCTCATTGGCCAGCCGCCTTCCGCCGGCCAGGTTAGCGAGCGGATTCTTTCCGCCTGGGGGGTGGTTTCTGCGAAGCCGACATATCAGTACCTAACCGCGTTTCAGGCCCGTGGTGGACTGAATCGAACGCGCCGTAGCTCTTCGCACGACCAGACTCTACCCTCCAACAGATTCACGATATCTCGTTACTCCGAAACTCGACGTCTAACGGTCGCGCAGCCAGGGACACAAGAATGCAGTGTTCAAAACAGACCAGTAATCTTTCAGCTTCAGACTTACGCTAATTGCAAGGGCCTTGAATAATCTGGACGAGCATTCAGGGCCGGGGTAACTGCGGTTGCCTGCCTAACGTTTCCGAGAACTCTATCGAGGAAAGTCACGTTCAAGCAGCCTGCTATTCGAGAACGGGGCGGCAATGTGTTGCCCAGGAGGAGTTGCGTTATGAAGACAACGGCGTGGTGTGCAAATTTTTTCGGGCGCGCAGGTCTTGTTCTCTGCGTGTTCGTTTTAGCGGTAGTGGGGTCAGCCTCTGCATTTGATGACCCGCCAATCCGCGTGGCCCGCCTGAACTACGTGCAGGGCGAAGTTTCGTTCCAACCGGGCGGCGAGAGTGACTGGGGCTGGGCCACCGTGAACCGGCCCATGACTGCGGGAGACAGTCTCTGGACAAGCGACAGATCCCGGGCTGAAATGCATATCGGGTCAACGGCGATTCGCGTGGACGGACAGACGTCAGTTTCCTTCCTGAATCTGGATGACCGTACGGTTCAGATACAGTTGAACTCCGGAACCATCAATGTACGCGTGCGGAATCTCTACCGCGACGAGGTGTTCGAGGTGGATACGCCCAACCTGGCGTTTACCTTGCTCCAGCGCGGCGACTACCGCATTACCGTTGATCCGGACGGCCGGTTCACCACCATTACTCTTCGCGACGGCCAGGGGCAGATCAACGGCGGAGGCCAAGCGTTTCTTGTGGATGGAGGATCCCAGGTTCAAGTCTCCGGCACGGATAATATTTCCTATGACATTTACGATCTTCCGGGCCGGGACAGTTTCGATCAATGGTCGTACAACCGGGAATTAATCGAAGGGCGCTCGCAGTCAGCCCGTTACGTTTCTCCAGAACTGACGGGTTACGAAGACCTGGATCGAAATGGCACCTGGAGGACGGACGCTACCTACGGTCCGGTCTGGGTCCCGACGCATGTCTCGCGAGATTGGGCGCCGTACAGAGAAGGCCACTGGGCCTGGGTAGATCCATGGGGCTGGACGTGGGTGGACGATGCGCCCTCTGGATTCGTGACGTCGCATTATGGGCGGTGGGCGCATGTGAATGAAGGAAACGGCGGTGGAGATTGGGCCTGGGTGCCGCCGCACCACGAAGCGAACGAGGATGAGTCCCATCGTCCCGTGTATTCCCCGGCGCTGGTTATTTTTGTGGGGAATTCGAATTCATCGCGAGATTTCGGAAACGGCGGCGGAGTCGCGTGGGTTCCGTTAGCGCCGGGCGAAGTGTACGTGCCGGCGTACCAGACGAGCCCGAAGTACGTCACAAATGTGAACATCACAAACACGGTGGTGCAGCAGACCACAATCATCAATGTGGTGAACAACAACGGTCCGACGACAACTCATGCGAATCAAAGAGTGGAAGGCGCGGTTACGGCAGTGCCTCGCGCGACTTTCGTAAACGCGCAGCCAGTAGCAAAGACAGCGGTGAGAGTGGCCCCGAGCGCGATCACGGCGGCTCCGGCAGTTCAGACCGCTCCGGTGGCTCCGGTGAAAGCCAGCGTGATGGGAGCCAACAAGGAGAGTGCGGCGGCCGCCGGACAGACGAGTGCGCCGAAGCCCCCGGCTGCGGTAGCCAGCAGGCCGGTCGTGGCCAAGGTTGCACCGCCGCCAGCGCCGGTAGCATTCGCGCAAAAGCAACAGGCGCTGCAAGCCAATCCTGGCAAGCCACTGGACACGAAAGCCGAGCAGGCTCTACGAGCGGCAACGCCTCCACCCGTTGTGCATGTTGTGAAAACGGCTCCTCCGGTGCAGGCGGTAAAACCAGTGGAAACGACAGCGAAAAAACCCCAGCCGGCGGCCTCGCCAAACACGGCGCAAGAGGTCCACCCTCCGGCTCCGGCTGCTGGCACCCCGCCTGCGGCCGCTGGGTCACAGCAATCCGCTCAACAGCAAGCAGCAGAAAAAGCCAAGCAACAGGCTACTCAACAGCAAGCCGCCCAGCAAACAGCAGCGGAGAAGGACAAGCAACAATCCGCGCAGCAACAGGCCGCCGCAGATAAGGCGAAGCAGGATGCTGCTCAGCAACAGGCGAACCAGCAGGCAGCTGTTGAAAAGAGCAAACAGCAAGCCGCGCAGCAACAGGCCGCTGCAGACAAGGCGAAACAGGAGGCTGCTCAGCAACAAGCGGCCCAGCAGGCAGCTGTTGAAAAGAACAAACAGCAGGCCGCGCAGCAACAGGCAGCTGCAGATAAGGCCAAACAGGAGGCTGTCCGGCAACAAGCGGCTCAGCAACAAGCGGCTCAAGCCGGGCAAGGCAATCGCCCTGCTCCGACGCCGATAGTCCATCCGAACGAGCTTCCTGTTCCACCACCCCACGTTGTTCAACCCTCCGCAAATGCTGAGTTGGACAGGAAACACCAACAAGAGCAGGACCAGCTCCACGCGAAGCAGGAGCAGGACCGGCAGAGAGTCCAGCAGCAGCAGGACCAGGAACACGCGAGACTGGCGCAGCAACCGGCGGATGGAGCTAAAAAACAGCAAGTCGAGCAGCAGCATCAAGAGCAGACTCAGCAATTGCAGCAAAAACACGCGGAGGAGCAGAAACTGTTGGAGGAGAAACAGAAGCTGGACCAGTCCAAGCCTCAAAAAGGTGGAGTTCCACCGGGGCAAAAGCTTTAAGCCACTGGGGTGCGGCTCCGGCGCCAGCGACATCGACGGCATTGGGCATTCCGTCTGAGGAGCGCGACTGCTGCCATGTTATAATTTTGAAGTCTTTTCTGTGTTCTGGTTGATTTTCAGGAGGCTCGCATAGATAAACGGTTTGTTCGCATGAATGAGCGCATCCGCGCGCGTGAGATACGCGTGATTGACGCGGACGGAAACCAGCTTGGAATCCTGCCGCCGTATGAGGCGATCAAGAAAGCCCGCGAGGTCAATCTCGACCTGGTAGAAATCTCTCCAAACGCTGTGCCGCCGGTTTGCCGAATCATGGATTACGGCAAGTTTCTTTACGAACAGGAAAAGAAAGAGCGGGCAGCGAAGAAGAACCAGAAACAGATCGTCCTGAAAGAGGTCAAGTTCAGCGTCAACGTAGATGAGCACGATTACGTTACCAAGCGGAACCACGTGATGCGATTCCTGGCGGAAGGCGACAAGGTAAAAGCCAGCCTGCGGTTTCGAGGGCGCGAAATGGCCCACCAGAACCTGGGACGAAACGTCCTGGAGCGACTGATTAAGGAAGTGGGCGACAAAGGGGTTGTGGAATTCCGTCCGCGCATGGAAGGCAACACGATGCATGCGATCCTGGCGCCGCTCAAACAGGTGCCCGGCGCCAAAAAGCCGGAGAAGCAGCCACCGTCGCAGCCGCAACAGCAGCCGGCGGCGGGACCTGCGGCGGGAAAACCAACCGGAACCTGAATATTTGCACCTGAGAGTTAGCCTGTGAACTTACTAACTCTCAAGCGAGCTTTTTCGTGCTGTTGGCAATCTGGGCATCGGGGTATCGGGTTATCGGAAGAGAACTCGCCATCGGCCCGGCGCTCAAGAGCTGGTAAGAATCGCCAGAATTGTTCGTGGGATTGAAAGCCCAGTTGCCCCGAGCTAGAGTTCGGGGCTTCCATCGATTCAGTACATAGCGGAGAGGGTAAAAAGGTTTAGTGTGTGGGGCGTTTTGCCGGCACACGGGAAGCAAATTTATGCCTAAAATGAAAACTCATAAGGGCGCAGCCAAGCGCTTCAAGAAAACTTCCACGGGCAAGATCAAGCGCCACAGTGCTTTTAAGCGCCATATTCTTACCTCCAAAGCGAAAAAGCGTAAACGCCAACTGGGTCACACCATGGTCAGCGACGCCGATCACGCCAAGGTGGGACGGATGATACCCTACTAGGTTGCGATGACCGACGTTTAAGGAACATTGTTCTTGTACGATGAAGGCAGTGTGGCACCGTCCTAGAATTTGTAATCGGGTAATTTGGTAATTGGGTAATTGAAAGTCAAGAGCCAAATCTCCCGACGAGAGAAGCAGCAAGCGGGGCGGCCCGCCTGATGAAAGTCAGCGCAGAGGCCGGACCTGAAGTAAAAGCGTGTGCAGAGGGCGAGAAATCCTTCCCTCCAGCCGCAAACCTGCCGGAAAATCCGGCACAGAAAAAGGAGCAGTATGCCTCGCGTAAAACGTGGTACCAAGCGCCGCCAGCGCCGCAAGAAGATCCTGGAGCGCGCAAGCGGTTACTTCCTCACAAAATCAAAACTCTATCGTGCCGCCAAAGAATCCGTGGAACGCGGGCTCAAGTTTGCCTACTCGGGCCGCCGCCAGAAAAAGCGCCAGTACCGGTCCATATGGATTGTGCGCATAGGCGCCGCCGCTAAACTGCACGGCATCAGCTACAGCCAATTTATCAGCGGCCTGAAAAAAGCAGGCGTCGAACTGGACCGCAAGGTGCTGGCCGATATCGCGGTGAATGATCCTGGTGGATTTGGCACGCTGGCGGAAACTGCCAAGCGGGCGCACGCAGCTTAAGAAGCACTCAGCGGGGTCGCTGCGCTGAGAGGGTAGTTCACAAAAGCCGCTCATTGTTTCCCGGCATCTTGGTCGTGTACGCAATCGGGTGATCGGAAATCGGTGCATCCCGAAAGACCGCGGCTTCTTAAGTGCAGCATGAATCTCTGCGATAGCTGTTTCGTGAGAACTCCTTGAAGCAGCATGGTCAGGCTGAACAGTATCGGGGTCTTTCGACTACGCGCTGGAGAGCTTCTCTGACGGGTGGTGAATACAGGCGCTCCGCTCAAGATGACAGGGTGCTAAATTTATAGCATCGGCGAGCCTCCTTTATTCTTCCATGTTTCGAAATGTAGAACTCCAGACTCGGCGCCACAAGCTCGGGGTATGCGTTAGAAACAAAAGCGGATGCCTAGAGAATTTCAGGTCAGCCGAAGCTGGCTGCGGTCCACAATCTCAATTCAATGGCGTACACGGTTCCCAAACTCGAAGATTATTCTCCGGCGTCGCTGGCCAAAGCGACCCAAGAGTTGATTTCGGCTCTTAAGATGGAGGGTATCGCCGTGTCAACGGAGAGAGACTACAAGGGCTTTCATGACCGATGGATGTCGAGAAAGAGCGGTATCATTGCTCAAGTCAATGATGTGTGGCTTAAAACCGCCCCAAGCGAATATAAGCGCGAGGTGGGAATCGCAGTCAACAGCATCAACTACCAGATTCGAGAGGAAGTTACCAAAACCACGCGCGGGAGATTGAGTTACCTCCAGGCAACAGGTGCAATAAAAGGTTCACCTGAGATTGAAGAATGCGTCCCGTTTGAAAAAGCGCAGAAAGCAGCATTAGAATTCCGGCTTGCATCCGAGCGCGTAGACGTGACGCTGCCCGGCATTCACCGGCCGTTGGGGGCGGAGCATCCGGTCATCCGGACGATGCATGAGATCGTGAACGTCTTCAGCGCCATGGGCTACTCGGTGGCTGAAGGCCCGGAGATTGAGACGGATTATTTCAACTTTGAAGCGTTGAATTTTCCACCCAACCATCCGGCCCGCGATACCCAGGACACGTTGTTCATTGCCGGCCAGGAAAAAAGGCGGCAGCGTGACCGCCTGCTGCTGCGTACCCACACCTCTCCGGTGCAGATTCACGTAATGGAGCAGCAGCCACCGCCTATTCGCGTGGTGGTTCCGGGAAAGGTGCACCGAGCCGATACGGCTGACGCCACACATTCACCCATTTTCCATCAGGTGGAAGGGCTGGCGGTGGATACCAACATAACTTTTTGCGACCTGAAGGGGACACTCGATCACGCCATGAAAGCGCTTTTCGGCTCGAACGTAAAGACGCGTTTCTTCCCTTCATTCTTCCCTTTCACGGAACCCAGCGCTGATGTTTCGATTACGTGCTTCAAGTGCGGCGGCAAGGGCTGCCGCCTGTGCAAGAACAGCGGCTGGATCGAGCTGCTGGGCTGCGGGATGGTGGACCCGGCAGTGTTCAAGTTTGTCCAGGAAAACGGGTATGATCCGGCGAAGATCAGCGGTTTTGCTTTCGGCATGGGCGTGGAACGAATCGCCATGTTGAAGTACGGCATTGACGATATTCAGTTGTTCTATCAAGGGGATGTGAGGTTCCTGGAGCAGTTTGCATAAGGAGCATGCGTGCGCATTTATTACTTAGTACTTAGTATTTAGTACTTAGTACTTAGTACTTAGTACTTAGTATTTAGTATTTAGTGTTTAGCAAAACCTAAAGACCAAGCCTGCAGTACAGTGCGATAGCAAATGAGAATCTCTCCTACATGGCTGCGCGAATTTGTCGACTTGAAGGTTGACGGACGTCAACTGGCCGATGATCTTACGCTGGCCGGCGTGGCGGTGGAGTCTGTCCGGCAGATTGAAGGACAAACTCTCTTCGAGATGGAGATTGGGACCAATCGCCCGGACGCCATGTGCCATTACGGCGTAGCGCGTGAATGCTCGGCGATTTATGACCTTTCACTCAAGCCGATCACGCCCAGGCTGCCACAAGTCCGTCCGGCAGCAAAGCCATTTCCAATCGAGATCCAGGATCCCGCCGGTTGCGGGCGATATACCGGCCGCGTGGTGCGCCATGTGAAGATTGCCTCGTCGCCGGCAAAGATTCTCGACCGGCTGCAGATTGACGAGCATGGAGGCGTGAGCAACGCGGTTGACGCCAGCAACTATACACTGATGGAGTTGGGCCATCCCACTCATGCCTTTGATCTGGATAAACTCGAGGGCGGCAAGATCATCATTCGCCGCGCCCACCAGGGAGAGACGCTGAAGACTCTGGATGGCGTTGAGCGCAAACTAGATCCCGAAGACCTGATTATTGCGGATGCCGTCCGTCCGGTGGGCCTTGCCGGCATTATGGGCGGGCTGGATTCGGCTATATCCGATTCCACAAAAAATATCCTGATTGAATCCGCGTGGTTTGATCCGGCCACGGTCCGCAAGACGGCGCGGCGGCTGGGCATGCACACGAATGCATCGCACATCTTCGAACGCGGCGCCGATTGGGGCGCCACACCGCTGGCCTGCAATCGGGTGGCTGAGCTGGCGCTTGAGAATGCGGGCGGGGAGTTGGAGGGAGAATTGGTGGACGTAGTCGCCCGCCGCATTCCTCGTCATGCGCTGCTGTTGCGCCGTGATGAGATTCTCCGTCTCCTGGGGCAGGAAATACCTGATCGGGAGGTCCTGCGCATTCTGGCCCGGCTCGGCTTTTCCGTCACGGCGCGTTCCAGTGATGAGTTGAAGGCCCTGGTTGCCAAAGCCACGGACGCCCCGCCGAAATTCCGCGAGATGATGCTGGCAAACGCGGAGAAGCCGGCATGGATGGTTGACCTGCCCAGTTGGCGGCTGGATATCGAACGCGAGATTGACCTGCTGGAAGAGATCGCCCGCATTTACGGCTATAACAAATTCTCCAATACGCTCCCTGCGTTCAGCGGGAGCGTGGTGGAACGACCCGACGCTGCGAAGGAAACCAAACTGCGTTCCATACTGCTGGCGCTAGGCTACAACGAAGCTATCTCACCCAGTTTCATTTCTTCCGCCGATGCCCGCACCTTCTCGGCATCTGTTCCTGTCCCGCTGGCCAACCCGCTGAGCGAAGAACAGTCTGTCATGCGGACCTCTCTTGTTCCGGGCATGCTGCGCATGCTGGCCTGGAACCTGAACCACGGGACTTCCAACGCGCGACTGTTTGAAATGGGCAACATATTTTCAGCGCCCGCTGAAGAGCAGACGGCCGAGCAGAAGATGATCTGCCTGGGCGCCACCGGCAATGCCATTGATGCCGGTATGCACGGGCTTACCCGGACGTACGGATTCTTCGATCTCAAAGGAGACATCGAAACAGTACTCAGCGCGTTTGAGATTCGCAATCTCCGTTTCGAACCAGCAGACAACTACCATCCCGGACGATCGGCTACTGCCATTGCGGATGGCAAGCCGGTGGCACGCTTCGGGCAGGCGCTCGCTGCTGTCACGGACGCGTTCAAGATCAAGCAGGACGTTTACCTTGCGGAAATCTATCTGGACCGGCTGCTTCAACTTGATTTGCGCGTGCCGCGATACCGGCCTCTCTCGCGCTTCCCGGCTGTGGACCGCGACTTCTCTTTCTCGTTCGACGATGCCGTGACCTTTGCCCAGATCTCCGCTTCCGTGGATGCGCTCAACATCGCCGAACTGCAATCCTTTCAGCCGGCAGAGATTTTCAGAGGGGGCGCCGTTCCTCCCGGCAAATATTCCATTTTGCTGCGGGCCAGGTTTCAATCGGCGGAGAGGACGCTGCGCGATGACGAGGTCGCGCAATGGTCTTCGCAGATCATTCAAGCGCTGGAAGCCCTGGGCGGAAATCTCAGAGCGCAATAACTCACGGAATGCTTAAGAACAGCTCGAATGTGGATGTACTGATTCTTCCGGGATGGAGTGACTCCAGTCCGAAAATTTGGTAACTAGGTAAGTTGGTAAGTTGGTAAGTTGGTAATTGAAAGTCAAAGACGAAATCTTCTCGGCTCCTTTGCGAGGACAGTATTATAGTCCCGCAGAGAATTTGGCGATTGGGTAAGCGGGTAAGACGGGGTAGAATTCTTCCGCCATGCTGACCCGCCGTAGTTTCTTTAAAGCTGCAGGAATGGGGGCCGCAGTTGCCGCGGCTTCGACAAGTTTTCCCACAGAATTACTGGGCTGGACTGAGCCACCGCGTTCTCCACAGCCGGGCGGGCCGATCCTGCTGAACGCCAATGAAAATGCCTATGGGCCGCTGCCCAGCGTGCTGGCCATGAGCAATCCGTTTCAGGAGGTAAACCGCTATCCCGATCACCAGAGCGATATTCTTTCCGAGCGGATCGCAGCGCTGCACAAGGTGGGAACGGACCAGGTGGTTACGGGTTGCGGCTCGACTGAGATTCTGCGCATGGCCGCTAACGCCTATACCGGCCCCGGCAGAAAGCTGATCATGGCCGCGCCCACGTTCGAAGCCATTGGTTCTTACTCGAATGCAGTCCATGCGGAGGTAATCAAGGCGCCGCTGGCGGCGAACTTCACGCACGACCTCAGCGCCATGCTCAAAGCTGCCGGCCCGGATACCGGACTGATTTACATCTGCAATCCTAATAATCCCACCGGCAACCTGACGCCGCGCGCTGATCTTGAGGATTTCATCGCCAAGCTGCCCAAAACTACGCACGTTCTCATGGATGAGGCCTATCACGATTTTGTCGGCGCGAATCCTGACTACGCGTCATTCCTGGATCGTCCCGTGGGCGACAACCGTGTCATCGTGGCCAGGACATTCTCAAAGATCTACGGCCTGGCGGGGATGCGATGCGGTTATGGCGTCACTACGAAAGAAACAGCCGGAGAGCTGCGGCAACAGCGGCTGGACGATAGCCTCAACATCTTCGTGATCCGTTGCGCCTTAACTTCTCTGGAAGACTCGACCGGGCACCAGCAGGCCCACCAGCGCAACACCGCTGACCGCGACGAGTTCATGCGCCAGGCGGGCGCGCGCAAGCTGCAGGTAATCCCATCTTCCACAAACTTTGTTATGGTGAATACCAACCGGCCAATCCGCAGCGTGATTGCTCATTTCCGGCAGAACAATGTCGAGATCGGGCGTCCCTTCCCACCTCTGGACACCTTTGCACGAATTTCGCTGGGCAAGCCGGCAGAGATGAAAGAGTTCTGGCGAGTCTGGGATTTACTGCAAACCTAGCACTCAGCAGTCAGCACTCAGCATTCAGTCAATGAAACATTTTCGCGCGGAAAAAACCTTACCACTGATCACAGTGATTTAGACTGATTTTCACTGATCAACATAAAGGGGGCCCCGGTCCAGATAACAAAGCCGGTGAAGTGGCAACCGCCCAGCCTCTCCATTTCTCTCACGTCTTTTTCTCTCATATCTTTTTCTCTCACGTCTTTGAAATGGTAGAAACTCGCTCCCCTGCCACGTTGGACCGTTTTCGCGTGGATCGTAAAATGGTCTGGACTATTTTACGATATGCGCGATAATGGTCCTATGAACGAGCGGCCGCGCCTCTACACTACGATACTGAGGGATCACCTCAAAAAGCGCCGCCAGATGGCCTTCGTCTCGGGCCCACGCCAGGTGGGAAAGACTACGACTTGCCGTTCGATCAGCGACACCTATTTCAACTGGGACAACGCCGACGACCGGCGGCGGCTGTTGCGCGGTCCGGCGGCGCTGGCCGAGGCATTGCAATTGGACGCCTTGCGGGCGCAGCCACCCGTGGCGGTCCTGGACGAACTGCACAAGTACAGCAAATGGAAAGCTTTGTTGAAGGGATTCTTTGACACCTACGGCGACAGAGTTCGCCTGATCGTAACGGGAAGTTCCCGGTTGGACGTCTTCCGGCGCGGCGGGGACAGCCTGATGGGGCGGTACCTGCTTTACCGGATGCATCCGTTGACTGTAGGTGAAAGCCTGAGAGCAGGCATGCCCGCTCACGAGATTCAACCGCCCGCAGAGGTGGCGCCAGGCGATTGGGATGCGCTGTGGGAGCACGGCGGATTCCCTGAGCCGTTTGTCCACCGCGACAGCCGCTTCACTCGCCGCTGGCGTTCCCTGCGGCAAGAACAATTGTCGCGAGAAGACCTGCGCGATGTTGCGCGTGTCGCCGATCTGGGAACGATGGAAACACTGATGCAGCTTCTGGCCGAACTCAGCGGGCAGCAATTGGTTTATGCCAACCTCGCCCGTGAAATCCAAGTCTCAGTGGATACGGTGAAGCGTTGGATTGATCTGCTGGCCCGGCTGCACTACGGATTCCTGGTTCGCCCCTGGTTTACCAACGTCGCCAAGGCCCTCCGCAAAGAGCCGAAGTGGTTTCAACGTGATTGGAGCGGACTGGCAGACGACGGAGCCCGGGCGGAAACATTGGTTGCGTGTCATCTGCTGAAAGCGGTGGAAGGGTGGACCGATCTCGGGTTTGGCGACTTCGATTTGCGTTATGTACGCGACAAACAGAAACGAGAAGTGGACTTTCTGGTTGTACGTGACCGCAAACCGTGGTTTCTGGTTGAAGTGAAGCTGGGCGAGACTGCCCTGTCATCTTCGCTTCCGTACTTTCAGGCACAGACGAAAGCAGCTCACGCTTTTCAAGTGGTGATGAAGCTCGGATATCAACCTGCCGATTGTTTTCGCGTACACCAACCCGTGGTGGTTCCCGCCAAGACCTTTCTTAGCCAACTCCTGTGACTGCAAACAGCTTTAATTTACAAAGCGTTGTGAACTGGTTTTCCAGCAGCCACGGCGTTCCCTCGATGAATCACGGCGTTATCAAACCACCTTTCTCTGGTGCACACCTTCAAATCCTCTGCTTCAATTTCCCGAAGCGCCATATCAGCGAGCGCAGCAGCATGGTTGTTCCCTGCATGAGCAGCAGGCCCACGATCAGCGCGACGGGAATGAACCACTTCTCCAGGACCTCCTGACCGTGCTGAATGGGAAACTGCGCCATATTCAGGCCATGACTGCCTACAAAGAATCCCACATTCCTGGGGAAGAAGGGTTTCAACAGAGCGCACACGTAGAAGGACAACGCCATAGCATATCCCGTGAACCCTACAAAAAAGACCAGAAAACCCTGCACCCCGGTAAGGGCCCAGCGCAAGGTGGTGCGCAGCAGGACCAGCGGCGAGGTACTCCTAGCGGCGCGATTGAGAATCATCTCCAGCCGGTATTGGCGGGCAATCTCTTCCGGGGTCCCCATGGCCGCCAAGACGGCGCGGCACTGATCATCGCTGGGGACGGCCACTTGCTGAAGGCGGTCCAGTACGTGGGCACGAAGCTCGCGCACGAACTCCTCGCGTTGAACAGCGGAGAGGTCGGCCATTTTACGATTCAACTCAGAAAAATAATTTTCGACCATCGGATTACAGATTGCTGTTTGCATCATGTCCTCCCTTTTCCGTTCAGGATGGGTTTAAGCAGCAGGTTCATATTGGCGGCAAAACTGTTCCAAAAACCTGCCATTGAAGTGACTTTCTGCTTGCCCGCTGCCGTGAGCCAGTAATACTTGCGCGGATGGCCCCCATCGGACTCAACCCACTCGGAATACAGAAGGCCATCCTCCTTCAGCCGATTGAGTATCGGGTAGACGGTGCCCTCGGCCAGAACCAGCTTGGAATCGTCTTCCAGCACACGCAGAATCTCCAGGCCGTACAAGCGCTTTTCCCAGAGGCTGGCCAAAATGGCGAGTTCGAGGCAGCCCTTGCGCAACTGGGCTTCCCAGTTTTCGCTGGGCTGGGCCTTCTTCTCTTTACTGAGCAGTGGCTTACTTAGCAGTGACATATACTTTGTATTGCTATGTATGATGCTAAGCAACATACCGTTCCATGTCAAGCACTTTTCTTGAGGATTTTTTGATGGGTTGGGGTGACGGGATTTTCGCCGGGATGGCCACCGGCTCGCACTACTTCGTTTATCTTTTATCTTTAGTTTTTTAGTCTTTGTTCTTAGTCTTTATTTTTTAGTCCAGGCTGGGCACGGAATGAGACTCGGATCGGGCTTTGCGGGCAATCCGGCTGTCATATAGCTGGACAAGGAAGTCATATAGGACGAATTCGTGAGCGCGCTGGGTTGACCGGATCAAGCGATTGATGTGCATGTGCGCGTAACTCAAGGCCAGGTCAGGAAGGTTCGCCATCAACTTTCCGTGCGCGGCGGCCGCTCGCAGCCTCTGCATTGGCTCCGCAATGCGGGCCGATCGCGATTCGAATGCCCGTCTGGCAAAGCTCCATGGTCCGTCCGGTCCGGGTGCAGGGTCCAACAGGGCCTCCAGTTTGTGGCGCTCCACGCGAAACCGGTCACTCAGCTGTTGCTTTGTCGTTGCATCGGTCTTGAACTCACGCTGCAGGGTGTCGCGCCATCGCTGAGCTGTGACTCGCCGGTCTTTCTCGTCCAGGCCGCAATCCGAGAGCAGCCGGTCTATCCCCATAAGCCCGGTCCGCCAGCGAATGTCCAACCCTTCATCTCCACGCAACTCTCGCAGAATATCCAGGACTGCCTCGCTGTCGGCACAGAAGATCTCTTCCGCGGCCAGCACGCCTTCAACGCCACCGTAGCGCTCAACCTCGCGTTGATATGTGTCCAGCTCGATCTTCCAGAGTTTCCCGGCAGATAACAACGGATTGAATGCCTGGAAAACGAGCGGCAGAAGCTCCTGCGTGAGCCGTGCGGGCACGCCGTTGAACCGTATTCTCAGATGTTCATGGGGATCGGAATAGCGGATAAAGAACCAGCGATCCGCAGCCCCTGAAGCGCATGCATCACGAACCAGGGGAGGCACCGTGATGGTCAAGATGTCATCCAGAATCGCCGCGCCGCCATAGAGCTTGAAATAGAGCCACTCGCTGCCGGCGGGAAGAATCCTGGCATCGCGACTCACGCCCGCACTCGCCAGGGCCGCTCCTCTCTGCCGCTGGGGTCCAGAGCCTGCGTCATCGGCTGTCTGCGGATGGGGAATCTGGACAAAGGGGACATTCAACTCATGCAGGAAGCAGCCCTCGGGGCTGCTCACACAGAGCCGATCGAATGGTGGATACATTTCGGTCAAAATCGCCTGGGTTCCGCGTTTGAGCACGTGAACAAAAGCATCCACGCTCAAGGCGTTCTCCAAATCCACCCACAGAGAATTGTCTCCTTCCTGAAGCACCACCCAGCGGGGCAAGGCCCGCCGTCGTCTTAGCTCCTGCACGGCAAGAAAGCGGCGGCTTCGCTCCGCTTTTCCCAGGGCGGCAACCTCCTCTTTAGAAAGCTTCCACTGCGCCAGGGACAACACCAGTCGTCCCACCCGGACTCTGGGCAGGAAGTCCAGCGACTGGGCCGGTCCCCAGGAAAAACCGGGAAGGGCAGCGCCGTGCTGATGCTGCAGGCAGCACAAAAAGCGGTAGACGGGCGACAGCTGCGGGTCCATGAAGCTATGAGCAGTCGTCATTCTCGATATCACGCGCCGACCCAGTTGGCGGGAGTAGAGGACAATGCTGCCGCCTTCGACGGCAACCAACAGATCGCTGACCGGCAATTGTTTCTCCGGCTGAGCGCCCGATCTTCCCAGATAGGGAATCTCGTAATCGCGCAGCACAGGGCGGCAGAGTACGTTTCCAATTCTTCCTTCCGGAAGGTAGACAATCTCGGCAAAGATCGCGTCTGGATCGTGGGCTTCATCCTGCCGGATGTGGTTTTGCACCTGCGACCTGATTTCCGGGTCCATGTGGCAGAAACGTCCCAGCAAGGTTACGCCGCTGGGGCCGGCGCCGCCGTGTATGTAGATCTCAAAGTCACCCTGCTGAACGGCGTCGGGAGACGCCGCTGCCAGAGTGCACATCAGGCAAAACGCATTGGCCAGAAGCGGCGTGTGCGTTGCTTCCAGGCGCAAGCTGGAGACATCCAACTCCAGTTCGGTTTTGCCCGTGCGCGCACATTCATAGGCCTTCTGCAGCAACATGGCATGGGAATCAAGCTGCTTGCTGTTCCATCCCGGATCGGCGCCTCCAGCCTGAAGATGCAACCCGCGCAGCAGCGGAGAGGCATCCGTCCCCATAACCGTTCCGAATCCCACGCCTGCTTCATCATCGAGCGCCTCGGCCAGAGGAACCATAGCTTGTTCGTAACGCGCCAGGAAAGCTTCGCGGAATGTTTTGATCTCCGCCGGTTCTCCGCTTTCTCCCAACTTACACAGGATTTCGACCGCCTTGATCAATTCAGCAATCACCGCTTTGCCGAGGACGGCATCTTGAGCCGGTTTGATCATGTCCACCTGGTACAGCCTTCCCAGATCGAACTTTGCCGGAAGTTTTTCCACCTCCGCGGTGGCCGCCTCGTAGTCCGCCGGAGCGCAGTCAATCCCTTTGCGCTCTAGCCACGTGAGCCGGTCACGGACGCCACGCAGGGAGTGCGCGATGTTCGCGCCCGAGGGAAGGGCTTCCATCTGTTGAATGATGTCTTGCAGCGGCGGAACTCCGGTCAAGAGCGGCGACAAATTGGACACCAGGAAATCGTTGTCCCGGATCAGCCCCAGCACATACTCCATGGCTTCTTCCTCAGAGGGATTGGCGTCGCCCGGCTGACTGAGCACGGCCTCCACCAATTCCGACACTGTGGCTCCGGCTTGCGCACGGCTGAGCACTGCTTCCAGATATGGGTCACTCTCTACCTTAACCAGATGATGGGTGCGCTTAGATTCCACGAGACGCGACTCAGTGTAGTGCCAGGCATCGGCGATCCGGTGCAAACTCGAATTCGGTCGATAACGCAACTCCATTTCCAGCGCCGGGTCACGTTGCAAAGCCGCAGTGAGCGCAAACAGGTAGTCGAAATCCAACCGGCAGAAGAGCTGGTATTGTGAACGTGGCTTTAATACGAGCGTACCTGGGACGTCTTCTTGCTGTAGCCGGCCGACGGAACAACCGGAAAACAGTCCGAAGGGCGTGGAACGGGTGGCCATCCGGGCAAAGTAGCGCACCAGCGCGCGCTCTGCCTGCAGGCCCTTCTTGCTATCAGGATCACGCTTCCAATGCTCAATTCCCGTTTGCAGAGCAGGAGAAGCCACGTACAGGGCGTGAAGTATTTCAGGCCGGTCGATGAGTTTTCTCAAACGGCTGCGCAGGGTCTGTACATCCTGCTTCCACGCGGTCTCCAGCGCGCCGACATCGGCCTCTCCTTCCCATGCCTGCACCGCCGTAAGCGCCTCGCTCCAGGCAGTAAGCTCGCTGACGGGCAGCAATGGGGTTCGAAGGACAAAAAAGTTCGAGTGGGTCACTTCAAGGCTGGGCTCGCTTTGCCTTTCATCGCTCATCTTGATTTTGAGATATTACCATTCGTGCGACGCCTATCCGGCGGTAATAACAGCGATTGCAGCAAAGAAGCGGGCGCGTTTTTGGCACTTATTGTTTTCAAAACAGGCATGGTTTAACCCAGATGACCTGAGTGCATAGATCAAGATCCCAATCTGAAAATCAATTGCCTTGACTCATGGATAACGCGCGGATAAGATTTTCCGCGTATTTGGGCATTTGCACCGGTGATTCCATTGCATCTCGTTTTTCATTCCACCTCAAGGAGCTTACAGTGAAAAAGCTAAACAAACTCAGCCTTAAGAAGGTGACCCTGCGCAACCTGGATGAAGCCGAACTCGAAGTGATCGCGGGCGGCTGTTGTCCAACCGTGAGTTTTCCACGTACATGTCTTTGCCCGACGAGTGCGAATGACACCTGTGCCCAGAAGAAAGGGTAATAGCACCCCAGGCTTACCCGCCTTCTGCGTCAAACGAGGTCAGGATCCAATACGCTTGTGTTGCGCGAGGGACGTGATTGTTCGCCATCCTGGCGCCGGCCGGGAACGAGAGTTCAATCTGTTCAGATCAGGGAGAGTCGCTTGACTGCCTGGTCTCCGATTCTCTTGCCTGAAAGTAAAACTGCCGCGCGCGCGCGCGATGCAATTAAGGCCATTACTCAGGCAGTCACCGATTATGAATTGTCCGCGCCGGAGAAACGCCGAGAGCTTTCTTATCAGGCGGCGCTGCTATACGGCTATCTGGCTGTTATCCACAATGACCTAGAGTGGGCCGACCGCGCCGTTGAGTCTTTGAATCTGGCCATTGATCAGGCAGCCCAGCAACCCGGATCTCTTGGCCTCTTTGGCGGGCTGACTGGCCTGGGCTGGACCGTGGAGCACCTCTCTGCCCTTCTCCGGCAAGTCACCGCGCCAGCGGACGACGAGCAGGCTTCCGATCTGGAAGCGAGCGAGATAGAAGAGGAGGAGGATCTCAATGCCGACATTGATGCGTTGACGCTGGGCAGCCTGAAACGCACGAGCATCTACGACCTCATCAGCGGCCTGGTGGGATTTGGGATTTATTTTCTTGAGCGCTGGCCCAAGCCAACTGCCGTCCAGGGAATACGGGCAGTGTTCGATCGCCTGGAGAACCTAGCCGAGCACACGAACCAGGGCATTACCTGGCTTACGGGCACTGAATTCCTCCCGGATTGGCAGATCAAGCAGGCTCCCAAGGGTTATTACAATCTCGGTGTGGCGCACGGCATTCCGGGAATCATTCATTTCCTGGCACAGATATCAACCACCACCGCGGTAGAACCGGAGCGTTCCCATCGCCTGCTGGAGGGCGCGGTCACCTGGGTCATCGCTCAGCAGCGCCCATGGGGCGCGCGCTCGCGATTTCCAGCGTGGGTCGTACCAGGAGAGGAGCCGTCCGACAGCCGTCTGGCCTGGTGCTATGGTGACCTAGGAATCCTCGCGGTGTTGTTGCAGGCAGCGCGACGAGCCGGCCGCAAGGACTGGCAGGCGTTTGCCCATGATTTACTCGATCACTGCCTGGCATGGCCGCCAGACGATGGGGACGTAGGCGATGCGCCCTTATGTCACGGCGCCGCCGGCGTAGCCCACATCTTCAATCGAATCTATCAAAGCGAAGGCGATCCCCGGTGCCGGGACGCCGCTGTTTTCTGGCTTGAGCGGGCGCTGGCCATGCGGAAGCCAGAAACCGGCGTGGGAGGGTTTTCCGCCCTCACGCGGCCCGACCCCGAAGGGCCGGTGATTTGGGAGGCGAATCCCGCCTTCCTGGACGGGTCCATCGGAATCGCTCTTGCACTTCTTGCAGCCCTGAGTCCGGTCGAACCAAATTGGGATCGTCAGTTGCTGTTGTCAGAAAAACATTTGCAGGACGATTCCAAATAGAAAATGGCCGGCCCCGGACCAGCCATATTTTTGTCTTGGTTTTGAAATTGTACAACCGAGAAACTACGTTGACGCAGGTTCCTTTTCGGGAGTAACATTCGGGTTTATAAGGATATCCAATCTATTTCTTTCAAACAAAGGAGACGATAGTGAAGAATCAAGAGCCCAAACCGGAAAAGATCAATAAACTTAAGATCAGGAAAGTCACGCTGCGAAATCTGGATGAGCAGGCATTGAATGCCGTCGCCGGCGGCCTCTCTCACCTGCCGTGCCCCACGATAACGTGCACGTGCAACAAGACGATTTGCATTGCGTGCGCATAGTGAGAACCCATGGAGCCGCTCAAACGGCTCCATTTATTTTTTATCTTTTCTCGCACAAGGAGGCCAGCATGAAAGAACCCGGCAAGCTTGCAATCAAGAAAGTCACGCTGCGAGACCTGAACCACACGCATTGAATGCAGTCGCCGGTGGTTGCTGCGGACCGCCAACCAGCCCTTTGAATCCAACCTGCCGCGCTACCTGCGGCCTGCAGAAGACCTGCTTTAAGTGCTAACAGGCGCTCAATGATTTTGGCAGGCAATCCAGTGAAAATCTGATTGCCTGCTTTTTTATCTGGCAAGCTGCCGGCCATGCGCTCATGCCGGGGGCCCGGAGTTCTGCCTTTTTCCAGATGGGTTCGATCTTCCTGCGCTTTCCACAACCTTCTGCGCTATACTGCGCTCATCCCTGAATTCCATTCATAAAAGGAAGATTGCCCTCATGTCAGTGAAACTGGTACGCGAACTGGAAAACGATACGGAAAAGCTGGTCGCCAGCGAAGACTTCCCTGCCCTGGAAGAAAAGATCTACAAAGCCATTGAACTGCTCAAGTCGGCGCGGGAGGCCAAGGCCGCCGCGGAACGTGATGCCAATCGCCTGCGCGAACAGTTGGAGCAACGCGAAGAAGACCTGGATCTTTTGCGTTCTGAAGTTGTATCGCTGCGCAAGGAGCGCGAAGAGGTGCGCAGCCGGATAGAAAAAATGTTGAAGCAGATTGATCAGTTGGTAGCGGAGGCCTGATGATCCCTCACACCATGACCACAACCCAGTTTCAACTGGATGGCTACGAGGTGAAACGCAGCCTGGGAATCGTGCGCGGCATCATTGTGCGGTCGCGTTCGGTGCTGGGCACCATTGGCGCCAGCCTGCAGACCCTGGTCGGCGGCAATATTACCCTGCTCACGGACTTGTGCGAGAAGACGCGGAGCGATTCCTACGATCTCATGCTGCAACACGCCGCCCAGCTTGGGGCCAACGCCGTGGTCGGCGTCCGCTATGACGCCACCGAGATTATGCAGGGCGTCACCGAGGTGCTCTGCTATGGCACGGCGGTAGTTGTGGAACAAAAGCGCTGAGGGCTTAGCCAGCCCCCAGTCCATCCCGCAAGACTATCGAGTTAACTCCTGGGTAACCCCTAAGAAATCGCTTGACCTGCGCCCCCACTGCACGATAATCAGTTAAAGAGTTGTGCGAGCTGTTATGAGAAACGCTGTTTTCGTTGCGAGGACGGCAGTATGCCCCGGCAGCGAAGTTGGTAATTGGGTAAGTTGGTAATCTGGTAATTGAAGGTCAAAGGCAAGATCTTTTGGTGCGAACAGGAATGTTGGTAAGCTGGTAATTGAAGGTCAACCCCAAAGGGACATCAAGGGCTGGGCCCTTACCTGAGTAGAAGGAGACAAATTTGGCCACCACCACACAAGCAGCAGCAGCTCCCCCGGTGCGCGTGGAGATTTACGACCAGCCTTACAATCTCCGCGGAACCGATGCGGAGTACATTCTCAAACTGGCCGAGTTTGTCGATGCCAAAATGCGCAGCGTCGCTGAGCAGACTTCTACTGTGGACTCGCTGCGCCTGGCCGTCCTGGCCGCATTGAACATTGCCGATGAGTACCACCTCCTCAAGAGGAAGTATGACTCAATCGCCTCCGAATACCGCAAGCGGGCCGACGTGCTGGCGGGGGCGCTGGATGAGGTTTTGGAAGAACCACGGCTGGCCGGATAATGCCGGCGGTTTGAAGGCGTCTGTGCAGAGCCAAGCCCAGTAAGAATCTTGATTCGCTCTTTCGCTCAAAGGGCACTTGCCATCTACCCTGCTTTTCTTTAGCATCTTGGCTAGACAACCGGCCTGCAAAGCAGGTGACGGCGGTCACCGTTTATTGAACCAACATTCAATGAACCGGGGGCTCGACTCGTATATACGGCTCGGTGTGCAGGGTTCCGCCAGTACGGAAATGCCTAAAGAGCTGCGGAGGGCTTCCAAACGTCTTACGACGGGTTCATAGACGGCCCGACGCACGGCCTAGTGGGTCGGTTTCGCTATTTATGATGGGTGATTCTTGATTTCTGATTGATCCTATTGAGACTGTGCGCGAATCGTGGATTTACTCAGGGTTCCAGTCCAGACCCCCGGATCAGCCGATCTTTCAATCTGCCAACCCTCCAACCAGTACAATTTCTTTCGTGCCGGAAAGTTTGCCAATGCAGGTACTCCGCGTGCCGCCAGAGGCCACTGGTTCGCGCCTGGATCAATGGCTGGTCTCGCAATTGCCGGATGCCAGCCGCGTCCGCGTTCAGCAACTCATTGAGCAAAACAAGGTATTGGTCAATGGCAGCATGGCCAAACCTTCCCTGCGTCTCCACGGAGGAGAGGAGATCACCATCACGGGCAAGGTCGCTCGTGCGCCACTGAAAGCTTTTCCGGAGGACATCCCGCTCGACATCGTCTATGAGGACGAGAGCCTTGTGGTCCTGAACAAGCCTGCCGGCATGGTAGTCCATGCAGGGTCGGGTAAAGATGAGGCGGGTAACAAGGGAACGCTGGTGAATGCCCTTCTGCATCGCTTCGGGCAGCTCTCCAACAGTGGAGGCGAACTGCGGCCGGGAATTGTCCACCGGCTGGACAAAGACACCAGCGGCCTGCTGATCGTAGCCAAGACAGACCAGGCGCATCGCAAACTGGCCCAGCAGTTTTTACGGCGCGAAACCAGGAAAACCTACACTGCCCTGGTTCACGGCTGGATGGCGCACGCAAAGGGAACCATCGCCACACCCATCAGCCGCGACCTGGTCCGCCGGACCCGCATGACCACGCGCCGCAGCCAGGGCCGGGAAGCCATAACTCATTGGAAAACTCTGCAGCAGATTGACAGCGTGTACGGCAAATTCTCACTCCTGGAGGTCAGGATCGAAACCGGCAGGACGCACCAGATTCGAGTACATCTGTCTTCCATCGGCCATCCGGTCGTGGGCGACGCTCTTTATGGAGCGCCGCGAGAAGCCGGGTTGCATCGGGAAGGCGGGAAATCGCTTGCTCTGGGAAGAAACTTTCTTCATGCCGCCGCCATCCAATTTAAGCATCCAGTAACGGATACGCCCCTTTCGTTTGAGCAGCCCCTGCCAGCCGAACTAGGCCTTTTTCTACATCAGATCGGCGGAAGGTAACGTGCTATTCCGGACTATAATGACAGCAATGAGATCTTCCTCTTTAATTTTTTGGGGACTGCTGTGTGGTTCTCTGGGCGGAGCTCAAACCCAACCCGTCCCGGCGAGCGTGACGCCACAAATCAGCCAGCAGGCGATAGCTCCTCCCGTTGCTTCCAACGTCCGGAGTGAAGCTGCCACGGTTAACGCTGACGATCCCCAGCCGTTGGATACGATCAGAAAAAGCGTAGATCTGGTGCCGGTAATTTTTACCGTTACTGACAAGCACGGCAAGTTCGTAAGGGACTTGAAGCAGGACCAATTCAAGATACTGGACAACAACCGGCCGCCCAAAGAAGTGATCAACTTTGAATCGCAGACCAATCTTCCTTTGCGTGTAGGGCTTCTGATTGACGCGAGCAACTCCATCCGCGACCGTTTCCTTTTCGAGCAGCAGGCGACCGAGCAATTCCTCCGATCCATCATCCGCCCCGATTCAGACAAGGCTTTTATCCTCGCGTTTGACGAGGTCTCAGAGGTCACTCAGGACTTTACCAGTGACATGGAGAAGCTCACCTCCGGCATCCGAGTGATTCGGCCTGGCGGGGGCACGGCCATGTGGGACGCGATTTACTATGCCTGCCGGGACAAGATGATGAAGGAGAAGAACAGCACTCCGGTGCGGCGGGCGATCATTATGGTATCCGATGGCGACGATAACCAGAGCCGGGTGTTACGCCAGGAAGCCATTGAAATGGCCCAGCGGGCGGAGGTGATCATCTACACCGTCAGCACCAACCTGAGCAACATTCACGATACCGGCGACCACAATCTTCAGGCCCTGGCCGATGCCACCGGCGGGCGCGCCTTCTACCCCTACAAGCTGCAGGACCTCTCCGAAGATTTCAATGAGATCCAGGGCGAACTGCGCAGCCAATATTCCATTTCCTACAAGCCGGACGATTTCATGTCCAACGGGCAGTTCCGTTCCATCCAGATCATTCCTGAGAACAAAAAACTAAAGGTACGGGCAAGAAAAGGCTATTTCGCGCCGAAGAGATAGCAGCCAGCCTCACTTAGAGCACTACTGATCTTCAGACACCGCCGCCTGGCTGGCCACGAAAACTCTCTTGGAACGAAGCTGCTCCGTGGGCTGAGGGCTGACGGCTAAAGGGAATGACGCAAGAACACAAATAGCGGTTACCCAATGATTCTCGATGCTACAGTATTGCCAACAGCTTGGTAGAACCGAAACTTGGGCGGGAGCAGATCCCTCGGCCCTACGCACGCGCTGAAGACAACGCGCGTGCGCTTTACGGGCGCGTCGGGATGACAGAGCGTCTAGGGTTAGGGAGCGCAACGACCAGGCCAAGAGGCGATGGCCAAACACGTCCCAATTTCTTGAGTGAACATTATTGCGGCTAGTGGCTTCTCTCAATGCATGTTTTCTTCCTGGTGGTTGGCCGGCTTACTCTGGGCCTCCATCTGGATGGTGGAAATCTTGTCGATCTTCAGGGCGCCATTTTCGACTTTGCCGCTCACAGAGACTCTGTGCCCCAAGTGGGCCGTAGCTTTCTGTGTGGAATCCGCGTCGAGTTTGAGAACCTTGTTGTCCTCGGTCACAAACACCAGCGGGGAGCCGTTCTTCGCGCACTTTTGCGCGCAGGACTCAAATGCCTTGGGATTGATCCAGTCAGTGGCCTTGGCCGCCTTGGAGCCGCTGGTCGCGCACTGCAGGTCGGAAACGTAGCCAGTCAAGTGTTCGCCAAGCGCCGCGAGGGAAGCAACGCACAAAAACGCAACGATTGCTAATTGTCTTTTCATTGGGAAGGTCTCCTTGGAAGGCTCATTTTGAAATAATCAACTGCACTGCCAACAATCGAAAGCAGAAAACATTATAGATGGTTGGGGCCCGAATTCTCCTGATGTGCAAAAGAAGAATTTTCAAGGACTCGGCAAACTCGGCATAACAAGGGAATAAAGTTCCATCGGGGTCCGCCGTGCTGAGATACCGTGATAACGATGCACGTTTCCCGATACAACCCGATATACCGATAACCCGATTTCTAGCTGGATGGCGCGTAATACCCTTTGCGCGCCTGCACCTTGTAGCCATTCTTTGTTTTCACTTCGATTTTCCGGAACGTTCCATCCCGCTTTTCATTTTCCGGAGAGTAGCCCAGGCTGTACTGGCTGCGCAATTCACTTGAGATTTGCCGGAAGGCATCGCCGATCTTGTTCGGATTGTTCACTTCAATCATCCTCCCGCCGGTGGCTTCGGAGAGTTGTCTCATCTCGCCCGCGCCGGCCGGATATTGCGGATCGTGCAGCAACAGGACGTAGCAAATAGCGTCCGCCTTTTGCGCCGCCTCAATGGCATCGCGCAATTTGAGCTGGCTGCCCTCGTCCTCGCCATCCGTTAGCAGGACCATGGCCTTGCGTCCCACCTGTTTGCCCAGGATTTCCGAGGAAGCCAGATAAACGCCATCGTAGAGCACTGTGCCTTTCGGATGCGAGATGGGTATGGGCCCCTGTCCGAGACCGGGAATGCCGCCGCTGCCGCCGCCAACGTTGATCTTGGCCCGTTTCAGCCCTGCGTCCAGCAGATGGACGTCAGAGGTCAGGTCCTGCAGCAGGTCCGCCCTGATGTCGAAGCTAATGATGAAGGCCAGGTCCTTATCGGTGATCACCTGCCGCAGAAAGTCACTGGCCACCACTTTCTCGGTATCCAGCATGCGCTGCATGCTGCCGCTCGAATCAACCAAAAGCCCCAGGGTCAGCGGTAAATTCGTCTCCGCAGCGAAATATTTCATGGTCTGCGGTTTCCCGTCCTCCAGAACCTCAAACTCATCTTTGCTGAGGTTCGGGACCAACGCTCCATGGTGATCTTTTACCGTAAAGAAGACGTTAACCAGATTTACGTTCTTGCGAAATGTGGGGAGGTCACCCTGCTGCTGACTGGTTTGCTGGCCGTTTCCCTGCCCAACACCGGACAAGGGGAGGAGAAGTGCAAAAAGCACGGTGCACATCGCCGGGGTACGCATGATTTTACACTGCCTTTCTTTGCCGCTAGTTTAATATCTATTGTAGTAGCTTCCGCAGGTAATTTCCGGCGCGTCTAACTTTATTAAGGTGGGCGCAATGCCGGGAATTAAGGAGAGCGTTATGCCGTGGTTTGCATGGAGACTGGGAACACTGATTGCCATTGCGGTGCTGACATGTGCAGTTGGAATCGCACAAAATATTCCTGATGCGCCTCAGCCTAAGATCCAGCCGTCAACCAACAATCCCTTCCCGGATGCGCCGCCTGCGCCCAAAAATAATCATCCCGCGCCTGAATCTCCGGAGACGCCTGTGCCCGAGGGGCCAGGATCGGCCGTGCAGCCGGGCGATCAGACGGATGGAATCGCTACCAGCCGTAATGACCTCTTCACCATAAGAACGCGCGTCAGCTTTGTGGAAATTCCCGTCACCGTGAAGGACAGTTCTGGCCGCCTGATGGAAGGTCTCTCATCCAGGGATTTCACCGTGTATGAGGATGGCGTCCCGCAGCGACTCAGCTTTTTTAACAGCGAGCCGTTTCCTCTTTCCGTGGCCGTGGTGGTGGACACGAATCTGCCTTCGTCAACTTTAAAGAAGGTGAATGACACATTGCCCACGCTGGTTGGGGCCTTCAGTGAATTCGATGAGGTAGCGCTGTACCGCTACGGCAACTCAGTGCAGCAGATCGCCGGGTTCTCGGGTTCAGGCGATATTTCCACCTCCTCTCTGGAGCGGCTCAAGCGCACAGGAAGACAGGGAGGCCCGCCGGTGGTGGGTGGTCCATTTGGCGCGCCCTCAGTCAACAACCATCCGGTCGAGCCCGGTGTCTCGCCGGTCTATACGGCGTCACAGGAATCCAATGTCTTGAATGATGCCATCCTGCGCGCGGCCCAGGACTTGAGCCGCCGGGAAAAGGGAGTGCGGCGGCGAATTATTTTTGTCATCAGCGACGGCCGCGAATACGGCAGCACGGCCCGCTATGATGAGGTGCGCAAATTCCTGCTCTCACAAGAGATCGCCGTATACGCTCTTGGGGTGGATACCGCCGCTATTCCCGTGTATGACAAGCTGAATCGCGTGCGGCTGCCCGGCTTCGGCTACGGGGACATCCTGCCCAGATACGCCAACGATACTGGTGGCGATACATTTGCCAAATTCGACCAGAGGTCCATTGAGCAGGCTTACGGCGAGGTCACCAATGAGGCGCGCAACCAGTACACGCTGGGCTATAACACCAAAGCCACCGTGTCCGGCGCTTACCGATCCATTGATGTGCACGTGCACCGTCCGGATTTGAAGGTGACGGCCAAGACCGGCTACTACCCTTTGCCCCCGCCTCCGCCGCCTCACTAAAGACTGGCACTTTGGTAATTCTGGCTGAGCAAAACCCGTGTCTCCATGAGTTGCCGGGCAATTAGAATCATTTCATCTTCTGGTTGATGTGATATAAAAAGTCATTTACCAGAACACATGTCCGGAATCCCCTCATGGACATACTCGCACGAGGGACTCCGCGCCAGAGACCGAATGTGAGGATGGGTTTTGAGCTTTATCAACTTTGCTGCCCGGGAAATTAACTGCAAGATCGTCTATTACGGCGCTGGACTCGGCGGCAAAACCACCAATCTGCAATATATCTTCGATAAGACCGGGGAAAAACAGAAAGGCAAGATGATCTCTCTCGCCACAGAGACCGATCGCACTCTTTTCTTTGACTTCCTTCCTCTCGATCTGGGCACCGTTCGCGGCTTTAAGACCCGTTTCCATTTATATACGGTGCCAGGACAGGTTTTCTACGATGCCAGCCGCAAACTCATCTTGCGCGGTGTGGATGGAGTGGTATTCGTGGCCGACTCGCAGGGAGAACGCATGGATGCCAATGTGGAAGCGCTGGAAAACCTCCATGAAAACCTGAAAGAACACGGCTACGACTTCACCAAGATTCCTTACGTTTTACAGTTGAACAAGCGCGACCTGCCCAATGCCATGCCGGTAGAGGAACTGAAGCACGAACTCAGCAAAAAAAGCGAGCCCGTATTTGAGGCCATCGCCTTCCAGGGCAAGGGTGTTTTTGAAACTCTGAAAGAAATCGCCCGGCAAGTGCTGATTGAGTTGAAAAAGGGCTGAGGCGATTGGTTGATTCTGTAATTGACGTAGTTCCTGCCCGCACTTCTTTCAATTTCCCGACCACCAAACTACCCAATCTTTTATCGGTTGGGATCCACCGGAGCACTTCCCCCAAACTCACGCTGTCTGGTTGTGCCGCCACGGCCGGCCCTGGCTGCCACTTGCTGAGTTCCGGATAGATCACCGTACTTCTCCAGCAGGACCGGAACCAGCGCGCCCTCGGCTTCCTTGGTAAAGGTAAGCTGCGCCTCTTTCATATCAATACGAATGAAGTCGCCCAGCCTGATCTGGCTGGTAGCAACCAGGTTTGCCAAAGGAAACACAAGGTTCTTTTCAATGGCCCGCTTGAGGTGTCTTGCGCCGTATTTCGGATCAGTGCCTTCATCGAGCAAAAATCTTTTCACTTTCTGAGTGCAGCTAAAAACGAACTGGTTGTTGCCGGTGGCCTGCAGGATTCGCTGCTGTACCATGCCCAGTTCGATCTCCAGAATTTGTTCCAGATGCTCCGGCCTCAAGGTCTTAAAGACCACGCTCTTGTCAATGCGGTTCATGAACTCCGGTGAAAATTTGCGCCGCGCGGCCTCCTGGGCGGTGCGGGTGATCTTCTCATCCAACTGGGAGTCAACCTGGCCGGCATTCTGCGACTTGGCAAACCCTAAGCCGCCATTCATGAGATCATTCATCTCCCCTGCGCCCAGGTTGGAGGTCATCACAATCAGGCAGTGGGAGAGGTCCACGCGGCGGTTGTCACCCAGAGTCAGGTTGGCTTTATCCAGAATTCCCAGCAGGAGCTGCCAGAGAGCGTCACTGGCTTTTTCAATCTCGTCGAACAGCAGGAGGGTGAGTTTGAGCTTGTCTGTATGCCACTGATTGAGGGCTTCCTGAGTCAGCAACGGGTGGGTCTCCCGGTGGCCCAGATAACCGGGCGGCGACCCGATCAATTTGGCGATTTCGTGGCTGTGCTGGAACTCTGCACAATCTATCTTGATCACCGCGCGGGGATCGCCGAACAGCGCTTCCGCCATGGCTTCCACCACGCGCGTCTTGCCTGATCCCGTGGGACCAAGGAAGAGAAGATTCCCGATCGGCCGTGAGGGAGGATTCAGGCCCGCCAGAAACATCTGGTAGATTTCGACGACTTTTTCGACAGCCTGGTCCTGGCCTACTATTTTCCGCCGTACAGCAATTTCAAAGTCCTGCGCGTCAGAGCTGCGGCGGGTCGGGTCAAGTGCGGTATTAAGACCGGTCCTCATAATAGTTCCTGGCCCCTTTTTTTTGACCAAGACTCCCAACAGAGGGAGGTAAGTGGTGAGATGGAGGAGAAAGGCTGCTGGTTGTAATTCAAAACCGCTTTCCTCTTCCACTCGCTCAGTTAGATGCTGGTTTGCGTAATCAAAGCTGGTGGACAGTGTCCAAAACCGAAAAACCCGGGGCCCATGATGCACATCAGTAACATGAGAGTAGCTGGTGGCCATGGTAAGATGCCTCAAATCGTGAAAAGAGTTTAAGAAAACATGCCGTCCAGGAAATATCGCCTCGTTGTCAGCGCAATCACTGTGATTATGGCTTTGGGCCTTGGCGCGTATCTGTTCACCCGTCGCGCCGCAGCCGTTTCGCAAAACAATTCGACGCCACGGCAGGGTTCGGCGGCCGTTCCGGCCTCGGACAATGGCGCTCCAGCGCAGCAGTTGCCGCCCGGCACAATCACATATAGGCCTAAGGCGAGCACGCTGGCGGTGTTGGTCGCGCGCAAGTATCTGGCGCAATCCTCTTACATAACCGTGCCTGAATTTGAAGCGGCCATCCGGAAGGCGAACGACGGCAAGTCCACTTTCAAAAAGGACGAAGAAATACTGATTCCCGGCATCGAGCCCCAGCCGGTGGTGGAGAAAAGCCGCCCTTTTCCTAAGGACGACGAGGTACGCGCCGTCTATATGACCGGTGCAACCGCGGGCAGCGTTCGTGGCGTGGACCTCATCCGGCGCTGGAAGCAGGCCGGTGGTAATTCAGTGGTATTCGATATCAAAGACAGTGATGGCAGCGTGAACGTGCCCTTTGCCCATCCTTTGGCGCCATCCAGGAAAAACTATCCCATCAGCAACCTGCCAAAGTTTGTCCGCTTCCTGCACTCGCTGGATATGCATGCCATTGCCCGAATAGCCCTTTTCCGCGATGACAACGTCGCTCAGCACCACAGCACTCTGGCCGTACAATCCCGCAAGACCCATGAGCCGTGGCGTGAGAAAGGCAAACTGGTTTGGACTGATCCTTCGCGGCGCGAAGTCCAGGACTATGAACTAGCCCTGGCCAAATACACCGCCGAGTCCGGAGCCGATGAAATCCAGTTCGACTATGTCCGATTCCCCGCCGAGGGCGACCAGAAAGACGCCCTTTTTGCCTACCAGTCCGACCCCAAGATGCACCGGGACGATGTGATTGCCGGCTTCTTGCATCGGGCCTACGACCAGCTGCACCCTATGGGAGTATTGCTCTCGCTGGACGTCTTCGGCATCATGGCCTGGCAGCGCTCCGTGGACCTGAACCACACCGGCCAGGACATTGTGAAGATGGCCCAGTATTGCGACGTCCTTTCACCGATGATCTATCCATCCCATTTCTTTGGCATGGATGGTTACAAGCTGCCGGGCGACGCTCCCGAACATTTCATCAGCATTTCCATGGACAGGTTCGAGAAGATCACCACCGGATCGGGCGTGGTGCTGCGTCCGTGGCTTCAGGCATTTCACTGGAAGACCAAGACCTATTCTCCTGAATACATCCTGAAGCAAGTGAGCACTTCAAAACAGCATGGTGGAACGGGCTTCTTGTTCTGGAATGCCGCCAATGACTATTCCAAGCCTTTTGCCGCTATGCCCACCATGATGACGCACCCCGCAGCCTACCTGAAGGTGGCAGCGGCCGTAGCAACGGCGGGAGAAGCGCCCCAGAGCAAGCCGGACGCTCCCGCCACCAAATAATCCGCGCCTCGAAAACGCAAAAACATTCATACTCAGGCCGAAGAAATATTTCGGATATAATGTGCCTTCTGCCCTTAGATTCTGATCTAAGAAAGTAGGCGTTTCGCCGTAATGCTTTGAGCCGGTCTGGGGGCAGCCCAAGGCACTTTGAGTGACAACGCTGGCGGGAAGGAGCCCTTGCATGGCGATACAAGCCACGGAAAAAATCTGGCACAACGGAAAGCTGATCCCCTGGGATGACGCCCAAATCCACGTTATGTCCCATGTGGTGAATTATGGTTCTTCTGTCTTTGAAGGTATTCGCTGCTACAAACGTGCCGGCGAACCGGCAGTTTTCCGTCTTCGGGAGCACATGCAGCGACTCCAGGATTCCGCCAAGATCTATCGCCTTGACTTTGACTATAGCCTGGAGCAACTCGGTGAAGCCGTCTGCCAGTTGGTGGCTGCGAACGGCGTATGGCCGTGCTATATCCGGCCCATCGTCATGCGTGGCTACGGCGAGGCCGGAGTGAATCCCTTTAACTCGCCCACAGAGGTTTACATCGTCAATTATCCCTGGGGTAAGTATCTGGGCGACGGCAGTGTCACGGAAGGCGTAGATGTCTGCGTCTCCTCCTGGACCCGCATTGCCCCTAATACCATGCCCGCCATGGCCAAATCCGGCGCCAATTATATGAACTCCCAGCTCATTAAGATGGAAGCGCTCCTGAATGGCTACGTTGAAGGAATAGCCCTGGACGTGAACGGCTACGTGAGCGAGGCCTCCGGCGCCAACATCTTTATTCTCCGGCAGGGGAAGTTGATTACCCCGCCCCTGGGCAACTCTGTCCTGCCGGGCATTACGCGTGATGCCATCATCAAGCTGGCCGAGGACATCGGCGTCCCAATCGTTGAGCAGATGATTCCCCGGGAGATGCTCTACATCGCAGACGAAGTCTTCTTTTGCGGCACGGCCTCAGAAATTACGCCCATCCGCTCCATCGACAAGATCGCCATCAACCGCGGCGCCACAGGCCCGGTCACACTGGCGTTGCAGCATGAGTTCTATGGAATTGTGGATGGGACTATGCCTGACCGCCACGCATGGTTCACCAGGGTGCCGGTACACGAACACGCGAAGCAGCCGGTGGTGGCTTAAGAATCTGGTAATCGGGTAACTTGGTAAGTGGGTAAGTGGGTAATTGAATAAAGAATAAGGCTTAGAACGCAGCCGCCCCCGGCTGCGTTTTTCTTTGCTTATCTTCGAAAATCTTTGCGGCAAAAAACCCTAAGCTTTGCTGCTAGTCCTTTTACCGCTCCGGTAGCAGTCCTTACAGCGGCAATGCCGGTATCCTTGAGACCTCCCATGAATCGAGTCGCGATAAAAATCAGCGAGCGGTTTCCATGCACGACAGGATGAGCAGACTTTGCCTAACAAAGCATCCCTAATTTCAATTGCCATCCGATCCTCCGATGCTTGACTTAATATTATGTATGTTTATAACATACATAAATGTTAAAAGTTGCTGATGAAATCTGGCTCGCTACTTCCTTGCTCCACCTGGAAAATCCATCCCGTGAGGACTTCTCCGTAAGTGAGATCATTGACCGGGCCAGAAAGGAAAAATGGGCAGGCGGGTATAGGCCAGGCCTACAGATCCACGCGTCGAATCATTGCGTTGCCAGTAAGCCACCTAATCCTGCTCGTCACCGGATGCTGAGCGAGACCGGCCGCGGCCGGCGCCGACTGTTTCGCGCCGGAGATACATGTCATCCTGACCGCAAACAAGGTAAGATGCATCCTGCTGTTGAAGACCTTCCTTCGAAGTATCGCTATCTGGTCGATTGGTACGAGCGTGATTATGTAAATGGGAACGGAGATAAGGATCCGCTCGCGGCGGGAGCGACGATAGCCGAAGTGCTCAAGTTTAAGGGAAAGATTTCATCTAGTGGGCGAAAAAAAATGAAGGGTATCGAGGAGGACTTTGAGAATGAGCCGCTTCCGCCGGGAGGTAAGATAGCAAACTTGATTAAAGCGCTTCGGAGGATCTCACCCGGAGACATAAGGAAAATGGAAGCTGCTATAGAAGATGCCTGCGAGAGGATTGACGCAAATGCATGGTAGATTCCTCAGCCCGCGGGGATTTTTGCTGGACACCAATGTCGTAATTGCGCTTCAAAAGCAAGACCGGTCCATCACGCGAAGAATTACCCCCGAGATGGCGTTATATTCATATCTACCAAGCATTGTTTTAGGAGAATTATTTTTAGGAGCTCATCGCTCTGGACGGATGCACCAAAACCTGCTCGATGTCAAGTCTCTCCCTCGCACTTTCCCCATCCTGCCCTGCAATGCTGGAACAGCTGAGGCCTATGGCAGGCTGTACGCTCATCTTCTCGATAAGGGCAGGCCCATTCCTGAGAATGACATTTGGATCGCTGCCATTGCACATCAGAGGGGACTCACACTGCTCACTCGCGACAATCACTTTACCTACATTGATTTTTTATCCGTCATCGTTTGGTGATCAGTTGTCATGAATTTGTCAGTGGTAAGATTCGTTCCAGCGTTGTCCGTAATCAATCTCGCGCTGTGATTGTAGGTAATGTAATCCCACGCCCATTCGCTCATCACCATAAAACGGTTGAGGAAGCCGATCAAAAACATCACATGGACGAACAGCCATGCCAGCCAGGCGAAATAGCCGGAAAAATGCAGCTTGCCTAAATCGGCCACAGCTTTGGAGCGTCCAATGGTAGCCAGAGTGCCTTTATCCAGGTAATGAAATTCATGGCGAGGCTGGTTTGCCAGAGATCGCTTGATCTGCCGGGCCGCAAATTTACCCATCTGCATGGCTGCGGGCGCCACGCCGGGAACAAACTTGCCGTCCTTCATCCTGGAGGCCGCCAGGTCTCCGGTCACAAACACCTCCGGGTGTCCGGGCACACTTAAGTCCGCATTCACCAGGACGCGTCCGGCGCGGTCCGTGGGCGCTCCCAGCATTCTTCCTAAAGGAGACGCTGAAACTCCAGCACCCCACAGGATCACCGTCGCCTGAATCCTCTCCGTGCCCACCGTCACCCAGCCCTGCTCAAGAGCGGTGACCATGGCTTGAGTGCGTACCTCTACGCCCATATCGCTGAGCTGTCTCTCTGCGCTGGCGGAAAGGTCTTCAGGAAACGTGGGCAGGACGCGCGGTCCACCTTCCAGCAGAATGATCCGCGCCTGTTTCGGATCAATGGCCCGGAAGTCGCGCTCCATGTACCGCCGGGAAATATCGGAGATCGCGCCCGCCAGTTCAACCCCCGTGGGGCCGGCGCCAATCACGACAAAATTCAGCGGAGGATGGCGGCCTTGAATGATGGCGTCCCGCTCCGCCATCTCAAATGCCAGCAGGACGCGGCGGCGGATCTCAAGCGCGTCTTCGATGGTCTTGAGTCCCGGGGCAATCTTCTCCCATTCAGGATGGCCGAAATAGGCATGGGTAGCTCCAGCGGCAAGGACCAGATAGTCGTATCCCAGCTCGATGCTTCCCATTCTGACCAGCCGATTTTGCAGGTCAAATCCCGTCACCTCACCCAAAAGCACCTGCACGTTGCCGGCCCGCTTCATGACCGTGCGGATGGGCGAGGCAATTTCCGCCGGGGAAAGCACCGCCAACGCAACCTGATAAAGGAGGGGCTGAAATGTATGGTGGTTCTTCCGGTCCACCAGGGTAATTCGCAACGGTGATCGAAAAAGGGCCTTCACGGCATTAATCCCGGCGAAGCCCCCGCCGATAACTACCACATGAGGCCAATTGTCCGGCTGTGCCATCAGTAACATTGTAGCCACTGGGGTTCCCACTTACACTGAAGTCACGTAATCAGGAAGATGACCTGATTGTTTTAGCGGGACTGCCGTGGTACGTTTCAGCAGCGGGCCTTTGGTGGAGACTGTCTCGGACGCGCTAAGAGTTCAACATGCATATTGACGATCTGCTTCGAATAGCAATGGAACGCAAGTCTTCTGACTTGCACCTCAAGGTGGGAAACTATCCTCATGTGCGGGTGGATGGCGAATTGGTTCCCCTCACCGACCAGCCGCGTATCTCTGCCGAGGAGATGCTGAACATGGCCTTCAGCATGATGTCCAACCGCCAGAAGCAGAAGTTCAAAGAATCAGCTGAGCTGGACATGGCTTATGGCGTGGCCGGCCTGGGCCGCTTCCGCGTGAACGTCTTCCAGCAGCGCGGCAATGTCGGCCTGGTGCTGCGCGTGATTCCCACCAAGATTCGGGCGCTGGAGGAGCTGTACCTGCCCAAAGTGATTGAGCACATCTGCGACGAGCAGCGCGGCCTGGTGCTGGTGACCGGCGTGACCGGCTCCGGAAAATCAACCACCCTGGCTGCCATGCTGGACCGCATCAACTCCGGACGGCCGGAGCACATTATCACCATTGAAGACCCAATCGAATTCCTGCACCGTGACAAAAAAGGCTTTGTCAATCAGCGGGAGGTTGAGGTGGATACTCCCTCCTTCGCCTCCGCTCTGCGCGCCAGCCTGCGCCAGGACCCGGATGTGATCCTGGTGGGCGAAATGCGCGACCTGGAAACCATCTCCACGGCCCTGCACGCCGCCGAAACCGGCCACCTGGTCTTTTCCACCCTGCACACCCTGGATGCGGTGGAAACCATCAACCGTATCATCGCCGTCTTCCCGCCGCCGGAGCAAAAGCAAATTCGCATGCAGCTTGCCACCACGCTACGCGCGGTCATCAGCCAGCGTCTGGTCAAGCGCGCCGATGGCACCGGACGCGTGCCTGCCGTAGAGGTCTTGATCTCTACGGCGTTCGTGCGCGAATGCATCATGACCCCGGAAAAAACCCGCTTGATCCGTGAATCCATCGCGGTTGGCACTTCGCAGTACGGCATGCAGACCTTTGACCAGTCACTCTATGATCTCTATCAGCAAGGACTGGTTACTTACGAAACCGCTTTGGAGAATGCCAGCAATCCCGACGACTTCAAGCTCAAAATTCAGGGCATCGCCTCCACTGCCGACGCCTCGCGCGAGCAGATGGAGCAGGTGGGCTTCAGCAGCGGAAAAATCTGAAAATCAGCAGTTGGCTATTTGCCTTTGGCTCTTGGCTCTTGGCTCTTGGCCTTTGGCTCTTGGCCTTTAGCCCTTGGCTTTTGCTCATGGCACTCTCTCGGCGGGCCTCACATTGGCAATTCGAGCCTTTCAATTACCCACTTACCGCCGCTTACCGAATTACCCAATTACCCCATCTCCAGGGGAGCTATGATTGATCGCGGAGCATTTATCCTTTGCCCTTCAAGCGTCCAAAACCAATCCTCGATGAACCGGCCCTGTACGAGTACGCAATCGGAGCGCTGGGCCGCAAGATGCGCACCGTTTCCGAACTGAAGCGGCTGCTCCGTAACCGCGTTCCTCGCGATGAAGCCGGCGAAATATTGGTCGAGATGGTCATTCTGCGGCTGAAAGAACAGAAATATCTTAACGACTCCAGCTATGCCGCCAGCTATTCCGTCTTTCGCCGTGACAATGAGAAGTTCGGTCCTCGCCGCGTGGTGACTGATCTCAAGGTCAAGGGCATCCACCCCGAGGTAATTGAGAAAGCCGTCCAGCAGGCCTACTCGGACGTGAGTGAAGAGGAGCAGGCGCGGGCCTTTCTAAAACGCAAGCGCCTGAAAAAGCCGGGCACCAATCAGGAGACGGCCAGAATCTTCCGCACCCTGATGCGTGCCGGCTTCCGATCCGGAGTGGCCATCCAGATCCTCAAGAATTGGGATGTAGATGACGAGGTTCTGACGGTTTTGCAGGAGGAAAGCCCGGATGGGACGGAAAGCCAGGAATCTTCTTCCGATGACCCGACGCATCGGTGACCCGATGGCATACGCCGCCAAGAAGCCGCACTGGTCCATGACTCTCACGGGTAAAACGCCACCACCAGCCAGAAGTTAGCATACCCATGCTGTTTGTCCGGCCGGAAGCATACCCCCATACTCATGCGGTGCAGCGAGGCATCGCTGGCCGCTTGTTGCATGTCCGAGGGCAGCGTCTCGGGTACGGAGGACGTGAAGACCACCACCTCTAAAGCGTTGGGAAGACTATCGGGTATTTGCGCCTTGTCGCGCTCAGAACAGGCCAGTTCGTGAATGTGTGAATCCTCGCGCAAAACAACCGCGGCAACACCGTTGGCTCGTCTGGCGCTATTAAAGGCTACAACCACCGCATCTCGAAATTGTTCTTCAGAATAAGTTGTCAGCGTATGGGCAAAATCCTCAGTCACGTATAACTCGCCGTTGCGTGAAACCATCGCCAACCCTACCGTATTGTATTTGGGATTGAGAATATTGGCGCGATGCTCCGGCGAGTGCATCAGGCCGGCATGGACGCTGCTGACCACATCCCCAGCCAGGTCTCCCTCGGCTACATTTTCCGCGGCCCCGTTGAAACGCACGCCCGTAGCGCCAAGCCGTTCGCCCAGGGCCGGTTCACCCGGAAATTGATGTGAAAGCACCTTGCGGTCTGCCATCAACTGCGTATGCGCGCGCGCCGATTCCGCCAGATGATAGTTCCACTGAAACCCCGGCAAGCCTGCATTCTTTCGCTCCTGGTTCAGCAGGTTAAAAAGCCTCGCTTCGTCGGAAGAAAGCCCAACCTGAGCGCAAGCAGTACCCAGCAACACGCACGCAACAACAGCGATGCGGCACGACCATCCGATCACTCGATCACCCGATCTACCGTTCACCCGATTCTTCTAAGCTCCTTTCTTCGATTTCAGCTCGCCCAGAATGCGGTTGATCTGGTCTTCCTTCTCCAGGCGCGCCAGGCGTTCCTCAAGATTGTCCTCTTCGGCAATGAGTTCAGTCTGGGCCTGGCCGATAGCCTCGCTGCGCATCACCTTGCGCTTCATGCGCTCAAAGGTGGCTTCATTGCCGCCATTGCCGGCCATGGTATGCGCATCCGCCGCCTTCACCAGGGTGCGCGCCCGGCGATGCTGGGCCAGCAGCACATCGCTCTTGGAACGCGCCTCTTCCAGCTTCTGCTGCAGCCTATTGAGAGCGTTCTTCAGCGTCTCCACCTGGAGCTTCTGGTCAGCTACCTGCTGCGCAAAGCTGTCTGTCAGTTGCTTGTATTGCAACGAGCGTTCGATGGCCGCCCGAGCCAGGTCATCCTGGTTCTTGTTCACTGCCAGCTCCGCCTTGCGGTTCCATTCCGCGATCTTGTCTTCGTTCTCTTTCTGTTTTTTCTCCAGCAAGTGCTGGTCGGCAATGGCAATGGCCACCTGGGTCTTCACCTGCAACAACTGGTTCTCCATATCCAGAATCACTTGCTTGATCAGCGTTTCCGGATGCTCCGCTTTATCGATCAGATCGTTCAAGTTGGCCCGAATCAATGTTGATACTCTTTCCATCAATGACATAAGTCCTCCAATTGTCTTTACTGCTTGTCTTACTGTCCCACCGTTCGCGGCGGGAGAAGCTTGGGCCGTCTGATCCGTGACGAGGCAATCACAATACCTATGGCCACGCCCAGAAACAGCCAAACCCATAAATGACTGGTGAAGTAGCCGATCACCACGCCGGCCAGCAGCCCCAGAATTAACCCAGTCCGAAAGCCGTGCTTCATCGCTGTTCTCCTTTCCTCAGCCCTGGATCATCCGGGCCGCGTCGCGTCAGGGCGGCGCCTACCACCATGCCCAGGGCCACTCCGATCATCAGCCACGCGAACGAGTAATGGCTCACCAGCAGGCCCGCCACCAGCGCGGTACATGCACCCAACAGCAAACCCGGAAGAGAAATTGTTCCTTTCATAGCGTTCTCCTCAATCACAAGTCACAAACCATAAATCTTCTATTGGGCTGCCTTCTTCACTTTTGCTGCGCCGCTGTCACCTTCAGCAGCCTCAGGCTTTGGTCCTTTTCCGCCGTCGATCAACTTCACCTTGGAGATCAGATCGGTCAAGTTCATCCCCGAAAGCGCCTCGAACAACGCCGGGACCTGGGCGGCAATCTGCGTCATGTCACCGGTGATCTTGCTTGCGCCGGCGGATGTGCCATTCCCCGTGGAAACAATCGTGATCTTGTCCACATTGGAGAGAGGCGCTGCCATGGCGCGGACCACTTCCGGCATGTTGGTAATCAGCTTGTCCACCACCGCTGCCTGGTTCCACTCCTGGTAAGCCTCGGCTTTCACGTTCATGGCCTTGGCTTCCGCCTCGCCCTTCTTGAAGATGATGTCGGCTTCGGCTTCACCCTGCAGCCGGATGGCCTGCGCCTGGCCTTCGGCTTGTGCAATCAGCCGCTGCCGTTCCGCGTCGGCCTGGTTGAGCACCTTCTGCTTATCGACCTCCGCCTGCTTGAGGATGGTGGCGATCAGCTCTTTTTCATGGCGCGTGATCTCAGCTTCCTGCACCTTGATCTGCTGTTCTTTCTCGATCTGCTGCACCTTCACCTGCTCCGCCACTACCTGCTGCTGCGTGATGTTCTGCTGCAGTTCATAGGCTTTATCAGCCTGCGCCTGCTGCTTCTTTACGGTCTCCGCGTAGGCCGCCTTCTTCACTTCCAGGTCGCGCTGCGCTTCCGACTGCTTGGTTAGAGAAAGCGTCTCCGCCAGCACGCGCTCCTGGTCGGCCTGGGCTTTGGCAATGGCAGACGCCCGTTGCGCTTCCGCTCTCTTGATCGCGGTATCGCGCTCCGCCTCGGCCGCTGCCACGTCCGCATCGCGCTTTATGCGCGCAATGTCCGGCCGGCCCATGTTGGCGATGTATTCATTCTTGTCCCGGACTTCTTTAATGGTGAAGGAGATCACCTCGAGGCCCATCTTGCTCATGTCGTCGGCACAGGTGGATCGCATACGGTCGGCCACCATCTCCGGCTCCTTCACAATCTGCTCCACCGTGAGCTGGCCGATGATGCCGCGCAGGTGGCCTTCCATGACCAGGCGGATCAGCCCTTCGCGCTCATCGGGCGTCTTGGTCAGGAATTGCTCAGCCGCGGTCTGAATGGAAACCGGGTCCGACTTCACCTTGATCTGCGCCACCGCTTCCACCGTGACGGCCACGCCCTGGTTGGTATACAGGTCTTGCTGCGGGGCTACATCAAATGACATCAATTCCAGTGAAAGCAGGCGATAGCTTTCCACCATGGGAAAGATCACCGTGCCACGACCGATCACCTTCCGCGTGCCGCGAAAGCCATAGACGATGATTGCTTCGTGCGGCCCCGCTTTGCGGAACAGTCTGGCAAACATCCCGAGCAGCGCCATGACCGCCACCACGCACAAGCCGACAATAATCCCGACACTCATTAGCTCATTCATAAGCCCTCCCTGAGAGTTACTCTCGCGTTTGTTCCTGTGTTGCCGTAATGCCGGCCGAATCTGCCAACTCGTCCCACGGCCGGACGTAGGCTATGCCGCGCTCATAACGCGTGACTACCACTTCAACCCCTTTGGCCAGCGATTCTCCAGTCTCGCAGCGTGCGGCACACGGCCTGCGCACGCCTTCCTGAGAAAAAATGATCTCTCCCGTTCCCGCACTGCGAATCGAACTGCTCACCTTGCCCAGCACACCCACCATTTCGTAATCCAGCGGATCCAGTTCCCGCTCATTCGCCATCAGGACTTTGGCCACGAACCAGAAAACAATTGAAGCCCCCGCCACCCCCGCGAGCGAACTCAAAACCAAACCGGTAAAGACCCAGATGTGGCGAAAGCGTTCGAGCAGATAGCCTGTGCCACCAAACCAGGTGAGGAAGGCCGCCAGGGTCATCGGGTTAAAGAACGAGAAATGCGCGCCCTTCGCATGGCCTTTCGCCGGTGTTCCATGACCAGGCGCATGGCTTGCCGGAGCAGGGCCACCGAAATGTCCGTGCGCCGGCGCATGCCCCATGCCGCCAAAATGAAGGTGCTTGGGCACATGCAGGTGCAAGCGTGTGGCCCCGCCCAGGAACGAAAGCACACTGAACAGAAATCCGACAGCGAAACAGATGAGGTAGAAGAGTTCCCAGCTCATTTAAGCCTCAAGCAATTCCGGCACAGTTTTGCCCGCCTGTGGACGCAGCACATTCAGCAATCTCTCCACAAGCTGCGGCGTCTCCAGGATGGCATCCAGCAGCACCAGGCAGCGCCTTGAATCCTCGTGCTTGGCCACGTTAAGCAGCGCCCGGCTAACCGCCGGATCGTTGCGAAACCTCTCCGCTCCCTGGATGAGCCACAAATCCAGTTTGTCTTCCAGCGCCGTCACATCGGACAGCAGCTCGGTGTGAAATCCCTCCGGGTCATCCACCAGGTATCCGGGATGGACCTTGAAGAACCTCGATAGCAGCGAGCGCGTCTTGGTAGTCAAATGCGGCCGTGCGCCGTTTTCAATCTGCGAAAGATAAGACTGGCTGATTCCCTGCCCGAGTTCCCTGCGGATGGCGCGCACCACTTCCTGCTGCGTCATCTCGCGAGTGAGCCCGCGCAGATTGCCCTCCATCAGCCGCAGATACCGTAGTTTTTCTCCGAGTCTCATTATCACGATCCGCAATATTAATATTCCAATTTGCAATACGCGTCAAGGGAAATCGGCAAACCGGACAGGCGTCAAATAAGTCATTTAGTTTGAATGGTTTACTATCGGTTGCGGCCAGCTATAGCGACAGCGTGTTGGATGCACCGCGGTGATGCCGCCGAAGCGAGTAAAGTCCGAGACATTCAACGTGGAGAATGTGGACGATGCGGTGGACCTACATCGGTACCATCCCGGAGGATTCATGTTTGTGCATGTCAAACTAACCGGAAATCGCAAAAAATAAGGTAAGAAGCGGTTTTCAGAGGGGTTCCATGGGGCAGCGCCTTGATCGCCTCGCGTTCGCAGCCATCGCCAGGCTCTAAGCCGAGTTCCCGGCCAGGGCCCATCGATTTTTGTGAACCAAACTGCTGCTCTCAGGCATCTCATAAGAGCTATGGCTGTGCGGCTCAGGGCCCTCGGGTTGGAAGCGATTGGCTGGGTACTACTGGTTTTGGCAATCCTTGTCTCTCCGCTCCCTATTCTGCCTAGTCTGCTGTTGGTTGCCGCTCTCTTCTTTCTCTCTTCGCGTTATTCCTGGGCTTCCCGTCTGCTGAAGAAGACGCGCCGCTTTCTGCCCGCGCGGCTGTTTAACCTGTAATCCGTTTGCATGGCGGCGATTTTGCTTTTGCCGGCATCCGCTAAAAGTTCAACCGCAACGCCAGTTCGATGTTCCGCGAACCGCCGCTACCGAGGAATGGATTGCCCACTCCCACGTCCGGAGTCGTCGTCAGCGGCAGGAAGCCACTTCCAAGACCCTTGTTTCCGACAACATTTATGCCATTCTGAAGGAAGTCCACGCCAAAGTTCGGCCACAGCGGATTGGCAAAATTCGGATGATTGAACAGGTTGTAGACGTTCACGCGAAATTGCATTTTCATTCTTTCCGTCAACTGGTTTTCCTTGGACAAGCTGAAGTCAAAGTTCCGGTAAACGGGCCCCACGAAGGCATTGCGGCCAAGATTGCCGAAATGCTGCGTGCCGGGAATGCAATTCCCGCCGGCATCTACGCTGCAAGGCACGGCAAATGCAGAAAGATTCAGAAATGAGCCCGGTGAACTCGTGCCCAGGAGCGGGTTCCCCACCAGGTCAGGACGCCCAAAGAACTCGCCGTTGCCGTTGAAGTCTCCCTCAAACAGATAGTTGACGTTGAACGGCTGTCCTGAACTGAGGGCTAGAACGCCATCCAGGCCCCATCCTTTACTCAACCAGGACACGTGTCCGAGTTCCGGCACCCGGTAATTGAAAGTCCAACTGAAGTGGTGACGCAGATCAAAGTTCGAGCTGGCACGCTCCAGGTCGGGGCGGAAGCTGTTGTCAGGCTGCGTGGCGTTGGGGACGTAATCCTGGCCGTCGCTTGCATTATCAATAGAATGCGACCAGGTGTAGTTCACCGTGCTGGTGAGCCTGTGCCAATCGTGAAAGGTCAACGAGGTCTGCAGCGAGTTGTACGTGCTGCTGGCCGAAGACTGGAACTGGTTGACAAAGCCCAGCGCCGGGAAAGCGTGGGTTCCGGTGAGCGGATTCAACTGGTTGATATCCACGTAGCGAAAGAGTTTTCGTCCGGACGAGCCGACGTAGCCCATTTGCAACGCTACCTTCTTCGTGATTTCCTGTTCCACGTTCAGGTTATAGATCTGGATGTAGGGCGTGCGAATGTTCTGATCGACCGTGAACACATCCGTGGCGCCAAATGTTGCCGGAGCAAATACCGGGACCCCCGGCTGGATGGTGGCTGCCGGACTAAAGCTGAAGGTGATTGGATTCGGACCAATACCGTTATAGGCAGGACCAGAGTTGGAAGTATTGAACGGGAGCTGGCCGACGAAAAAGTCCTGGGAAAATGCGTCATAGTACACTCCCCATCCCGCGCGCACCACGGTCTTTGCATCGCCGTGAACGTCCCAGGCAAGGCTGGCCCGCGGAGCAAAGTTGTTGAGATCGTGGGGATAGAGCTGATGCACCAGGTTAAGAGTGCCGCTGGAATCCAGGATGCTAAAGCGGTCCTTGGCTTCCCCAATCACGCCAAAGTATTCCCAGCGGACCCCGTAGTTCAAAGTCAGGCGCTTCATCAAGCGGAAGCTATCCTGAAGATAGAGCGAGTTATTGTTCTGGAAGGTCTGGCGGCTGGAGGCGCCTTGCGTCTGGCTGCCGCTGGTGGGTGTGCCCGCAATGAATGCGTCCAGGCTGGCGAACGACAGCTTGCCACGATAGTTGCTGTCAAAGAATCCATCCACAAACGTCCGCCGGAACTCCCAGCCGATTTTCCAGTTGTGGCGACCCGCGCTGTAGCTCAAGTTGTCGTCGAATTGCCAGTTGGTATCTACGCGTCCGCGGGGGACTGAGCTGTTGGCCCCCAGTGGCGCAAAGCTCACTCCGCTGTTGCTGGTGACCTTGATCAGCGGAAGGCCGAAATCCTGCGACCCAGTCCCGGTGTTCAGGCCGATCGTGGCAGGATTAAAAGTGCTGTCCTGGGGAAAAAACTCTTCTTCAAACCGGTTGTAGCCCCCGCGAAGCTCCATCAGGAGCCGCGGCGAAAAGACGTGCGTGTAGGAAACCGAAACAATGCTGACGTTGGTCGGCGTCACAGTATTAAAGCCGGGAAGAATTCCGCCTCCCACCAGCGCCAACGGAAAACTCTGGTCGCTGTTGCCGTAGTAATAGCGTCCGGTCAGGATATCGCTCTTGCCCACGTGCTGGTCAATCTTGCCGATCAAGCTATCGACTCGATTCCTGGCGCTGTCAGAGGTAATGAGCGTCCCATCCGGCAGGGTGGGGGCCGGCCACGGATGCCGCGCCAGCAAGCCGGCAATCACGGGATTCACCACGCCGCCGTTATCGGCGATGGCCTGGTTGATATCGGCCTGGGTCGGGACCGTCGCCACCGTGGGAATGCCTACGCCTTCACGCTGTCCTTCATACGCGACAAACCAGAATGTCTTGTCCTTAACGATCGGGCCACCCAGAGAAACGCCATATTGGTTGTTGTGGAAGACATTTTGCGGCGTGCCTACGGGATTAAAGAAGTTGCGCGCATCCAGCCCATTGTTGCGGAAATACTCGTACACCGATCCGTGAATCCGGTTCGTGCCTGATTTGGTCACAATGTTGACTGTTGCACCGGAGTTTCTTCCATACTCTGCCTCAGTGCTGTTGATGATGGAGATTTCCTGCAAGGCGTCAATCGGCAAAATGGTGGCCGGAGTGCCAAACACGCCGCCTTGATTGATGGCCGGCAGGTTGCGATAACCATCGTTCATGTCTGTGCCGTCAAGCAGGTAGTTGTTGGACCGCCCACGATTGCCATTGACGCTGAACAGGCCGAAAGATCCCGGCGAGTCGGCCACGCCGGAAGGATCGCCCCCCGACCCCGGGACCATCACCAGCAGCTTGGTAAAGTCGCGCCCGCTTACCGGCAGATCGGCAAACTGCTCGGCCTCCAGCGTCCCGCCCATGTTGTTTTCCACGGTGTCCACCAGCGGCGCTCCCGCGCTCACATCCAGCACCTCATAGGCTGCCGGCAATTGCAGGCGAAAATCCACCCGGCTAGTGGCGGAAACCTCTACCTTCACGCTCTTCACGGTTTCATCGTGAAACCCGGCCTTTTTTGCCGTCACCTGATAAGTCCCGATGGGCAATTCCGTCACCAGATACTCGCCCTGCGCATCGCTTTTGGTGGGACGGCTGAGGCCCGTATCCGGATTGGAAACGGTCACGTCAGCATCAGGAATAACAGCGCCCTGCGAATCCGTAACCGTACCCTGGATTCCGCCGCGAAATGTCTGCGCGGACAAAATGGCGCCGCAGCAAAAGATAAAAGCCAATAGAAACCCGTTCCTCATGGTCCGTCCTCACGCTTGCAACAGATTTTTGTCTTGGAGTTGCTAATTTGCTGGATTATAACCCGACTGAGATTGGGATCAGCGGGAAATCAGAAGCCATGGACGCGATGGCCTCATTGGAGTATGGGTTGGGAGTCCAACTAACATCGGAACTCACAGAACGTGTTGTTCGTTGTCCTCAGTTTTCCCGTAGCCTGTCCTCGAGGTGTCAGCCGAAGGATGACCGTAGCCTGCACTGAACAGAGCGACTAATGTGGAGAGTTTTGACTTTGCGCTTCCCTCTCACCTCTCACCTGTAACCTCGTCACTTGCCGCAAGACACTTTCTCCGGAAGGTTCGGGATAGCCGGAAGCGGCGCCAGATTGTACTTTTGCAACAACGCGTTCACCGGCACTGCGGCTTGACTGTTTTCCCGCCACTGCGACAAGCGCTTTTGCAATTGCGAACAATACTCATCCACGCCAGACTGCAACGGCGCAGCGGGCCGCGCGTCTCCGCTTTCGATCATCACGGCCAGGCGAGCAAGCTCACGATTCAGCGGACCGAACCCAAGCTCGATGCGGGTGCCATTCTCAACCGACGCAACTTTGTCATCCAGGGCCTTGAGAGCATCCACCGCTTCTTTGGCCTGAGCATTTCCAGCAAGCCCTTTCTGCCGTGCGGCAATGGCCGCTCTTAAGCCCGCAAGTTGGTTATATCCGTCATACGTTACCGCCATCTGCGCCGAAATGCTTTTCTCGGTATCAAGTTGCTGCTGGAGATCACCGGGCGTTGCATGGACGCGCGGGTCGAGCGTCACCGTAAGCTCCTGGCGATAGATCTGTCCGCCAACGTTCAACGCCAGCGAATATTTTCCCGGAACCACCAGTGGCCCCACCGGCTGCTCCCTTGGCGTCTCTCCGGGGATGGCATGTTCAGCCAAGGTGTACTCGATGTAGTCGAGCAGATTGCCGAAATAGCTGTAACTCAGCGTCCTGGGCGCTGGATACCGCAAGTCCCAGACAAAACGGTTCAGACCGGCGGCCTTGGGAAGTTGAGGCGGCGGAGCAAACCAATAATCGGGCGCGTTGGCAGGCTTGTAGTCCACGATTGGAGCAACGCTCGTGTACTCACGCACTACATTGTTTTGCGAGTCATAGATGGTCAGCTTCAGATCCGAGGACGGCGGCGACTTCAGGTAATAATTGATGATGGCGCCATCCGGTGGGTTCTTACCCGCGGGCGTCTCGACGGGCAGCGGCGTATCCTGGTTCACGTCCCAGCGCACGCGCACGGTTTGTTCTGGCGTAAAGAGATGCACGTTTTCCTGCGCCACGCCTGCGTCCAGTTGGCGCAGCGGGGTCACATCATCGAGGATCCAGAATGCCCGCCCATAAGTAGAGGCCACCAGATCGTCGCTGTGGACGGTGAGATCCGTAATCGTCACCGTGGGCAAATTCAACTGCAAGCTCTGCCAGTGATCGCCATCATCAAAGGAAACATAAACAGCGTCGCCGGTGCCTGCGTACAGCAGCCCCTTCCTGACGGGGTCTCCGCGCACCACGGACGCGCCAGGGAGATCGGGCAGGCCGCTGTAAATCGCCTGCCATGTTTTTCCAAAGTCACGCGTGCGATAGATCAGGGGATGCGGGTCCTGCGTGGTCGGTGATCCGAAGACTGCATAAGCTTCCGCCGGATCATGCGGTGAAGCTTCCAGGGCGCGTACCGCCGCACGGGCCGGCAAACCGGGAGGAGTTGCGTTCTGCCAGGAATTGCCGTCCCTGGTCACATGGACCAGACCATTGTTAGTGCCTGCCCAGATCTCGCCCGCCTGGACGGTAGAGACCGCCAAAACTGAAATCACCCACGGTGGAGTCCTGGCGGGAGAATTGGCTGCGCCAGGGTTTGCTTGCGTCTCCCCCTTCTCGGTCAGGTCAGGGCTGATTTCCTGCCAGTTGAGTCCGCCGTCAGTGGTCTTCAGGACATACTGCGCGCCTACATAGAGCGCGTGCGGGTCCTGCGGAGAGAAAACTACAGGCGCCAATCCGCTCGTCCGGTACTTCGGCGTACGCACGAAAACGTGCACTACCTGTCCAGTAGTCTTGTCATAGCGCAGGATGCTGCCATACCACCCGCCGATGTAAACATAATTTGGATGGAGTGGATCAGGAGCAATATAGGAGAACTCAAAGCCGCCGGTAGGGGCCCAATCACGATCGGTAATCTCGCCATAGTCGCTGCGGCTGGCCACGGCCGCGGTACCGCTATCCTGCTGCGCTCCATAAACGTAGTAGGGGAAATGATTATCGGTAACAACGTGATAGAACTGGCCGGTCGGCTGGTTATACCAGGAGCTCCAGGTCTTTCCGCCATCCACACTGACGATCCCTCCCTGGTCCACGCCAAGAATCATGTGTTGATGGTTGAGGGGATTGATCCAGATCACATGGATGTCGTCGCCGCTGGGGGCGCCGAAAAAAGCCTTAAAAGTACGTCCACCGTCAAGCGAACGATACATCGAGGTTTGCGCCACGTACACGGCATCTGCATTGCGGGGATCAACAAAAATGCGGCCGAAATAACCGTTGCCGATGATGCGAGGATCGGTGGTCGTGCGCACCCAGTTAGCGCCGCCATCCTGAGACTGAAAGAGCCCCTGGTTGGCGATAGCAACAACTTTGTTTCCATGACTGCCGGGAGCAACCGCCACTCCCACGCGTCCCATGGGCTCGCCCGGCAGGCCCTTTCCACTCACCGGCGCCCAGGTGGAGCCTTCATCGGCTGATCTGTAGATGGTGGCATTTTGCCCTCCGGATGGCTGCGGCGGCTGCCCCGGAGTTAGAGGGCCACCTGGAACCCGCAATAGCGCGGCATAAATCACCTTGGGGCTGTCCTGGCTCACGGTCAAATCCATGACCCGGCTCTCCTTGCCTTGAAAGAGCACCTTCTCCCAGTTCTTGCCTCCGTCACGAGTCTTATAGACGCCGCGATTGTCGCCGGATGCCATATCGCCCGCAGCCGCTACCAGCACCACATCCGGATCACGTGGATCAACCAGGATTCCCGTAATCGTGTGCGTTTCTTTGAGTCCGATGTTGGTCCATGTGGCGCCCGCATCCGTGGACTTGTAAACGCCATTGCCCTGCGTCTGCTCCCCGGTTCCCACATAGATGACGTTCGGGTTCGAGGACGCTACCGCCATGGCCCCGATAGACGCAACGTGTTCCTGATCAAAGATCGGCTCCCACACCTGGCCGCCATCCGTGGTTTTCCAGACGCCTCCGCCCGGCGTGCCAAAGTAATAGATGTTTGGCTGTTCCGGCACTCCCGCCACGCAGGTGACCCTGCCTCCACGAAAAGGCCCAATCAACCGCCAACGCAAGCCCGAATAGAGATGAGGGCTGATCTCCTGAGCGTTGGTTCGCGGAACAAGAAAGAGAGAGACAAGAAGCAGCGTTGTGAAAGACAGTCTTCGGGACCATTGTGAGCGCATAAGGATGTTTTTCTGGAGACGCAGAAGTGTACATCATTGGACGAAGTACAGCAGGGATGGGAAGCGAAATTGCGTGGCCGCCAGCCTTCAGCGGCGGCCACGAAGTATCCAGAGCATCGGCTTTTCACAAACCAGGCCGTCAAAAGGAAAGCAGGGCTCTAAGCATAAGTCGCGGATCGAGGCCGGAAAGTGTTCACAAAACCAACTCTCGACTTTCGCCCGTACAAGAGTGCAGCCCCTCGCTCGGACCGTATGAATAGACAGCAATCCGTGTCCTTAAAGCGCGCCCGCACAATCTCCGGTATGTCCTGCGCGCTGACGTGCTCGAACACAGAATCTTCCAAAGGGATCAGCAGCGCGATATCTTCCCCGGCAAGCCGGACTTCGGCGTCAGAAATGCTTTGTACCTGTCCCCAAAACTGCTGCTCGTCATCAGAAATTCCTGAGCAGGTCTGCATGTAAATCCAACTGGAATCCTCATACCACGCCTTCAACAGCGTAATTGCTTCGGCACTATCTGAGTACATTTGTACACCTCTTTTGAATTAAGCTTGGGAGGAGCTTCTTTTTTAGAGTTTCTGGTGGCTGGAAAGCTATATCGGGCACGGCGGATTGGACTTTAGCGAATTTGAGCAAGTAAATTGGTCTTGGTAATGAGCCCCCCCGGCGCCTTGCCAGGCAACTGGAGGAGTGGAGAAAACAAGATGCGGTATCTCATTTTGATCTGGGCCCTGCTCGCCTGCAGGGTTGCCACCGCAGCGCCGCCGGAAGAGAAATTTCTGTGCCAGAAAGATGAGCAGGTCGTCTTTGGATGTAACCTGGGCAATAAAATAGTCTCACTGTGCGCTTCGAGCGGTCCATCGCCCAGGTTCCAGTATCGAGCCGGCAGTTCCAAACACATGGAGCTTCAATTTCCCAGCGTGCCCGGCCCCGCACAAGATAATTTCTGGTTCAGCTCCACCGCATTTTCCGGCGGGGGCTCTGCTCATATCAGGTTCAAGATTGCAGATTATGAGTACCTGCTGTTCGATTACACCATGAGAACCGGCTTTGGAGCCGATGGCCACAATAACCCCGAGTTTGGCGCCGGCGTTGCCGTCCTGCGCGGAGGAAATGTCATTTCCACGCAAAGCTGCAAGAATGATGCTTCCATCCAGTCGCTCGCCTATGACCAGCTTCCAAAAGAAGAGTACACGAGCTATAAAAGAATCCCTGAATGATCACTTTCCGCTACATCAGCTTGAAAAGCCTGTGTAGAAATCACATAGGTTCGGGAAAGAGCCTGCTCAATGATTCATCAGAAGCCGGACGTCAGGCGAGCATCTTTAAACCGTGCTTCTGCACTACAGCCAGGAGTTTTAGCGCCATTCCGCTTGGCTTCTTGGCCCCGGTCTCCCACTTCTCCACTGTGGATTCGCTGGTATTGAGATAACGAGCAAAGACCGGCTGGCTGACATGGTGGCGCTCACGAAGTTGTTTGATTTGATGCGGCTTGATGGGAGCAGGAGCAGCCAGACACGAGGCGTCAAAACTCCGCATGGTGGTCTTGTCGATGGCGCCCACCCTGGCCAGCGCAGAGGCCGAGGAATGAATGGCCGCAAACGCATCGCTTTTGAACTTACGCTTTACCTTCATTGGCATATCTCCATCCAAGCATGGTTCTGTATCAATCGGCTGACCTGCTGGCCGCTTAGAAGTGCGTAAACCTTGGCCAGCTTCCTAAATTGATTCGTCAGAAGAAATCGTGGGTGAGTGTCGGTTCGGGCAGTTTACCAAGAACGTGATAGAGCGCGAGTTCGGTGATGCGGAAGGTGCGAAAACCGTAAGATTTTCTCATAGTGACTTTGACTTTGTTGTTGAGGCC
>DATGJZ010000037.1:0-55148 GCA_035294925.1 Candidatus Angelobacter sp. | reverse complement strand
TCTGCCCCAGACCAAAATGAGTGAATTGGCAGAATGGCTGCCAGACCGGTGGAAGCTGCGTCACGCTCAGCGGTTGTCCGAGTTACTAATCACAACCACTGCCGCTTCGTAAAGATGCGGTTCACGTAACGCTCACGGCATTCAGCCAAACTCACATCCTAGATGTCTTGAATTTTTGAATTAGATAATGGGAGTCCACGATCCCGTTCAAAGAAGAATACGGAGACATTGCGCTCTCGCTCTGCAAGTCTTCCGTTGACTGAATGCTGAATGCCAATCGCTGACTGCTTCCTCACGCGTAGATTCCGCGCACAGTAATGGTGTGCGCCACGCGTTGGATCGCCAGCATGTAGGCTGCGATGCGGTTATTGACGTTGTGGGCCTGGGAGAAGCTCACGACCTCTTCAAACGAGGAACGCAGAATGAACTCAAGCTGCTCGTTCACCACGGATTCTTTCCAGAAGAAGCCCTGGCGGTCCTGCACCCACTCGAAGTAGGAAGCGGTCACTCCTCCGGCATTGGCCAGGATGTCCGGAATCACAAATATTTTCTTTTCCGCCAGGACTTCATCCGCCGTGGCAGTGGTGGGACCGTTAGCGCCTTCACACACGATTTTGGCTTTGATGTCATCGACATTCCGGCTGGTAATTACGTTTTCGATCGCCGCTGGAATCAGGATGTCGCAATCGGTGACCAGTAATTGTGCCTGGTCCGCAGGCTCGGCCCCGGTAAAGCCGGTAATGCTTCGGTTGCGCTCTTTGTGTTTCAACAAATCGTCGATATTGATCCCACGGGGGTGGTAGAGCCCGCCATCGTATTCAGCTATGCCGATGATCTTGTATCCGGCATCCGCCATCAGTTTGGCGGCGTTGGAACCTACGTTGCCGAATCCCTGAATGATCACGCGCGTCGTATCGCGGTTCATGCGCAGTTGTTTGATCGCTTCATCGCAGACGATCATGACTCCCCGACCGGTGGCTTCGCGGCGCCCGCGCGAACCGCCAATATTGATGGGCTTACCGGTCACCACGGCAGTCACGGTCTGGCGCATGTGCATGGAGTAGGTATCCATCATCCAGGCCATGGTTTGTTCATTCGTATTCACGTCCGGCGCAGGAACATCTTTTTCAGGACCAATGAATTCAATTAATTCAGCGGTGTACCGGCGGGTAAGCTTTTCCAGTTCCGCAATGCTTAGTTTTTTGGGATCAACAATGATGCCGCCTTTGGCGCCGCCGAAAGGAATATTGACCACCGCGCATTTCCAGGTCATCCAACTGGCCAGCGCGCGCACCTCATCCAAGGTGACATCGGGCGAATAGCGCACGCCACCTTTGGCCGGGCCACGGGCAATCGAATGCTGCACGCGGAAGCCGGTAAAGACTTCAAGCCGGCCATCGTCCATGGAAACGGGGATGTGGACGATGATTTCCCTGCTGGGATACTGCAAAATCTTCCAAAGACCCTGGTCAAGATTCAGCTTCTGGGCGGCAAAATTGAACCGAGCCTGCTGTGCTTCCCATGGATTCAGCTCGTGTTCAAGAGACAGTGTTTTCATTGATATTCCAAATCTCCTAGGCGCAAACGAGAAGTATAGTTAGGCAAGTCAGCACGAAGCAAGATAAGTGCGGGTGCCGGAAGTCACATCGCCACTAGAGAGGGTTTTCCGTCTAATCATTGCTGTTTGCTGCTTGCGGCGCATTTGACATTTCCCTCGCGCCGTCATCAAACTATTCCTTTCCGTTGAGGCAAGCACATGACGCAGGAAGAAAAGGCAAGCAGGCTGCTCGAGTTGCATCGCGGAGAGGCTCCGCTGTTGCTGGTGAATGTTTGGGACGCGGCCAGCGCCTGCATCGTGGAACAAGCCGGATTGCCTGCAATCGCCACCAGCAGCGCGGCGGTGGCCAATGCTTTGGGCTTTCCCGACGGGCAAAAGCTCACTTTGCTTGAGATGCTGGGGGCCATCGCCCGGATTGCCGGCGCGGTGCAGGTGCCCGTGACCGCCGATATTGAAGCCGGATTCTCCGCCGACGCGGAGCAACTCGAACTGGCGATGGAAGAGGTGATCGCCGCCGGCGCTGTGGGCATCAATCTCGAAGACGCGCTGCCTGGCCAGGGCGACCAGGGTCCGCTCTATCCTCTCCAGGACCAACTGGCTCGCATTCGCGCGGCCCGCAAAGCAGGCTTAAAGCGCCGGATTCACCTGGTGATCAATGCCCGTACGGATGCTTACTGGCAAAGAGGGGTAAAGGCCGAGGAGGCGCTCCGCAATACCATAGAGCGCGGAAAAGCCTATCTAAAAGGCGGCGCGGACTGCATCTTTGTCCCCGGACTGAGGAATCCTGAACACATCCACGCGGTGGTCCAGGAGCTGAATTCCCCGGTTAATATTCTGGCCACCACCGGAGCACCCACCATTCCGGAGTTGAAGAAGCTGGGCGTGAAGCGCATCAGCATGGGTTCCGGCCCGATGCGGGCCGCCATGGGTCTCCTTCGCCGCATAGCCAGCGAAGCGCAAACCAAGGGTACCTACAACCTGTTGCTGGATGGGGCCGTGCCCTACCCGGAAATGAATGCGCTGTTGAACAGCAAGCCAAAGTAGAGTTGCAAATTGCCAGGAATCGCCGGCGATCCCTCAGCAGCTCTCGATTTTCCCCATCCGCAACTCGATTCATGGCATCCTAGTTTTTAGAGTTGAGGGGAAACATGGCAAACCGTGAATTGGAGAAAGACGACAGAAAACATATCAACGAAACGCACCCTAATCCTCACGGTGAGCAGAAAGTTGCCGAGACGCCGATTCAGACCGATCATCGGACGGCAACTCCGGAGAATATTGCTCAGAACACCAGCACCACTGAGAACCGCATGAATCCCTCCGTTGCCGGCGCTCTTGAAGATCCAAGCAGTGATAGCATGTTCAACAACGCCGATCCACAAACCAAAGAACTTCTGGAAAAAAACACCACCCAAGATCGCCCGCCAGCGCAAAACCGGAGCCATCGGCGGCGGAACACCGCATAAAAACCCAAGCAGATCAAAATAGGCTCGAAACATGCGCTGCAAACCCCAACCAAAACGGGAAAAGCGGCGTAAGCGCAACTGGCAGTTGGCCATTCGCTAAACCAAATTCGCACTGACTTCGCGGATTAGGTTGATGAACTGGCGAAGCTTGGTGGCTGCGGCTTCCTGTGGCCACCAACGCTCTGTTACTGAATCTTCACCACAAATGTTACGGTCCCTGTCTGACTGGGATTCAATGTGCCGGTGAAGGTCCACTGGACGGCGCCGGCCTGACCCGCCACGGGCGCGGTGAAGGAGCATCCCGTGAGGTTTGCGGGCAGGGGAGCGCCGCAGGCTGCGCTTACAAAAGTTGTGTAGGCCGGCGTCGAATCGTTGACCTTTAGATTCGAGATCACATCCGTGCTGTCATTGGTAAAGGTGAGCGTGTAAGTCAGGTTGGCGCCCGGCAGGGCAGCGGCCTTGTCCACGGCCTTTTCCAGCCGCAGGCCTGAACTGGTCGCAGTACCAACCGTCGTGAGGTCGCGGACGGAGTAGGTGGCCGTGAGTGACGGGCTGGCATTGGTGTAAGAGAAGCTGGCCGTAATCACCACGGCATCGCTCGAGTTCATGGGAGTGCCGACCGGAACTGTCTCTTTCATGACGATGCACAGGTTGGTCCCGGCAACAGTAGTGACTCCGCCATTAATCACCGGCTCGCCGGGATCAATCACGCCGTTGCAATTACTGTCCTGATAAAAGATGTGGGCAAAAGAGACGCTGCTGGGCGAGGGGGTTGAGGCCAGCGTGAACGTCACCTGTCCGGCTGTGCCGGGGCTGAAGGTGTGGGCGTAGAAGAGCGTAGTGCCCGGGAGGGCCTGCTGTGCCCCATCCGGCTGAAAGGTATTCACCGGGACGACACCGAAGTTCACCCCGGTAAAGAAACCTTCACCCACCTTGGTGAAGCTCACAGTATCCGTGTTGCGGTTATAACTGCCTCCTGTGGTGCCCACAGACGCCCCGGTGGCTATGAAGTTGGCGGGATTGGTCTTGATGACGGCCACGGTGGTGGCGCCCGGCGTAATGAAGAGCGAGTAAGTGCCATCACTCGCCGTCACCGTGGAGTCGAAGGTTGTGCTCCCGCCATCCGTCGCCCGGACCGCAACACCGCTCAGCCCCGGCTCAGCGCCATCTAGAATGCCGTTGTTGGCCGTGCCGCTACCTGTCCCGGTATCTTTAAACACCGTGCCCTTGACCAGACTACCTTTGAACAGACCGAAATTCTGGTTGTTGATGATGCCATTCGATACCGTGATTGCCAGTTGACCGGTGGTGGGCGCTACAAAGGCAAATCCGCTGGGTACAGCCGCCGCGGTCGCAACGGCGGAGTTCGTCACCACGATGGTATACGTCCCCGCTACGACATTGGTGAACGAAAATGCGCCAGCTCCGGCCGGCACGGTGATCGATTGAACTACCGAACCACTCGACACCAGGTTCACGAAGACGGAAGCTCCACTGGTCCAGGTTTCACCGCTATCCAGCACGCCGTTGTGATTGGTATCCAGGTAAACCGCACCATTCACGGTGGTGGAAACGGAGACGGTCACATTGCCACTGAATTCTGATGTTGCCCCGGATAAAGTTGCGGTACCGGTAAGCACAGTGCCGATATTCACTCCAGCCGGAGTTGGAATCACGAATTTGAATTTGTTGGTGGTATCTGTGCCCTGGCTGATGCCATTGATCGCCCCGGGGCCATAGGTACCGGTGGTGGCATCGAGGTCTGCGCCCGAGCCTTCCGTCAAAGTTGTCACATAGGTCTGGCCCTGGCCAAAACCGGAAGGATCGGGATTGGCGATGAAGAACTCAATTGCCGATCCGGGGCGGGCAAAACCGGTTAGCGTCAAAGTTCCGGAGCTGATGGTGGCGCTTTGCAGAATGGGATAGTTCAGCAGCCCGTTGCCTCCGGTATGGCTGCCGGCGGAGTTGAGCGTAACAAAAGGCGAAGTACCGAGACTGGCATTGTCGGTAGCGGACTCGAGGTCAATACCAATCTCGTGCGTCCCCGAACTGCCGTTCAGGTAGATGGAGTTCTGGCTGATCACCGTGGTCAATACGCCGGAAGTCACCAATACTCCAGCGCCCACGTTGTTGTTGATTACGTTCTTGTTGACCGTGTTTCCGCTGCCATAGATGCGGATGCCCGGGTCCACGAGCGTGCCTCCGCTGCCGGAGCCATTTCCGGTAACGGTGTTGTCGGTGATGGTATAAGCGCCCGAACTCTGGGAGGTGTCTATGCCAGGGCCTAGCGAGTTGATGAAGAGGTTTCCCTGAATGGTGGCGGTAGAGCCAGTACCCACATTCATGCCGCCAAGGCCGGGATTGTTGATGCCGTTGCCGCGCACTTCATTGTGCGTCACGGACCAGCCGGTTGAGCCGGACTCCAGGGCGATTCCCTTCCCCTGGGAGAAGCCAATCAGGTTGTTCTGCACGCTGCCGTTCTTGCCGCCCGCAGAGCGTATGTTGTCACCAATGGAGCGAGTTCCAGAGCCAGGATCGGCAAAGCCGGCAGCGGTTGCACCCAGGATATTCTGCTGAATCGTGGCTCCAGTGAAGCCGCTCTCGATCTCGATATTGGCGCTGCCGTTGGTATTGGCCGCCGTGCCAAATCCGTAAATGGCCAGTCCACGCACAGTGGTGCTGTTGGCCTGAATCTGAATGCCCAGCCCAATGGTTCCCTGCGGCGCACTGATCTGGACCTCTGGCTTGTTGACGGTGGAAAGCGAGAGCGCGTCAACACCAGCCGTGCCGCCCGTGCCTAAAGTCCCGGAATTTGTATCGCCGACGTTGGTTGTCTGCAGGGTTCCATCGATCGCCGTGCTGCTATCAGTAATGGCCGGCAGTTGCGATGCGGGAACAATCTGCGCTACGCCCCCAGTCAACTGGTTAGTGAGGCCGGCCCGTAGACCCGCAACGGCATTGCCGTTGGAGATCATGAAGATACTGGCTTCCACTCCGGCAGTCTGCCCCACCTGGGCCAGCCCGGCATTGGTCAGGGTGTTGCTGTTGGTGATGAACTGGCGCAGAGTACCCTGGCCGGAATCGCGGGTGCTCACAATGGCGTCAAAGTTAAAACCAAAATCAATTCCGGTAACGCTGCTGGTGCTGAGGACAACGCTGGTAATGGATTGGGCCGTCGTGGTGCCGGTGGTGAGAGCAGCCAGAGTTGTGCTGCCATTGCCGGCATCAACTTTGGTGGGATCTTCACCGCCCACGCGATTCGTGTCTGCCACTCCGGCAGTTCCGGAGAGGCCGCTGGTGCGAAAAGTCTGCACACCGATCAGGCTCGATGTTGCGCCGGGGCGAGACGATAGCACGCTGGAATCCACCACGCGAATGGTATAGGTCTGTCCGGCAGCGCCCGTCAGGGTGTAAACGCCGGAGGAGTTCGTAGTCGTAAAAGTGATAAAGTTGCCGGCGGAATCGTAGAGTTCCACGCGGACATTTGGCCTCCCCACTCCTGACGAACCGGACAAACTGCGTCCTGCTCCGCCTCCGTAGTTCAGGTCTTCGAAGACCGTTCCGCTGATCTTCACGCGCGGTGCGCTGGCCAGATCACCCTGAGAGGTGGTCATGGTCCCGGTGAACGCCGTAGCCACCCGCGATGGCAGCGCCACAGTATAAAGTTGGGCCGGAGTCTGGTCGTCTTCCACCAGCATGTTCCCGTTAAAATCAAAGGTCATTCCCACGATGGCGGTGGCGCCACCGGAGAGCCCGCTGATGGTTCCCAGGCTGGTAACTGCTCCACCGGTAAGTGGCACCGTGTAGATGGTGGTTCCGGCAACCATGTAAAGTATGCCGTCCGGCCCAAATCCGATGTCGCCTCCCAAATTGGTCGGTACTCCTGACAGCGTAGCCACCGAGGTAGCCACACCCGTGCTTTGGTTGATGGTGTAAAGGTTGGCGGTATTTGTGTCCACCCCATACAGCACACCGCTCACCGAGAATGCGAGTCGTGGAATATACGGAACGGCGGCGCCAGTGGCGCCGATCTGCACCGGGGGGGTTGCGGGAGTGGCGGGATTCCAGGTAAACACCTGCCCATTTGCAACCTGGGTGATAAAGAAGATCATGCCGTCACTAGCCCGCTGTGCGCCGGCTGCCGATGCTGTGCCCGAATAATTGGCAAACTGGCTGGTCACTGTCCCGTTGGCATTTACCAGATACAGGTTCCTGGTAGCCAGACCGATGGAAAACACCTGGTCACGGACGTCGGCAAGAGTCGCGGTGGCAAAGAACAGGAGCGCAACCAGAACCAGGACGCTCTTTCGCCCAACTCCGCAGCCCCGGGTATTCGTTCGCCGCCGAATTTGCTGTTCGCCCCGCATCACTTACCGGTCTCTCTCCTCGGCGCAAAGATGTTTTCATCGAACTTGAAGCGCATGCGGACAAAAGCGCCGCGCCGGGTCACGTTCTCACCGGTCAGGTCGTCATCGCGGAAGCCCAGCACGTTGTAGCCGGTGGAGACCCACATATTGCCCATGATCCGATAGCCGATCTCCGCACCCGCTCCATATTGCCGGGAGCTTGTGCTCAGACTGTAGATGGAGCTGGTTGACAGCCCAACATCCCATCGCTTGCCAAGATCCCAGGTGCCGCGCCCTGCCGCCAACTGAGTTACAGCGGAGCTGGAGAGGCCGGAGCTGGTGTCCAGGTTTCTCTTGGCAGCATAGCGGCCGGAAATGGTAAATGGCGCGCTCACCTGATAGTTGGCAGTGGCTGAGAAGATGCCGATCTTGCTTTTGACCGGGGTTAACGGTTGTGAATTGTCGTTGTCATCCTTGAATTCCAGCATGGTCAGTGCGTTCCAGCGGTTTTTCTCAAAGTCCCTCAGAGCGAAGCCGGTTTGCAAGCGGTCCTGAATATGTGTACTCTGCGCGCTGCCTAACGTCTTAATATCGGAGTAGACGTTCCGCCCCAGGAACGTCCAGTTATTGGACAGGCGAGCGGCAAAACCCAGGGTGTTCAAAATACTGTCGTTGCTGGTAGAGCCGCGCCATTCCATGCGCGCTGAAGCTTTCCAGTTTTCATGCGCCGTGTACTCCAGCGCCCCCGTCAAGGCAAGCGAGTTGACGCTAGTGCCGTTGAGAGTGCGTACGCTTTCCACGCCGGTGTTGGCCGTGAGGCCCTGGGCGATCTGCCAGTTGTTACGCAGGCCCATGGCAGCTTCAGCATCGCGCCCGTTGATTTCGTCGCGAATGCGGTATTCACTGAAAACATGGGTGTCTTTGAAGTAGGTACTGTCAATTCCGACCTGGGTGGTATTGCGGCGCTGCAAGCTATTCAGCGAATAAACATCGCCCAGCGATGAAATTACCTCCTGGCGGAAGTACACGCGGCCTTTTTCCGAGTATTGGTAGTTGGCGCCGAAGGCCAGCACCCGCTTGTCTGCTTGAACAACATCCTGTTCAAACTCTGCGGTTCCTGTGAGCCGGTTGAAATGCGGTATGGGCATGCTCAACTTGGTTTCCAGGGTATTGATGGCGTTGGGCGTAATTCCAACGCTGGCGACGGAAGCGGGCGTAACGGTTTCATCCGCGTGGCGGAAACCGAACCGCGTCTGGATGTTGCCCGGCAGACTCTTCTCCAGCGCCAGTTCCCCACCCTGCTGCACGCCGCCGGTAGCCGCATCTTCGGTTCGGATAAGCTCACCCAGCAAACGCATGCCGTGGCCAAGAACATAGCTGCCCTTGAATCCGCTTTCGCCTCTTCCCTTGTTGATGATGGAGGTAGGATTGTCAAAATTCTGGTCAGTGCGGCTGAAATAAGCTTTGCCTTTGAGTTTGTCGCCGTCATGTTGCATTTCAAAGCGATAGCCCAGCCCGGTACCTTCCAGTTCATGCTCCGTCCCGGCTAGCTCGGCGCTGAATGCAGTCTTATCCGGCAGGGCAAGTTTTGTGCTCACGCCGAAGAGCTTGTTGGGATCCTGAGGGTTCGAGTCATTGACGAAGGTCCCGCCGACTTGCAGGAACTTGTTCACCTTCACCTGTCCCGTGCCGCCAGCCACCCAGAAGCGCTCCCCGCCTTGGTTCACCTCGTAGGTCACACGGAGCGACAGCGGGTCCAGGTTGGAATCGAGCGAAGGAATGGGCGACTTCAGCAGCAACTGGCCGCTAAAGGGTTCGAATTCATAGTCGGCAAACCGGGACAACTGCCTGATATCCAGGATGACAGCCGGCTGGTTCCGGTCACGGGTCAAAACTTCAACCTTCTCACTGTTTTCAACGCCATTGGGGTTGGAAAGCGTGAACGGGCCGGAGGTCCCGTTGGCCTGGAGTTCTTCCACCACCTGGGTGAGCGAATCGTAACTCGCGAATCCTGTGACGTTTACGTGGCTATTGGCAAAGTGTTCCTGGACGCCGGTCATGCTGCGGCTGTAATTGCTCAAACTGTTAGCGGTGTTGGGATCAGAGGTCAGAAAATCGCCATAGACCACATAACTAGCGCCGTGATCGATCCGCAGATACGCTTTGCTGGTAGATTGCGCGTCAAAGCCGCGGACCGATGCATCGCCATAGACAGGATAGAACTGATCGGGCTGGATATCGCGGAAGAGCTGGTTGCGGCTGGTCTTGTCCGAATCATAGGCCAGGGTAAGCAGGTTGTCTCCCTTGATCTTGCCTTTGAGCAGCAGGGCCGCGTGGAAGGCAGACCCGACCGAGCCATCTGCATTCTCCATGGAGAACAGGTTCAATTGCTGCTCGAAGCCGTCATTGAGTGAAGGCTGAACCGTGCTGTGCGACAGACCACCGAAATTAAGCTGATACTCAACCAATCCCGCCGCCATCATGGGACGCAGCTCGGGGACAAATTCAATCTTCGATTCCGCAACCACGCCACCGCTGCTGACGCGCACCGTGCTCGGTCCCGCTTGCGATGGTGGCATCAACTCGAACTCCGCCTTGCCACCTTCGATGAACACCTGCGTGCCCGGTTCTTTGGGATTCAAGTCCTTCACCATCCACGTGCCGCTGGTGGCTTCCAGAGTAAGCGGCGTCCGCACCGTCACCGGCACATCGGCAGAGTCCGTGAGCAATACAGAGATCTTCACCGGCGTCTTGCCATCGGCGGGATAGAGCTTGTTGTGGGTCTCAATCTTCAGGCGCCCGAGCTTGCTGGGCGCTACAACTTCAAGCCGCTCTGTACCCCTCTCGTTGCCCCAGGGATCAACCTGCGTAACCTGCAGCGTATTTCGTCCGGGCTGGAGGTTGATGCCAATGAATTCCCAGACCTCCAATTGCTTATCGGCTATCTTGCTCTTGGTCCCAACCTGTTTGGCTGAAGCTTCTTTGCCGTTCACCAGCAGCTTGAAGTTGTTGCCGGCAACGCCCTTGATGCGAACATTGGTCTGGGCAAAGGGCAGAACGTCATTGTTGTGCAGGTCAACGAATCCCAGTTCATTGCTGAGCTTGGCCAGATCGGGCGCAGGCGGCTCTATTGTTGCCGCCGAAACAGGCTCGGCCTTCTTAGCTACCAGGCCGGCAGGCATGGATAGCCCGCCAGGCTGCAATGTGGAATCTCCACCTACAAATCCGCTGGACGGCATGGCCTTGAGTTGTGAGGGGTCCTTCTGAATCTCTTCAGCATTGAACTGTGCTTTGACGGCACGGGCTACTTCCTTCTGATCGCCCGCCTGCTTCCTGCGCGTCTCAATTTCTTTGGCCATGGCAGAAGTGCAGTTGCCAATGGCGAAGTCGGCCTTCTGCATCTCGCCGAACCGGAGATCGACAAACCGGCTGCCACCGTCTCCGGCATTCCGGCTGGAGATGGCCAGAAGATTGGAACCCGGAGGCAAACTATACCGATCAACCTTCAGGATGTGCGTGCGGGACGCAACACCATAGATGCTGTACTTACCTTCACCATCGGTGATGGCGAAAGTGCCATCCTCCAGATAAATGCGGACACCGGGTACACCGGGCTCGCCCGCATCCTGAATATGGTTTCCGTTGCAATCCTGGAAGACCTTGCCGACGATGAATCCGCGGTCACTGAACGCGCCGCCCGTCACATTGACATGTGCGCTGGACGTGTTAGATTGCGCCGTACCGCTAGCCGCGCTGGCCCGGTTCACAGCATCGCCAATGTTCGCGCCGGGCCCGACCAGCACACGGTAGCTCAGCTTTACGTCAGCGTTCGCAGCCAGCGTGCCGATGCTGAAGATAAGCACTGGCCCTTTACCGGGTGGATCAGGGATAGGAGTAGCATTCAGCCGCGCGCTGCGCGCCTGGTAAATAAACCCGGGCGGCAGGTGGTCCGTGACTTGGACATTGACCAGATCGGTGGGAAGCAGGTTCTTGATCTCTACTGTGTAATCAACAAAATCGCCCAGCTCCACTTGAGTGTTAGCCGCGGTCTTTTGCACAAAGATGGGCGTTGTAGCTGAGGCATCCACCGGGACGTCATAGATCGCGCTGCTGCTGCTGGCAGTCACCGTGAAAGGGCCGTTATAAGAAGCTGAAGGATCGATATGACGGCCCGCAGGCAGTTGCGCCGGCGGCACCTTTGAGGGAAAAGTGTAGTTGGTTGGCGGAGTGACCGAAATGCGATATGTGCTGGGCGCAACCTGCGGGAACTGGAACTGCCCATTCGCGCTGGTGACGACGGTGCTGGGAGCAGGAGTAGTCCCGTCAAACTGAAGCACGGTGGCAGGAGCGTTGGGATGACCTCCATTGCCGGCGCCGGTCACGTCAATGAGGCTGACGCTGGCCCCAGCGGTGGCTACGTTGCTGTGGCTGTCAAACACTGTGCCCGCCGGATCGATGAGCACTGAGACGGCAACAGATCCGGCGCCGCATCCCGTGAGCGTGGCGATCACCTGATCATTTCTCAGCACCTCCATGATCTTGTTGCCGGAGATAACAGGGTTGCTGCCGGCATCGCGCGTAGGCACAGCGGGCAGCACGCGGAAGACCCCGGTGTTCGGCCCCGTCTCCGTCGCCGTAAAGGCTTCCGTGTCTCCAGTGAGCTGCGACTTTAGCGTGATGGCTTTGGTTTCAGCAGTGGTAGGATCCAGGTTGCAGGCCGCCGCGTCTATCTGGATCCACAGCGGAGAGCCCATCGCGGTAGCATGGATTACGTTCGAAAACGTGCCATCGAAATAGTAAGAAATCGTTGGCGGCGGGCCGGTTACGGGAATGTCCACGGCATTGGAAACCACAACTGTGTCCGCGCCGTTATTGAAGGACACCTGGGCCACATTGTGAATCGTGCCGCTGGCATTGCTATTCACCGTGACGCTGAAGCTGAAGGTGGCGGTTGTTCCCGCCGGCAGAGAATTCAAAGCGAATGCCACGTTCTCAATGGTTGAAACATCGGAGGGCAGCGTACTCACGTAGTTCTGCGCAGGTGCGCTGAAGAGGTGATAGAGCGGCGTCGCCGCGCCTGCACTCACGATGGCGGAAAATCTGGTGTTGTTGGGAATGGCATCGCTGGTGACGACTCGAGTAGTGGCGACGCCGTCAATTGTCACCGCCGCACCGGCAGCGTCTGCGCTGCCGGTGTTGGCGATGTTGAGAGTAAAGACAGGATGATCGCCGGCCTTCGCGCTGGTCTGAGAAGCCGACTTGGTTATGGCTACGGTTGCCGCCGCAGCCTGGGTAATAACGTGTACGACATTGGATCCCGCCGTGGTTGAAGCACCCGAAGCCGCGGTGTAAGAAGCGCTTGCCTGGTTGTCAATTGAGGTGCCGGGAGAAACACTTCCGCTCGATGCTGCCTGCAACAATAGGAGCAGCAACCACGAAAGTACGGGCCTTGAAGCTCTTCCCCTCAACGCAACACTCCTGACAAGCGGAATAGCTGCTCGCCTTTACCCTGGGGGGCCGGGTCGGTGGCGCGCAGAACTGTCTGAAAATGCGGGAGGCATTCTTGAATGCCTCCCGCTGCCGCTTGTTACTGGATCTTCACCGCGAAGATGATCACCGCTGACTGTCCAGGAGTCAGGGTGCCCACGGTCGCGCTGATGGTTCCAGCCGTTCCATTCGCAGGAGCGACGATTGTGCCCACGGTGGTGCTGGCGGGCGGTGTATTGCGGTACAGGGTAAAGGCCGGCGTCGAGTCACTCACCACAACGCTGGTGATGTTCGATGTGCCGGCGTTAGTCGCCGTGATCTGATAGATCACGCATGCACCGGGAACGGCCCCGGCGGTGATGTTGGTTTGCGCGTAGCCGGTATCCGGTACGCCATCGCAGTTGGCATCAAGCGCCTGCTGTTTAACCAGCCTCAGCTCTCCTGCAATCACCGTCGTCTGGTCCTGGGCGGTGGCAAAAGTGGCGTTATAGCCGGCGCGCGGAGTGGTGGTGTCAATGGCGCCCACTGCCGCTCCAGACGGGGCTGTGACCTTTACGAACATGGTCACGCTCTGTCCCGCGGTCAGAGTGAACGTGGTTGAGGTGGAAACTGCCTGGTCGGCAGCATCCAGAACGCCGTTTGCGTTGGTGTCCTGATACAGCACAGACGACCAGCCGGCCTGCGTATCCGAGGTAATCGGCACGCTAAACGTGATTGTCTCAGAAACGTTTCCGTTGTTGGTCAGGCTGTGGGTGTATACAACCGAGCCGCCGGGGAAGATCTGGTTGTTTCCGTTCGGCGTCAGGGTCACGTTGTGGATCGTGTTCACCGTTACCTGGTCATGGATTTGGTCCAGAGCGCCTGAAGTCGGCGACTTGGACTGGAAGTACACCGCCTGTGCACCAGCGGCATAGTTGTTGGGAACGCTGACTACAGCGCACACCAGTTTGTTGGAGCCACCGTTGATGACGCCGGTGTTGGTGATCACGGTCGACAAATTGGCGGCGGTGCAATCGGCACCGGCGCTGAGCCGGAACGTAACTGTCCAACCCGCTGGAAGCGTATTGCTGCTGCCAAACGTGGTAGTGGAAGAAGCCAGCAGGTCATAGGAGTCAGAAACGCCCGCGCTGCTGGTGTTGTTCGCGTACAGCACGAACGTTGTGGTGGTTCCCGGGTTCGTTGCGTTAGTAACCACGGGTGAAGCTTCGGGACCAGGTCCGACGCCAAGCACTCCGGGGCCGCCGATGGCGGCGTTGTTGGTCAAGTCAACCGAACTGGCGGTAATGGCCACCAGGCGGTCCGTCATGCTGGCATTCGCGCCGGCATTCAAAGCGCCCACAACTGTTGAAGTGGCGGTTGCAGTCGCGTTGAAGGGACCACCTGTTGCGCCGGACGGTAGTGCAGCCTTCACGATTACCGTGTAAGCGGCTCCGGCAGCGAGCGGACCTGTATCCGGAATGCTGTCTCCGTTGGTGTCAATGAGCGGCGTTACGCCGTCACTCTTATAGAGCGTGAATACCGTCCCAGCCGGGAAGGTATTGGACGGAATGGTGATGTTGAACGAGTCCGTCCCGTTGCCGGTGTTGGTGACTACATCGGTGAAGGTAACGGTGCTGCCCTGGCTTGCGGCATTGATGGTATCGATGCCGTTGATCGTGCCGTCATTATCATTCGCCACTACGCCGGTATCGCTGATGGTAACCGCCGCAGATTGGCGTACGGTGAAGTTGACGGTATTGCTGCTTCCGTTCACGATCGTGCCCGAGCCATCGTTATAGGAATCAGTCGCCGTGTTGCTCAGTACCCCGGGCGCCGTGCCGGCGGCGATGTTGATCGAGAAAGTGAGTTGTCCGGAAACTCCGGCGGCAACCTGGTCCACGATCGCGGTGATGGTGCTGCCGGTCACACTGTAGTCAATGTGTGGCGAACCACTGGAAGGCTGCAGGTCGCCGGTCGCGTCTGTCAACGCAGTAGCTCCGGTAACGCTCCAACGCCCGCTTCCGGCCACATAGGTCATGCCGGCAGGCAGCGTGTCAACCAGATTCACGGCCGTCGCTGTGTTGTTTCCGCTGTTGGTGTAAGTCAATGTGACGGTGTAAGGACCGCTACCGGCTGCGCCGGAATTGGAACTCAAAGATTTGGTCACGTTGATCACAGCATTGGATGTGGCCGTAGTGGTGTCTGTGTTGCTGGCTGACTTGGTATTGTCGAACGCTGACGTAGCGCTCACGGAAAAATTGTTCGTCTGACCGGCGGTAGCGCTGGAAGGCACTGTGCCCGTAATCACAAACTTGAAAGCGTTGGCAGCGCCGGGAGCCACTGTGACGGACGTTCCTGTCAGGTCAACGAAGTTATCCGGGATGCCGTCGCCATTGGCATCAAGGTAGATATGCGTGCCGGTAAGCGTGAATGCACCGGATTGCGCCGGGGCCAGCGTCAGCGTGAAGCTGTCACTGCCGTTACCGGTGTTGATCAGGGTATGGGGATAGAACACCGGCGAGCCGGGCGACGCAGTCTTAGCGCCGTTCGCGGACAAGGTCAAGCTGGCCACCTGTTGCACGATGGTGGTCACAACGTTGGAGGTCGCTGTCCGCGAGGTGGAAGAACTGTCTGTATAAGTGGCTGAGGCCTGGTTCCCGATGGAGGTACCGGCCGCGGTTTGTGCCGAAGCTGCATTCGGTGCGAATACGACCGCCGCGATGCAGAGGCTGGTGAAAAGTAAAATAGACAGGCGAACACAATTCACCCATCCCTGTTTTGAATTTGACATACTCATCTCCTCATCCTGTGTCTTTAATCCTGGGTCTCTTGGTCCTGGGTCTTTATGCTTCTCTCTCGAACCTGTTCTCTCTTCTGAATCTGGGACCTGGTGTTGCCTTTACTACTACTTTTCCGTTGCTCTTACCTTCATGCGCGCTTTCACGCTCTTGCTCGATTCGCCGGGAATCTCTCCCAGCTTCCAGCGAAGCGAGCGGTATTCGGCGTAGGGGACCTGCTGCTCGACCATCTTTCCGTCAGCACCGCGCACCATGCGCTTCAGCGGGACGGGCGCATAGTTGTGCTCATCCGTGCTGGCCATGATTTGCGGTGGAACGGCTGTATCCGGCAGGTATTCCATTCCGGCGGGTACCGGCAGCGTGGCGACTACGTTGGCAACCGAACTCTTGCTGGTGTTGCGGTATTCCGCCACGTACTCAATGATTTCGCCGGGCTTGGCTTTGTCACCTGGCTGCCGCTGCTCCGTGCCGTTGACAGTTACGATCTTGCTGGCCGTGAGCACTACCTTCACTTCCGCCAGCAAGGGCAAGCAGAGCGAAACCGCAAGCACTGCGATCCAGCCACTCTTGAAAGCTTTCATCCTTCTCATAAAAATCTGTTCCTTCCTGAGCTAGATAACTTGTAGTAATTCACCCGCAAACACACGTCCGGAAAGCTCTTGGGGGAAAGGGCTTTACTTCTTTTGGGGGGATACGGATGTAAGGGAAGCTTAGATTAGAGACTTCTAACTAGCTACGTTATTTATGTAATAAACTATCCTTGGGAACGTTACTTTAGTTTGATAAAGCACGGACTTCAGGGGTGAATTCATTAGAAATGCCTCACCTTGTCCAGGGGGATGCTCCAGGAATTTCTGAAAATCCGGGCGATGGTAAGGGTTGGGCTATTTCCGCGGCCTTGGGCCCTTGGAGCAGTTTTTCGGCCGGATTCAGCCCTGAACAAACTTGCGCATTCGCTTGGCGCCGGCTATCGTCACCTAGCCCTCGCAGGATTTTGGGACGGATGTACTGTTGCCAGCATGCTCGGCGCGATCCCTGAAGGGCAGCCAATCTCCACCCGTGCTGCGTTAGATGGAGGTTGCATCCCAGAATTCTCTGCGCCACCGGCAGCGCCCAACACACCACGACCTCCGGCTCGATGACTGTGATTGCCGCCTCCAGCCACGGACGGCAAGGCTTGATCCCAATTGCGTTTGGCTTGTTGCGAACCCTGCGCCTAACTGGAGGATTGTGGCAATTGTGATGATTCTGGCAATCTATTCGTCATGAAATTTCACACCGAATACCTGACCTTCAATACCAGAAAGCACCGAGCCTACGTGCACATCACGCCCCAGGTGGAGACGATCGTCCGCTCCAGCGGGATTCAAGATGGCATGGCGCTGGTCTCAGCCATGCACATTACCGCGGGAGTGTATGTAAACGACAACGAAGAAGGATTGATTGAAGATATCGATCAGTGGCTGGAAAGAGTGGCGCCCTTCAGCCCCAACCACAAACACCATCAGACCGGAGAAAATAATGGCGATTCGCACTTGAAAGCTATTCTGGTGCACCATCAGGTCATCGTGCCGGTCACTGAAGGTAAGCTGTTGCTGGGAACGTGGCAGCGAATTTTTTATGCTGAGTTTGACGGGCAACGGTCCAAACGGGTTGTAGTGGCGGTGATGGGAGAGTAAGGGGCATCAGGGCTTCTTCCTCACTGGCTAAAGGTCGAATGCTGACCATTGACGGTCGGTTGCTGCATGGCGGCAGGCAGTTTCAAAGAGATTCCGGTCTCGCCCTCAAGCGCCATCTCGCCGCCAATGGAATACACCATCTCATGGATATAAACCAAGTCGTTGCCCAAAATGCTCTCTGCATCCAGGACGCTGCCCTGCTCTGTGGCTCGCCAGCGCATTTCCATCTGGCAGCGGCTCCCTTTCATGCCGGCAGATACGGTAAGGGTGATCGGCTTGGTATTTTTTCCCGCCACTTTTCCCACCAGCAACACCAGCAACTGGTGCAATACCGGACTGCTGGTCACCTGGATAGAGGCGTCCCACCGCCGCTCCAGCGTAAGCAGGCCGGAGTTCAACAATACGGCAAAGTCGTCAAACACCTGCTCCAGCAGAGAATTCAGTGAAGTCCATGGCCCTGTGGGCACTGAGACCTCCCGCACCAGGGAAGAGATGGTCTTGGCGAGTGCGATAGCGCGGTCGGCTTGCTGCTCAATGCTCTTGAGATCGGAAGCCGATGTGGAAATATTGCCCTTACGCATGGCTGCAACTTCCAGAAAGCAGCGCACGCCGGTAAGCGGCTGCGCCAGATCATGGGCCACCGAATTAACCAGGGCCCGCCAGGGTGTCTGCTGGAATGTGACCTTTTCGCCCGCATCGGAAAACCCGGCTAACCCAGGCGCAACGTTCTTGCCGCTACGCAAGGAGTCGGGGACCTGGTGCGCCCCATCGCCAGAACCTTTGGAAACCGGCGCCTCACGGCCGATGCGGTAACCGACTCCACGAACCGTGTGGATCAGCTTGTTGTCCTCATCGATTTTTTCCTCGCCTTTAAGGACAACAAAATGTTCGATCTTCCGGCGCAGGTAGTTGACATAGACATCCACCAGATTGCTGTCCGATCCCGGCTGCGATCCCCACACTTCCTGCAACAGTTCCTGCCGTGTGACTTCATTTCCGGCGCGCCGCATCAACAGGTGCAACAAGTGGAACTCCTTCCCACTCAACTTAATCTCGCGTTCTGCACGGGCGACCTTGCGCATGGAGGGATCCAGTTCCAGGTCCTCAACCCTCAATATGTTCAGCGAAGGATCGGCCTTGCGGCGCAGCAATGCATTGACCCGCGCAGCCAATTCTTGAAATGAAAAAGGTTTGGTTACATAATCGTCCGCGCCGAGATTCAGCGACTGAATCCGGTCAGAGACCCGGTTGCGGGCGCTTAGAACGATCACGGGTGTCGCCAGGCCTTCCGACCTCAGCTTTTCCAACAGCTTGAGCCCGTCCGTTCTCCCAAAATTCAAGTCCAGAATAATGAGCTGGTAATTCTGTCGACTCAATTCCGCCAGGACCGTATCTTCATCCAGCGCGGTATGCACCGCGTATCCCTCTGACTCCAGGGACTTGGAGAGAAATGTCGCGAGATGGACATCATCATCGGCTAGCAGTATTGACATAAAAATGTAACCCTTCCTTAAAAATGTAACCCTTCCTTGGAGCTCTTTTAAGGGAAAGGCAATTCTGTAATTCTGTTTAATGTTATTTAAATCTTAATATTCCTTTTTTGCCATAGCAAAAGCTAATATTTGTTAATTTTTCAATCCATTTCGGGAACGCGCGAGGCGTCACCTTGCGCCAACTACTCATATTAGCCACAAATAACCCTCATTGATATCTAAGATCCCTCCCGAGAGCTCCAGTTTCAAGACCAACACCTCGCTGCAGGAAATTATCATGAATGCAGGCAATCGAACATCAGGAGAGAGGAAACACGCCAAGACTGCCATAAGACGGCATTAGTCTAACAGTGCGCCATAAAATGCCGCCCTTTCTGAAATGCCAATGAATCTTGTACGATAGCTGGTTTTGGATTCTTGAAAGGTATCATTCAACACCAATGTCAGCAAAGACTTATAAAAACCTAATCGGCGGGGAATGGGTCGGCTCGCACAGTGGCCAGAGCTATGAGAATCTTAACCCGGCTGACACTCGTGACGTTATCGGCATCTTCCAGAGATCTGACAGGAGCGACGTAGACCAGGCCGTTTCCGCCGCGAAGAAGGCATTCGAACGCTGGCGGCTGGTGCCCGCACCCAAACGGGCAGAAATCATCTTCCGCGCCGGGGAAGTCCTGCAGAAGCGCAAAGAAGAATGTGCCCGCGAAATGACGCGTGAAATGGGCAAAGTTGTTAAGGAAACGCGTGGCGACGTCCAGGAGGCCATCGACACCGCCTATTACATGGCGGGCGAGGGCCGTCGCCAGTTTGGAGCTACCGTCCCATCGGAATTGCCCAATAAATTCGCCATGGCCGTGCGCGCGCCCCTGGGGGTCTGCGGGATGATCAGCCCGTGGAATTTCCCCATGGCAATCCCTTCGTGGAAGTTGTTGCCGGCGCTGGTTTGTGGCAATACCTGCGTGATCAAGCCCGCGGAAGATACGCCGCTCTCCACGCTCAATCTGGTCCAAGCGCTGATGGATGCCGGTCTCCCTGGCGGGGTGGTGAACGTGGTCACCGGATTCGGCCCGGAAGCTGGAGCGCCGATCCTGGAACATCCGGATGTTCGCGCCATCTCCTTCACCGGATCCAGTGAAGTTGGCCGGATGGTCGGGGAAGTGGCGGCGCGCGCCTTTAAGCCCTGCTCGCTGGAAATGGGCGGCAAGAACGCTATTATCATTCTTGATGACGCTAACCTCGATCTCGCCCTGGATGGCGTCTTATGGGGCGCTTTCGGCACGACGGGACAGCGCTGCACCGCGGCCAGTCGCGTAATCGTGCAGAAGGGTGTTTACCGGCAGTTTGCCGGCCAGCTCGTCCATCGCGCGCGGCAGCTCAAAGTTGGAAATGGACTCGACGAAAGTGTGGACGTGGGCCCGCAGATTAATCAACAGCAGGTTGAGACCAGCGCGAGGTACGTGGACATTGGCAAAGGGGAAGGCGCGAAGTTGGAGCTGGGTGGAAAGCGGTTCACCGGAGCCACGTACGATCATGGATGGTTTTTTGAGCCAACCGTATTTGCGGATGTCGATCCTGGAATGCGCATAGCGCAGGAAGAAATTTTTGGCCCGGTGGTAAGCCTGATTCCATGTGAAGATTTTGAGCATGCCATCCAGATCGCCAATTGTGTTCCTTACGGACTCTCTTCTGCCGTCTATACTCGTGAGGTGAATCGGGCCTTTCGCGCCATGCGCGATATCGATGCGGGTATCACGTATGTGAATGCGCCCACCATTGGGGCAGAGGTCCATCTCCCCTTTGGCGGAACCAAAGCGACAGGCAACGGCCATCGCGAAGGCGGGATTGGAGCAATCGACTTTTACACGCAATGGAAGGCCATCTATGTTGATTTTTCTGACCGGCTCCAGCGCGCCCAGATTGACACCGGCGAATAAGCGGGAATCAGCCCCTTATTTTGCCTTTTGGCTTTGCGTGGGTTCTTTTCAGCTTTAGTCAGCGCAAATCAGCGGTAGGATTTCTCTTGTATTTTTGCCTGCGCGTTAAGAGCGAAGGGCCGAGAACCTGCTTTTCTTTATAATGTCTGGCAGAGTTCCTTGTGGTTCAGCCCAGTCCAGATCGAGACAGAGACCTGCCGATCACCCAGCGGCGCCCCATGCTGGTCGCCATGGCAATAGCCGTCTTCGTCTTGTTCGTGATTGTTTTCTCGCAAACCGCATTCAACATCAAGCAGGTTTATCCACGTTCTGTGGAGCAAACCCTTTTCCTGGTAGCGCTTTCCGCGCTGGTATTTCTGCTGCTGGTGGCGCTCACCTTTGTCCTGCTGCGCAACCTGCTCAAGCTCTATGCTGAACGCCAGCTTGGAGTGCTGGGCTCGCGTTTCCGCACTCGCATGGTGATCGCGGCCTTGCTGCTATCATTTGCCCCGGCACTGGTCATGTTCATGTTTGCCTACGGCCTGATGAACCGCTCCATTGATAAGTGGTTTTCCGGCCCCGTGGAGCAAATCCAGGAGGACTCCGGGCACGTAGCAAAGATCCTCTCCAATTACGCCGGAGACAATGCCCGCCAGGAGGCAGCCGAAATCGCGGCTTCGCCGGAAACTCAGCATTCCTTTGAAACCGGGAATTACACCGGTGTACTGCACGAATTTCGCCGTCACGAGCCTACGCTGGAAGGTGGATTTGCGGTTGCCCTAGCCGATGGCGACCCGGTCGCCAGCTGGAAATTGCCCGGAGCATGGGGAGCACTGCGCAAGGCATTTCCTCCGCTTCAGCTCATCCAGAACGAGCCGCAGAAGTGGACCCGCGGAAATACTCAGTATCTTCTGGCTACTGCTCCAGTCGGTGCAACGGGACAGATTCTGGTCGCATTGCCATTGCCCAAAGACTTTTCGCCTATCCTGGAACAGATCAACAAAAGCCAGCAGAGTTTTCTTGCTCTGAGCCGCCAAACCAAGCGCATTCGCGGCTTGTACATGCTGCTGCTCACCCTGCTGACGGTATTGGTGCTGTTCGCCGCCACATGGGTCTCACTCTACGTGGCCAAACTGGTGACCAGGCCCGTGGCAGCCCTGGCGGAAGCAACGCGTGAGATTTCCGCCGGGCACCTGGGCCACCGCATCGATGTCTCTGCCGCTGATGAACTGGGCCAGCTTGTCTCCTCTTTCAACCGCATGGCTGCGGACCTGGAGTCCAGCCGTGAAAAAATCGAACAATCAGCGCGCGCGCTGGCCGATACCAATATGGAGTTGGAACAGCGGCGCCGCCATATTGAGACCATCCTGGAAAACATTCCCACCGGCGTTCTCTCGCTGGATACTGAACGATGCGTCTCGCACACCAACGAAGCGCTGGGTCGGATGTTCTGGCCTAACGGGGGCTCTCCCGTTACCGGCGCAACCGTGCGCGACATCTTTCCCCTGGACGTGGCCACCGACCTCACGAGCCTGTTGCGCAGGGCTGACCGCATGTCAGTAACCACCAGCCAGCTCGAAATTCCAGTTGCCCGGCACAAGCTCAACGTTGCCGTAACTGTTTCCTCTGTGCAGCACGGAAAGCAGCGCCTGGGCTACGTAATTGTGTTTGAGGATTTCAGCGACCTGCTCAAGGCGCAGAAGGAAGCGGCATGGCGGGAGGTGGCTCGCCGGGTCGCCCATGAAATCAAGAATCCGCTTACACCCATCGCGCTCTCCGCAGACAGGATTCGCAGACACCTGGATAGAGCCACGGCGCCGGACAATGCGTCCCTGGCGGTAATCCACGGCTGCGCAGAAACCATTGCCGGCGCGGTGGAGACGGTCCGCTCGCTGGTGGATGAATTTTCTTCCCTGGCGCGCTTCCCTGCCGCGCAACTCCGGCCGGCGGACGTGAATGACATCATTGAGAACACGCTGGGCATGTTCAACGGAAGGCTCGACGGCATCGCCGTGGAAAAGGAGCTCGCAGCCGGTCTGCCCCTGGCCATGGCCGATCCCGAAGGCATCAAGCGCGCACTGGCCAACCTGATTGATAACGCCGCCGACGCCATGCAGGACTCCCTGCTGCGCGAGATCCATATCTCGACAGTCCTGGTGGAAAGTAAGGATGCGGTGGAGATCACAATCGCCGATACCGGCCACGGCGTGACCCGCGACCTCAAAGAGAAGCTCTTTCTTCCTTACTTTTCAACCAAGAAACGCGGCACTGGCTTGGGTTTGGCCATCGTGCGTCGAATCGTTGAGGACCATCACGGCTCCATCCGCGTGGAAGAAAACCAGCCGCTGGGCGCCCGCTTTGTGATGGAATTGCCGCTGGCGGAAGCAACGGCCGTAGTTAATACCTAGTCGTTAAGTATTCCGCTAAACCACAAGAAACAAAGAGCACCCAGATTCAATGGTTCGAACGTTGTGTTCTGTCCGCCGGGGAAGAACGCATTTACTTCGCTCTTTTCCGATCGCCGGTCCGTGGAAATCAGTGACATCCTCGTTATCTGTGGTAAGTTTTGGTGTTGCCTTTTGGTTTTCCCAAGGAGCTAGCAGCCAGCCGCTAGAAGCTGATCCAGAACATGCCCCATACCATCCTGGTCGTTGACGATGAACGCGATATTCGCGAGTCACTGCGCGGCATTCTGGAAGAAGAAGGCTACAAGGTGCTGCTGGCGGAAAGCGGCGAGGCCTGCCTGGAACAACTGAAAAAGCGCAGTTGCGAGGTGGTCCTGCTCGATATCTGGCTGCCGGGCATGGATGGCCTGGACGTGCTTGAGCGCATCAAGCAAATTGATGACGGCCCGGAGGTCATCATGATCTCCGGCCATGGCACTATTGAGACCGCTGTCCGCGCCACCAAGCTGGGCGCATTCGACTTTCTGGAAAAACCGCTCTCCCTGGAGCGCACGCTCATCCTGATCAAGAACGCTCTCGACGCCCACCGCCTGCGCCGCGAAAACGCTGAATTCAAGAAACAGCTCCACTCCAAAAGCGTGATTGTGGGCGAGAGCATTCCCATGAAAGCGCTGCGCCAGCAGATCAGCGTTATGGCGCCGACCAACGGCCGGGTGCTCATCTATGGCGAGTCCGGCACCGGCAAAGAGCTGGTGGCGCTGGCCATTCATGCGCACAGCCTGCGCATGGAAAACCTGTTTGTTGAAGTTAACTGCGCGGCCATCCCGGAAGACTGGATTGAGAGTGAACTGTTCGGGCATCGTAAGGGCGCGGTACCGGGAGCAGCCGGGGACAAAGAAGGAAGATTTGAGAAAGCCGACGGCGGCACCCTGTTCCTGGATGAAGTTGGAGACATGAGCTTGAAAACGCAATCCAAGGTGCTGCACGCCCTGGATGAGCAGAAGTTTACCCGCGTGGGCGATGACGAGCCCATCCAGGTAGACGTGCGTGTGATTGCCGCCACCAACAAAGACCTGGAAGAAGAAATTTCAAAGGGTAATTTTCGTGAAGATCTGTTCTACCGCCTGAACGTAATTCCCTTCTATGTTCCTCCTCTGCGCGAGCGTAAGGAGGATATTCCCATGCTGGCGCGGCATTTCCTGAAGGAAATCTCCGCCGCTTACAGCCGCCGCCCGAAGGAAATTACGGATGACTCCATTGAGGTGCTGATGCGCTATTCCTGGCCCGGCAACGTGCGTGAGCTGCGCAACGTGATCGAACGCGTGGTCATCATGAATCCCACAGTGCACAAGATTGAGCGCAAGCATTTGCCACCGCTGGTCTATCGCGAAGCCGCAGGCCGCGCAGCATCAGGATTCTCCAGCCTGCACCAGGCCCGCGCCGCTTATGAACGCGACTACATCCTGAAAAAGCTGGATGAGAACCACGGCAACGTCACTCGCACGGCCGAAGTGCTGGGCCTGGAGCGCAGCCACCTGTACAGGAAGATGAAAACCCTGGGGATTGCGGTGAAAGAGTGAAGACCATGAAGGCGCTGCTTCCACCGACTAGCCGTGACAGAGTCAAGTGTTTCCTGATCATGGTTGTTTTATTCATTTTCATCGCCCCACGGAGTTTCGCGCAGACCGGGGAAAAGCTGCCGCCGGCGACGTCTCCGTGCGTAAACGATGGTGACAAGGTTCTTTATGTGGGCAATGGAGTCACAGCGCCGCGAGTAATCTCCACTACGATGAAGACCCCAGATCCACCGGAAGAAATCAAACACCAAAAATTTCAGGGAACAATGGTGTTGACGGTAGTTGTGGGAGCCGATGGCCGTGTATGTGATGCGAAAATAGCCAGACCAGCGAGTAAAGACAAAGACCTTCATGAAAGAGTTTTAGCAGGCGTGCGGCAATGGAAGTTCGAACCGGCCCGCAAAAACGGAAAACCGGTTGCGGTCGCAATTAGCATCGAGGTTAGGCTCGACCTTTATTAAAAATCTGAAGTGACAAGCGTCTTAGCCGCCGCCCATCTGGCGGCGCCAATCCAAATCGTCGACAAACGCCCCTGACTCCCTCCAGCCAGGTTTGATCTTGATGAACAGCTCGAGGAAGACCTTCTTCCCTAACAGATGTTCCAGTTCCATGCGGGCGGCGGTGCCGATATGCTTCAACATCTCGCCTTTTTTGCCGATCAGGATTCCCTTTTGCCCTTCGCGCTCGCAATATATGGTGGCCGCGATGCGCGTCAGCCTTTCCAGTTCCTCATAACGATCAATCATCACCGCGATTGAGTACGGCACTTCCTGGGCCGTCTTCTGTAACACCTTCTCGCGGACAATCTCAGAGGCCAGGAATCGCTCGGGCTGGTCAGTAAGCTGGTCCGGGGGAAAGTAGCGCGGCCCTTCCGGCAGGCTGCGGATGATCTTGTCCAGCAGCATATCCAAGCCTTCTCCCTTCGTCGCCGAGATAGGAATGACTTCCTGAAAATCATGCAGCTTGCGGTACTGCTCGATCAAAGGAAGCAGCTTCTCTTTCTCAATCCGGTCGATCTTGTTCAGCAGCAGGAAAACCGGAGCATGGTGTCCCCTGTCACCGGTTCCTTGCCCCCTGTGACCTGCCCCCTGTCCTTTGTCCCCTGATTGATACTGCTTTACCAGGTCCAGGACGTACTGGTCGCCGCGGCCGAATTTTTCCGCAACGTCCACGATCAGCAGAATCAGGTCACGGCTTTGCAGCGCTTCGTGGATTTCCTGCATCATCTTGCGATTCAAACGGCTGTCCGGGCGATGCACTCCGGGAGTGTCAATAAAGATGATCTGCCCGGAAGGACGCCCCTTCTGTGGTTTAACATTCACGATCCCCTGAATGCGCGTGCGCGTGGTCTGCGGTTTATCCGTAACAATGGCAATTTTCTCGCCCACCAGGACGTTGAGCAGAGTGCTCTTGCCGGCGTTCGGGCGGCCGATGATGGAGACGAAACCGGAAACCATAGAGAAGCTGCTAGCTGCTAGCCACTGGCTCCTAGGATATCTGAGGGACAGGATTCGGCATAGGAATGCGCCGCAATAAAGGCAATTAAAGAGGGCAGGCGGCTCCACGTGCTGCCTCGCGCTCAGCAATTCGCACTTCCCATGGGCGGGTATGAATGTCTTAAGTTTGTATTCTGACGCTAAGTACTAAATACTAAGTACTGCTTTTCTCACGCTACCGATAAATCGCCCCCTGAGCCTGCTGCGTTGCCCCGAGCTGAGAAGCCTGGCGACGCATTCTGGGAGATTTCCGGTAAGTCGCTCTCCTGGCCCTCGGCACGAGTATAAGGAAGGAAGACCATAAAACATGTTCCATGGCGGGCGCCCTCCACACTGGTGCGGACGCGAATCGAACCCTGGTGCTTATTCACAATTCCGTGGCTCACCCACAGTCCCAGGCCCGTGCCCTTGGAGTCCTTGGTAGTAAAGAAAGGCTCAAAAATCTTCGGCAAATGCTCCTGGGCAATACCTGCGCCATTGTCCGCTACCGTAATCCGGATCCCCGCCTGGCCCTGCTTGCCGCTGACCCGGCGCACGCGAATAGAAATCGTGCCCGCTCCTGGCAGTGCTTCCAGAGCGTTCAGCACGAGATTGGAGAGTACCTGCCGGAGTTCACCCGGAAACGCGCGTATTTCTTCAACGTTATCAAAATGCTTCTGCACGTTGACGTTGTCCTCTTCAATCTTGCGGCTGTATACGCCCAGCACTTCGTTAATCAGGCCGGGGACAGAGGTCAAGACCGGCAGAGAAACTTCGCGGTAGAAAGCCAGCGTTTGCCTGGCTATGTGGATAACGCGCTCCAGTTCTCTTTCACCGGTCTGCACCAGCTCAAGTAATTTGCCTGACAGCTCCGGATGAGTGCGCAGAATGTAGAGAACATTGGTAACGGCCGCGAGCGGGTTATTGATCTCATGCGCGATGCTGGCCGCAAGCTGTCCGGTGGCCGCCAGTTTTTCAGAGCGGCGCAAGGCCTCTTCCACCATCTTTCTGGAAGTTACATCGATGGCCACGCCCAGCATTCGTACGGGAGTGTTGCCGATCACAATCGTCTGGCCACGGGCTTCCAGCCAGTGAAGGCTCTTGTCAGCGAATTCGACGCGGTACTGCGCCTCATATTCGCCATGTTTTGCCAGAGCGTCGGTGATGGACGCATGCACGCGCCAGCTATCTTCCAAGTGGATGGTCTCCATCCAGCTCTCATATTTGCCGTCGAAGCGAGCGGGCTCAATGCCATGCATGCGGCAGATTTCCTGGGACCACACCAGCCTTCCGCTCTGCAGGTCCCACTCCCAGATGCCAATCCCGACGCATCTTTGCGCCAGTTGCATGCTCTCCTTGCTGCGTTGCAAGGCGCCCTGCGCCCGTTTTGTTTCCGCAATCTGCTCTTGCGCCTCGCGGTAGAGGCGCACGTTATCCAATGCAACGGATGCCATGTGCGCCAGATGAACCAGGATGGCTTCATCATCCTCAGAAAACTCGCCATTGATTTTCTGCGACAACTGGATCAGGCCGAGGTTTCTGCCATCACGGGTCAGCAAGGGCGCCGCCAGCCAGCCGTCTCGCGCGGCATCCGCGCTTTTCATCATCGTCCGCCAGGCGTGGCTGCCCTGTGTGCTCGTAGTGATTCGGACCGGTTTGTTCAGGCTGCACGCCAGGGTGAACATCTCTGACCGTTCTGGCGGGAAGGGCAATGCCTCTTGCCCTTCCTCGACTGAGGTGCAGGTAATGCTCTGGCTCCGGTCTTCGGTATTCGGCAACAAGGTGGTAAATGCCTGGCGCGCGGCAACGATTTTTCGCGCCTGGTCGGTAATAATCCGGAGCAAGGAATCAAGGGCCAGGGCCGAATTGATTTGCAGTGAAGCCTCAGCCAGGGAGCGCAACACCGCGCTACGCTGGCGCTCTGCTGCCAGAGTTTCCAGGGAATGGCGATAGAGACGCGCGTTATCCAGCGCGTTTGCCGCCTGCCGCGCATACAGTTCGACCAGGCGCGACTGGCGGTCGGCGGGAGCATGTGGCTTTCTGAAAAAACTTGCCACGACTCCCAGCGCTTCACCCCGGCTATTGATGATGGGCGTGCTGAATAAAGCCCGGAATCCCACCTGCACTGCCGCGTCTACAAAAGGAAAGTAAGTGCCTGGAGCCTCGATGTCTTCAATCAACACCCGCTTCTGCGTGGAAAAAAATGTGGTTGGGAACTCGCCGAACAGGCTGATCTGTTCGGCCGTAAAGCCAGCATAAGTTTCCACCCGCAAGGTCTGGCTGGAAGGCTGAGGCAGCAGCAGGAGCATGGCAAGGTCAGTCTTTTGCAGCGCTGCGATTGCGCCCAGAACGTCATGCAAGAGCCGTTGAAGTTCAAGACTGCTGGAAAGGCTCACGCTAAGTTCATGAAATCTTTTTAAATCAGAGCGCTGGGCGTCCAACTCATCTCGCAGCCGCGCCAGGTCAGTGCTCAAATGTCCGGCAAGCATTTCCGCCGCCGACCACTTCCGGCGCGCGTAGCCGACAAGCAGAGCAACGCTGGCGAGCAGCAGCGACCAAAGCACGTTGCTCCGACGTGTGCTCATCATCGGGTGCAGGTAAGAGAACGCACTGAGCGCGGCGATATTCAGGATTACCGAGACGAAAGCGGGCATCAGCCCGCCCACAGCCGCGGAGATTACTGCCGCGGCGGTAAAAAACACGCCGAATGGCAGGTGGAGCATGGTCCATGTGGTGGTGGTAAGTTGCCAGGCAACCAGGGGCAACAGGCCGATCAGAGTCCACTGCGCAATCCGCAAGCGGATTGAGGGGGAGGAATGCATTTGTTGTCTCTCCTGCTCCAAACCTTCAAGAACGCTAGAGACAAAGCGGCATTTCAGAATAACATGTTTTTTCCGAACACTCCTGTTCTGAAGGGCTAGTCCTTATTCACACGATTCACACGTTGAGAATCGCACGTGAGCAGAACAGTCCCTCAATCCCAGGCTGTCTATTTGTAGAAGCCGGCAAGTGCGTCCAGAGTTGCACCCCATTGGTTCTTGTCACAGTTCCAAAGGGGTGACCGGAGTAATGTGGACGGACATGAACCTCTGGCGTACTCTGCAACGATAAGGGGAACTTACAAACATGCATGAGAGCGTAGCGTCAAAACCCGCGGTCGCATCACAATTGAAGAAGACTGAGCAGGAACTGCAGGAAGCCCACAATTCCGTTAAGACCGGCATGATCAACGTGAAGGTATTGATGGAATTTCGCAGTGCAACCGAACGGGCACGCCAGGCCACCGCCGCCGTACAGCAGTGGCTGGAAGAACAAGGGAAAGGCAACGATCCGTACCAGCTCATGCCGCGAGTTCTGGGTGAACGCCTGAACATGGCTACCGCGTTGCTTGAAGATGTGATCTGCGATCTCGACGGCGGCGACATTGATTTCGAAACGCCCGGCTTGAAGGAACTCCACACAACGGTAAAGACCCTGACGGAGCGCCTCGTCCGGCTGTTCCCGCAATAGTGGCGACGGTTTCGGGTTTTGGCTTGACCGGATTACCCGATCCGTCAATTTCTTGCGCGTCCGGATATGGTGGGTTTGTCAGCGCTTTCGTAGAATGACAGGTGCTCCTGTTCAAAATTCTTCTTGCTCCGGTGCTGATCGCGCTGGTCAGCCTGGCTGGTCGCAAGTGGGGACCGGGCGTCTCCGGATGGCTGCTTGGAATTCCATTTAATTCCGGGCCCATACTGTTCTTTCTGGTGCTGGAACAAGGCCCTCAGTTTGCTTCGCGCACCGCCCTGGGCAGTTTGCTCGGCATTCTGGCATGGGCCGCATTCACCCTTACCTATGCGTATTCTTGCCTGAAGCTGCCTTGGTGGTACAGCACCATCATCGGCTGGATCGCGTACTTCGCGGTTGCGGCCCTGATTCTGCCCATGACGCTCAGCATCCTTCCTGCCTTTACTGTAGTGAGCATAGTATTGGCAGTCATTCTGTGGGCCTTTCCCAAAGTAGCGCCACCCCGTGCCCAGACTGTTCACGGACAATACGACTTGTGGTTGAGAATGGGCACAGCCAGCTTCATGGTGGTAACTCTCACTGGCTTTGCCAAATTGTTAGGGCCGATAGCCAGTGGGATCCTGAGCGCTTTTCCGGCCTACACGACAATTCTTGCCGTGTTCAACCATCGCCATGAAGCCGCGGCCGCGGTCTATGTGCTCAGGGGCGTCTCCGTTGGCCTCTACACAGCCGCTACTTTTTTCCTGATTCTCTCGCCGGCGTTGCTGCGCCTGCCCGCTACCGCAGCTTTTGGGCTGGCATTGACCGGTGGTCTTGTGGTGCATGGGCTCAGCCTGATCTACGTGCGGCGAAATGCCTGACATCCCCGGGGTCGAGGTGTTCTCTGCTACAGGCGGCCATCCGCGCAGACCTAAATTAACCCGTCGTCTGCGGTTTCGATTTTCGTTTTTGTTGCAGGGACCCCTCCCCTTCGCAAGCTCAGGGTTCGAGGTAAACTAAAAAAACTATTTACCCGCAACATTCGGATAGCAGGCGGCGGCGCACAAGCTTAGATTGAAACCATGACAAACCTGCATACTGAAGTCTTTCATTCGAATCATTTTCCACGCGATAGGGCGACATATAATGGGGAACCGTCCATGAAACAAGGTGCCGCACCTTCCGGTATGGATAGCGCGCGCTGGCGCGCGGTATTGCAACGTGATTCCATCTCGGACGGCACATTTGTCTTCGGCGTCATAACCACTGGCGTCTATTGCCGGCCATCGTGCCCGGCACGGCGGCCTCTGCGCAAAAACGTGCGCTTTTTCAGTTCGCCGCAGGAGGCTGAGAAGGCGGGGTTGCGAGCGTGCTTTCGCTGTAAGCCCACGGATGCGTCGGCGGGAAAGCCGGCACTGGTGCGGCGTCTTTGCCGCTACATCGAAGCAAACACAGATAAAAAGATCACCCTGAATACCCTGAGTAAACTTGCGGGAATCAGCCGCTTTCATCTGCAGCGGGTATTCACCGCCGAACTGGGAATCTCCCCGGCCAAGTATCTGCAATCCTGCCGCTTCTCTCATTTCAAGAAGGCGCTCCACAAAAACCCGGTAACCACAGCATGGGCTGAAGCGGGCTACAGTTCTTCCAGCCGGGTTTATGAGTCCGCGCGCAAGCGCCTGGGCATGGCGCCCAGCCGGTATCGCAGCGGGGCGTCCCATGAAGAGTTACGCTTCACCCGCTTCAACACGGCACTGGGAGATATGATACTGGTCGCCGGATCGGCCGGGGTTTGTTCGGTCCAGTTCACGGGAAGCAAGGGCACACGAACAACACTGCAAGCAGAGTATCCCAACGCGGTCCTCAAGCAGGATGATACCGGACTGGCGGGCTGGGCCGAGCAGGTACGCGGCCTGGTGGCGGGAGAGAGATTATTGCATCACATCCCCCTCGATATACGCGGGACCGCCTTCCAGCAGAAAGTATGGCAACAGTTGCAGAAAATCCCGTCAGGGCAGACCAGGACCTATTCGGAGATCGCCCACGCGATGGGCCGGAGTGCTGCGGTCCGGGCCGTAGCCCACGCCTGCGCTTCGAATACGCTCGCCGTGGTGGTTCCCTGCCATCGGGTCGTCTACAAGAATGGCGCCTCCAGCGGCTATCGCTGGGGTACGCAACGCAAGCAAGACCTTCTAAGAATGGAGTCACGATAACAATGCCTCAATGGAAAGGAATCGTCGGTCAAGGATTCACGGGCGCAGACTTTCAAAACTATGCCAGCACTATCCAGTTTGACCTTTGGCGTCCTCAATTTGTGGTGGTGCACAACACGCAGTTGCCGAAGCTGTCTGACTGGCACAAGAAATCCGGCGAGAGCCACATGCAGGAACTGCAGAAATACTATCGCGACGTTCAGCACTGGTCTGCCGGCCCGCATCTCTTCGTGGCTGACGATCTCATCTGGGTGTTTACCCCTCTCAACACTCCCGGCGTGCACTCTCCTTCATGGAACGCGATTTCCTGGGGAGTAGAGATTGTAGGTGACTACGATCTTGAACCCTTGAGCGATGGCACGAGGGAAAACGCGGTGACCGCGCTAAGCGCGCTGCACGCTCTCGCTGGACTTGATCCCCAGGGGCTGCACATTCACAAAGAAGACCCAAAGACAACCCACAAGTATTGTCCCGGTAAAAACATCGTGAAGGCTGACTTCATTACCTGGATCACAGAACGTCTGGACCAGAACAGTTCAGGCAATCCAGGCACCGACGCAGATGCACCAGGGCAGTGACCCAGGCCGGCTACAACGCCTGTGTAATATTTTCGCTCTTCTTTTCAATGTCCGCCGGCAAAGGTGGCCACCCGCTTGAGCATATCGTCGAGATCGGTCCGGGTTAGAAGGCGGCCATTCAGGATTACTGCCGCAATCTTGCGCGTGTTGCGGATGTCCTCCAGCGGATCGCCATCGAGGAGGACGAGGTTGGCCAATTTGCCTTCCTGCACTGTACCGAACTGGCTCTGCAAACCAAGGAACTGGGCGGGGTTGAGGGTGGCAGTCTGGAGGGCCTGCATGGGCGTGAGACCTGCCTGGACGAAATACTCGAGTTCGGTGTGCAGGCTGAACCCGGGAAGAACGTCTACGGCGGCGGCGGTGTCCGTTCCGGCCAGCAGCCGCACTCCAGCTTTGTGCATTGCGCCTACGATCTCGAATTCCTTCTGCACAAACTGCCGGCGGTAGGCAACCGGGTCAGTATCGAGCTCGGCCAGAATGCCCTTGGTGAACGATGGCCAGGACTTCTTTTGCCAGGAAGCCGGCGCGTATTCCAGCAGAGGATCATGGCTGTAGTCGATGTCATCTATCAGCCATTGTCCGCGCTCCCACACCAACGTGGGCACGAGCCACGTCCCATTATGGGCCATGCGCGCGATGAGCTTGTCGCAACGGGTTTGGTCGTAAGTGTCCAGGTAGGTCTTGGGTAACCGTTTGGCTTCACCGCTGAGATACTTGTCTTCATTCTGGGCGCTGGAGCAGGCTTCAAAAATTCCCGTCAGGTGTTCAATACTCTTCTGGCCAGCGTCAGAGGCTTCGGAAGCGCGAATTGCGTCGGGGACGTGTCCAACCAGCGTCAGCCCCTGCTTTTTGGACTCCTCCACTACCGCGAAATACGGATCGCGCGGAATGAAGGATTGCACCTTGATAAAGTCCACGCCGCGGGTCTTGAGATCGTCGACCACCTTGCGCCCCTCTTCAGGCGTGGCAATGGAAACAGAGCTGGGAAACCGCGATTTGGGCCCATCGAGCATGGGACCGGCGATGACCATGCGCGGTCCCACAAGAGTTCCTGCGGAGATTTCAGACCGCCATTGCAGTAAAGTATCCAGTTCGCCACCCATGTCGCGAATGCCGGTAATCCCATTGGCAACGAACAGGGGCAGCGAGACTTCCTTTCCTCCCGGTATCCAATCTCCAAAGATGGTGTGGACGTGCATGTCCCACAAGCCGGGAACCAGGAATTTATCGCTCGCGTCCAGAAGTCTTGCATTTTTGGGGAGCTTCACGCGGTTCGCTTTCCCAACGCGAAGAATCCGATTGCCCTGGATGACCGCGGTCATATCGTGCTGTGCCGGGGAGCCGGTCGCATCGATGATGTTGACGTGAGTAATGGCCAGGGGTGGCTGGCCGGCCGGTAGCTGGGCATGCGCCCTTGCTGCCGGAAAGAAAACACAAAAGATCGTCAGGATGGCAATTTCCTTCATCGAAGCTCCGCGATTCCGCATATCAAGTGTGCATGTGGGTCAGCAAGCTGATTCTAAAGTGATCAACGGTACGGAATACCGGCAATACTTTAACCCGGAAACTGAGCAATTTTGAACAGATCGCCGGTACCTGAAACTGGATAATGTAAAGTGAGAGGGTTTACCTCTTTCAAGAAAGCGCCGGATTTCTTTTCCCGCCCGAGGGCGGATTGACAGAAATTTCGCTTCTTTCCGGCTGGACGACTATGGACGAGATCAAAGATAACGGCAAGCCGCTACGGAAGAATCAGGCGCCTATCGCTTTCCGCAGCCTTCAGAGCGCCGTCACAGAACATGTGGAGGACATGAACAAGCGCCTGGATGCGGGACTCGCCATTCGCCAGACGCAAACGACATTCGAAGTGCACGAGACGGCCAAAGTGGATGCGCTCCTGCGCGTGAGCCTGACGGGGGAAAACAACATTCACTATACGCAGTTGATAAAGCGGAACAATGAAATGCAATCAGGCGTGATATACGTCCGCGCCTGCCAGGACGGCACTCCCACTATTTTATTTCCGGACTTTCCGCGCCCTAACGTGCAGGTGAGTTACCAGGAAGCCTCGAAGCGTCTGCTGAACTCCTCTTTCTAGCCAAGTCCGTTGGAGCGCTGTTTCATCTTTAGCGCGGGATCGCCTGCCGTTCGGCCGCTGTAAGCAGAGAGCGATCACAATAACCGAAGCCTTCAAGACAAGCCTTGTAGTTGCGCTGGTGTTCGGCGACAGCTAACTGGCTGGCTTGAGCGGTTGTGAGGGTGGAATAGTCGCAGGAGGGATGGCCGCTCCGGCAAGCATCGAGATTGCGTTGCCGCTCATTACGCACAGTTTCGTCCGACTCTGACCTGGTTAGACCGGCATGGTCACACGGTCCCCATCCGTCCAAACAATTTGATTTGTTGCGCTCGTGCTCAGACGCGGCCACGGAAAGCGCTTCTGGCCGGGAAAGCCCGGAGTGATCACAGGATGGAAGCCCGTCCGTGCAGTCCTCGAGATTGCGCCGGCGCCCAGCAAGAATTACATTCCTGGCTTCGAATGCGGTCAGCCTGGAACGATCGCACGATGGCGATCCATTCTCGCAATCCTTGACATTGTGCTGGTGTTCGGCAACCTCTACAGCCCTCGCTTCCTGCGGAGAAAGTCTGGCGTGGTCGCATGCCCCCCAGCCATCCATACAGGTGGCAAAATTGTGCTGGTGCAGAGCGAGAGATAAAGCGGTGGATTCTTGCGGCGTCAGCCTGGACCGATCACATGACTCCCAATCATTCCTGCAATCCACCAGGTTACGCTGGCGTTCAGCAAGATCGGATTGAGTCCGTTCCGATGCACTGAGCTGCGAGCGGTCGCAAGACCCGAAACCGTTGTTACACGCGAAGAGATTCTGTTCCTTGCCCGATGACTGCGCCAACGCGTCCGGGTGCAAAAGAGTTGTGCATGCCAACAGCATCCACAGCGATTTTAAAATTTTCCGCTTCATAAGCCTTAGCTCTTTCAGACATACATATCAATTTTTTTCTTCTTCCCATCAATAAATTATGAGCTCCTGGAAGCGGATAAGCTGGGCAAAATGGCTCTCGGTCCCAGTTTCACGCGAGACCGGGATTGCGGGTTTAAATCCAGCAGGCGTGCCGCGGGTACTAAGCATCCGGCTTCCCGGAGCCCCGGTAATCTCCATCGCCGGGCGCGCCACGCCGCTCGCCAATCTCAACCCAAATCGCCAGAAACAGAAATCCGGCGCCAATCACGGTAGCAGCTATAAAGGCACTCATGTTCGTGCTCCTTTTTCGATAAAACCAGATAAAGTTGCTGGCTGCAAACTCTGATACCTCTCAGGTTAGCGGCCCAGGCCGCCCAATTCTGATTACAGTTGCTCACTCAGGAATTCTGCTTGCGCGGACGATATATCGCTGAGGAGCAGGGCCCACATAAGAAAAGGGGAAGCAGGTCACCAGGGTCAAAATCTCGCCGTTGGAACCATTCAGCACCTGGGTGTACTCGGGACCCACCACTTGAATAAGGTCCACACGATAGCGAAACGAACCGTCTAGCGTTTCCAGGGTAATCTCATCATTCTTATTGATATTGCGCAGTGCCCTGAAGAATGTGTCCCGATGTCCTGCGAGCGCTATATTTCCCGGTTGGCCAGGAAGCGCGGTTCCGGGAATGTGTCCGACTCCTCGTCGCAGAGTTTTCGAGTCGACACCTTCAAGGACCATCGACGAGAGGCCGATTGAGCGGATCTCGATTCTACCCCACGCAGGGCTTCCGCGGACCCCTTCACTGCCCGCAGTTGCTGCGCGATCAGGCTGGCTTAGCCGCACGGGAAGGAGCGGCGCAGGGCTCTCACTGCGGCTGAAGGGCCGTGCACTGTTGCGCGCTTGTTGTTCCCTTTGGACCTGCCGAGCCTGTTCAAATACGCGGGCCTCACGGGCTTGATAGAGTTTCGCATCCACCAGTGTGACAGCGACGTAACCGAGCAGGAGGGTACCCAGGATGAAAAAGAAATACGGAATCCAGCGCCCAAGAGATCGCGCAGGCTTCGGTCGAAACGGCCACGGTTTGGTCATAGATTTCACGGGGCAACCATTCTTGTGGCCGGCGATCGGTGGGGATCCAAGGGTATCCGGTAGCCCGCACGGGTCCTGACCAACAGGCGTCCGCGCCCGGGCGCACTGGCCTTTACCTGTATGACCCGATACGTTCCATCCTGCTTGCTGTTAGAGGGGACGTAAGTAAGGGTGTACTGATTGCGAATATCGCGGGCGATCCGTTCACAAATGGGAACCACCTCTTTGAGGGACTGGGGCAGGAAAACATCCCCGCCGGTATCCGCGGAAAGCTGCTTCAGAACCTTCGGGTTGCTGTCTTCGTCATCATCCTCGTCAAAAAGGCCGATCGTGTAGACGATTACGTCAGCCTCCTGCGCCATGGCCATAATCCCGGCCAGAGTGTGCTTGCTGGCATTGTCGCCGCCATCGCTGATCACGATCAGCACTCTCTTGTCCCGATCGCCCTTCTTCAGATGTTCGAGCGCTGCCGCCACCGCGTCATACAACGCCGTCTGGCCGCTGGTGAAAATTGTGGATAGTGCCGTCTCCAACTGGGACACCTGGTCGGTAAATGGCATGTTGGCGGGGAGGGCAAACCGAACATGCTCGTTGAAATTGACCACAAACATCTGGTCGTGCGGGTTACTGGAGCGGGCGAACGCCAATGCAGCCGCGATAACTTCAGCCCGCTTCTCGCCCATGCTTCCACTGTTGTCGATGACCAGGCCGACGGTGACCGGGATATCGTCGTGGCTGAAGTACTTGATCTGCTGAAGTGCTCCGTCTTCGTAGACTTGAAAGCTGTCTTTATCGAGTCCAGAAACAAGGATGCCTTTGTGGTCCTCCGCCGTGGCGTGCAAGACCACAAGGTTGGCATTTATCTTGATGCGGTATCCCTCACCGGAGCGGTCTTGTGATATGGAGGGGGATGGCGACTGAGCAAAACCTGTCAGCATGATCAGAAAAAGGGGGACGGCCAAGCATAGAACCCTGGAAACCAGACGTGGGGTGCATGAAGAGAACTTTCTCATATGGCCACTGCTTTCGGGCAATCTGCAGGTCGTCCCACAACCCGCTACGGAACCTCTTTAGAACCGGAAAGGAGATGGTACTCTGCGTACCATCCCTTTTTTGGCGATGGCTTCAACTCGCCCGGTTGGCAAGTCGAACACCTTGATCCGCGCCTCTCTTAAAGAACATCCAGAGGCCAAATCCCAGGCCCAACGATAGCAGGCCGCTCAGTCCAAGAACCGGCAACCAACTAGCTGTTGGGGGCAAAGCCTTTTCGGCCGCAGGCGGCGGTTCAACAACTTGCGCCAGCTCAACGGTTTCTCCAGTAGGAGCAACGGCTTCTACAGGCAGGGTCTTCATATCTTCCACGGGCGCCACAGCCAGGTCGGCAGTCGTCGCAAGAACAGGCTCTTGTACTATCTTTGCCAGTTCTACGGCCCTTGCCTTTGGATAGACAAACTCCTGGCCCCAATTTGCTCCCGGATAAAACCACGCTCTAAGAGCTTCCGGTTGACCTTCCGCCCTCTCTCGAAACTTCATTACCGTTTTATCCGTCACATGCAGACGGTAGTTCGCGATTGCGAGGATGGTGGTGTACAACTGGGTGCCGTCCTCATTGAATATCTGGACGATGTTCCGGTCGGACGGCGAATCCATCAGCTTAAAGAGGTAGGTACCGGCGGGCAAAACATGCAGGCCAACACCGGGGACCTCGACTGGCGCGCTAAAAGTCACTGTAGTCCGGTTGTTATATTCATCAGCTGCCGCTGTTGGCAACATAAACGCACCGGCCACAAGAACACAAAATACAATTGACAGGGTTTTTATCAGTTTCATTTGGTACTTCCTTCCTTCATTAGTAAAGCGGTGATTCAGAGACTCACACAACACAAGCATGGCACAGTCAACAAAGACGTAATGGTCACAATTGCTCATTCAAGTGACTCTTTGCAGTTACTAAAGCATTGCGCCACGACCGCCGGAGACAGATCATCCTGCAGGCCCAGACCGTGCGACCATCCCGGATGTAAGCAGGAGTGATGGGTCATCCAGTGCAACCCTCTCTCCGAAAGGTTGCACGAGGTAAACCGTTACATCGAGATGCTGATCGCAATGCCAATACTCGGATGCCTGCGGTCGAACAGGTAATAACCATTGTTGACGTAGCTGATATAGACGTCATCCGTGTCATACCAGTTATTGGCCCATGATTCCGGCCATGGATCCACCAGACTGAGCCAATAGCCGTCGTATTGGAAACGGGGATATCCGCCCACAACAAGAAAGGGGAGACCGTAAATCCGGAACCCGTGTTGCGGCCCGAAGTATCCACGGAAACGGTCGTCAGGAATGCGGTAACCGTTGTATCCGCCACGTTGCTGCCAGGTGCGGTGGTCTGACTGCCAGCTACGCGCGCGATGCTCTTGCCACGCCGCCTGCTGGACGTGCTGCTGCTCCTGAGTGCGCTGGGATTGTTGATTCCCGCGCTGTTGCCGGGCGTTCTGTTGCCGCTGGTTCTGGTTTTGCTGTGGCTGCTGTTGCTGAGCGCGCTGTGATTGATTGTTTCGATCCTGCTGCTGTTGTTGTTGCGCGCGTTGTGACTGCTGCCGGGACTGATTTGACTGTTGCTGGGTGCGCTGCGCCCGCTTATTCTGGTCCTGCTGCGGTTGCTGCTGGGCACGCTGTGGCTGCCTGCTCTGGTCCTGCCGCTGCTGCTGCGCGCGCTGTGGCTGCTGCCGGGACTGATTTGACTGTTGCTGGGTGCGCTGCGCCTGCTTGTTCTGGTCCTGCTGCGGTTGCTGCTGGGCACGCTGTGGCTGCCTGCTCTGGTCCTGCCGCTGCTGTTGTTGGGCGCGTTGCGGCTGCTGCCGGGACTGCTGTTGTTCGGGCTTGTCTTGCCTTTCATTCCGCTGCTCCTGCTGGGCGCCGGCAAAAGCCGCGCTTCCGAGAAGCAAAGACAGAATAGCCAGAGCGTTGATTCCAAATGCTTTCATATGTGATACCTCTTTTTTTACTGCTGATACAGTACGCCTGCTCGAACGCAAAGCTCCTGTTGTCGCCTGCGGCGGGAGTGCCGACAGATTCGCCGCAGCTTGATCAGACTGCAATGACCTAAGCGCTAAGAGCCTGCGAATCAGCGGTTCGAGGCCCCATCTAAACACTCAGGAAAGTCAATCATGACAGGTATCGACTCTCGGTTCTGAGCAAGATAGCTCGCTTTACGCAGAGATTCAGGATTTGCGAGCGTGTGTTGCAGCCGGATTAAATCACAGGAACTTCGGCGTCCCTGGCGCTGTTCAGCGGCGCATAGGCATTGTCAGCAACATTGGATGGCAGGCAGCGCATCAGGGCCCAAGAGTACTCAAATTCCTGTCCGCACTCAAAACACACCTGGTACGTGCGTTTCCTGATGGTGAACACACGGCTCAGTTGGCGGTGATGACACCCGAAGGCCACCCGAAAAACCCAGAGCAGCGGCTTCATGAATCCTATTTGCCGCGCGTGCCCGGTGCGTTGAAGCAGCGAGCGGGTTCCGATCCAGGCCAGCAGCACTAACAGGCAACTTACAGTCAAGAACAACATGGACCCTTCCTTAGCTGGAAAGAACATGATTGAAGACGCTTTTTCTCAGCTTCCGAAAACATCAAATCGCAACCGGGGGAATTGAGGCACTCTCAAAGTATGGCCAGCCAGAGGAGACTAGTCTGTGCAATTGTGCTCAGACTGCGGCCAGCCCCCGTCGCTAGAATCGGGTGTACCGGAAAACAGTGGCTCCCGGAATAGCATCTGGTTCTTCATGCGAAGTTGGATCTTGGTTTCTACCTGCCAAATGGAACCAGATGTTACGCCAGTTCTAGAGCAGAGACATCGCTCTCTACTTCACTTAACGAAAGAATGGAGTTTTTCAAATGAAATTCAATTTACGACAAGCAGCATGGATGTTTGCAATCACAGTTGGACTGCTCTGCACGCCAGGGTTGGCCAGAGGGTATCAATCACAGGACGACCATGGCCGGGGACAAGACCGTGGCCAGGACGACAGGCACGGGGACCAGCGGAAAGGCGTGCCTAGCGGCGGGTACGCGCAGACCTGCCAGGACATCCGTACCGATGGCACTACACTCGAAGCCAGATGCCAAACGCGCGACGGAGACTGGAACCGGACGTCTCTCCAGAACTTCAACCAGTGCACTTCGCAAATTGAGAATGATAACGGACGTCTGGTTTGCACTAAGGGTAGAGATAGCGACCATAGAGATAATGAGTACCAGCAAGGCGACAGACGCGACAGCGATCATGACTTTAGACGTGAGGAACGACGGAACGAACCGCCAGATGGCGGATATAGGCAGACGTGTCAGGACGCCCGGGTCAGCGGCACTACACTACTGGCCAGCTGTCAAAAGAGGAACGGCGGATGGAGGCAGTCGTCACTGCGCAACTTCAACCAGTGCACCAGCGAAATTGAAAACAATAATGGAAGGCTCGTGTGCAGCAGGTAACTTAGCATCTAAATGAACATTAGGAGGCAACATGTCTGATAATCGTAACAACATTGGGTGGTTTCTGGCCGGCTTGGGTCTTGGGGCCGCAGTGGCAATCCTTTATGCACCCAAGTCCGGACGCGAAACCCGGCAAGCTATTGTCACCGGAGTGGATGACGGCCGTGAATACCTGACTTCCGTTGGGCGAAATGCCCGTGACCAAATCAGCGACTGGGTAGCTTCTGGAAAAAAGATAGTCACCGGCAAAAAGCAGCAGGTCAGTGCGGCGATTGACGCCGGACGCGATGCCATGCGCAACGCGGCGGAGAAGAGCTCCTAATACCGATCCTTATGCGTTATTGCGCAAGATGGGTTATTGCTCAAACTGTTGGCTCTCCTAAGTAGAGCTCAGCCTTTGATCAGTAACCCGCGTTATCTCTATCGAATGGCACAAAATACAAATCACACCCAGCAACCTTTGGTTTGCAAGGACCCAGCCCCTGCCTCACTGTGGGGGCTGGCTTGCGCCTGCGTGGAACCCAACCAGGGAAGCGCCCGGTGATTGTGGCGATGGGAGCGCCTGCTGGGCATCCGGCGCTTCAGGCGCTTCAACCGAACGCCCTTTCAGATAAGCGTTAATCCTATCTTCCATGTCCGCCGGGAACTCAGGTGCGGGGCCAATAAGGTTTTCCCGATACACGTTGAGCATGATTTCCCTAAATACCGGAAGCGCGACCCGGGCGCCAGTTTCTTTTGAACCAAGGGAGCGATTGTCGTCAAAACCTATGCGGACGGCGACGGTAACTCCGTCAGGGCCAAAAGTGGATCCGACAAACAGCGCATCCCTGAACTTGTTGGTGGTTCCTGTCTTTCCCATTACCGCGATCGGAAAGTTGTTTGAGTCAAGAGCGTGGGCCGTGCCACTGGGCATGCGCACCACACCGCGCAGGCCTTCTTGAATGAGCAATAGCGCTCCGTCATCCACAGAGACTGACCGTTCATTGAGGTCATCCGCCACTACCTCGCCCGAGTCGCGGACAATCTGCCGGATGATATGAGGACGCGCCCGTTCGCCCGAAGCAATGGTCCGGTAGGCGTTCGCCAGTTCCAGCAAAGTCACCTCTGAGGCGCCTAGCGCAGTCGTAAAGTAGGGGTGCAGAGGTGTTTTGACTCCCAGGCTGCGTGCCGTCTCCAGAACATTCTCGATTCCAACCTGCTCCGCGATCCAAATTGCAACTGCGTTTCTGGATTCCGCCAGCGCCTCCCTGAGGGGGATCATGCCTTTGAAGCGGCCATCGTAATTGGAGATCGACTTTCGCGCAATGCCGTCGAGAACGCTGATGGGCTCGTCGGGAACAATCGTTTCAAGGGTGAAGGGCCCCTGCCGAAAAGCAGCAAGATACACAAACGGCTTCATGGCCGACCCAGGCTGCCGCAGCGATTGCGTGGCACGATTGAAATCACCGTAAACGGCGGCGCGCTCGTTGTAGAATTGCCGGCCGCCGATCTCAGCGAGGATGCCGGCATCGCTGTTTCTCAGCACGACGATCGACCCCTGGATCATCCCCCTGGCGTGCGAGTGCCGCTTCTCATATGCTGCCAGGCCTTGTTCCAATGCATCGCTCACAATACGCTGTACCCTGGCATCTGCCGTGGTGTAGACCTGTATCCTCCCTTGGAAGAGGTCTTCAACAGTTACTTTCCAATGGCGGACCTGGAGTTCATCCAGAGTGCTGTTCACCACCGCCGGCGCCTGCAGCGCATTCTCCTCGCCTCTACCGTCAGGATGTTCTGTCACGCAGCGGATGGGACGTTGTTCCGCAGCCCGTGCGGCGTCCTGAGATAAAAAACCGCGCTTGGCCATGAGGTCCAGGATCTGATTCCTGCGATGCAGAGCTCTCGGGTCGTTATTGTGGTCCGGCGCATAGGAACGAGGCGATTTGGGTATCCCGGCCAATAAAGCAGCATCGCCGGCATCGTCTATAGTGAAGGTGCTCAGGGAACGTCCAAAATAGTATTCGGCCGCAGTGGCGAACCCGTACTGACCGTTTCCCATGTAGACGAAGCTGGCGTATCGCGCGAGGATTTCCTCCTTCGCGCGGCGTTTCGAGCCAAAACGCCTGGCCATCTCTTCTTCCACCCATACCGATAATCGAATTTCCTCGATCTTTCGGACCACCTTCTTCGCGTTGCGCGCGCCAATCAGGTAGGAGAGCACACCCGGCTGGGGCTGGCTGCTGTTTTCCTGGTCAGTAAGATCGCGCAGAAAGTAACCGCGCACGATCTGCTGCGTAATGGTCGATCCACCTTGCCGGAACATGACCAGGCTGTCTGGCCCGTCCTCCCGTCCTACACGTCGCATGCGGCCCAGGACCGCACCGACCCTGACTTTTTCCACGACGCGGGGAATTGAGGAGTAGTCCACTCCATTGTGCGAAAAGAAATTTTTGTCTTCAGCAGCAAGAATTGCGTCGCGAACAATAGCTGGGATCTCCTGATACGGCGTAATGCGTCGATGCTCTCTTGACATCTCCACCAACGGCTGGCCGTTGAGGTCATAGATGTGACCAATGGTAGAAAACTCAAAGCGGGCGAACTGCTCAATCCTGGGCAGATCGGTCCGATCAAAATATATGTAATGGAGGGCGATTGTGATGAGGGCCACCCCTACAACGGTCACACAAATTACGAGCACTGAAGCTGTAATGAGGGGCACGCGGACCGCAAGAGGAAGCCTGTGAAAATATTGGATCAGCAAACGTAAGCGCGTCCGCCAAATTCTCGGGGGTACCGCGAGAGTTGTAAAGGCCCCGAGCAGTGGCTGCACTACCAACCGGTATAGAAACGCCCGCACTTGAAGATTCATGATTTGCGCCAGGGACCAGGAGTTCCCCAGCAACGCTCCCGCGCGATCAACCCCTGGTGCTTGTGATTGGGAAGGCCGTCGCGCGTTTTCGCGAGGCTGCGGCGACTCCTCAAATACCTTACCGCTCTCTGAGCTTATCAACCGGCAACGTAATCCGTCTGGTCAATTGCGCTCACGTTATAAAGGAAGCCGGCAATTCTTACCAAGGAATGCAACGCACCGAAGGGCTGGTGTTCAAGAGTGAACAGACTCGCTAGCGGCTAAGAAATTATCTTTGTCTCTACAGGCAGGATAAGTTGTGCAGATTACGAACAAGCTGGCGTGCTGGTTATTGGATCGGTATTTTGAACGCGTGCTGGCCTTTCTGCAGCGTCACGCGGCAAAGGTCCAGCCGAAGGCCTCCCTGCAAGCCCATGACAAAACAGTCCGCTGAGAGAGTTCTCTCCCTCAATGCCCAATGCGCATCTTGGAAAGAGAATGCAAGACTCCAAAAGCATTCAAAAGCCACAAGCCCACGCAAATGATCACCACCGCATTCAGAAAACTCTTAATGGTGCTTTGCATGGGGATGAGTCGATTCACCAGCCAGAGTAGAAAACCCACAACGATCAACACGATTATTACCTGTACCAAAGGCATACTTATCCTCTCCTTCTTCGCAACACAAACGCTCGGGCTGCGCCTGGAAGTGTCTCTCTATTTCATCCTAGGCGCGGCGAATATTAAGAGTCTGGTCTCTTTTGCACAGGTTTGCACAGGCTAATTCTCAATTTTTATGGGCAGAGTGGCCGCGTCCTGGGGAGCCAGGACCCATTAGGGCGGCAGGACAAGAATCAAATCTCTTATTACCTGGCGAAACATTCCTGAAGAAACTGTCTACTTTTGAACAGACTGCCAGTTTCCTGCATAGCATGATTATGGGGCGCAACTCATTTCCAAATGCGAGAACTGAGGAGGGTTTCCCCATGGGCCCTGACCCTTCTAACCATGAAATTCTAGTGGTAGATGATGACGCGGGCATCCGCAAGAGCATGGTAGTGTTCTTGGGCTCAGCGGGATACAGGGTGCATACGGCAATCCACGGCCTCGACGGCCTTTTACAATTGCAAAGGACGCGGCCCAGTATAGTCATTTCCGACCTTAACATGCCGGAGATGTCCGGCTTTGAGTTTCTTTCCGTGGTGCGCAGGCGGTTCCCGCAAATATCTGTTATCGCCATGAGCGGCGCATACGCCTCTGGAACCGCGGTGCCGGGCGGGGTGATTGCGGACGCTTTTTACACCAAGGGCGGTCAGAGCCATCCCGGAACACTCCTGAGGATGGTGGCGGGCCTTATTCAAACATCAGAGGCGCAGGCGGCTGCTCATCAGCGAGAATCGGCCCCGGTTTGGATCCCCAGAAACGGGAAGGATTCCCATGGCATACCTTACATCGTGGTGACCTGCACGGACTGCCTGCGATCATTTCCCCTAAGTGTCACAGACGAAGACCTGCAAAAGATCCAGGAGACCCCGTGTCTCTTCTGCACCAATACGGTCCGATTTGTCATTGATTTTTCCCTTTCCGTTGTTTCTCCCCAGCCGCCTGGTGGCAGAGTGACTCTGCACCTCCCCATGATGGACTTTCTCCGAGAGAGCAGCGAAACCAAAGGGGATGCATAAAAATGACCTGGTCAATTATGCACAGACTTGACTCCGCGCGAATGCCATAGTGTAAACACGCATGGTTGCCAATCCAGGCCAATCCAGGCGGAGGCTGAGTGACGGCCGCCGGGCTTTACGCTCGAAGGCTAAAGGTTTTTGCAGTGCAGACACTCAGCCGGGCATAACCGGCCGAACGCATCAAGGGGGTGCATTGATGCTTTGGACAGTCTTTAAATTTCTCATCGTCGTATGGATGCTGCAAATGGTCCTGCAGTTTGGCGGAAGCGCCGTGCATGTTTTGTTCGCGGTCTCGCTCACGGCCCTGCTGCTGCGGCTGATCATTCGCCGCACCTCTTTCAGTTCAGGCAGCTTGAGCGATTCCATAAAAGCCGGAAGGTTCAACGCCCCGATCGCTCAGCAATTCGCAGGGGCGTCGAAAATCAATTCATCGTTTCACAACAGGATTTCAGGAGGAAACACCGTATGAAGAAGTTGATCGTGTTCTTGTTAATGGGATGTTTAGGTAGCCTCACATGGGCCGGCGAGCAGAAGAAAGATGTGACAGAGCGCCTGCAGATGGCCACCGAGGTATTGAGTCAAATGACTTCCGAACCCGACAAAGGGATACCGGAAGAGGTTCTCGAGGGAGCTAAGTGCATTGCCGTGGTTCCGCATCTAGTCAAAGGCGGCTTCATCTTTGGCGGCAAGCACGGTCGCGGCCTGGCAACCTGCCGGACGGAGCATGGCTGGAGCGCTCCTGCTTTTATATCGATCGGCGGCGGAAGTTGGGGCCTGCAGATTGGTATGGAAGGCGTGGACCTGATCATGCTGGTCATGAATGACAGAGGCATGCAGCACTTGCTCTCCAGCAAATTCCAGCTCAGTGGGGAAGCATCCGCGGCAGCCGGGCCGGTTGGCCGCCATGCGTCCGCAGGCACTGATTGGAAACTGGATACCGAGATACTCACGTACTCGCGTTCCAAGGGAGCCTTTGCCGGCCTGACGCTGGAAGGCGCAGTGATCGAGCAGGATAGCGACTCCACTCGATCGGTCTATGGGAACGATGTCTCGTTCCAGTCCGTTCTCCGGGGAAAAATTTCAACGCCGGATATCGCCAGGGCGTTCATGAGGGCAGTGGCAGCGGCCGCCCGCAACGCCAGGGAGCAGGAAGCCCATGGAGGTAACCAGTAAGTAATATTACCCCTGGGGACCGTTACTCTTGTGTCACCGGGGTGATGGTCCCCGGCTGGTCTTTAGTTCGGAGGAGGTGGCTATGTCTCTGGTTCCGGTGGTAAGCAATGGTCCAGGCTGTTCCTGCGAGAGCTTCGCCAGCACTGACTGGGCGGGAGGAGAGCATGCCACCCATTATCTGCATCTCTCGGCATTCCCTTGCGAAAGGTGCAATGGGCCGGTGGTTTCCGGCTGGTTTGGGACCCGACATGATCACATCACCAAAGAGACCGAGATCCGGTCCATAGGAGCAGTTTGTCTGGCATGCAGTTTCAGGCCGGAAATCATGGTTAAGCCGTCAGTGGGTCACACATTTCGTCCCGTTGAGTGGGAGTGGGTGACCAAACCCGACATGCAGCCGGCAGATGCCGACGAAGACTTACTCGCGGCGGAGTTGTCGCAGGATTCCGATACGGCAAACTCAGCGAGAGAACGAGGCGTTCAGAACAACGGAGGCGCCTTGTAACAACAACCTTGAATATTCTTCTGGCGATCATTCAGCCAGGAAGGAGAAGACAATGCTTGGAACTGTGCTAATCGTAATTCTGGTCCTGGCCCTGGTGGGCGCGCTACCAAGGTGGTCCCATAGCAGAAGTTGGGGATATGCCCCGACTGGAGGCTTGGGGCTGGTCCTGGTAATCATACTCATTCTCGTGCTGGTGGGCAGGATATAAAAACAATGTTTTATGAGGCCGAGGCCGATCCGGCCCGGATCATCGATGCCTGTTTGAGAAGAATGTGCCGAAACTCTGCCCACCACAGCTCCGCGTAGCTTAACCGCGGAGAGCTTCGACCTTCTTATTCGCGGAAAGTGAGCTATGTTGCTCAGAACTTGAAGAGCGTTCCGCGCTACGCTCACAAACAGCCCTCAAAGAAAAAAAGCGGTGCAACCATTGCCGGCCAGAGTGTCTGTCCGAAGCAGGTTCCTGCACAACATTCAGACCCTTCACAAAGGGGCCCAGATGGCCCACACGGCAGGATCTGCCAACAACAAAGGAGATATTCATGAAGAAATTGCTTGTAACACTTGCCATCCTGTTGAGCTCGCTGGTTGCGCTGGCCCAAACTGATGCTCGACACAATGACTCCAGCCGGCGTTACCGCATCGTGGTGGTGACCCGCACGACACAGGCGGTCAACTACCGGCACCGCAGCGGAGGGACCCGGATCGACTTCCAAGGCACCAACCTTCTTCCTCAGGGCGGCGGCAATGCCGAAGTCGCGAGCAAGCAAGGGGCGATCCAGATCGAAGCTGAATTCAGAGGTTTGCAGCCCGCAGGCAGGTTCGGTCCAGAGTACCTGACGTACGTTCTGTGGGCCATCAGCCCTGAAGGACGTCCGGTGAATCTGGGTGAAGTTCTGATGAATCATGAGGGCGAGAGCAAACTTAAGGTGACCAGCAGCCTGCAGGCTTTCGGCATGATCGTGACGGCAGAGCCCTATTTTGCAGTGACGCAGCCCAGCGATGTGGTGGTGCTGGAAAACCAAGTGAGAGATGACACCAAAGGAACCATTGAGCACGTGGAGGCGAAGTACGAACTGCTGCAACGCGGACTCTATGAAAGCAACGTAAGCCCGGTGGAGCTGCAGCCCACGCGCGGGGACTCCACTGCGCCCCTTGAGCTCTACGAAGCGCGCAACGCCGTGCGAATCGCCAAGTGGACCGGAGCTGACCAATATGCCGGCGAAACATTGCAGAAGGCAGAAGTGAATCTTCAGACTGCCGAGAGCCTTCAAGCCGGCAGGTCAAACCGGAAATCCGAGATCTCGGCCGCCCGTGAGGCGGTACAGACCGCCGAAGACGCACGCGTAATTACGGTGAAGAAAATGGAGGAAGAGCGCCAATCGAGCGAGCGCGATGCAGCCACAGACGCAGTAGCGCGATCCAGGCGGCGGGCCGACGACGCGAACCGGCAGAAAGAACAGGCACAGTCTGAAACAGCACAGGCCAAATCCGATCTGGCAGAAGGCCAGGCAGCTTCAGCCAACGCGGTGGCCGCCGCCCAGGCCGACGCGAATCAGTCCCGGTCTGACGCGCAACGGTCCGACCAGAGAGCGCAGGCAGCCGAGGGCGATAAGGCGGAGATGCGCGCACGACTGGAAACGCAGCTCAACTCGATTCTGCAAACGCGTGATAGCGCGCGTGGGCTCATCGTGAGCATGTCCGACGTCCTGTTCGACACGGGGCAGTACAACTTGACGCCGGGCGCCAGAGAAAAGCTGGCCAAGGTTGCCGGCATTCTACTGGCGTATCCCGGACTCAACATCGCGGTAGGCGGGTATACCGACAATGTGGGAAACGATCAATTCAACCAAACACTATCCGAGCAGCGCGCCGGGTCAGTGCGAGATTACCTGGTACAGGAGGGAGTGGGACGAGACTCCGTGACCTCGACAGGTTTTGGCAACACGGAGCCGGTAGCCTCCAACTCGAGCGCGGCCGGCCGCCAGGCAAACCGCAGGGTTGAGCTGGTGGTATCCGGCGAGGCGATTGGCAAGCAGACCAGCCCGCCCACAGGAAACCGGCCCTAGATCCAAGCGCCTCATGATTGCCGGCGCGAGTCTGATGCAACGGCTCGCGCCTTTTTTTGGTTTGGCACAAGCCAGAGTTTGTGACGGGGGATTACGGGCAACGATAGTCCGCAATGCACCAGCAAGAGAAATCAAGAACAAAGCAAAAGCAAGGCGCGATGAGGAGGCCTGGGGCCTCCGGCTCGCGAACGGTATAATTCCGCGCCATGGCGCTCAACTCTCTGACGAAGAAGCTCTTCCGGGCGCTGACCAGAGTGATTCCGCAGTGCAACATGATTTCGCAGGCCGTGGCCTTCAACATGTTCCTGGCGTTTTTTCCCCTGCTGATCATAGCGATGGGGCTGTTGAGCAGCTCTCTACAGGGGAAAAATGGCCCGGACCTTGTGGCACAACTTGCGGCGATTCTTCCGCCCGGAAGCTGGCAACTGGTCTCCGAGTTGCTGTTACGCCACCAGATGAACACTTTTCCCTGGGTGTTTCTTGGCTGGGGCGGAACGTTGCTGGTGGGTTCACAGGTGATGAAGCTCATCATGGAAGGCATCCACCTGATCTATGGCGACCCGGAGAGACCTTCCTTTTTCGGCCGCCAGTTCCGTGGGATGCTTTTGTTCTGCGTGACGATCGTGGCGTGGCTTGGGGCCGTGGTGCTGAGCGTCTTCAGCTATCCACTGTTCCATTGGCTTACCCCCGGGTGGCTCACCCCCGGGTTCGGCCAGTCCCCCTGGGTTCGCGGCTTCTGGAACATCATGCTTCCGGTTGGCGGGTTAATCCTGGAGATGGTCGTTCTGGCAGTGATTTATCGCTTCGCCCGGCTCAACGCAACCTCCTGGAGGTCAGTCTTTCCGGGGGCCGGCGCGGCAACGATTCTCTGGTGGGGCCTGACGGTGTTGTTTGGAATTTACGTGCGAAAAATGCAGTTTGGACTTGTTTACGGCACCCTGGCCGCGGTGATCGGGTTGATGGTGTGGATGGAGTTTTCCGCCATGATCGTCTTTTTTGGCGCGGCGTGGAACGCGGAAGGCGCTCCGCCGGCGAGCCGGCTATAGAAGGCGGGGTGTAACGCATATCGATGCAGGGCAGAAGTGTTCAATATTGGACAGCCGCATCGGGCAGCGGAAAGTAAGATGGAACCAGTGCCAACCACCATTCCACGAAACCGGTCGAAAGAGGCGTTTCAGCCTGAGGCCTTTCTCGCCAGAACCGGCCTGGGGCGGACGATTGTTGAAGTCAAGAAAGGCCAAACCATTTTTTCCCAGGGAGATCCAGCCAATGCTGTGTTTTATATCCAGAAAGGCCGGGTCAAGCTAACCGTCAACTCCAAGCGCGGCAAGGAAGCAACCATCGCCTTACTCGGCACGGAGAATTTTTTAGGCGAAGAATGCATTGCGGCAATTCAGCCCCTGCGCATGGCAACCGCGACAGCCATCACGCCGACGACCATACTCAGGATTGAACGAACAGAGATGGTCCGGGTACTGCACGAAGAAAAATTGTTTTCTGAGGTTTTCGTCTCTTATCTACTTTCCCGCAACACCCGCATCCAGGAAGACCTTGTGGATCAGCTTTTCAATTCCAGTGAAAAACGCCTGGCCCGGGCCCTGCTGCTGCTGGCCCAGTTCGGCAAGGACGGCGGCACACCGGAAACGGTGATTCCCAAGATAAGCCAGGAATCGCTGGCGGAGATGATAGGCACAACCCGCTCACGGGTAAGCTTCTTTATGAATCGCTTCCGCAAGATGGGATTCATCGAATATAACGGCACATTGAGTGTCCATCCGTCCCTCCTGAACGTAATCCTCCACGATTGACCGTGTTCCCGGCTGGGAACACCGCTGGCCGGAAACAAATTTCAGGCCCCAAGAGGACATTGGCCAAACGCCCTGTTCTGTTTGGAACAGTCTTGTAAGTTTGCGGGAGGCCATAATTATTTCTTTCGAATCTGTTTCCTTGAGTCAAAGGGAAGGACGGGCCTATGTCAAGCCTTGCCAGACACGAAATCCTGCTGGTGGATGATGACGCGGCCATGCGCGACAGCATGGGCTTGATGCTAGAGGAAGAAGGATATGATGTGAGCCTGGCAGACAACGGTTTTGACGCTCTTTCGCAATTACGCAGAACATCTCCCACCGTAATCATTTCCGACCTGAATATGCCGCAAATGTCAGGGTTCGAATTCCTGTCCGTGGTCCGCCGGCGGTTCCCGTACATGACAGCAATTGCCATGAGCGGCGCATATCACTTTGGAGATGGCGTGCCCGACGGGGTGATCGCGGACGCTTTTTATGCGAAGGGCCGGAACAGTCCGGAGGAACTTCTAAACACTGTGGCCGACCTGATTCACACCTCAGCGGCACGGGCGCTGGCCCATCAGGAAGAATCGGCGCCGGTGTGGATACCCCGGAATGGAAGAGATTCCAAGGGAATACCTTACGTGGTGCTGAGTTGCACGGAGTGCCTGCGCTCCTTTCCCTTGGGCGTGGGGACGGAAGACCTAAGGAAGATCCAGGAGACACCGTGCCTGTTCTGCCCCAATACCGTCCGCTATGTGATCGATTTTTCTCTTACGATTGATGCGCCCCAGCCTGAGGTAGAAGCGGTGACCATCATTCGCGACCCGCTCCAGGTAGCAGTCAAAGCGTAGCATGTCACGGACAGGTACAGCCGGTTTATCCAGCATTCTTAGGGCGCCAGAATGTTTACTCGAACCGCAGGGCATCATGTGGATCGAGTTTGGCCCCGCGCCACGCTGGCAGCAATATCGCACAGATCGCCGTAATTAGCAGAAGAACGTTGGCCAGTGCAAATGTAAGCGGGTCGGCTGCCCTAACTCCAAATAGCAAGCCCTCCAGAATCTGGCACAACATGTAAGCGCCTGTCGTGCCGATTAGAAGGCTCACGACGATGATTCGCATCCCTTGCAAAGTAAAGTGATACAGAATGTGCCAGCGGCTGGCGCCGAGCGCCATCCGCACGCCGATTTCACGGGTGCGTTGGAGGACAGAGTAAGCCAGCAGTGCATAGATCCCGTAAGTTGCCAGTATCAGCGCCAAACTGGCAAAGATGGCGAGCAGCGTCATGGCAAGACGCCGGTCGCGCAACGAATCAGAGATGACTTGATCCAGGGACTCAATACCCGATAGAGTGATGTCACGGTTGGTGGACTGAATTGCCTGCTTAACAGCAGGCAGCGTAGTGAATGGATCCTTCTCTGTTTTTACGACCAACCCGACGTTCCACATAGCTGGAGGATAAGTATTCTGAAGGTAGGGCAAATAGAATTCGATCGGCGCTTCGGTCTCAATGGCGCTGTCGCGCATGTCCGCCACAACGCCGACGATCGACATCCAGTCCACCGCTCCCAGCGTCCGGATGTGGTTACCGATCGGATCTTTATCCGAGAACCACTTGCGGGCCATTTTCTGGTTGATCACAACTACGTGCGGAGACTTTTCGTTATCTTGAGCGGTAAACTGGCGACCAGAAACCAGCGTCATACCCATGGCTTTGAAATAATCTTCATTGACCATGCGCACTTCACCGCTATTGTGTGAATCAGGTGCTGTACGGCCTTCAATGAAATATTCTGCGTCAAAGCTATTCTGTAGAGGAAGCACATTAACGAGTCCCACGGCGGCTACACCTGGTAGCGAACTGACCTTTTCATAAATTGGCCGGTAAGTTTCAGGGGCTGAACGAGCGCGCGCCGATCCCGGCAAAGAAAGGCGCATCGTTAATCGATTTTCAGACCTAAATCCAAGGTCAACCGTATAGAGCTTTTGAAAGCTGCGAATCACCAGACCGGCCCCGATCAGCAGCATGATGGCCGTCGCCGTCTCCATGCCCACCAGCCCATTACGCAGCCACTGACGATACCTTCCAACCGAGCCCCTCCCCCCCGCCCCAAGGGCTTCATTGAGTTTCGATCGCTCAAACTGAAATATATTCAGGACCGACAACAAGATTGCGATTACGAAGGTGAAAGCTACTAGGAGCAGGAAGACACTGTAATCTAGATGTATTTCATGGAGACGCGGCAACCCTTCCGGCGCGAGAGCGACGATCAGATTTACCCACCACAGAGCCAATAACCACCCAACTGCGCTACCGAAGATTGCCAGCACGAGGTTTTCGATCATAAGCTGGTAAATGAGCCGCGCACGCGTGGCACCCAGAGCCTTACGAACGGCAATCTCGCGTATGCGATAGGATGCACGTGCCAGCGAGAGACTGGCTACATTGCTCGCCGCTATGAGATAAACGAATACTACCGCAAATGCGAGGAGGTAAAGCTTCTGCCGAATACCGGATACCATCGCCTCTTGAAGACGAACTACGATCACGGATCTTCCGCCGTCTTCGTTAGGATACATCTGAGCGAGGCGAGTCGTTAGTAAACTCAAATCTGCCTGAGCATCCTGGAGGCTTACGCCCGGCTTGAGGCGCGCCAGCATGCTCAAGGCGTGAATGCCGCGATTCTGTTTCCAAGGCGAGTTGCCAGGCACCGGAACCCATATCTGAGTATCGTCATAAGGCAGCCTGACCGCTTGAGGCATAATGCCCAATACTGCATAAGATTCGCCGTTCAGATTGATCATCGTCCCGAGGATGTCACGCTTTCCCGCGAATCGCCCCTTCCACAGGGCTTCACTCAAGACAACGACGTGATCTTGGTCTCGCTGCCCCTCCTCATAAGTCCGTCCCAGTAGGGGTGGCTCGCCCAGCATTGACAGATACCCAGGGGTAACTTGAGCACCGGTGATCAACTCCGTACCTGAATTATCGCGAAAGCTAAACCCAGAATATCTATAAGCCTGGATTTGCTGAAAGGAATGACTTTGGGCTCTGAAGTCCTCCAAATCCAGGATGGAAACGCCACCGCTAGCCTGCTGGCTGAGGGTGATCAGTTGCTCCGGGTGCTTTGCCGGCAACGGCTGAAAAACAACCGAATGGAGAACCCCAAAAAGGGCGGCGTTTATCCCTGTCCCTAGGCCCAGCATCAAAGTTGCGGCAATCATGAAGGAGGGATTCTTCAGCAAGGCGCGCAATGCCAAGCGGAGCTCACGGATTCCAAGAGTGAGAATGGAAATCATGCCAGCCTCAATGGGTTTCAGAGTTAAGTTGTGGTCGTGCCTTCTGGCAGACCGATTTATAAACCTCGGTGGATATTAGCCGTCAAAATGCTGACAATTGTATTACCTCATTACATTCTGCTCTTCCGGCATTCTTGGCAGACAGATCATAAACCTACATGAGCTGTCTGCCAGTAATCGCAACGGGACCTCCAGAACAGCCCCGGAGTCCTTTCTGCTGATGTTATGGGTTATCCTGGTTGTCCGCAATGAGGTACATTGTTGATGCAGTGACACATCGTGACGTCCAAACCTGGACCTGTTGGATCGTCGCTGTCAATTACTACAGCGCCGAACTCAAGCCGATCATCCAGTTCCAGTATGATCGGCTCCTTCGGTTTCTCGTCTTCTTTGTCCACGACGTTGCGTCTCCTTTCTGCATTGTCTTCATTGTCTTCCGAGCCATTGCTATTCCACAGCGACCAAGGCCAAATCTCGCCTGGAAGGGATCGAATGTCTTCAGACTAATAACGTTTCGCGAGTCTATTGCCTCTCTATGAGTGCGGAATATCTCAGGATCTTTTCAGAGCAAGCATTTGCTGGATTTCCGGGGTGCGGAAATTACCATCACCGACCGCGCACACATAATCTCGCAAGGATCTGTATAGCGTGAGCTTTCGGGAAGCCTGCGTAAGTCAGAGCCAGCTTGGGAGATTCAAAAGCAGTAGCCCTGCGCTACCCAGTAATGCCAGTCTCCAATGGCCTCGATAGTTGATTTATCGGCGTCAATGGCGGTCAGTTGAGACAAG
>DATGJZ010000036.1:0-49042 GCA_035294925.1 Candidatus Angelobacter sp. | reverse complement strand
CATGCCGCAACTTGATCACGCGTCTCTCCTCCGTGAAAGCGAAATCAACTGCTCAACTCAACGTTGTAGCACGAACCGTCTTCCCTGCATCCGCATATTTACTGCATCAAGTTAACTATTTTTGCGCCGGAAAGTAGCTAGCTAAAGATTTCTTAACAGAATCAGTGGTGGGCTTGAACCTTTCATGAAGGGCTATCGAGCCCGAAAATATTTACAAGTTGTTGACAGTTTGGTGACAATCCCGCGGCCCCTGCCTGCCTATCATACTGGTGATGACGGACGGAGATTGAGGTCCCTGACCTCCTTTTCCACCGCCGTTAGACTGGAATCCAGTCGAACCGACGCTGAACAATCAAGAGGTAGCCAACCCTGGCAAAAGATCCTCCTGGCTTCCCCTTGATCTTGTTCGCTTCCCAGTCGGTTCGACTGGAATCGTCGCTCCGAACGGCATGTGCGCCCCGATCTTGATCTTCAGGGTTCCGGATCTGAATGAATCGAGATTCGGCGCACTTGCCGGGTTTCCCTGGCATCACCGTGCCGTCCAGGCGCGGGCTGGGAGCTTATCTGGAATTGTCACGAAATTGTCAACAGCTTGTAACTTTTCTAAGACTCAATTTTGGCAGCCGATGAATTGTCGAGCGCGGAAGGCCGCAGCTATAATTCAGCTAACTCTCGTGTGGTGAAGACGAGTGGCCCTTCGCGATCATGAAAGCCCATTGAAAGTTCAGATTATTGAAAGTTCAGACTAAGGGTGAGGTATCTGGCACAACATGGAAAAAATTCTGGTGGTCGAGGATGATCGTGCGGTGCAAAAAGCCCTGACGCGGCTATTTGTTTCGAACGGATACGGCGTTGAGATTGCCCAGAACGGCAATGCGGGCATGGAGTCGTTTGCCGCCGGGGCCCCGTCCGCGGTGGTTCTTGATCTCAGGCTGCCTGGCATGCAAGGGCAGGAGGTTTGCAAGGAGATCAAGAGCCGGGCTCCGTCTCTTCCAGTAGTCGTGTTGAGCGCATCTACAGACGTGGTAGACAAGGTCCTCCTGCTGGAGATCGGGGCTGACGATTACGTAACTAAACCTTTCAGTCCAAGAGAGTTGTTGGCCCGGGTAAGGGCCTCCATGCGTCGAGCAAGCCGGATGCCCGGAGTTCCCGAGGTTTTTACGATTGGCGATATCACGGTGAATTTCACCAAGATGGAGTTGACGCAGGCGGGCAAGCCCATTGCGCTGACTGCACAGGAATTCAAGGTCCTAAAGTTCTTTGTGCAGAACCAGGACCGGGTGATCTCGCGCGATGAGCTGCTGAATGAGGTGTGGGGCTACCAGAGCTATCCTTCGACCAGGACAGTGGACAATCACATTCTCAGGCTCAGGCAAAAGCTGGAAAAAGACCCCGCGCACCCGCTCCACTTCAAGACGGTCCACGGCTCGGGGTACAAGTTCGTGCGCTAACGAAGCAAAACCGACAACACCAAAGTCTGAAAAACGCTTCAGCCGGCGGTGGCCAGGGGAGCCATGCTCACGCAAGTCCGGTTACGAACAAAATTTCTGACACTACTGCTATTGGGCGTTCTAGCTGTAACGGTGACAACCCTGCTGGTTGTGCGTGGCGCGGTTGAAAACCAGATTCGCACCCAGATTTCCGGAGACCTGCGCAACTCAGTCCTTACCTTCAAAGCCTTTCAGGGAGAGCGAGAGACAACTCTCAGCCATTCGGCGGAGTTGCTCGCAGATCTTCCCACGGTAAAGGCTGAGATGAGCACGGAAGACGTGGCAACCATACAAGATGCCTCCAAGGATACGTGGCGCCTCAGCGGTAGTGATCTCCTGGTGCTGGCTGAACCGGCAGGCAGGATCATGGCAGTACACGCAACCGCCAGGGAGCTATCGCGAACAAGCGTGCAAGAAGCACTTACGCGCTCGGCCCATCTACCGGACAGCAGGCAATGGTGGTTCCTGGACGGAAATCTCTATGAGGTATTTCTCCAGCCAATTTATTCAGGTCCATCACGAGAAGACCAGGTAAAGGGAATTCTTGCCCTGGGCTACGAGATCAACCAGGGTCTGGCCACAGACGTAAGCCGGATTACCGGAAGCCAGGTGACATTCCTGTATGGCGATTCCGTTGTAGCAACCACCATCGACACGTCCAGACATGCGGATTTCGCGCAAAAGGTCCACGATATTGCCGCACCGGCAAATCCCGCTCCGGAGGACCTGCAATTGAGTGATGAACGCTATTTAGGGGCCTCTGTGGAATTAGCGCCCGGCGCCACGCCCGGGGCGCGGTTGATCGTTCTAAAGTCTTACGATGAAGCCACAGCGCGCTTGCGCGGGCTTTATCGCGTGCTGGCGGGACTGGGAATACTCGCTCTATTCGGAGTGAGCCTGCTGGCATTCGCCATTTTTCGCCGCTACACCCGTCCGCTGGAGGAATTAATGGCCGGCGTGCGCGCCCTGGGAAGAGGAGATTTTGGTTATCCGCTGGCGCCGCATGGGAACGACGAACTGGCCGAGGCAACGGCCTCTTTCATCCGCATGCGAGACGACCTTCAGGCAACGCAAAGAAAGCTGCTCGAGTCTGAGCGCCTGGCCACCATGGGGAGAATGGCCAGCTCCATTTCCCACGACCTGCGACATCAACTCACTTCCATTGTGGCGAATTCCGAGTTTCTATCAGAGCCGGACCTTGACCGGGGACAATCCGAAGAACTTTATCAGGAGATACGGGATGCAGTGGGGCGCATGACCGAGCTCATTGATTCTCTACTCGAATTCTCCAAGGGCCGGGACGCGCTATCACTATCCTATGGCAGTCTGGAAGAGACCATGCAGCGGGCCATCCGTGCGGTGCACAGCCATCCTGCCGTACAAAACGTGAACATCATGTTCCATTGTCACGGCAATCGCGAAGGCTGGTTCGACTCCAAGAGGCTGGAACGCGCTTTTTACAACTTATTGCTCAATGCCTGCCAGGCTTCCTCTCCGGCGCCATGCGAGATTGAGGTAGTGATCCAGGAAAAACCGCACGCAGCGGAGATTTGGATCTCGGATAGCGGTCCCGGAATACCGGAGCATGTGCGCAACAAGATATTCGAGCCATTTTTCAGCTTTGCCAAGGAAAATGGAACCGGGCTTGGTCTGACCATCGTTCAGAAAATTCTGGAAGAGCACGGCGGAAGCATCGCGCTTACCGATTCGTCGCCCGGGCACACTACTTTCAGGATGGTGCTTCCGCTGGTTTTCGATCACGAAGGTGACGGGGCAGGCGACATGTCCTCAGTCAACTCCGACAACAATATCACTTCTGCACATTGAGAGATTAGCAATGCCGTTAACCAAATCTATCTATCTTCGCGCTCTCTATCTCATTGCGTTCCTGATCTTTGTGCTTCGCCCCGACGCCGTTTGCGCCCAGCAAGGCTCGGCGGCCGCTCCCGTATCCGAGGCCTCCTCACTGCAGGATTCCATTCGCCAGATGCAGCTCCAGATCCAGCAAATGCAGGTGCTGCTGCACGAGATGAAGGAGGATGCGGACCGTTCAAGGACGGAAACGCTGGAGTTAAAGCATGAACTGCAGCTCACACGGGAAAAGCTGAATTCCATGGATCTCTCCGCAAACACTCCCGCTGCAAAGGCTCCAGCGCCACAGACTTCCGCCGAAACCGGTCCCACGCAGGAGAGTCCGGCGGAAGAAAAAAGCGTAGCGGAGCGTGTGGCGAAGCTGGAAGAAGACCAGCAACTGGCGCATAGCGAGATTGACGAACAACACCAGACCAAAGTGGAGAGCGCGGCGAAGCGCCGGGTAAAGCTCTCCGGAATCCTGCTGATGAACGTGTTCAGCAACCAAGGCAATCCAGATCATTTCGAGGTGCCTGGCGTCGCGCTACCCGCCACGTCATCCGCAACGGGGGGCAATACGGGTGGGAGCTTCGGCGCCACCTTCCGCCAATCTGAAATTGGATTGCAAGTCTATGGGCCCACGATTGCCGGCGCAAAGACGAGCGGGGATCTGGTGGCGGATTTCTTCGGAGAATTTCCCGAAACAGTGAACGGATCGAGTAGCGGATCATTTCGCTTGAGGACGGGCACGATCCATCTGGACTGGGCGCACACCTCGGTTGTGGGAGGCGTGGACAGCCTTTTCTTCTCTCCCCTTTACCCTACGTCCTTCGCGTCCGTGGCGATTCCGGCGCTGTCGTATGCCGGAAACCTCTGGGGCTGGCTGCCGCAACTCAGGGTGGAGCACCGTTTACTTGCCCGGGAGGACTCCACGCTCACGATATCGGCCGGCATTTTTGATCCGCTGACCGGCGAGGCGCCGCAAAATGAATTCCTGCGCATCGCCGGCGCCGGCGAAAGTTCCCGGCAGCCCGGCTATGCGGGGCGGCTGGAGTGGGCGCGCAAGATTTCCGGGCAGCCTTTCGCGCTGGGCGTTGGCGGCTACTACAACCGGGAAAATTGGGGCTTCAATCGCAATGTAGATGGCTTTGCCGCGACCACGGACTGGATTGTCCCTTTCGGACAATACTTCAGCCTGAGCGGCCAGTTTTATGGTGGGCGGGCCATCGGCGGCTTGGGCGCCGGCATTGGGCGGAGCATCGATTTCAACGGCATACTATCTACTCCCACGGCTACGATCAGTCCGTTGGAATCCATTGGCGGATGGAGCCAAATCAAGATCAAACCGGCAGCTAAGATTGAATTCAATATCGCGGCCGGTCAGGATAGCGTGCCGGCCGGGGACGTACACGGCTTTAACCAGGCGTCCGGTTATTTCGCAGCGAATCTGACAAGGAATCGAAGCGAATTTGCTAATTTTATTTACAGGCCTCGTTCCAGCCTTTTGTTTTCCACAGAGTTCCGCACGCTGCGGACATTCACGGTGGATGGAACCAGCCAGCGGGTGAACCAAGTGAATCTGGTTATGGGAGTGCTTTTCTGAAAAGCCATACTACATCCTGCTTTCGCTCCTTGGGGGTTTTCCTCCTTTGGCTTCTGAGCCTGGCGACTTTGCTGGTCTCTGCCTCGGCCGGGGCACAATCATTCACGGTGAATGCTTCAGTTGAGGTGACGGGGCTTCGCCCGCATCATAAGAGCCCTGGTAACGGCGAGGTGGTAGTGTGGCTGGCGCCCCTTGCAGGAACAGCCGCGGCCAGCCCGCCGACGCAGCCGGCTTCCACACACAAATTTATCCTGCTGCAGAAAAACAAGACCTTTGAACCCCACGTGCTGGTAATTCCAGCGGGTTCTCAAGTGGAGTTTCCCAACAAGGATCCCTTTTTTCACAACGTGTTCTCATTGTTTGAAGGCAAGCGGTTTGACCTGGGATTGTACGAATCCGGAAGCACGCGCTCGCTGCGGTTCGACCGGCCCGGAATCTCCTATTTGTTCTGTAACATCCATTCCGAGATGAGCGCCATCATCATCGCTCTGAACACGCCGTACTATGGGATTTCCAATCGTGCAGGCGAAATCACTGTGCCCGATGTGCCCGCCGGCCGCTATATGCTGCACGTCTGGAGAGAAGGGTCGTCCGCCGATTCCTTGAAGGCCCTATCCAGGCCGATTGTCGTATCCCAGGATTCCACTTCAATGGGAAAACTGCTTGTGCCGAACAATGTTGCGCTTCCCTTGACGCACAAAAATAAGTATGGCCAGGATTATGAAAACCCGACTCCCCCAGGCCAGATCTATAACGACCACTGATGTCGTGATCGCTATAGACCTTCCTGATGACGCTTTGAATGCAAGCTACCGAGCCAGTCCGATGCTCAAGTCCGGGCTTCGTCTTTGCCTCGACAATTCCCAGTCAAAGGCTACTCTTGAAACGAATACGGACGTGAACAGGTTCGTCGTCAGGCCGATGACAAGAGTAGTAGCGAATCCCTTCACCGCCGGAGTGCCAAAGAAGAACAGGAAAACGCAAGAGACTACCGTGGTCACGTGAGTATCCACCAAAGTTGCAAAGGCTTTGGAGAAGCCGGCTGCCAGCGCCGCCCCAGAAGACTTACCCGCCCGCAATTCCTCGCGAATGCGCTCAAAGATCAGCACATTGCTGTCAACGGCCATACCGATCGTGAGAACTGCGCCCGCGATTCCCGGCAACGTCAGCACGGCCCCGAAACAAGACAGCACAGCGATCAGCAGCAATCCGTTCAATAGCAACGCAAGCGTTGCGTTAGCCCCAGCCCAGCGGTAGTACAGAAGCATGGCCACAACTACGGCCACAAGACCGGCCGAGCCCGCCAGCAGGCCGTGACGGATGGAGTCAGCGCCCAGAGAAGCCTCTACAGTCCGCTCCTGCAATATTTCGATAGCTGCGGGGAGGGCGCCGGAGCGCAAGTTGACCGCGAGATCATGGGCCTCTTCGCGATTTCGCGCACCCCGAATCTGGCCCGAGTCGTGAATGACATCCTCAATCACCGGGACGCTGAGGATCTCCTGGTCGAGCACAATAGCGGAACGCCGCCCGATGTTGGCTTCTGTGTATTGCGCAAAGCGCGCCGCCGCATCCTGTCTCAACGTGAACGTGGTGACAGGTTGCTCCATCGCGTCCGCAGACACCTGCGCGTCACGCAAGTCCGTGCCACGGATTACGGGCCGGCTGTCCAACAGGTACCAACTGCGTCCCTGGCCCGCCTCCGCCTTTGTGGCAACCAACTTACGGGTGGAAGGCACGATGCCCCCGTGCCGCACCATGGCGTCCGCCGCGCTGGAATAGGGACCCTCCTCGACGGAATACCATTCGAGGACTGCTTGCTTCTGTACCATGCTCCTGATTCGGGAGGAGTCTGTAATACCCGGAACCTGCACTAACAGCTCGTTTCCCCGGCTGCCATACGGCTGGACCGGCGCTTCGGAAAGCCCGAAGGCATTGATGCGGCGCTCCAGTATTTGACGGGTTTGCTCGACCACGTCGCGCTGTTGTCCCGGAGATGCGTCTTCGACCTTCACGCGGAGAATCAGGCTAATTCCTCCCCTCAGGTCAAGCCCCAGCCGCAACGGCGCACGCAGGATGGCGAAGGCGCTGGCCAGCACGATCGCGATAATGAAGAGAGTTTTCCGGATGAGTGCTCGATTCATCGCAGACCTCCGGCGGGCAAGGATGCGTGTGGCGCGCTCGATGTGGCGCGCCAATTCTCCCAGGCGAGCAGAATCGGGCTGGCGATGAAAATCGACGAGAAGGTACCCACAACGATGCCGATCACCAGGGCGAGAGAGAATCCATGCAACACCTGGCCGCCGAAGAAAAGCAACGAGAGGGCGGTAAGTAGCGTGAGCCCCGAGGTCAAGACGGTGCGGCTGAGTGTCTGGTTGATGCTGCTGTTGATGGTTTCAGCCAGAGGCTCCCGCCCATGGGCACGGCGATTTTCCCGGATACGATCGAACACCACGATGGTGTCGTTCATGGAATAGCCAATCAATGTGAGCAGAGCAGCCACGACGGTGAGCGAGATTTCCTGATGGAGCAGCGAGAAGAGGCCGATGGTGATGAGCGCATCGTGCGCCATCGCCACCACGGCTGCCACGCCATACACTGGGCGGAAGCGGTACGACAGATACAGCAGCATGCCGCCCGAAGCACCCGCCGTCGCCATGAGGGCCTGGCGGCGCAAGTCCTCGCCGATCTGCGGGCCAATCACTTCGAAGTTGCGAATGGAATAGCGAGTAGAGATCGTGGACAAGGCCTGGTCAATCGTCTGCCGTACACTGGTTAGGTCTTCTCCGGCGGGGAGTTCAGCCGAGACGAGAACCTCGCTGGAGCCGGTAAGATCGTGCGCCGCCACGACAGACACACCCTTTAACCGCGACGAGACGGCCGCGCGTATGCGCTCGATGGGCGGCGCGCCTTGCCAGCGGACCTCCATTTCGGCTCCGCCTTTAAAGTCGATGCTGTACAGGAGCCCGCCTCGTGCCAGGATACTGGCGAGTCCGGCGAGAATGAGAATCAACGACGGAAAGATGAACCACCACTTCCTGCCAAGGAAATCAAAATGCGTATCTCTAAATAGTTCCATATGAGAGCCTCTCCAAAGCAAAACACTTCCGCGAATTTCTTAATCGTGGAATGAATGGACGCTAAAGACGCACGTCACGAGGACACACTCGCGTGTGCATCGTCATGCGTCATACCGATTCTGAGAACTGCTCAGGAGAGGCTTGGTGGAGGACGACGATAGAGTGGGCCGTAGTGTGGCTGAACGACGCCCACCACCTGGCGCGACGCCTCGCCGGCGAGAATGGCCCGAAGAACGAGCGAAACATGGGCAGAGCGAAGAGCGTGACCGCACCCGTCGCAATGCGATTGCAGCCCCTTGGCGACAGGCGCTGATTTGACGAATGCGCCGGGGCCAGACGGTGCAGACATGCCGCCACCGGCGCCGAAAGTGTGGTTAGGGCGGCCATCGAAGGCTAGCAGGGCTACCCAGGCGACAAGAGCGCTAAGTGCCCAATGGAAACTGGTCCGCCAACGCATCAAGGCGAGCTTAACACAAAATGCGCGGTCAAGAATACCTGATTTCAAAGGAGACGTACGATCTTCTGTAGGGAGGCTGCAAACCCCCACCGGAAGGATGAGGATATCTTTAGTCGAGTATTAGGCTAACTGGCCGTTCAGTCTTCTAGAAAACTTCAGTTTGTTTTGACCGCGGTTTGGAAATTTCCTTCCGGCCTCTCGGCGGACAAGCGAACTATGCGGCGGGATTCACGCGGCGGGCGGCCGGCTTCGTAGTCGAGAAATTCCTTCAACACTTTGCAGGCGTCGCGATATCCCTGCACGATGACCGGGCTGATGATCTCGGCGTCAAAATCCAGGGCCAGGGCCGGCAATGGTTTCTCCGGAGCAATGGTGAAGGCCTTCACGTAGCCGTATCGCTGCTTACCGATCTCCAGTTCCAACTGTTCGGGTTTTACGCCCAGTTCACTGGCATAGATGGAGCATAGCTGGTTCAGATTGTTGAGCATCGCCATATCGGCCTTGAGATTTTTGGAGATCAAAATATCTACCGCATGGACGCCGACATCGAGAAACGTCTTTACTTCTCCGGAAACATCATCGTATCCCAGCGGCTCCAACATGATCAGGAAGAGCACATCCGCGCCCATGCGCAGCGCCGGACGAATGGGCTGGTTGGTGACAACTCCGCCGTCCGTCCACAAGCGGCCCTCCATGGGCACGGCCTCATAAGCAAAGGTATAAGCAGAGGAAGCTACTGCCGCCAGCACCAGATCCTTAGGACACTCCACATCCTGGAGGACAAATTCGGGCTGCACATCAGGCCCCCGCAGCAGTTCTTCCGGCGGAACGTTGGAGAAAAAGCGAGCCGAGCCCCCTTTCAGGTCAGTGGCGGTCATGATCACATGAATGGCGGAATTTCTCAGGCTGCCTTCGGGAATGCGCGCGCGCAGAAATTTCAAGCGGTCGAAGTTGGCGAACAATCCCGTGCGCAAAGGCAGGCGCAGGAAGCGATGGCTGAGCTGGTTCAGCGGCTTGCGCAGCAAGCGTCGCGCCAGCCACACTAGCAGGATGGCTGCGATTACGAGCGGGCCCGCAGTCAACTCATAATAATCGTGCCCACGAATCGGCAAATGGATGTGGGTGAAGTTCAGAAAAAGAATGATAAAACCCCACACCAGGATGTTGGCACCAAGCGAAATCCATGCTTTCCTTGTATCCGGTTCCCAGGGGCGTCCGCGGAGGATATTCCGCAGCAGATATCCGGCATAGGGCAATATGTCAGAAAAAAATAGAATGGCAATTCCGGCGGCTGCCAGCGCAAGCCAGGTAATCTTGGCATGATGAGCATGAAGATAAACTCCGTGCTCTTTCATCCACTCCCAAACAAAATTGCCGAGACCGGCTGAAGCCGCCACCAATCCAGCCAGTATAAAGATGTAACGCGACCAATCGATTCCCAAAGTAAGCGGCGTGAGCTCCATCCATGAGCGGACCAGCACCTCAGCATCTCCAATAAAGCCCGTGGCATGCGCTGCGTAAGAAGCGGCGTTGATGCTGCCCACAGAAGTGGCGGCAATAATGTGAGTGGGAATGGCGGCGTCCTGAAACGCCATCAGAGCGCCGGCTTCATACGAACCCCGTGCGCCCCCGCCAGAAAGCACAACTCCAATCCGCGAGGTAAACTTCGCCGGTTTGTTCACGGACGCAAACTCCTGGCGGAATTGCTGCCGCAAAGCATCCAACTCCTGGAGGGCTGCTGTGGTGCGCCTTTTAGGACTGCCGGGCATTGATCTGGAGGATAGCGCAACATAGTACTGAGGGGTTAGTGAAATAATGGTTACTGAAGTAGCAATCAGCAGTCAGCCGGGTCGCTGCGGTGAGAGCGCAGCTCATAAAGGCCACTGACTTCTGTTCGAGCGTTGGGTTGTGCAGGCAATCGGTGCATCGGATCATCGGTGCATCGGGTCATCGGAGGAAACACCCAATGTATCGGTGTGGTGAGGGCCTTACTGATTCCAAATGACTTATTAAGCAGTCAATGGAAAGCAATCAGCAGTCAGCCAATGCGACATTCTTCACTCGGCTGAATATCGGGTTATCGGTGCATCGGGTCATTTGAAATTGGTTGGCCCCGGTGCGGACAACAGTGAGCACACAGTCTCTTTAAGAGGGAGCCATGAACGAACAGTTGCGCCAGGAACTACTTGCCATGCGCGAAGAAAACATTCGTGTACGCAACGAGGTCAACCGCGATTCATCGCCGTTTGCAGGCTACAATCCGCGCGTGGAAGAGTTGGAGAACCGCAATGCCACGCGGCTGAAGGAGATTATCGCCGAGCATGGCTGGCCCGGACGCAGCCTGGCAGGTGAGGACGGCACGATAGCAGCATGGTTCATTGCCCAGCAAGCCATAGGTGATCCGCCATTTCGACACAAAGCGTTGGAGCTACTCCGCGAAGCGCATCGTCAAGGAGAGGCTTCGGCAATAGGAGCCGCCTACCTTGAAGACAGCATCTGCATGTTTGAGGGCCGTCCACAAATCTATGGGACACAATTTCAACCGGACGACTACGGCATCTTTCAGCCTTATCCGATCGCCGATCCAGAACACGTGAACGAGCGTCGCCGGGCGCTTGGCATGAATACCATTGAAGAGCGTACGCGCGAGTTACAGGCGGGCGGCAAGCCCGAGTACAATCCGGAAAAACGCGCTGAGTTCGAGCGTGGATACAACGAGTGGCTGAAGAAGGTTGGATGGAGGGAGTAGATCAGCAGCAATCAGCAATCACCTGGTGGAAAATCGGGTCATCGGTATATCGGGACATCGGAAAGACGTCTTTGCCGCGAACTAACGCTAATGCACGCGAATCAGGCGCAACATTCGCCCTCGCTGCGCTCGGATAAACTTCCCCCCCCAAAAAAATCTCAAAACGTGTTCTTGTAAATCATGCCGCCCTTCATCACGAATCCTACATTCTCCAAGGCGCGCACGTCCTGAAGGGGATCGGCGGAGACGGCAATTATGTCGGCGTACTTCCCTGCTTCGATGCTGCCGACATCCTTGGAACGGCCGATCAGATCGGCCGCATTGGTGGTTGCCGCGCGGATGGCCTGGGCCGGGGTCATGCCGAACTTCACCATATGGAAGAACTGCTTAGCATTGTCGCCATGCGGATAGACGCCGGCGTCCGTGCCAAAGGCCATTTTGGCGCCGGCCTGCACGGCCTTCTGAAAATTCTCGCGTTGCGTGCGCCCCACCATTTTCTCCTTATCAACATTCTCCTGGGGCAGGCCGAACTCAACTGCCTTGGTGAGGATGTAATCGTCGTTGTAAATGTCCATGACCAGATAAGTGCCATGCTCCTTGGCCAGGCGGATGCCTTCATCATCGATCAGGCTGGCATGCTCAATAGAATCTATTCCGGCAAGAATGGCATTCTTGATGCCCTGGCTACCGTGGGCATGGGCGGCGATCTTGCGTCCCGCCATGTGGGCCTCTTCGGCTGCGGCCTTGAGCTCCTCAAAGGTAAACTGCGGCGCGCCCGGACTATCACCTTTGGACAGTACTCCTCCGGTGGCCAATATCTTGATTACGTCCACACCGTACTTCACCTGCGCCCGCACCACGTGGCGGATCTGGTCCACGCCGTCAGCAATCTGAAAGTCACGCTCTTCCGGAAACATGGTGACGCGCGTCTGCGGCGAGAAGTTGTTGAGATCACCGTGCCCTCCGGTGATGGAGATTCCAGGTCCGCTGGCTACGATGCGGGGGCCGGGAACCAGACCCTCATTGATGGAATTGCGCAGGTCAACAGCCAGAAACGGGAGCGAACCTACATCCCGCACGGTGGTGAAGCCCGCTTCCAGGGTCCTGCGCGCGTGCACCACAGCGGCGAAGGCGCTCTGGAAGGGGGTGTCCTTGAAGTTATAGATTTCGTCGTAGCGGTCGGCCCGTGCTCCAAGATGCGTGTGGCAATCAATCAAACCCGGCAGAACAGTGGCGCGGGAAAGATCAATCACGGTTGCACCGGGCGGAATGGAAGCGGAGCCGGCAGGGTTGATTGCCTGTATGCGATCGTCCTGCACCACGATCACCACGTTCTCGCGAACTTTATCGCCTGTGCCATCAAAGAGACGTCCGGCACGAATGTAAGTAATCTTGGGCGCAGGCTTGCTGGGCGCGCCTTTCGGCGGCTGTTGTCCGAAAGCGAGAATAGCGGTGGTGGCAAAAAAAACCAGCAGAATGCGTTTCATGCCAAGGCTCCTGGGTGACGAACGAGTATAAAGCATGGGAGCCAGAGCTAATCGAACCAGCCGCTCCGGTAGACAATCCACCAACTGAACAAGAGGATTGGCAGAGTCGCCACAATTCCCCATACCAGCGGCAACATGAAGTCGGCCACGAGGCCCAGAGAAACAAAGATCAGCCAGAACATCTTTCGTTGCATATAGTTCGGAATTCGGCCCTGTGTCCTGTGTACTTCTGTTTCAGAGCCTTTCCTTCCGTGAGTGTAAATGAAAGCCGTGATTGTTGGTGTGCAGGTCAATGTGATAGCACCTGGTTGGGGGTTAGGACCTCCGGAGTGGCATCGGGGCGAGCACAGCGAACTGCCCTGGGAGGATAGCCGCAGGAACAGTGAACCTGCCGGCGACGATAACCGCTCCGTGCAACCAATCGGAGCAACGGGTTCACGGGTCGCCCGAAGAGAGAGCACTATCCATCAAATCATAGAACACATTGGACGATCCTCCGGATAATGGAAGCCTGCTTCCCTGATGCGGAACCTTCCCATTCCATTGTGAACCAAAACAAAAAAACAGACATTTTCCTGGCGCGCAAGAGAGCGAATGGGGATACAATGTCGCCAATTTTGGGCTGTGAGGAGTTCTGTTGCTGTTCTGTCTACCAATCTGTTGGTTTCCTTTCTTTTAGGGCAACCAGGACAACTTGCCGGCCGAAATTTCCAGGAGGAAGTCAATGAGAATGCACCATCTCCACAAGAGAGGGACGTCGAAGTACGTCCTGACGGGGTTTGGACTGCTGTTGCTGATGATTTCCACGGCTGTGGCGCAAACCAGTCGCGGTACCGTAACTGGGACAGTCAGAGACAGCTCAAACGCGGTGATTCACAACGCAATCGTTACGATCACCCAAGCCGACACCAACGTGTCACGCAAAACCACCACCAACGACGCCGGCATCTATCGCTTTGATGCGGTTGACCTGGGAACCTATAACGTAGCAGTCCAATCGCCGGGTTTCTCTTCTGAAACCAAGACCGGCGTAATCGTGCAAGCCGCCCATACCACCGACCTTGATTTTGCCTTGAGGGTAGGAACGGCGCAGCAGATCGTGACCGTAGAGGCCTCAGCTGCAGAGGTCGGGCTACAAACTTCAGACCAGGTGCGGGGAGAAACTCTTTCCTCCATGGCCATACAAAACCTGCCGCTGATAGGCGGAGACAGCCTCACACTGGTGCAATTAGCTCCGGGCGTGGCCTTAGCAAGTTCCAACTCCATCAACCAGAATGGCAACCTCAACTTTGTCGCCAATGGCCAACGGCCACGGGGCAACAACTTCATGATTGATGGAGTGGAAAACAACGATATTTCCGTCACCGGACCGGCGTTCACCATCAGCATTCCTGACGCGGTGACAGAGGTGAACATTCAAACAGCAGATTTCAGCTCCGAGTTTGGCCGCTCAGGCGGAGCTGTTATCAATCAGGTCACAAATTCGGGGACCAATAAGTTCCATGGTAGCGGCGCATACGTCTACACGGGAAGCGCATTCCAGGCGTTGAATCACAGCAATGTGCTGGCCCATCAAACCGCGCCTCCCCGCGCCGTAGAGAACATTCCGGACTTTACAATTGGGGGCCCGGTCGTTATTCCCGGACTGTATAACGGACGCGGCAAGACGTTCTTCTTTGGCGCAGCGCAATGGGACCGCTTGTTTGGATCAACCACCGCCAACGTGCAAGCTCCGGACAACGCGGGCGTGGCCTTGCTGCAATCTTTGGCTGCATCCTGCCCCAATGCGGCACTTTACCTTCAAGCGCTCGGTACGGTACGCGGTAATCCAGCCGCTTCACCCACGAGCATTAACCTGGCCGTGCCCAGCGCAGCCGGTACGTGCAACGGTACGACCCGGGCCGGGATGACCCTGACCACAGGGCTGTTTGGACGCTCTGCAGCACAATCCGCGCTGGATAACAATCACCTGGTCCGCGTGGACCACACCATCTCAGACAAGCAGACCCTGAGCGGCCGCTGGCTCTATGACAGCAACGTCTCAGGCCCCTTTCTGAACAACCTGCCGGGTTTTGACCGCAACTTTACCGGCACCACGATGAATGGGCTGTTCACCGATACCTACCTGATCAATTCGCGGTGGACCAACGAGTTTCGCTTTGACTTCGGCAGCATCGGGTTCAATTTCCCACTGGCGGCCACAGACCCCTTCCACGCTACGCTGGCGAACTACGCCATTGCCGGCGTCACCGGATTTGGGGGCGCCACCAACATTCCCCAATTCAGATATGCCGATAACTTTCAGTATCAGGACACCATGAGCCTGGTGCGGGGCAAACACACCTTCCGCTTTGGAGTGGATTTCCTGCAGCAGGTGGCGCGACAGCATCCACCTTTTAATGAGCGTGGCTCCTTCGCTTATGCGGCCAGCACCATTGGAGGGCCAGTCACGGCGTTCGCCAATTTCCTGGATGACTTTGGGGGAAAATCGGGTTCCCTGAACCGCCAGTTTGGCACTTCCATTTACCATCCCAACCTTTTCCGCCAGGCTTACTTCTTCCAGGACTCCTGGAAGACCACCAGCAACCTGACGCTCAACCTTGGCCTGCGCTATGAATACTATGGCTCACCGGAGAATACTTTCGCTGTGGCTGCTTTTACCAACTATGACCCCATCAACTTTGCAGCACCCAACTCAGTGGCTGGGGCCAAGAACAACTGGGGTCCCTCTGTGGGCTTTGCCTGGAATCCGCGCGGGGAGGATTGGCTTCACCGGATGGCGGGCGGAGAAAAGATGGTATGGCGTGGAGGCTTCCAGATCAGTTATGACAGCGCGTTCAATAACCTTCTCTCCAATATTGCCGGCTCTTCACCCAACACACTGGGCGGGATCATCACGTCTGTGTCCTCGGCCGGCACACCACGCGGCGCGGGCAATTTCAGTTCGCTGTTTGCCGGTATCGCCCCGACTCCACCCACTGCCCAGTCGCCACAGCAGAACCTTTTCCTCACGCCGTTCGATAATCCTCAGACCGACCGCTGGTCCCTGGGTTTTGAGCGCGAGATGCCCTACGGCCTGATCTGGGACACCTCCTACGTGGGATCGGTTTCCCACCATCTCTACCGCTCGATTGACATGAACCCGATTGTCAATCCCGTTACCGGCGCGCGCTTCCAGCCCCAGGTGGGCATTCGCACGGTGCGCTCATCCTCGGCAAACTCCAATTACGAAGCGCTCCAGTTTGAGCTCAAACGGAACTTCAAATCAACCCCGATCGGCTCCATGCTGTTTCTGGGTAACTACACATACTCTCACTCCCTGGACGACGTGAGTGACGTATTTGGATTCGACTCCACACCCAGTTCCTTTCAGTCAGTCTCGCAGGTGCTGGGAGCCAGCCCCCACATTGATTACGGCAACTCGGATTTTGACCGCCGGCACGTAGGGGTCATCTCGCTGGTTTGGGACGTTCGCGGGCCTAAGAACGGTTTCATGGGACAGGTGTTCGGCGGCTGGCAAGCCTCCGGCATTGCACACTGGCAAACCGGCTTCCCCTTCACCATGATCAACGGCTCGGACCGGAATGGCGATGGCCAGACGGCAGCCGACCGTCCTGACATCAGCAACCCTGCGGCGCCACTCAACACCAGGGCGGTTCTCAATTCGGCATGCGCCACCGGCTATGCCAATCCCGACCTGAATGGCGCATGCGTGAATCCCAACACCGTGCACTGGATTGAAGGCATCGGTGCTCCCAATGCCAACACAGTCGGGCGCAACACCATGCTGGCGCCCGGACTCAACAATTTGAATCTGGCAATCGCCAAAAAATTCAAAATAACTGAAGGCACAAACCTTGAATACCGGGTTGAGATGTTCAACGCGCTCAACACCACCAACTTTGGCAACTTTGTGGCTCCAAGAACGATCAACAGCGGCACCATCACGCCCGTAGGGCAGCCGACGACGTTCCTGGATGTCACGCAAACCGAATCCTTTGGCCGCTCCATGAGGATGCGCCTGAAGTTCAGCTTTTAATCATTACCACGAACCCTTCGGGCCCCGGGTTACGCCGGGGCCTTTTTCTTGTTTCGGCGGCTTCTCTTCTCCTGCTGCTGTTCTCCCGAACTCGCACTACCGCTACATAAACTGTTATCCTTTGCTGTTTTCAAAGTCTCCCAGAGGATTCATCCTATGAAAAAAACCGCACTGGTTCTGGCCATTTGCGCCGCTCTCGTCAGTTCCGGCTACCCCCAACAGCCGCAAGATCATTTCGATGGCAAAACCTGGTGGGCGCACGTGAAAGTGCTGGCGGACGATAACATGGAAGGCCGCGAAACCGGCAGCGCCGGCCTTCGCAAAGCTGAAGCCTACGTGGTGGACCAGCTTAAGAAGGACGGCCTGGAGCCGGCGGGAGTCCACGGTTACTATCAGCCGATCAAGTTCGAATCGCGGAAGATTGTGGAGAAGGACTCCAGCCTGGCGCTGGTTCGCGATAGCAAAGTAGAGCCGCTTACGCTGGGCGACGATGCCATCTTCAGCACGCGCATTGATCTGGCCCCTTCCGTGGAAGCGCCTTTAGTATTTGTAGGCTACGGGCTCACTGTGCCGGAGATGAATTACGACGATCTGGCCGGGCTTGACCTGAAAGGCAAGGTTGCGGTGTTGCTTGCGGGATCACCGGCCCAGGTTCCCGGCGCTCTATCCTCGCACTACCAATCCGCGGCTGAGCGATGGAAGAGGTTACAGAAGGCCGGCGCGGTGGGCATTATAACCATCCTGAATCCCAACTCCATGGATATTCCGTGGTCGCGTATCTCCGTAAACCGGGCGCATCCCAACATGGCGCTTGTGGGACAGGAATTTGAGGAGACTGCGGGTGAAAAACTCTCTGTGACTTTTAATCCGGCAAGAGCAGAGCAGCTCTTTACCGGCTCGGGTCACAGCCTTCAGGAAGTGCTGGATATTGCCAAAGACAGGAAACAGTTACCCCGTTTTCCCCTGACAGTTTCCATCAAGGCCAAAGCCAGGGTAGACAAGAAGATTCTGGAGTCAGACAATCTGATCGCGCGGCTTCCGGGCAGCGATCCTGATTTAAAGAATGAATATGTTGTGCTGTCGGCGCATATTGATCATATCGGCATTGGTGAACCTATCAATGGAGACCGCATTTACAACGGCGCCATGGATAACGGTTCCGGCAGCGCGCTCCTCCTGGACCTGGCCGCATCACTGAAGAAGTCTCCGGAGAAGCTCAGGCGCTCCGTGCTCTTTGTTTTTGTTACCGGAGAAGAAAAAGGGCTGTTGGGATCCAAGTACTTTACGTCCCATCCCACGGTGAAAGCGGGTTCCCTGGCCGCGGACATCAATACTGATATGTTTCTACCCATCGTCCCGCTCAAGGTGCTTACAATTCTGGGATTGAACGAGTCCAACCTGGGCGAAGAGGCCCGCAACGTTGCCGAGTCGCTGGGAGTGAAAGCCCAGGCTGATCCGGAGCCGCAGCGCAATGCCTTTATCCGCAGCGACCAATACAACTTCATCCGCCACGGGATTCCGGGATTGGCCATGCAGGTTAGTTTTGAAAAGGGCTCCCCGGAACAGAAGATCTTTAAGGACTGGCTCACGCAACGGTATCACGCTCCTTCCGACGATCTCGATCAGCCGGTGGACCTTTCCGCCGCTGCCAAGTTTGAGGAGATTGTCCGTACCTTGATGGTGCGCGTGGCCAACGATGACCAGCGCCCGCAATGGAAGCAAGACAGCTTCTTCCGCCGCTACGCGCAAGCAGGCGCAGCGGGAAACTAGAAGTACCGGGGCATCACGTGACCCGGTAATCTGTATGTTGTGCGCATATCTGAGGAAGGGGCGCTCAGAAAATTGCACAAATACAGCGTAACGGCATCCTTCTGCAACCTGTTAGTACACCAAGCTATCGTCATCAGTCGTAAGTTTTTTGCAACTCAGGTTTTTGCCGTATTCAAATCTTTTCATGATCCATTAAGTTAAGCGAACCAGTTTTAAGCCCCGCTTCGTCGTGGAGGCTGCTCTTGCCAGGCTGGTTTCGCGTCGCGGGTGTGTGTGCCGCCGTTCTTCTAACTACAGGAATAGCTCCGCCCAGCGCGACGGCGCTTCGACCCAGTTTGCGCTCACCGCGACGGTTCCCTTCACCAACGCCTGCTTCTTTCAAATCCATAATCCGATTTCCAACGCAGACTGACTCCCTGGTGTGCAAGTTTGATCATAACGACCAATTCACGAATGCCCTGCCGCTCGATAGCAACAGCTACTCGGGTTTCTACAGCGTTTAGGCAAACACAATGAAGATCACATACAAATGAGGTCAGGCCAACGAACTTTCTTCTGCCAAAGCAGATCGCACCAACCAATCTCGACGCTTCGTCTAAAGGCTCCGCACGGATTACGACAAGACTAGGACCCTATCGGTCATGGTCCGATGTGTTCTAGCAAATGAACCCGATAGATGACTTCCCAATTTCTTTAGCCGATAGGAGAGATATGACCAGACTAGAATCCCTACTATTAGTATTAGTGTTCCTTTTTATACATTCATATTCGTCCACAACGTGCGCGGCCCAATCGTCATCACCAGCTCCACAAATCTTTTTTACCGATCTGGATAGCGCGCCCAATTCCGGCGGCGAGAGCGTCAGCGGATTCTCCGGGGCTTATGTAACCCTCTATGGAGATTTCTTTGGCGCCTCGCAGGGCTCTTCTACTGTCACATGGAACGGACAGAACTGCTTGCGCGTAGTCGGCCCGTCGGGAGCCTATACCGGATGGGGCATGTCTTATTTCTGGTACCAGAAAATCATTGTCCAGTTGGGTTCCGGCTGCACTCCAGGCAGCGGCAACTTTGTCGTGACCGTGAACGGCGCCGCCTCCAATGGTATTCCGTTTAGCGCGCGCTCGACCGGCACTCTGCGCTTCGTCTCCACCAAGGGCAGCGACAGCAACACTGGTACCTTCGCCAGCCCCTTTGCCAGCATTCCGCATTGCAAGGGCACCATGAAAGCGGGAGACGTCTGTTATATCGAGGACGGAGTGAAAGCCACCACGGTGGACAACTTTGACGCCACGCTGGAGCTTGAAAGCGGAGGAACGGCGGGCAATCCTATTGCGTTTGTTGCCTATCCCGGCGCCAAGGCTACGCTAGGCAATGCCGGCATTACCTATGGCCTGCGTGTACCCAATATCAGCGTCTCCGCCAACTTTGTAACCATAGCCGGGCTGTTCTTCAGTCCCAGTGACCAGGCTATGGACGCCACCAATTCCACCAACTGGCGCGTGATCGGCAACAACTTCCAGTGCCCCAACGCTAACGGCCAGAATGGATGCTTCACCACCCATGAACTCAGCTCGGTCAAATTCTTAGGTAATGAGACCACGAATGTGGGTGTGGCGGCGGCCAGCAAGCAGCAGCATGCCGATTATTTTTCCAGTGACACCAATCACGTGGAGGCAGCATGGAACTACGTTCACGATAACCGCAGCTGCCGCGCCATCCAGTTCCATTCTTCACCGCTGGGCGGTGGAGGAGCCAGCGATCCCAGCGGACACAACCAGTTCGACCTCTCCGTCCACGATAACCTGATCCACGACGATCCGTGTGACGGAATCAATTTCGCCACGATAGATCCATCGCAGGGCAAAGTAGAAGCCTATAACAACGTGATCTATCACGTGGGAATCGGGCCGGCGCCGCAGGATGGCGATTCCGGCGACTATAGCTGCATTTACATTGCTTACATTACCAACACTGGCCCGGTGGGCGGCGGGACCGTGGAAGTCTACAACAACACGCTGTATGACTGCGGCGCGCATGTAGCCAGCTTCGCTAATAATGGCAGTTTCATGATCAACGGCGGCGCGCCCAGCCTGCTGGTGAGGATCCGAAATAATATTATGTACCAGCTGGGCAGCGAGCCCTTTGGCAGCGGTGGCGGATGGAACGCCACATATACCAGCGGCTCCAACAACGTGATGCACAGTACCGGCTCTGCAACCTTGCCGTCGTTTACGATCGGCAATATTCCATCCGACCCGTTGTTCCTGAATTTATCCTTGCACGATCTCCACCTGCAATCCGGAAGCCCAGCCAAGGATGCGGGAATCACCATCAGCTCCAGTATCACTTACAACAATTACACGCCGTGGAGCGGCAATCCCACGGACTACACGGGAGTTCTGCGGCCACAGGGAGCAAATTACGATATCGGCGCTTACGAGTTCTTCGCCGGTTCGGTCCCACCGCCACCACCAACGTTGCAATCGATCTCAGTAACGCCGAGCACAGACAGCGTGGCTGTGGGCGGCACGGTTGCCTTTGTTGCGACCGGACATTACTCAGACGGCTCAAGTCAAAACATCACAACGCAAACGGCCTGGAGTTCCAGCAGCTCTTCTGTAGCAACCGTCGTCAGCAATACCGGAGTAGCTACTGGAGTAACAGCAGGAGGCCCGGTAACCATCACTGCGTTGCTGTCAGGCACGAGCGGCACAGCATCACTTACGGTCAGCGCTCCGCCACCACCGACACTACAAACTATCACCGTAACGCCGAGCACAGCCACTGTGGCCATTGGCGGCACGGTTGCTTTTACCGCAACCGGACATTATTCGGACGGCTCAAGTCAAAACGTCACGACTCAGGCGGCATGGAGTTCCAGCAGTTCTTCCGTGGCGACCGTCGTCAGCAACACGGGCGTAGCCACTGGAGTGACAGCGGGAGGGCCGGTCACGATCACGGCTTCTCTCTCTGGAATCAACGGTACGGCGCCGCTTACGGTCAGCGCTCCGCCGCCACCAACGCTACAAACGATCACCGTAGCGCCAGGCACACCCACCGTAGCCATTGGCGGCACGGTCGCGTTTACTGCAACCGGCCATTACTCGGATGGGTCGAGCAAAGCCATCACCACTCAGGCGGCATGGAGTTCCAGCAGTTCCTCCGTAGCGACCGTCATCAGCAATACGGGCGTAGCTACTGGAGTAGCAGCTGGAGGGCCGGTAACGATTACCGCGTCGCTCTCAGGCATTAGCGGCACGGCGTCGCTTACGGTCAACGCTCCGCCACCACCGACGCTGCAAACTATCACCGCAGCGCCGAGCACAGCCACCGTAGCCATAGGCGGCACGGTTGCCTTTACTGCAACAGGACATTACTCGGATGGCTCAAGCAGAGCCATCACCACTCAGGTGGCATGGAGTTCCAGCAGTTCCACCGTGGCGACTATCGTCAGCAATACAGGCGTGGCTACCGGAGTTACAGCGGGAGGCCCGGTAACGATCACCGCGTCGCTCTCAGGCATTAGCGGCACGGCATCACTTACGGTTAGCGCTCCGCCACCACCGCCGACGTTGCAAACCATCACAGTCACTCCGAATCCGGGCAGCGTAACTGTCGGCAATACGGTTGCCTTTACTGCAACCGGCCATTACTCAGACGGCTCAAGTAAGAACATCACTACACTAGCTGCCTGGAGTTCGGGCACTCCGACTTTGGCGACCATCGCCAGCAATACTGGCGTGGCCAGTGGAGTAGCAGCGGGAGGCCCGGTTACGATCACCGCTTCCCTCTCCGGAATCAGCGGTACGGCAGCGCTTACGGTCACATCCAAGTCTTCCGTGACCGTGGTGAATTTCGATAGTCCGGCGCCAACTGGCTCTCCTTACAGCTCGATCAATGGGGTCTTCCAGGGGATCGATTTCGGCGCCAACCAGTGGGACTGGGAGCCAGCTTATCTGAACGACACAACCAACAACATTTACTTTAGCTCGGCCAGCGGCAACACGCGGACCTTCAAATTCGCGAGCGGCAGTCACATGCTCATCAGCATGAAGGTAGCCACGTCTGTACCTGGAACGCTGACTTTGAGCGACGGCGCGGGCCAAACCAAAACTCAAACGGTATCCGGCTCATCCTTACAACTTGTGACGACTGGATGGAAAAATGCGTCCAGCACAATTACGGTAACCTTCACGGCAGGTTGGAATATCGAGTTTGACGATATCACCTATCAGTAAACTGACACGCAGATATTGAGAGCCCCGGAGCATCGGGGCTCTCTTTGTTTTGTGCGGCCCAGTTTTGTTTGACCTCGTTTTGTTTGACCCGATTTTGTTTGGCCCAGCGGACTTCCGGCTTTCCTTAACCCCCTGCCAAGTGCGCGGTGAGTAGTGATTGCTGAGTTCTGAGCGCTGGTTATAAAATGCCTCCCTCATGAACACCATGATGAATTACCCGCTTACGCTGGCGCCAATTCTGGAGCGGGCGGGAAAACTGTTCGGCAACGTGGAAGTGGTTTCGCGAATGCCGGACCGCTCCTTTCATCGCTACACCTACTCGGATTTCTACCGGCGGGCGCGCCAGTTAGCCGAGTGCCTCACGGCCGCCGGGCTGCAACGGGGCGAGCGCGTCGCCACGCTGATGTGGAACCATTACGTCCACTTTGAAACGTACTTCGGGGTACCGGCTGCGGGCGGCGTGCTTCATCCTTTGAATTTACGGCTTCATCCCAATGAAATTGCGTACATCGCAAATCATGCGCAGGACCGGTTCCTGATCGTTGACGACGTGCTGATTCCCGTCCTGGAAAAGTTCAAGCCTCAAGTGCAATTCGAGCGGATCTTTGTGGTTCGGCATTGCCAAAACGCGCTGCCCGCGGTCTATGAAGACTATGAAGAGTGGCTGAAGCAGGCCACGGGAAATTTTAAATATCCCGATCTGAGCGAGCAGGACGGCGCTGCCATGTGTTTCACCTCCGGCACAACCGGCAATCCCAAGGGTGTGCTCTACTCGCATCGCTCAGCGGTCTTGCATGCCTGGGCTGAAACCATGGCAGACGGCGCCGCAGTCTCCGAGCGGGATACCATTCTGATTGGATCGTCCATGTTCCATGCCAACGCCTGGGGATTCCCGCACGCCGCAGCTATCGTGGGCGCGAAGCTGGTTTTTCCCGGACAGTACCTGGATGCTGAAAGCCTTTTGGATGTGATTGAACAGGAGCGCGTGACCCTGGCCGGAGCTGTTCCCACAGTGTGGCTGCCGGTGGTGGAATTGCTGGAGAGCCAGAAGGGCCGCTGGAAGCGCAGCCATGATGTTCGCATCATGTGTGGAGGCACGGCGCCTCCTGAGTCGCTGATCCGCGCGCTCGACCGCTACAAGTTCCACATTATTCATGCCTGGGGCCTGACGGAGACCTCGCCTTCCGCCACTCTCTCTAAATTAAGGCCCATGATGGATGGTTGGACGGAAGAACAGCAATATGCCTCCCGCGCCAAGCAGGGATGGCCGCTTCCCTTTGTTGAGCTGCGAATCATGACTCCGGAGGGCGAAGCGCCATGGGACGGTCAAACCATGGGAGAGTTGGAGGTGCGCGGCCCGTGGGTGGCGCGTTCCTACTACAACGTTCCGGACACGGCGCAACGATGGAGCAAGGATGGCTGGTTTCGCACGGGAGACGTGGCGACCATGGACCCCGACGGATGCATCAAGCTGGTGGACCGCAGCAAAGACCTGATCAAGTCAGGCGGCGAATGGATCAGCTCAGTGGATTTGGAAGGCGCACTCATGAGCCACCCCGCAGTGCGCGAAGCGGCCGTGATTGCCATTCCTCATCCCAAGTGGGAGGAGCGCCCCCTGGCGGTGGTGGTGTTGAAGGACGGCATGAAGGCGCCGGCGGACGAATTGCGCACTTTTCTCAGCCAGAAATTCGCCAAGTGGCAGTTGCCGGATGATTTTGTTTTTGTCGCCGAGTTGCCACATACGTCGATTGGCAAGTTGTCGAAAGTGGAACTGAGAAAGAAGTTCGGGGACTGGAGCTGGAAGTAACGCGATTGATGATTTTTGATTTCTGATTTCTGATTTGAGATCTTTGCCTTCGTAACTCTTGCAGAACTGACCGTCTGGATTTTCAATCACAAATCAAAAATCAGAAATCATAAATTTTCCATCCACTTGTAACCATAAGCATGGACGGTTGCGATTTGCTTTGGGTCGGCGCCTACATCAGAGAGCTTTCTTCGCAATTGAACGATGGCCTGGTCCAGGGTGCGGGTAGTCCCGTAATACTCGTAACCCCAGACTTCATTGAGCAGACGATCGCGAGAGAGCACTTCATTTGGATGGCTGATAAAAATTTGAAACAGCTTTACCTCCCGGGCGGAAAGCGAAACTGACTTCTTTTCCCGCTTGAGTTCGAACGTCTTGGGGTCAAGCTGGCAATCGCCGAAGGCCTGCACGCTTCCATCCGAAATATCGGAAGACCGGTTGCGGCGCAAAAGAGCGTGCACGCGGGCGGTAAGTTCGCGCAAGCCGAATGGCTTGGTTACATAGTCGTCCGCGCCCAACTCCAGGCCAATCACTTTGTCCATCTCCTGGCCTTTGGCTGTGAGCATCAGGATCAGGCCTTGATACGACTGCGCGCGGAGCTGTTTGCAGATTTCGTAACCGCTCAGGCCGGGAAGCATCACGTCCAGGACGATCAGGCTGGGCCGCTGTTGCTGCACTGCGGCCAGAGTTTCATCGCCGCGCGAACAGGCTTCCACGGCAAAGCCTTCACTGGTGAGCAACTCGACCAGGCCAAAGCGGATATTCACGTCGTCTTCTACGACCAGGATCTTGGTTTTCATGTGGCTTCATTCCCCGGCCCTGCAGGTTGAGCGCCATGGGCCTTTGCATCCAGGGGGCTGAGTGGTACGGAAAAAGTGAAACAGCTTCCACCGCCTTCGCGCGACGAATAAGTCACATTGCCGCCGTGCGCCTGGGCCATGCGTCGCGCCAAGGTGAGTCCCAGACCCGAGCCGGATACGCCACTGGCGAGCGAATCGTGCAGGCGATGAAAAGGCTGAAAGACAACTTCACGCTTTTTCTGCGGAATGCCTGGTCCGCGGTCCAATACCTCAACCAATCCGGAGCGGTTTTCGCGCCGCACTCTGACCAGCACTTCATGGCCTCCATATTTTTCCGCGTTGGAAATCAAGTTAAGGATGATCTGGGCAATGGCATCCCGGTCAGCCATCAGGGGGAATTCATCTGCCTCGACCTCCAGAGAAAGGGCAACACCCACAGCTTCAAGATGAGGCTGGCAGGTGCTCACAACTTCGCGCACAACTTCCGCCAGATCGCATGGGCGGCGTTCTCCCAGCGGCGCGCCGCGTTCCATGCGGGCAAAATCGAGCACATTGTTGATGAGACGAGTTAACCGCGCGGATTCGGCCGAGATGATGCGCAGGTAGTTTGCCTGCCGGTCCCGCTCTTCCACACGGCCTTCAGCCAGCATGTCCGCAAACATGCGAATTGAGGTCAGCGGGGTTTTCAGTTCATGAGAAACGTTACTCACGAAATCCGTCTTCTGCTGGGCCAGGCGCATCTGCCGCCGAACATCCGTTGCTATCAGCCAGCCGCCCAGAAGAATGGCCGCTACCAGCACCGCAACAATTGACGCCAGCGCAAGCTGCAAGGTGGAGGCTGAGCGGTTGATCTGCCGGGGATCGACCAGATACAGCGCGGCTTCCCAGTGAGGCAAGGCTTCGCCGATTTCTGTGGCGGCGAAGGGATGTTTCCAATCTGCTTTAAACCCTGGCCGGGAAAACGCAACTGGTTTCCCTCGATCATCCAGGATCACAAGGCTGTATTCGGCAGCCGACTCGGGCCCGCTGCCGGTCTTAAAGAATTCGGGCGCTTGCAGCAAGGTTTGGAGGTTATCAACCAACCCCTGTTGCATGAGCTGCGCGCCAAACACCAGCGATCCAGACTTGGGCCGGTACCACACCATCAGCCGAAGCTTGTCTTCAAGAAATCGAGCCAGAGCCCCGCTAGTCTCTGCGCCGATGACTTTGCGAAAGTCAGACTCCTCCGGCACAGTATTGGAAAACGCATTTTGGCCAAAATTACTTTGCGGCTCTACCTGGCGTTGAATCTGCACTGCTTGACTCATGACCTTGGGGGGAAGCCTCTGGGGCGCATTGCCCTCATTGGCGCCGTCGCTTTGCCGAGGCGGCGCCGGCTGCTGCACCTGCGCCGCCTGGTTGTTCGACTGCGTTTCCTGAGGTGGAACATTGCGGCGCTTCACCGAGTTTGACTGGTTCGCAGACTGTTCCACAGCATTTGACGATGGTTCCGGGCTTGACCCGGCATTCTTTTGCATTGCCTGGCGTGGTGTCTCAGCTGACTGGTTGCCTGTGGTATTGCTCGATGTACTCTGATTGGCTGTCAGATCGTTCGTCTGATTATTTCGCTGGGCATTCCTCTGACGCCCAAGCTGATCGTTGGACTGAGTCAATGGAGTAGTAGCCTGTTGTGGCGACGCAGCCTGATTCGCCTCTTCGAAGATCGTTTCAATTTTCTTAGCCGGTTTGGCGGTATTCTGAGCAAAAACCTCCACGTTCTCACGATTGCTCAAAAAACGATCGTTTTCATTTCTGAAGGCTCGGGCGACTACTCCCTCATAAGGGTTGGGAGAGTAAATGATCCCCCTCAGGTCAACCGAGAAGCCGACTTCAGCAAGGTTCCATCTCCGATGCAATTGCTGATTGAATGTCGCCGCCAATACCTGCGACGAGGGACTGGCCTGCAACAACTGGTCCGTGGTCTGCACAAACGCCTGTCGGGAGCTATCCACCTGGTCTTGAACCTGCTTGGCCAGAGCATCGGTGATGTTCTGGCAGATAATTGCCTGCTGGTGCTCCAGGATCACCTGCTGGTCGCGCGCCGAGCGCACGGCCATCCAGGCCAGCACCAGGCTGGGCAGAAGGATGGCGGCAAGAAAGATCCAGGCGGAACGGCGCATATCAGGTTATAGGTTACAGGGGACAGGTTACAGTTCCAACATCGCCGGAATTTCCTCTCAATTCAGGTCGAAGCACACCACCACTGAAGCGGAAACTGTTTTCTCCCCTGCGGCGGTCGCAGGCCCGGTTTTGGCCGGCGCCCTGGACGCTTCGTATCCTGCATTGCTCATAAGACCGCCCGCATACTGGTAGTTGTATTCAGGGATCTCCTCGATGGAATAAGCTTTTCCAATCTGCTGGTCAAGCGCTTTGGCCAGTGCCAGCGCTTTTTCGTGAGCGGCTTTCATTGCCAGGTCGCGCGCCTGATCACGGTACTTTCTCAGGTCGCTGACCTCGTACTGAATGGAGTCGATCCGATTTCCTCCTGCCTGGATGAGCGATTCCAGGAGCGCATCCAGTCTGGAGAGATCACGAATCGTGAATGATATTGTCTGGGCCGCTACAAAATAGGAGATTTTCAGCCCTTTTCGGTAGTTGAACTGGGGCTGCAGGGAGAGGAAGGTGGTTTGCATGTCCTTCTCCTCAATTCCGTTGTCCCGAAGGTTCGCCAGGATGGCGCGGGATGCCGCATCAGCGGACCGTTTTGCAACGGTAGCGCTGGCGTTCTGCTTTTCCACTCCGAGTTCGATCATTGCCCGGTCGGGAACCACTTTGACTTCCGAAGTTCCCACGACGCGGACCACTCTGGGCAGCGGCCTGTCTTGAGCAACAATCAGTCCAGTGAAAAGCAGAGAGACGATCACAACAGCAAATGATTTCAATGTTCCTCCAGGAGAAAACGAATTCTTAGCGAATGCTGCGAGCAGTCCCGGCTCTTACCGGCTGCTCACAGCTTTCAATTTTGGCCCGCCGCGGCGGGCAATTTGCTTTATCGGCTTTCTCCATTGCGATCAATAGCGCTGAATACGCCCTGCGGCGCCAGACCCAGCCACGGGTCTTCCCTGGGTGTGAGGAAAACCTGGCCATAGACCCAATCATTGAGTTGGGCGAGTGAGATGGAGCGCGCTCCGGGACCAGCCAGGAAGGCGAGGATTTTTGTGCGCAGCATGTAGTTGTTGCGAACCGTATCCACGGCCACCGTGTTGGCAAGATTGCGCATGGCTCGCAGCATCGGCGATTCCACCGCAGACTTACTCATCGTCAACTGCGCTATAAGTCCGGCCTGAGGAAATTTGTTTGCGCCTGCAGCTTTGGCCCCGGAAATTCTTTGCGCTGCCACGACTCGAGGGGCAGGCATTTTTCGCTCCATCACCTGGCTCACCTGAAGGTCGAAAGAGACCGGGTTTGTGGGGAGCTGGGCCACCTGCTGCCATTTCTGGTCGTCCATCAGGTGCTCGAGATCACTTTCAGTGAATGTCTGGTTCGCGGGCAGAGAGACGCGAATAGCGGAAAGGTCAGCCGCCCACGCCTGCAACAGCCGCGATTCCGTCGACTTCAGATGCTGCGTATAGTCGTGCCCGACGTGCGGCTGATCTGGCCTCGCTGCATCGGCAGCTTGCCGCAGCTCGGAGACGAAGACTGGCGCGCTGTACAGCCCTGGCAATGCGTCCACGACCGTGCCCTGAGAGTCCAGGACGTAGTGGATGCTGTTGCCGGTAATGGTGCGATCGAGCTTGCGTCCATCGCCAAAATCAATAGTCACCTTGGGCGCGGGGCGCACGGACTCCCAATGCAGGATAAAGCGGTCCTTCAACAGTTGGTTGACCTCTACGCTGGGATAGAGCGTAGTACGGAAAAACCGGCTGTTGGCGCAGCTCAGGTCTTCATCCAGGTGGCCGAGCAGACGCAGGGACAGGATCGGGCGTCCTGATTCCTGGGCCGCGGCTTTGGCTTTCTCCAGATCGGTATACCAATACAAGCCGCTGGCATAGTTGTCATACTGGCCGCCCACGCGGTCCAGCGCCGCGCCAATCCGCCTCCAGCGCGCATCCGCGGGCGCTCCGGTCTGATGCGCCAAAATCTCTTTGGCAAAACGCTGCTGCAGTGCATGCAATCCCTGCGGGCCCGCGCCGCGCAGGTGGTCCTGCGCCTTTTGGGCAATGCTTTGATCTGGTGAAACTGCCTGTTCTGCCCAGCCGGCCAGATCATTGGCTTCCGGGGAGCCCAGAGTGGTGAAAAGAGCAACAAGTGAACAGCAAGCAATCAAGGAAAGTGTCTTCATAAGTGGACTGATTGTGCTGCTTGACTGGAGGGCGGTTGTCAGAGACTTCATCGGAGTTTGTAAAAAGCATGTAGAGCCGGTCTCTCGGGCTGCCTTGTATTGTCTGTGAAATATTAGTAGATTTATATTGACATTATATTGTAGTAGTTATACATTTAATTGCGTGAGTTATGACCGCCAAGGCGATGCCCGAAACGGAGACCACTTGTATAACCGGATATCCGTGCTGCGGGCCGAGCGCGGATTGAGCCGGCAGGCGCTGGCGGAAGCGCTGGGAATCAACTACCAGACGATCGGTTATCTCGAGCGCGGCGATTACAACCCCAGTCTGGAGCTGGCATTCCGAATCAGCGAATTCTTTCGATTGCCGGTTGAAGCAATTTTTTCTCGTACTCCGTTTCGTCCTCTAAGTGAACAGGTTTATGGCTCAAAAGGAGCTTGATAGCAATTGGAGCGAGCAAGATGCGCGTCATTTGGAAACAGCGCAATTACAGGTGGTAAAAGGAGATCAACCATGCGGAACAGCAAGTTGTTCGGCGTTATTTCAATGGTACAGAGGTCGCGGCGACGCTACCTGGTCATCGGTGTCTATTTGTTCCTGGCAGCTCTTATGTCCCTGGTGATTTTCCGCAAAGGCGGCGCCTTGTTTCGACCAGGCGACTCCCTCGGCCCGGTAAACCTGATATTTGTGATCCTGTTTACGGGGATCGCCCGCGGTATCTTCGGCTCGCTGGTCCAGCAGGCTACCTTTCCCGAACCAGACCCAGACCAGAATCTTTCCCTGCGCCAGCATTATCCAAGCTCCGACTCTGACGAGCGTGAGGTGGCGGTGCGAAACTGGGCTTACTACGCCGCTTTTCGTTTTGTGGCCATCTATCTGGTGCTCTTGTGGATTGCCTTTGCAGTCTTGATTGACGCTAAGACGCCCTGGCTTTCTGTGAACACTTGCGGTCTATTGCTGTTTCCTGTGGTTACGGCGGCAATTACACTGCCTCAAGCTTTGATCTTGTGGACCGAACCGGATTTGCCGGAGCCAGATACGGCTGAGAGCCTTCTGTCTGCGGCATCCCGTTGATGCGGCAGGCCAACATGCGATGGCGCTCTATCAAAGACGCAGCGCAGGGCAGCTGCGGTGCACTCTAGTTTTTTGGTTTCGTTTGTGCAGTTTCGTTTGTAGGATTTCGTTGATTGTTACATCTCGTCGGCCTTGGCCTTCGGTTTCAGTCCCAGATACTTCATCACCATCTGCAGGTCCTTCCAGGTTTCTTTCTTTTGCCGGGGATCGCGCAGCAGATAGGCGGGATGGTAGGTTACCGCCAGTTTTGCGCCTTTGAATTCGTACCAGCGGCCGCGCAGGTTGGCCATGCTGTCATTGATGGCAAGCAGGTACTTTGCCGCGACTGCGCCCAGGGCCACGATTACCTTGGGCCGAATGGCCTCAATCTGGCGCACGAGGAATGGACCGCAGGTATCACACTCATCTTTTTCCGGGGTGCGGTTTCCCGGTGGGCGGCATTTGACCACGTTGGCAATATAGACATCCTCGCGCTTCAGTCCCATGGCGGAGATCATGTTGTTCAAGAGCTGTCCGGCGCGGCCCACAAACGGCTCGCCTTGCTCATCTTCATCCGCGCCCGGCCCTTCGCCCACAAACATGAGGTCGGCATTGATGTTGCCGACGCCAAAGACAATGTTTGTCCGGCCTTTGTGAAGGCGGCAACGGGTGCAGTCGCCAATATCGCCGCGAATGGCCTGCAGCGCGGCGGGCTTATCTTCATCCGTTGCCACGGGCTTCGTTACCATGGGAGACTCGGACTCCGATGTAGTGGGCAGCGCGTCCGCGGGCACTATTGGAGCGAGAGGCTCCGAAATCTGCGCGTCTTGAGGAACCGGCTGACGATAGAAGTCGTAGATACCCATTTCGCGATAGAAATCCACGCGGGCGGCGAGTTGTTTTTTGGCTTCAGGATCGAGTTGTCTGGGCATGGGTAAGTCTATCGCGGCCAGAGCCAGCCGAATACTCCGGCGGTCAACAGGGCATAGATCAGGCCATCCACCGTGGCCTTGATGGTTGTGCTCCAGGCGCGGCGGTACCAGATGGACATCTGCCACAGGGCCACCGAGTTGCTGAGAAACGCAGCGACTCCGGCAAAGCGAAAGACTTTGAGGTAGTGCGCGCCCTCAGGCAGTGCGGCCCCGGCAACGTAGGCGGCAAAAATGCCGACCACGATCAGGTACAGGAACCAGAGAATCAGGCTCCTGCCCATTCCCATGGATCCGGCGGGGAAGACGGTCAACATCAGCACCGGGCCCTTTTTGAATTTTTCGGTGAACTCAGGCGAGCGCATGTCCTCCCGGCTCGACGGACGAGGGACCATGTAATCTCCAGGCGGGATGGCGAGAGGCCGGAGCGCATCCATTACCTTGTCTTCATTCGCGACCTTGCGGTAGTCGCTTTTGTGCCAGGGCATCACCATGTGAATGATGGAGCTCACCACAAAGACGATCACAGCCGATAGCAGAATCGGAAGCCACAACGCTAATAAGGGTGTCATGGGGGCAAAGGATGGCATATTTGGGGTAGGTGAAGCAAGCTGGCTTCTAGCTTGGCTCTTGGCTTTTGGCTAACCCTATTTCGATGACGCCGGATGCTTGGATGACGATAGGGACTCCTCGCTGCGCTCGGAATCAACTGAGAGGAGCTTTACCACTGCATCCAGCACGCGGTGGGCTACTTCCCATTTCGTGGTTTCAGGGACGTTGACAGCGCCGGCACGGGTGAGAATGGTTACTGCATTGCGCTCAGAGTCGAAGCCGATTCCAGGCTGCGAGACATCGTTGACCACAATCGCGTCCAGCGACTTGCTTTCCAGCTTCTTGCGGCCATTTCCCAGCGCATCTTGCGTCTCGGCGGCGAACCCGATCACGATCCGCGCGCCTTTGCGCCCGGCAACTTCCTTCAGGATGTCCGGCGTAGGCTCCAGTTCCAGGTTCATACCGGAGCGGCGCTTAATTTTCTGGTCCGCCGCATGGCGCACGGTGAAATCCGCTACGGCTGCCGCCTTGATAATGACTGTGCTTTGCTCAAGATGGGTGATCACTGCATCGCGCATCTCTTTGGCGGTTTGGACCTGAACAAACTCCGCCACGGACGGCGGCTTCAGGGCAGTTGGGCCGCTAATCAGGATGACTTTGGCTCCCCGGCGCAGGGCTGCTTCCGCCAGAGCATAGCCCATTCTGCCGCTGGAGCGGTTACCCAGATAGCGTACCGGGTCGATAGGCTCGCGCGTGGGCCCCGCAGTGATCAGGATGGTTTCATTGGCAAGGTCCTGTACCGCCCCTAGAGCCTCCATCACGGCATGAACAATGGTTTCGTTTGCGGCCAGCCTGCCTGGTCCAATCATGCCGCAAGCCAGATAGCCGCTGTCCGGTTCTACCACACGGATGCCACGTTCTTTCAACTTGTGAATGTTCTGCTGCGTGGCCGCGTTCTCCCACATGTTGACGTTCATGGCGGGGGCCACCACGACCGGCGCAGTGGTGGCCAGGAACAAGGTTGAAAGGAAATCATCGGCCAGGCCGTTGGCAAACTTGCCGATGACGTCCGCGGTGGCGGGAGCTACCACCAGCGCGTCAATCGACTGGGCCACGGCGATATGCTCCACCGCGGACTCGATATTGGGTTCCTGAGCGCCTTCGCCAAACAAATCTGTAATGACTTTTTCTCCGCTCAGGGCGGCGAAGGTGAGCGGACGCACAAACTCCTGAGCGGCACGGGTCATGACCACCTGCACCCGCACGTTGCGGTCCTGCAACAGGCGCACCAATTCCGCGGCCTTGTAAGCGGCAATTCCCCCGGAAACACCAAGAACTACCTTCATAGGTTACAGGTTACAGGTTACAGGGGACAGGGGCAAGAGCCAGGAAGAATTGGGTAAGTTGGCAAGTGTGTAAGTGGGTAATTGAAAGTCAAATGCAAAGCTTATGACTCGCCCTTGCACCCACGCACACGTGCACCTGATTGCGCGTTGCCACACCTTACGAGCGAGTAGAATTACTGGCTGTCGAGTGCTTTTTCCGGGCTCTGCTCACCCTGGAGAGCGCCGGCTTTAATGGTGTATTGCACCTTGCCAGCGGCAATTTCTTCACGCGCAATGCGACATGCTTTTCGCGCGTTCGTATCCACCAGCGGGGGCGCTCCGCCGGCTAGTTGACGCGCCCGGCGGGCGGCCACCAGAACATAACGGTAATTGCTGTCAAATCCATCCATCAGCTTCATAACGCTATACCTCGGTCTCTGTTGCAGTGGGGGATTAGCCATGTAGTAAGAATGATGCCAGAATACTCTTGATTTTGTCTTCCATATTGCATTTCAGGCAATTCTCCGCGGTATCTAAGTATCGCTTTTCCTCGGGTGACAGCGGTTTCCCTGAATGCTTGAAACGTTCGGCCAGCACGACGGCCTGCAACTGGTCAACAGACTGCTCCAGCCGGTCATTTACCAGAATATAGTCGTAATTGGGATAGTTCTCAATCTCTCTTTTGGCCCTGTCCAGGCGGCGCCGGATCACATCTTCCGAGCGCACATTTTCACTGATGCTGCGCTTCCGCAATCGAGATTCCAATTCCGAGCGGCTGGGCGGCAGTACAAAGATACTTACCGCATCGGGAATTTTCTCCTTCACCTGGCGTTCGCCCTGAACATCAATGTCGAGCAGGACATCATCGCCCCGCTGGGCCGCCTGCTCCAGCACAGACTTGGCCGTCCCGTAATAGTTGCCAAAGACATCGGCATACTCCAGGAATTCTTCTTTGCGGATCATCTCCTCAAATTCCTGGCGCAAGATGAAGTAATACTCCCTGCCATTTTGTTCGCTGCCACGCGGGGCCCGCGTGGTATAGGAAATGGAAAACCCGAGGCCGGGAACAAATTTACGCAGCTCATTCACCAGCGTGGATTTTCCGGAGCCGGAAGGGGCAGAGATGATATAGAGAATTCCGCTCATTCGAGGTTCTGCACCTGCTCGCGGCACTTCTCAATCTCGGCCTTCATGAGCAAGCCCAATTCGGTAATGCGCAGCCCTTCGCCGGCAATGCCGGAAGTTTTGGAGAGGAGCGTGTTGGCCTCGCGATTCAACTCCTGCAACAGGAAGTCCAGTTTTTTGCCCACCTCGCCGCCTTCATCCAGAAGGCTGCGGAAGTGCTGGATATGGGTTTCCAGGCGCACCAGTTCTTCCTGAACATCACTGCGCTCAGCCAGGATAGCGGCTTCCTGCAAGACACGGTCTTCGTCCGCCTCGGCCACCAATTCCTGCATGCGCGCACGAACTTTTTCCAGGTACGCGCGACTCACCGCGGAGCGCAGCCTGGAGACGCCCCGGGTGGCCTCTTCCAGAGCATGCAACCGGCGGCGAAGCTCCGCCTCCACGCCCCGGCCATCTTCTTCGCGCATCACATTGAGTCTGGCAATTGCCTGATCCAGGCTGGCGAGGACAGCGGCTTCAAAGTGGCCATCCACGGCGGTAGCGGATACCAGCGCTCCCGGTATGCGCAGGATGACATTCAAATCCGGCTCCCCGGCAGTAACAAACTCTGTGGCTGCTTTACGAAAAGCAGCCACGTAGCCGGCGACCAGATCGCGATTCAATTCAAATCCTTCGCCTGCGCGACGCTCCAGGTTGAGCGTGACCTCCACATGGCCGCGCGCCAGCCGCTCTTTCAACACCCGCCGAATCTTGATCTCCAGCTCGTCCATCTCCGGGGGTAAACGGAGCTGTGGATCGAGAAAGCGGTGGTTCACAGATTTCAAGGACAGCACGAACGAATTGCCGTCACTCGCTTGTGACTTTACTTGCGCGTATCCAGTCATGGAACGGATGGCCATGTTGTATGTATAGCTAAAATCAGTAAAGTTGGTAAGTGCGTAAGTTGGTAATCACCGCAAACCGCGACACGTTGAGCAATCAAAAAATCAAATGTGAAAAACATCCTGCCTGGTTTGGGGCAGTGACCTGGTTTTCGACTACCAACCTACCCAAGTCACCAAACTTACTTAGTTTCTACTGTGTTACCCATTCAGGGTGGGCTCATGAGCTGCCACACCGGCTGTCTGGTCTAAATCCATAAACTGCAGTTCATACAGTTTGCGGTAAGTTCCCAGCCGGGTCAACAAATCCTCATGGGTGCCGGAGTCTGTAATCCTGCCGTTCTCCAGCACCACAATGCGGTCCACGCGCCGGATGGTGGTCAAGCGATGAGCAATCACAAATACTGTCCTGCCGGACATCAGGTTTTGCAGCGCCGACTGCACCAGGGCCTCGGATTCGTTATCCAGGGCAGAAGTGGCTTCATCCAGAATCAGAATAGGGGCATTCTTGAGCAGGGCGCGGGCAATGGCGATGCGCTGACGCTCACCGCCAGACAACCGTACGCCTTTTTCACCGATGATGGTGTTGTAACCTTCCGGCATCTTCTGAATAAAATCATGGGCCAGAGCGGCTTTGGCTGCCGCCAGCACCGCTTCTTCCGCAACCTGCGGCTGGCCATAAGCGATATTGTTGCGCACCGTGTCATTGAACAGGATGGTTTCCTGGGTGACCACGCCAATTTGTGCTCGCAAGGAAGCCAGGGTCACATTGCGGATGTCATGCCCATCGATGGTCACGGCGCCTGAAGTCACATCAAAAAAGCGCGGAATCAATTGCACCAGGGTGCTCTTGCCGGCCCCGCTGGAACCCACAATAGCGACAATCTCTCCGGCACGCATCTCGAGATCGACCTCGCGCAATATGGCGATAGAGTTGCCGTTGTTCTCGCCGTAGGAGAAGTTGACTTTCTCAAAGCGCACCCGGTCACGAAATGGCGGCAGCACAATCGCGCCTTTTCGCTCTTTAAGTTCGTCTTCTTCATCCATGATGCGGAAGATCTCAGAGGAAGCGCCTAAAACCTGCTGAAAGCTGTTGTTGAACAGGGCAAATTTGCGCACCGGATCGTAGAGCCGGAAAACAAGAACAATAAACACCAAGAAACCAGTTTCATCAAACGCACCGCGCTTGATCTGGTCTCGCCCCAGCCAGAGTAGCAGGGCGATGGCTGTGTAACCGATGACGTCCATGAGTGGCGAACTGAGCGCGGCGGCGCGCACCGAGCGCAGGTTGGCTCGAAACAGCCTCCGGGCCGCCTGAAAAAAGCGCAGGTTCTCCCAGGTCTCCATGCTGAAGGCTTTCACGATGCGGTTGCCGGTAATGGTTTCGTGCAATATGTTCTGGATGTCCGCCAGCTTATCCTGGCCTTTGCGGGTGGTTTGCCGCACGCGCCGCCCGATCCGGCCGGAAGAGATCACGACGAACGGAATGAAGACTAAGAGAATCAGGGCCAGCTTTCCGCCTGTAACTACTACTGCGCCCGCAAGAAAAATGAAGGTGAAGAATTGCTGCAAGAATTCGGCCATCACCGTGGAAAGCGCAAACTGTACTTTCTCAATATCGTTGACAATGGTGGAGATTAAAGTGCCGGTCGGATATCGTGAAAAAAAGGTAATGGAGCGCGCCAGGATTTTTTTGTAGAGGCTGTTGCGCAGATCAGTGGTCAATCCGTAGCCCGCGTAGTTCATCAGATATGTGCCCAAGTAGTCACTTACTCCCCTGACAATGGTCGCACCCACAAGGGCGACCGCCACCACAGTCAGCGAGTTGTGGAAATATCGGGGAATAAATTGATGAAGGTAAACGACGTAGTGTGCTCCCCACTGAGACTTCATCAGCGGGATGCTATCCGCTCGAGCGGCGGGATTCCAAACATTACCAAGGATCGGCCCAATCAGCAGGAGCCGGAACGTCTCCAGTGCGCCAACCGCAGCCATCAGCACCACTGAAGCAAAGAATTGAAACGAGTACGGGCGAACGTAACCCAGCAACCGGAACAGTTGCTTCACGCGTCACCCTTGGTGGCTGAAAGCATTGTCTTATTCTAACGGAGGGCGTTGAGAATCGCCCACTGCCTCCGCACAACTCAAGGTAACTATTATGGATTACTTGGGACTGTCGCGGTGAATCACTTTCACCTTATACCCGGCATCCGCGAGCCGTCTTTTGAACTCCTCCGCCATCATCACCGAGCGATGCTGCCCGCCGGTGCAGCCAAAACTGATCGTCAGATAGCTTTTGCCTTCGCTCACATAGTGCGGAAGGAGGTAAATGAGCAGTTCGGAGATACGGTCAATGAATTCCTGTGTCTGGGGAAAAGAACGGATGTACCTGGCCACTTGAGGATGGCGTCCGGTGAGGTGCCGGAACTGGGGAACAAAGTGCGGATTAGGAAGAAAACGCACGTCAAAAACCAGATCGGCATCATTGGGCACGCCTGCTTTGTAGCCGAAGCTGACGCAGGAGATCAGAATGCTCTTGTCCGTCTTGCCGGAGGTAAACTTGTCCGTGACGTGGGCCCGCAGCTCGTGGACGTTGAATTTGGAGCTGTCCACCACAATATCCGCCAGAGCGCGGATCGGTTTGAGTTGTTTGCGTTCCTGGGCCAGAGAGGATTTGACTGTGGCATCCTTGCCTAGAGGATGCGGGCGGCGGGTTTCACTGAAGCGCCGCAATAGAACTTCATCTGAAGCTTCAAGATAGAGTACGGTGGTCTTGACCTGTTTGCGCAGCGAATTGATGATTGCGGGCAGCTTTTTGAGCTGGTCTCCCTCCCGGATGTCCACCACCAGCGCGGCTTTTTCGATTTCCGCAGACTGCTTGGCCAACTCCGCGAAGCGGCCAATCAATTCCATGGGCAGGTTGTCCACACAGTAATAACCCAAGTCTTCGAACACCTTGAGGGCTGAGGCCTTGCCTGAGCCCGACATGCCGGTAATGATCACAAGCTGAGTTGCGATTTCGTGTTGCCTGCGGCCATTCCGCAGCGCTGCGCCGGATTTGCGCTTACCGGGCTGGGGCACAGTTTGGATACTACCATGGGAATTCCCGGCGCTTGTTGGCAAGCTAAGGTCCGCTGACTGGTTGGTTGGGTTCCGCATCGCAGGTCTGCACCTACATGACCGGCTGTATCTGGCGCTGGTATGGCCAGGAGTGCATGGTTGCCCACGCGCCGGCAAGCAATCTCGACTCCATTTGGGCCTTCCATTCGAGAGCGTCCCGTTCCGCCGCAGCACGAACGGAAGAAGCAGGCATTTCGCGCAACCAGCGCAGATGCTCGCCAAGCTCCTCCCACGCATCAAATGATTTGCCCTGGGCCCAGCGGGAAGCGATCTCCAGCCGTTTGCGATCGAGGACAGGCAGCGAGTCAGGATTCACGATCTGTGATTCCCAGAAGCCGGCTTTGACAAAGTTGTGCCGGTACCAGGCCTGGAAAATGGCCGCCTCCAGCAGGATGCGGTCGCGCAAATGGCCGGGCGAGGTCCCTAAACCCGTAAGCGCATCTTCAAGGAATTTTGTGGCCGCACCCAGGTCCTGGCGGGCCGTGGCCCAAAGATAAGCCAGCCAATTTGCGGCAACCGTATCAAAAGATTCATCGTTCTGCGCTACAGCGCGGGCCACCAGGTCCTGGCCCCAGGCTTGCGGATGCTCATGGGAGTTCAAGCGCAATTGCAACTCCAGCATGGCGAGCACTCGGGATGCGCGGAGATCGTCTTTCAGCAACATGAGGAGGCGCGTGCCATCAGAAAAATTGCCTCTGGAATCCGTGTCGGGCAAAAGCGAGCCGATTCCCAGCAGCATGGAGAGTGCGGAAAAAAGATGGATGCCCGCGGGCAACAGAAAATAAATTTCTCCCTGGTAGTTTTCAGCCAGGAGTAATACTCCTTCCAGCAGCAGCGGCACAAGCAGGCTGGCCACCGGGCCTCCCAGCACCAGCCAAGCCAGGCGTAGCCGCAGTTGCTCCGCGCTCCGGAGACGCATCACCATGAAGCCCAGAGACAGAACGTCGTTGGATTCAAGGTTATCCCGCAGCGTGATCCGGCCAACCCTGATCCTGACTGCTTCGAATCCTGTGAAGCGCGCCGCCAGCAGGTGCCCGGCCGCATGCACGGCAATCCCCGCCACAAATGCAACCAGCGGCAAAATCAGGATTCCCATCCAAAACGCCTGGGGCGAGCGGTGGGAGATGGCAACCACAAACTGGCGGATGACCGGCATCTCCGTAAACCCAACGATAACCGCGCTGCTGATGAAAAAGTAGTCGCCGGTGGTCAGCCGGCTAGGCTCCTGACTATGCAAAGGCCGCAGGACGTCCAGGATGGGGGTCGCGGTGGGAAAGCCCAAGGCTGAAACTATTTCCGTGTCTGCAAAAAGATCCATGGGGAGATGGAGCACATCGTGCTTCATCGGCATTATAAGTTCGATGCCTTAGCCGCGGCAGAACCCGCTGGTAGGGTGGACTTTGGTCACCTGAGGTTTGCGATTGGCAATTAGCCAAAGTCCGGTTTTCCTCATCTTGGGATGCGGAGCACGCTCAACTCAATGAAGCCCGGGTCCAGCAATTCAAGAGGGTGTAAAGAAGATCTAATAAATCTCTGAAGGCCGGCTAAAGATTCTTGACGTAACCCGGCACTGAGTCTGTTGGCTCTATTGTCTTCGTGGACCCATCGGGGAATGTTACGACGACCCGAGCTACATATTTTCCGTTTGCCGAAAGTTCATACGTGTATGAGTAGATCCCGGCATCGGTTTGCTGATGATCCAGCATATTCGGGCCGTAGCGGTTGCCATAGAAATTTCGCAGCAAGAATTGGCTGTGTTCATCCCGTATCGAGGTCATGAGATCGCCGTTGTAAGTGTAATGGCGCTCGACTCCGGAGGAGAGCACTACATCCGTGAGCATACCGGTAGGGCCGTACTGGTATTGAGCCCAATGTCCCGTGATGTCTTCTGCGCGAATGATGCGGGAGTGATCGTCGTATTTGAGTTTTATGTAGCCGCCTTTCGGCGCACGCACTTCCTGCAGGTCGCGTCTTCCGTTGCGGACCAAGACAATTTTATTGCCACTCCGGTCCGTCATTTGCAAAGCTGCACCTTGAGCCAGGTTCACGGCATTGTAGGATTCAGGGAATAGAATACTGGAGCCATCCTGAAGTCGCATCGTCCATCCATTGCCATTCCAGCGGGTGGTCGCTTTATAGAAAGAAGTAGCAGTTTCGGTGTGCTGAAAAACGCTGTCGGCATAGCCGGTCCCTTTGGAGATCCGGTCGAAATAGAGATAGTTACCATCTCCCAGAACGAGGAACTGCTGTGTGTACGGATTTCTGGTTCCCACCGGTGCAATATCGAAAGAGTGATTGGCATTGCGGCCGAAGGCATGCACTGGGTTCGGTTGAATCCAGTCATAAGAACTATATGTGCGCGTGAGCCGTACAACCACAGCATCCTTGAACGATAAATCGGTCTGGCGAATGACAAAACTGCCGTACCTGAGATCAACCTCATAACGGTCCACCGATGCGGAAGCCGCCATGGGCAGCGCAATTGCACACTGGCCAAGCTGTGACGTCCATTTACCGCCCGCTGCTGATGCCCACAAACAAGGATATTCTCCGCTCGTGGTTGGAGCAGCCGCACTCACGCTGAGATATTCCGGCGCTACAACCGCTTGCGTGTGAGCGTCGACGTAAACCGAGGGATCGTATTCTACGACCTTGCCTGCAATCAGATCGAGCTTCTTGTGCTGGGCCTCTGCTATAACTTCCATAGTCGTGAAAATCCATGGCCCACTGCCTTTGCCCCCTACGACGCGAACAGTTGCCACGCCGTTAGGCCCGACGATGGGTACGGTCAGGTGAGCTTCGGACCAGCCTGTTTCATCCTGCTTTACCTCGCCCTGAACTCCGCTTGCCACTTTGATCGGCTGCCCCAAAAGGCGGATCAGGTCTGCATTCTGAGTTAGGCGACTCGCCACCTCACTGGCAACAGCTGCCCGCGTGGTTTGCCGCGAAATGTAGAATGTCGCAGCAACTCCGAAAACCAGTAGCAGAGCCGCTGATAGCAAGAGAAACTGGATCGACTTCCGATGCGAATATGGGAGCTCTTTCGAATGCCCGCACAACGGACATACACCGCCTTTGATTTTGGCGTCTTCCAATGATGCTTCCAGTATTTGATCGACGCCAAGATTAATCTGTTCCGCCGTTGGCTCGACTTCGACACCACAGCCGCGACAGTTCATAGAGGTCTACTCGCAAGAAGGAATTTTCGTGAGAATGATAGTTCCGAATTGCCATATCATCTACAAACGAAAGGTCAGGAGCTCTCGACGGTACGCCGAAGGCAAGCTTGCCGCTAACTGACGGACGCCTTCCTGAAAATATCTTGCCTTTTGTAGTTTCCTCCAAGGCAAAACCAAGCATCATCTACGAAGCGGCGGTTGAAGGCTAAGGAGATGAGCGAAATCCAACCAGGGGAGAGGAAATCTGTTGCTTCCTCTCGCCAAATTCACCAAACGAATTTAGGATGTGCGGTTCACGGTTACGCAGTTTTCTGGGAGGATTTCAACACATGTCCACGATCTCGTCGATTGGCAGGCGCATTCTCACCATTCTAGCCATCATGCTAGCGCTGTCCGGCTTATCCGTCTTAGCCGTCAGCCAGACCAGGAAGCATCCCAGTCAAGCTGAGCCTGGGAAACCCGCGCAGCCTTCGGCGACGCCAGCTTCTTCCCAGACCGGTGCGCCACAAGCATCAGACCCGGACGCAGAGACCAAAGAAGAGAAAGGACCGTGGCACGGATTGACATGGCGGTTGATTGGTCCGTTTCGCGGCGGGCGCGTGCTGGCGGTGAGCGGCGTCATTGGCGATTCGCACACCTACTATTTTGGCAGCACCGGCGGCGGAGTCTGGAAGAGCACTGACGGTGGACTGAGCTGGCATGCAATGACCGACAAGGTCAAAGACATGTCGCCATCGATCGGGGCCATTGCTGTTGCGCCATCAGACCCCAACGTGATCTATGCCGGCACCGGGGAAGCGTGCATTCGTGGCGACATCATTGCCGGCAATGGCGTGTATAAATCCACCGACGGCGGAAAGACGTGGAGCGCTTCCGGCCTTAACGATACAGTGGCCATCGGCCGCCTGATTGTCCATCCTAAGAACGCCGACATCGCTTTTGTAGCGGCACTGGGCCACCCGTTTGGTCAGAATGCGGAGCGGGGTATCTTTCGCACCACCGATGGCGGGAAGACCTGGACCAAAGTTCTCTACAAAGATGAAAACACAGGCGGAATCGATCTGACATTCGATCCGGCCAACCCCAACATCATTTTTGCCGCGCTCTGGCAAGCCCGGCGGACACCATGGGGCATGGATAGCGGCGGCCCGGGAAGCGGCCTCTACCGCTCCAGCGATGGCGGCAACACGTGGAAGCGGCTCTCCGGCCATGGGCTGCCTGAGGGTGTTATTGGACGCATAGGAGTGGCCGTGGCCTATGGCAATTCCAACCGAATCTGGGCCCTGGTCGAAGCCGACAAAGGCGGCCTGTTCCGCTCCGACGATGGAGGAGAAACCTGGACGCTGGTGAACAGCGAACGCCAATACCGCCAGCGCGCCTTTTACTACACTCACATCTTTGCCGATCCACGTTTGGCTGATGGCGTCTACATCCTGAATACGGGAATGTACCGGTCCAACGATGGGGGGCGCACATTCAGGCCAATTCGCGTGCCCCACGGCGACAATCACGGCCTGTGGATCGATCCCAATGCTCCCGATCGGATGATTGAATCGAACGATGGCGGGGCCAACGTGAGCACCAACGGCGGCGCAAGCTGGACACCGCAGAGCAACCAGCCCACGGCCCAGTTCTATCACGCTGTCACAGATAATCGTTTTCCCTATTGGGTGTACGGCGCCCAGCAGGACAACAGCTCCGTCGGGATTTCCAGCGCCAGCGCGCGTGGAGGCATAGACCGCCCGGATTGGTATCCCGTGGGCGGCGGCGAGAGCGGCTACATTGCTCCTGACCCGCATGATCCGGAAATCGTCTATGCCGGCTCTTATGGCGGCGAGATCACGCGTTACGATCACCACACTGGCCAGGAGCAGAACGTAACTCCATGGCCTCTCAATCCCATTGGCTCCGCGGCTGTGGACCAGAAATACCGCTTCCAGTGGACTGAGCCTATCGTCTTTTCGCCCCATGATCCCAACGCTCTCTATTTTGCCGCCCAGGTTTTGTTCAAGACGACTGACCAGGGAGTGCATTGGCAAATCATCAGTCCGGACCTGACCCGCAATGACAAGAACACGGAACAATCTTCCGGCGGTCCCATCACCAAGGACAATACCGGCGTAGAGGTCTACGCCACCATTTTTTCCGTAGTCGAGTCGCCATTGCAGAAGGACCTGATCTGGGCGGGATCGGACGATGGTCTCATCCACATCACCACCGATGGCGGCAAGAACTGGTCGGACGTGACGCCCAAGAAGATGCCGGAATGGGGAACGGTGAGCATGATTGAAGCTTCTCCGCATAATGCGGGGACGGCTTATGTCGCCGTCCAGCGCCACAAGATGGATGACTTTACTCCCTACGCGTTCAAGACCACCGACTTTGGCAAAACCTGGACCAGCATTACAACCGGCATCCCTGCTGGAACCTATGTGCATGCAATCCGCGAAGACCTTAAGCACCAGGGACTGCTGTATGCGGGCACTGAAAAAGGTGTTTACGTTTCTTTTGATGACGGCGCTAACTGGCAGCCGTTACAACTGAACTTGCCGGTCTCTCCGGTTTACGATCTCTATCTGCACGATAAAGACCTGATCGCGGCCACGCACGGACGATCCTTTTGGGTCCTGGATGATATTGCTCCTCTGCAGCAACATAATGCGCAGTTCGCCGCTGAAGATGTCCACTTGTACACGCCGTCTGCAGCCAGCCACACGGTTTTTGGCGGCGGCTTCGGAGGTGGCGGAGGCGGAGCTGTGGGGCAAAATCCACCGTCGGGCGCAGTGATCTATTACTCACTCAAAACCGCATTGAAGACGCCGGAGACAAGAAAGACCGCTGCCACTTCTGAAGCCGCGACTCCAGGCAAGCCATCACCGGAAGGAAAGGAACCAGGGCAGAACAAAACGCCCGCATCACCCGAACCGGCTAACGCGGAAGCCGGCACCTCCGGTGCAACCCAGACGGAGAAGCCTGGAAAGAACCCACCGATCACCTTGGAAATTCTGGATCAAAAGGGGCAGGTGATCCGGAAGTATCCGCCCAAAAATCCGCCGCAGGAGGAAGGCCCGGAAGCAGAGGCTGAAGCGCGTCCGCAACCCGGGCGCGCCCTGCCCATGGAGGCCGGTCTTAACCGCTTCGTATGGGACTTGCGTTATGAAGGCGCAAGCCGGGTCCCGCGTTCCCCGCTGTGGGCGGGGTCAACAGAAGGCCCTGTAGCTCTGCCCGGCAACTACCAGGTGCGGCTCACAGTGCATGGCAAATCCTATACCACGCCTTTGGAGATCAAATCCGATCCAAGGCTGAAGGCGACACAGCAAGACCTGGAAAAACAATTCGATCTGCTCATCAAGATTCGCGAGCGCGTTACTGAGACGCATGACACAGTCAACCATATCCGGGATATTCGCGGGCAGATCGAGGCGTTGAACAAGCGGCTGGAGAATGATCCGCATGCAAAAGCAATTGCGGATGCAGGCAAGCAGCTCGACAAGAAAATGACTGAGGTGGAAGAGGCGCTGATCCAGACTAAATCCAGGAGCAGCCAGGATGTATTGAATTATCCTATCCGCCTGAATAACCAGTTAGTAGCTCTAGGCGGTGTAGTGGCCAGTGCCGATGCAGCCCCAACGCAGGCATCTTATGAAGTATTTGAGATGCTGAGCAAACAGCTCGATATACAGATGGCAAAATGGAAGCAGATCATGACTACGGATGTACCCGCGTACGATGAGGTTGTGAGAAAACAAGAGGTGCCCGCCCTCATTGTGCCCAAAGAAGCTTCAGTAGGAGGAGAAAATCCGTAATCACGGCTCGAGTCTGGAGACGCCACCTGGTGGATGGGGCGCCTTGCATATTCACCGAGATTGTGGAAAACTGCTCAAAACATGGGATTTATTAGCGATGCCAGGCCGGGAATCGTCTGGGAAGCCATTTCGGAATGGGCTGCAACTTATTAATAACACATGGGTTACTAAAGTTTCCCGATTTGGCACAAGCAAATGCAGCCAGAGACAAACTTTTTGTTGACCAAACCCGCGATTGGGTTTAGATTCTTTGGGTTTATTGCAATAACAATGGCCAATTATTCATTTGCGCTCTGGATCACTCTGTCGGGCGGGCTGTTATTGCTATTTGCGTACGCAGCCTTTATCAACCTGCGCCGCAGGCACCTGCCGCAAATTGATCTGGATGAGGTGGTTCCCTTCCTTCTCCCGGTGAATCTGGATGCCCTTGTGGACGCCATTGACCCAAGCCAGGACGCCTATTTGCGCCACTCTCATTCGCCTGCGGATTTTCAAAAGCTGCAACGCAAGCGCATGCGCCTGGCCGCAGAGTACCTGCATCGCATGAGCCACAATGCAGCGTTGCTCCAGCGCGTGGGTTATGGCCAGATCCACAGCTCGAACCGCGTGGTGGCCGAACAGGGGCAGGAACTAATTGATGCCGGCGTCAACGTCCGCTTATATGCGTTTTTGGGCTTGGCGGCACTCTTTTTTCGGCGCGTTTGGGTTTTCCGGTCCATGTCTCTGGCCAAGGTTTCCCAGGTACAAAAAATGATGTGTTCCAACCTGATTCCCGCTTACAACGCTCTGCGCTCCAAAGCGGAAGATCTAACTATGCTGCGCGACCGCGCTTTTCACGACGCACTGCTTCAAAGCCTCTGATTTCCTGTTCCATTTAAAAATCAAGAGCAGCAAGCTACAGCGGACCTTTCTTGCCCGTCACCGATTCCTTGAGCGTCTCCTCCCATTTCCTGGCTTGATCGAGAATCTCAGGACTGACCGCGGCGGTGAGTACTGGTGTGGCTTGTTCGGGACGCAAAAACGTAACAAGCCATATGAGACACGCGACATCATAGGCGATTGTTGGCAACTGGTCCACGAGGCCGTGAATATCCGGATTCTTTGTCCAGATAGCAAAAGTGGTTAGTAGTACCGCAGCCTGCACTGCAAGACCGAGGGCGATGGCAAACTCGCTTCTGGACCAATGGCGCCCCATAGCTAACATGAGACCAACAAAAAACAAGAGTATCGCTACTCGAAGAAAATCGAGGACGTGAAGAGTTACCAAGAGACGGTGTAGTTGGTTGGTCTGGAGGGCTATGGGAGCTGTAAGGATACTGAGAAGCACTGCTGCCAATGGAAAAAGCCCCCTGTAGAAGCGCGTTTTGTGGAACCGCGGAAAGAGCCGCCTCAGAAATAGTTCATACGTCGTAAGCAATGCAAAGAGTGTAATCAGGGCATCCGAAACCCAATAGGTATACGCATAAGCACTGCGGCTCAAATAGTAGTAAACGAAAAGACGTCCCAAGCCTACCGCTTCCGCGGCAATGATGTAATAGAAGAAAAAGGGAAACTCGCGGTAGGCCTTTCGCCACGCGAGTGCACCCGCCAGTATCGCCAACACGGGCAGTGAGAACCAGCCTACGAACTGCCAAAAGACACTTAGGTCCATGATTCCTTGCGGCCAGCCTAAATCAACCGCGCCGAATTCACAAACTCAAATATACGCGCGTCGAATTCGTCGACCTAAGGTTTGGTAATAATCGGTCCCGGGCCTGGGCCTGGGCCGTCGAAGGCTAATTGTCCTTGTGCGATTGTCGAGCCGGTCGCCGCAAGCGCCAACAGGACCATTGTGATGGAAAGAAAGGTTTTCATTGTCTGGCTCCTCATAGAATCTTTAGTCTTCTTGGTGGGGGAGTCCTTGGCCTCTTACCAAGGATTTACTGAAAGCGCCCATAGACTACAGGAATATGAGCTATTTGGCGACTGCCGTCGACCGGGACGGCCATGATCCTGTTTAAAGGCGCGCTCTGCGCGATCAAAGGGTGATTTTGGCCGCCTGTCCCGGCATACGGGTTAGATCAGCGGCGTGCTTTGCGTTTCAAGAGTTGGTAGAGAAATACTTTCGCGCTCAGGATATGGAATTTCGTTAGGGTTAGATCGGGAGAAGTAATCTCTGCTCGAAGCTGCCCTCGACCTCAGAACGCTCCGCCGCCAGGGCCGCCTCCGGAGAGGCTGCTCCGAACCTGCCGCCAGGATCAGTACCCTCTGTGCTTGTCAATCAAGTTCAGCAAGGGCTTCCCTTCCAGGAAGCGCTTCAGGTTTTCACAGATGAGCCGGTAATGGCGTTCCCACAGGCGTTCGGTCACCGCGGCGGTGTGCGGGGTAATCAGGACGTTTTCCAGAGTCCAGAGCGGTGAATCCTCGGGCAGAGGCTCATGGATGAAAACATCCAGCCCAGCCCCGGCAATTTTGTGATTTCTAAGGGCCTCGATCAGCGCCACTTCGTCCACCAGCCCCCCGCGCCCCACGTTGATCAGGTAAGAATCCGGCTTCATCCGGGCAAGACGTGCTCCATTCATCAGACCTGTTGTGGCAGGAGTCACAGGGGTGCACAGCAGCACATAATCGGCCTGGTGGAGCACCGAATCAAGTTCTGATGCGGCATAAACCTCATCCGCGCCACCCGAGCCTTTTTCCGGGTTTTCCCGCACCGCCAGCACTCTCATGCCGAGGGCCTTGGCGCGCGCTGTGAACTCGCGTCCAATGGCGCCCATGCCCACCACCACTACGGTTGCGCCGGAGACTTCACGCGGACGTGGCTGTTCTTCCCACAGCGTTTCCTGCGCCCATTTCTTCTTTTCCTGGTAGCGCATGGCCTGGGGAAGGCGCTTGGCCAGGGCCAGCAGCAGTGCGATGGCATGTTCAGCCACCACCGGGCCGTGAACGTCCCCCGCGTTCGTCACCGTGACGTTGCTGTTGACCAGCTCAGGAAACATCAATTGATGGACGGCGGCGGCGGGCGAGTGTATCCACTTCAGTTTGCGCGCGGTCAGGAACTGATCCGGCTGAATGGCCCAGCCGATCAGGATATCGGTATCCGGAATTTCCTGTGACAGGCCAGCATAGTCGGGCAAGTGTACAAACTTGATCTCAGGAAAATCGCGCCCCAGGCGTTCGCTAACCCACGCAGGGGCACACCAGAGTTCAAAACGATGATGGTGGCAGATGAGGATCTTCACGGTTTCAGTATTTGGTGCTTAGGCTTTGTGCATAAATAAATGATTCAAGCTGTTCTGATCATTAATGTAGTGAAACTGAGCGTCCCGATCCATGTGGCTGCCGCCTTCCTTAGTTTTACGGTTGGCTTGCAGACTGTATCCCAATTCCCGCAGGCTGTCA
>DATGJZ010000035.1:0-33980 GCA_035294925.1 Candidatus Angelobacter sp. | reverse complement strand
GCAATAGCTCCGCTCTTTGCTTTTCCAGTTGAGCCAGAGAGTCAGGCATAGTGTCCTCCTTAACCTAGCGTATATAGGCGCTAAGAAAAAGGCCACAAAAAAAGAAATCGAACTAATGCCAACTCTGATGTCGCACACCCGCATCGGATGGCCGGCATGCGATCTTTAAGCGATTTTTTAATACATAAAAAGGCCAAAAGAAGGTACCATTTGAACTCCTTGCTTGAGGATGCCGCCGCGGTGACTGCCCCAGGCATCTGAGGATTCGTGGAGGTACCATGAACACCAGCTCCTCTTCTTTCCGGATCGTACTCCCATTAGCAATTTTGCTTAGTTTGCCTTGCAGCATGCTGGCGCAACGCGGGAAAGGAGGACCCGGCAAGCCCGCGACCAACTTCCCTACTCAACCCAACCTGCCCAACACTACGTCCCAGCCGGTGTTCATCTCAGGGAAAGTGCTAATAGATGGAGGCGCAGCTCCGCCGGAGCCGGCGGTGATCGAACGGGTTTGCAATGGCACCGCACGCAGGCAGGGCTACACGGACGGCAAAGGTTCTTTCCAACTCCAACTGGACCAGAATCCCGGCTTCCAGGACGCGAGTGAAAGCACGAACGCCACGGACGCATTCGGCAATACCAGCCAGATGAACAACCAACAGGATGCGATGAAGTTGAAGTACCAGGGTTGTGAGATCCGCGCGGTGCTCCCCGGATTTTTCTCCAGCACGGTAGCGCTGCGCCTACAGGGAAGCACCTCGCAATACGATCTGGGAACCATCTTCCTCAAGCGCATGGAAAACGTGCCCGGCACCACCATTAGCTTGACCACAATGAACGCTCCGCATGATGCAAAGCACGCGTATGAAAAGGGACGCAAGGCCTTTGATGAGAACAAATTTCCTGAAGCAGAGAAGGAATTGAACAAGGCAGTAAAAATCTATCCCAGTTTTGCCGCTGCCTGGTCGCTTCTGGGCGATATCCATCAACAACAGAAACAGTTTGATCCGGCCATCAAGGAGTATTCGCAGGCCCTGGCTGCCGACCCACGATTTGTGAACCCCAGTTTCGGCCTGACGTTGATCGCCATGCAGCAAAAGAGATGGCAGGACGCCGCGCAGTTTAGCGATCAGGTGGTGAAGATGAATTCCCTGGCATTTCCATCAGCCTACTTCTATAACGCCGTAGCCAACTACAACCTGGGTAGGGTGGAGCCGGCCACCGAGAGCGCGAAAAAATTCAAATCACTGGATACGGAACACCACCACCCTGAGGTCTGCCTGCTGTTGGGCCAGATCCTTGTTCAAAAAAATGATGTTAGCGCGGCCGTCCAGGAAATGCGCGAGTTTCTGACGCTCGCACCCAATGCGTCGCAGGCCGAAGAGGTGCGACAGTGGCTGAAGCAGTATGATGACACCAATGTGGCCAAGCAATAGTGGGCAGGTTACAGCAGCCGGATACTTCTGGCGTTTTTCCTCAATTCCTTTTAGCATAATCTCGGACCGGCGGAGTAACACCAAACCTCTCGACTATGATCCGCTCCTCCGGGAAGTGTCTCAGGTGCTTGCCCCGTTCCTTTTGTTTCCTCTTGCTGTTGCTGGCCGGCTGCAACACAAAACAGGAAACACCGTCCCCTGATGTTCCTCGTCTTACTACGAAGGTTACGATGCGGGACATCATATTCCACAGCGTTGCACTGAATCGTGACATGCAATATCGCGTGATACTACCTGCGAGCATCTCTGTGGGCCAGGAACTCAGGACCATTTATTTACTCCACGGGGCAGGAGGCAGCTTTCACGACTGGTCCAACTATTCTGATGTCGCACGGTTCGCCGAAGGCGGCCTGGTGCTGGTGATGCCGGAGGGCGATTCTTCCTACTACACTAATTCGGCCGAGCGGCCGCAAGATCGTTATGAAGACTACATCGTGAAGGATCTAATCTCCGATGTAGAAGGCAGGTTTCCGGTAGCGAGCGGCCGTTCGAGCCGGACAATCGTGGGCGTCTCCATGGGAGGATTTGGGGCTGTCAAACTGGCATTGAAGCATCCTGAATTGTTTGCTTTCGCCGCCGGGATCAGCTCCGCGATTGACGTTCCGGGCCGCCCTTTCTCCATCAAACGTATCAGCCAATGGCGGTTTCATAAGTCCGTTTTCGGCGACTGGGGAAGCCAAACACGGCAAGAGAACGATCCGTTTGTTCTGGCCCGATCGGCCGATCCCGCCAGGACGCCTTATGTGTTTCTTTCCTGTGGCGAGCAGGAAGGGCTGCTGCCTGCGAACCGGAAATTCGCTGAGTTACTCGCGCAACGTCATTTCCAATTTGAGTTTCACAGCGTTCCAGGAGGCCACGATTGGAAGCAGTGGAACGAGCGCTTGCCCGGGTTGTTTGAAAGCCTGATGGAGCACGCCTTCCCTCCGAGTCATTCGTTTCGCAAGGTCACCAGTGGATCGACCCTTGGTTGCGCGACGGGCGGGAATGTAGCTGGCCGCCAGCACCACAATCCGGCAGAGCTGCGGGCATGAACCCAAAGGTCACAGGATCAGTGGCGCGAACCCCATAAGGCAAAGCTGACATTAAACGCGTCAAGGCCATGGCTGCGCCCAATCCGGTGAGGCTCTCAAGCGCAGTTGCGTTCCATTCTCGGCAGGTTATTCTAACACCGGCAACAATCAAGGCATCGGATTTTCAGCCTGACTTGATGCGGTCAAAATCCCCGTAAATATACCTGAGCAATACAGGACAGACTGGCCAGCCATGAAAAGCCTATGGTTGAAAAAGCAGGATCTCTGGGTTTACGAATGTCCAAGCCTGCCGCCATACACGGCTAGCGCGAACGGACGTTGGTGCGGACCGGAGATTTTCATGTCATTTGGAATCTACATTGTCGGCGCTCTAATCGTGATTGGCGGGCTCATTTATGGCGCGGTTTTGCTCCACGTGCCGGCACATTGGATTGTCGTGGGCGGAATCGTGCTTGCGGGAACGGGCATCCTGATGGGGGTGAAGAACACCCGCCAGAAAGACCCTTCGTCGTAATTTTTAGAAATGCGGGCTATGGGTCCGCATTCCTTCACCGATTGTCGTATGAATTTGAAAAAGGAGTTACACAGTGAAATTGAATTGGTTACTCGGTACAGTGTTTGCAATGTCGATGGTAGTGCCTGCTTCAGCGCAGATTGGTATTTATGTCAGGACCGGCCCGCCGGCGGTCCGCTACGAAGAGCGCGGGAATGCTCCCGGGCCTGGTTACGCCTGGGTCGATGGATACTGGGCGCCACAAGGCCGACATTACAGATGGGTTGCGGGCCGCTGGCAACAGCCTCCCTATGAAGGCGCATATTGGAGCCATTCGCACTATGACCACGAAAGACAGGGTTGGCGCTTGCACGAAGGCCACTGGGACCATGAGGACCACGGCAATCACGATCACGACGACCATGGCCACGGCGACGATCACAGACGTTAAAGCGATGCTATAGCCGATGCGGTGCACTCCAGGAATGTGCTGGAGTGTTTCGCATCGTGGTCGAGAGCGCCTGTTGCAACGTCTGCGAAAGCGCCGAGATTCGCTCTGGAACCAATCACGGTCCGAATATGGGATAGTGGCTGGCGATGGCCATGAAGAGCAACATAGGAAAAGAGAGCACGAAGTTGGTCCGCGAGGTGAGCGAGGCCAGGCGTGAAAGCCGCGCCGCCTCAACCGGGATGGGCGTGCCATTGGCTGCGTTTTCCCGGGCCCAGCGGATCAGCTTCTTCTGCATCCGCCAAATAATTCCCCAGACGTTCAGCAGCATGAACCAGCCCAGCCCACCGCCAATCCCGATTGCCAGCAGGCGGTTGCTCTCCCATCCGTGAGAGTTGAGATCCAGATAAAGGTAAGCGGATGCGATCACAATAAAGGCCATCAGCAGGCCGAACACCAGACCTTTCCGCAGAAATTCAACCGGCGCCATCAGCAGCCCCATCTCCAGGACGAAGGCCACAGTCCATATCGTAAAGAATGTTCCAATAGCTTTTCCGCCATTGGTCTGAGCATTGTGGGCGTCGGCAGAGACGATCATCATCCAATACCAGATTCCCGCCAGGACCGTTACTACCGCTGCCCAGCGGAACCACCACAAGGCGCGCGACATGAGCAGAGGAACTACTTTGCCCCGCGCAGGGGCATCAATCTCCTGCACAAAAGGAGTGCCCACCAGGATGAAGAAGTAGAGCAAGCCTACCCAGGTAACGCCGGCGCTGAAGTGAATCCAGCGCAGCACTAACTGAAGCGTGGCGTGACCTCCGGGAAAAAGGATGTGCGGTGCATTCACAAACGCAAAACCCAGTGCGTGCATGTGGCGTCCTCGTCTGCCGGCGCTGCTTTGCCTGGGCTTCCCCTGTAGACCATAGCTGCCTTCGTGGCCTTTCGAAGCCGTGGCAAGTACCCGTGTGGCGAGAGATTATAGCAAGAGCGGCCCAGCTACAATGTACCCCACGTCTGCCGAGAATCAGACACCGCAGGCGGCCATCGACGAACAAGCCACGGTCCAGCCTGTCGATCCTTTATTGCTTCCTTTTTTCCCGTCGCCTGATGGGCCGGAAGCGGAGGAGTTGCCGGCGGGAATCATTCGCGAGCATGCAGAGCCGAATCCTCGCGGCCATTGTCCGCAAGAAACTGCGGGCTTCCCAGGGCAGGAGGTTCGTGAGCCAGAAAAGACAAAAAAGGCAAGAGCTTCTGGTGTTTTTGTGTATTTCGCTTTACCATCGCCCTGATGTCGGCGCCGAATCAAAACCCTTTGGACAAAGACCGGCTGGTCTCCGCCGTGCAAGCTGAGGACGATGCATCGTTCGAGCTTAAGCTGCGCCCCCGGTTGTTGCGCGAGTTTATCGGGCAGAAAAAAGTAAAAGACAATCTATCCATAGCCATTGAGGCAGCCAGGTCGCGCAAGGAAGCGCTGGACCACGTGCTGCTTTACGGACCGCCAGGGCTGGGCAAAACCACGCTGGCCACCATTATTGCCAACGAAATGGGAGTGCCCTTCCAGCAGACGGCCGGGCCTACCATTCAGATCAAGGGAGACCTCACCGCCATCCTGACCAATGTGGTGGATAAGCAGGTGCTGTTTTTTGACGAGGTACACCGCCTGCAGCCGGCGCTGGAGGAGATCCTCTATTCGGCGCTGGAAGACTACAAGCTGGACATCATCATCGGCCAGGGCCCTTCGGCGCGCACACACACGATTGAGGTAAAGCCGTTCACATTTGTGGCTGCCACCACGCGCGCGGGATTGCTTTCATCGCCGTTGCGCTCGCGTTTTGGCATTTTGTTGCGGCTGGAGTTCTATACCCATGAAGAATTGAAGTTCATCATTTCGCGCTCGGCTGAGATTCTGGGGATTGAGATTGACGATGCAGGCGCGGAAGAGCTGTCCGGCCGGGCGCGCGGCACGCCACGCATTGCCAACCGGTTGCTGCGGCGGGTGAGAGATTTCGCCCAGGTCCGAGGCGCGGGGAAGATTGACAAAGCCACGGCACAAGCCGCACTGGAGATGCTGGAAGTGGACAAGCATGGGTTTGATGAGATTGATCGTCGCCTGCTGCTGACCATTATTCAGAAATATAACGGCGGCCCGGTGGGCCTGAACACTCTGGCGGCGGCCCTGGCGGAAGAGCCGGACGCGCTGGAAGAGATTTATGAGCCGTTCCTCATTCAGATTGGTTTTCTTGACCGCACACCTAGAGGCCGCGTTGCCACTCGGCTGGCTTATGAGCACTTTAATCTCAAGTATGGCCGCCAGCCCGAGCTGTTCTAGCGGCAACGATTTCAACGAGGCGGCAATGAACTTGTCCTAGGCGGACCCGATCCCCGGATCGGATCTCCCGGTCGCTCGATCCTCCCTCTGCTATCATCCTTTTCCTATGGCGGTCCTGGTGCGGTCGTTTGCCAAGATCAATATTGGATTGAGGATTGGGGCGCGGCGTGAAGATGGATTTCACGAGTTGCGCACGATCTACCAGACGCTTGCTCTCCATGATGTCATTAAGGTCGAGGTAGGGCGTGGAGCCGGCATCGAGATTTTCTGCGAAGACGCCCGCATCCCCACGGACGAGAGCAATACATGCTGGCGCGTGACAGAGCGCGTCCTGAAGGCGCTGAAAGTCCGAAGCAGGGTCCGCATTTCCATCGAGAAGAAGCTGCCGGTGCAGGGCGGGATGGGCGGCGCCTCTTCCAACGGAGTGGCAACCATGTTGGCGCTGGAGAAGGCATTGAAGCGTCCGCTGGCGACTGCGGAGCGTCTGCGTATTGCGGCGGAGGTAGGATCGGACCTTCCTTTGTTCCTGATTGGGGGAACGGTGCTGGGTACGGGACGCGGTGAACAGGTGTATGCCGTCGAGGACTTGCCCAGCTTCCACTGCGTGACGGCAACGCCGACCATAGGGGTTTCGACGCCAGCGGCTTTCGCGGAATGGGATAAGAGGAAGGAGAGAGGCGCAAAATTGACGGCTTCCAGAGCCTCCGATAGAATAGGTGAGTTCAGCCACTCAGTTTATGAATGGCTGAGTGGCAGCAGATTTACCCCAACCGGTGTCCCAGACAAGGGCTGGGACCGGGCCGAGGCACTGCTTCTCGACCTTGTCCGTGCCGGGATTGAAAACGACTTCGAAAGCGTCGTCTTTTCCAAGTATCCCGCCATACGAGAGGTCAAACGTGCGCTGGAGCGCTCAGGCGCGCTGTATGTGTCGTTATCTGGCTCAGGCTCAACGGTTTATGGGTTGTTTCACAAGAAAAAAGCGGCCACCGACGCAGCCGCAAATCTGATTGACGCGGGAGTTCCAGCGCGGGCGACTGTGACTCTTACCCGCAGGGAATACTGGAATGAGATCTTTCCAAGAATCGGGAGATTGGATTGATCGTGTGAGTCAGGTAGGGAACGCGAGGCAGGGCGGGAATGTTCGCGAGATTTCCATGGTGGCTGCGGTAACATAGAACTATCCAGAGTTGGGCGGTCGACTAATGGTAGGTCAAGTGCCTTTCCACCCCGCCACGCGCAAAAGCAGCGCGCGCCGGGGGATTGACATGTAAGAGTTTGTTAGACGAAGGCCGTTAAGAGTTGGGCGGTCGACTAATGGTAGGTCAAGTGCCTTTGGAGCACTTTGTCTAGGTTCGAATCCTAGCCGCCCAGCCAGAAGTCAGAAATTTCCTTAGCTGGGAGCAAGCAACCCAGCCAACATTAATCCGTTGTCGCAAACCAGCTTCAAACGGGTGAATATTATGGCAACCATCGCAACAGCAACTGAGACCGAAAACAAGCAACACAAGACAACGCCCAAGAGCGAGCACAAAGTGCAGCGCGCGCGCCATGACGACAAATTCAAGATCTTCTGCGGTACCGCCAACGAACCGCTTACCGAGGAGATTTGCGCCTTCCTCGGAATGGACCGGGGCAAGGCTACCGTCACGCGTTTTTCTGATGGCGAGGTCTACATTCAGGTAATGGAAAACGTGCGGGGCGCGGACGTCTTTGTCGTCCAGCCCACATGCTTCCCGGTGGATGAGCACCTGATGGAGTTGCTGTTCCTGGTGGACGCTTTGAAGCGCGCCTCGGCCCGGCGTATTACCACTGTGATTCCGTACTATGGCTACGCCCGGCAGGACCGCAAGGACAAGCCGCGCGTTCCCGTATCGTCCAAGCTGGTTGCCGATTTGCTGACGACAGCGGGCGCTCATCGGGCCCTGGTAGTGGACCTGCACGCGCCGCAGATTCAGGGGTTCTTCAACATTCCCGTGGACCACCTGTTTGCGTCGCCGGTTCTGGTGGATTATTTCAAGAAGATGACGTTGCCCGCCCTGACAGTGGTTTCTCCCGATGCCGGCGGCGTGGAGCGGGCGCGCTTCTTTGCCAAGAAGATTGATGCAGCACTGGCTATTGTGGATAAGCGGCGCACGGATATGAACGTAGCAGAGGTGATGAACGTGATCGGCGATGTGAAAGGCCGCACCTGCTTGATCATTGACGACATCATTGACACTGCCGGAACGCTGGTCAAGACAGCCGATGCGCTGCTCAACGCCGGCGCGGCCAAGGTATACGCCTGCGCTTCGCACCCAGTGCTTTCCGGAGAGGCCATTCAGAGGATTTCCAAGTCCAGGCTGGAACAGGTGGTGGTGACCAATACGATTCCGCTGACTCAGGCTGGAAAAGATGAGCCCAAGATCAAAGTTTTGTCGATTGCCGGATTGCTGGGCCGCGCAATCCAGTCGATTCATGAAGAGACGTCGGTCAGTTCATTGTTTGCTTAAAAGGCAGTATTTAGTACTTAGTATTTAGTAGTTAGGAAAACCAAGAGCAAACCTTTTACCGCTGACGACGCTGATAGACCAATGTCAAGAAAACAAGAGCCAAGAGCTAAATACTAAGTACAGCTTAATAATTTTTGAAGAGGACAGGAAAATGATTTCACAGGAAGTGGTTGAAGCCCAACCGAGACAGGACAGCTCGCGGGGCAAGAATGAAGCGCGGCGGCTGCGCGCCAGCGGCCGGGTTCCGGCTGTGATTTACGGCGCCAAGAAAGCGTCTCTGGCCATCAGCGTTGATCCCAAGCAGATTTCCAAGATCCTGCGATCGGAGTCGGGCCATAACACGATTTTCGAGCTGCAGCTCAATGGGGACAAGGCGCAGGTGATGATTGTTGACTGGCAGTACGATCCCATGAAGGGCAAATTGCTGCACATTGATCTCAAGCGGATCGCCATGGACGAGCGGATCAAGGTCGAGGTTCCGATCCACCTGGTGGGAGAGGCCGCGGGCGTGAAGCAGCAGGGCGGAATCCTTGATCAGGTGCTGCGTGAGGTAGAGATCGAGTGCCTGCCCAGTGATATTCCCAGCCATATTGATGCGGACGTCAGCGAGTTGGTGTTCGGCACGGTGTTGCGCGTCAGCGATCTGCCGCATACCGGCTCGATCAAGTTCATTACCGATGCCAGCCAGACCGTGGCCCACATTACCTCAGTGAAAGAGGAAGTTGCGCCCACGCCCGACGCGGCAGCGGCGGAAGCTGCGGCAACACCTGCCGAGCCGGAAGTCATCAAGAAGGGCAAGCAGGAGACTGAGGAAGAGGCGGCAGCACCCGAAGGCAAGGAAGGCAAGAAATCGCCTGAGGGCAAGAAATAAACGGCGTGAAGCTGATCGTTGGTTTTGGCAATCCTGGGATCGAATATCAGTTCACGCCCCACAACATCGGGTTTCTCGCGATCGACCGCATTGCCGAGCAATGCGGCGTGATGGTGGACAACAGGCATTGTAAGGCGCTCACGGCACGGGCCAGGATCGGCAAGGAAGAGGTTTTGCTGGCCAAACCGGAGACTTATATGAACCTGACCGGTTTGTCGGCGCTGGAGCTGGTCAGAAAGTATGAAGCTGATCCGCAGAAGGACCTGCTGGTGGTTTATGACGAGCTGGACCTTCCACTCGGAGCCATACGCATCCGGGAGCGCGGATCGTCCGCGGGCCACAAGGGAATGGAGTCCGTGATAGGGGCTCTGGGCAGCCAGGAAATTCGCCGGATGAGGCTGGGAATTGCTCCCGACCATCCGGTGAAAGATGGATCGCGATATGTGCTGTCACAATTCAGGAAATCGCAGCTTGTAGCGCTGGATGAGATGCTGGACAAGGCTGCCGAGGCCGTGAATGTAATCGTGAATGACGGGATCTCAGCGGCTATGAATAGATTCAATAGAAAAGAAAGTACTTAGTTTTGGAGACAAAATAAATGCAACGAGCTTACGAGGTCATGTTCATCGTGCGGCCGGATTTTACGGAGGAGGACCTGGACAAACTGATTTCCACCCTCCAGACTCATGCCACCAATGCGGGAGCCGTGGTGGCGAATGTTGAGAAAATGGGAAAGCGCCGGCTGGCCTATGACGTGAAGAAGTTTCAGGAAGGCCAATATGTGCTCTTTATCATGAATGCTGATGGTAAAGGCATCTACGAATTGGAGCGGCGCATGCGCGTCACCGAGCCGGTGATCAAGTTCATCACCGTGCGAACGGACGAGGAGCAGCAGCGGCTGGAGAAGGTGCGCAAACTGCGTGCGGCGCGCGCCAAGCGTCCACCGGCTGAGGCTGCGGCGCCGGAAGCAGTGAATCCGGCGGTAACCGCCTGAGGCAACCACAAGGAAATCAAGGTAGCTTCGCTATCCGGGCCTGAAGGCCCGGAATACCAAACAACCAGCGGAGCTGCCAATCAAGGAGAGTTATGGCTGACGAAACGAATCAGGAAACACCAAGAGAGCCTGGCCGCCCGCAGTCCCGAAGCGGGGACCGGGGTGACCGCGGCGACAGAGGGGATCGCGGAGGTTCCGGGGGTCGCGATCAGGGACGCAAGTTTTTCCGGCGCAAGAAAGTTTGCCGGTTCTGCGTCGAGAAGGTTGACGACATCAACTACAAAGATGTGCGGCTGCTGCAGCAATTTGTGGCCGAACGAGGCAAGATCGTGCCGCGGCGCCTGACCGGGGTGTGCACACCCCACCAGCGCCGCCTGACAACGGCGATCAAGCGGGCCCGCAACATTGCCCTGCTGCCGTTCTCGGCTCGTTAGAAGCCAAACGATCAATATTCAAAAATTGGAGACGAGCGAATGGAAGTGATTCTGAAAGAAGATGTTCCCAAATTGGGCCATCGTGGAGACGTGATCCGGGTGGCCGAAGGATATGGCCGCAACTACCTGCTTCCACGAAAACTGGCCATTGAAGCCACCAAAGCCAATAAGGTGGTGATCGAGCAGATGAAGCAATCTGCTGTCCGGCGCTCGGCGGTAGAGAAATCAGATGCGGAGGCGCTTTCCAGGCAGCTTGAGAGCGTTTCTGTCACCTTCCAGCGAAAATCCGGAGACAAGGACCAGCTATTCGGCTCTGTGACTCCGGGCGATATTGCGGATGCGTTGGAGCACAAGGGCTTCAACATCGACCGGCGGAAGATCCAACTGCACGATCCTTTGAAAAATCTGGGTGAATTTGATGTGCCCGTGCGCCTGCACCGGGATGTAACCAGCCGGGTGAAGGTGATTATTGAAAAAGAAGCCGAGGCATAGGATCCGGTGATCGGGTGGTCGGAAAGGCCAATCCTGCACCTTAGCAAGTGCCAGGGTCAGGGTCGCCATCAAGAGCGGTACAGATAAGTTATAGAGTGCTCAGGAATTCATGCAAAATGGGGCTGGGACGCGGGTTCCGGCCCTTTTTATTTGTTTGCGAACCATTTAATCTCGGCTTACGTATTCATGGGTACTCCGTCCAAGTAATAGAAAGCAGAGAGGATTACGAGGGCAGAGCTGATGCCGGCCAACACAGCAGTCATGTCGATTGCGGTAGGCAGGGGCCACACAAAAACTGACTCCCAACGAGCGGGAGCAATAGTGAGTCAAGCTCAGGGCCGACTGAATGACAGCGATCTGATTCGTGCCTCGCAGCGCGGTGACCGGGGTGCGTTTGAGACGCTTGTCCGGCAGTATGATCAGGCGGTCTTGCGCCTTGCGCTTCACCTCACCGGCTCTGAAGCCGACGCGCAGGACATCTATCAGGAAGCCTTCCTCAAAGCTTACCGGCATATCGGTAACTTTCGTTTTGAATGCTCGTTCTATACCTGGATTTACCGGATCGTTACCAATCTGTGCCTCGACCACCTGCGCAAACGCCAGACGCGGCGGGAGGATCCGCATGTATTGACTGACTCTTCCGGGCAGGAAGTGGACCTGCTGGAGCGGGTTTCCGATGACCGCGCCGGGGCAAACCCGGAGCGGGATCTTATGCGGCGCGAATTGGGCGCCAGGATTGCGCGCGCTTTAGCCAGGCTTACGCCAAGGGAGCGCATCGTTTTTGAGTTGAAGCATTACCAGGGATTGCGATTGCGCACCATTGGTGAAATGTTGAACACCACCGAAGAAACCGCGAAGAACACCCTGTTCCGGGCCACGCAGAAATTGCGCGGCGTATTGGCAAACATGAGGTAGGCGCGGGAGAAAGTGCTATGAACTGCGATTGGATCAAAGAGAACGTTGTTCTGTACATCTATGACGAACTGGCAGACGATGCCAAATACGAATTCGAACAGCACGCCAGCCACTGCTTATCTTGCAGGCAGGAGGTGGAGTCTGCGCTGGCCTTTAAGAACGCCATGTCTGAGACGCCAGTGCAGGAAGTGTCGCCGAATCTGCTGGTAGCGAGCCGGCTGCAACTTCAGGAATCGCTGGATGAAACCGTGCAATCGCACGGCTGGAATCGGTTCGTATTTGACCTGGCTGGCTGGATGCATCAGCTCAAGCTGGCTCCGGCACTTACAGCCGCGATATTGATGGTCGGTTTCGCCGGAGGCTCGCTGACCACGTGGCGGCTGGTCGGTTCTCGACCGCCGGTTGTGGTTTCCCCTCCGCCGGATGAAGCCAACATCGCCGGAATCGAATCCATCACCCCAGACGCAAATTCCAATAAAGTCGCCATCAAGTACGACCTGCTTTATCCGCAGACCATGGAAGGCACTCCCGATAATCCTAGAATTCATCAACTTTTATTGATGGCCACCCGCAATACGAGCAACTCCGGGGTGCGCCTGGACTCTATTGATGTGTTGACGCAGGCCGAGGAAGACAACGCAGTGCGCGAAGCCCTGGTTTACGCTTTGCGTTATGACAACAATCCCGGGGTGCGCCTGAAGTCCCTGGATGGCCTGAAGAATTATGTGAAGGATGACGTGCATGTGCGCGACGCTGTAGTAGAGGCGCTGATGCACGATAGCAACGGCGGGGTTCGTTCGGAGGCGATCACGCTCCTGGATCCCGTGCGGGCCGATATGAGCGTGCACGAAGCGCTGCAGGTGCTGGCGCGGCATGATAAAGACCCGTTTATCCGCTCTGAATCCAGGCGGTACCTGGAAAGCACGCCAAATTTATATTAGTGGCTATTAGCAAAGCTGAGATTCAAGTTGCAATTGAGCAGATAAGAGAAATGATGACGAAACAGACACAACTCGCGGTCGTGGTGTTCGTGGTAAGCCTGGCTGCGATAGCGCAAGACTCCAGTTCCCGCGTGTATCGCGTGAACGGAGAATGGATTGAGGAGATCAACGGCACTCTGCCCGCGGGCACAATCGTCAAGGTAAAAACCACTGTAGGCCCCATCCGGCTCAACGGCGCCCAGCAAGACTACATCACTTACACGGTGCGCAAACACGTGCGCGCCGGGAGCGAAAGCGCGGCCCGGCAGGAGTTTGCCGGCCTGCGGTTTACCGCCAGCAACGTGGGCAATGTGGCGCTGTTCCACGGTGAATGCGGGAGCCGCGGCTACGTAGGTTTCGATCTCAACGTTCCTGCGCGGACGTCGTACGTAAGACTTGATACCAGCGGCGGCACAATCTCAGCCAGGAACATTGCGGGAAAGGTGGAAGCGGTCACCGGTGGCGAGTCCATTCAGCTTGATGACATTGGAGCCAGCGCGTACGCCTCCAGCGGTGGCGGCAATATCGAGATCGGCAGGGTCGGAGGCGACGTGCAGGTGGAAACCGGCGGAGGCAGCATTCACATCCTCTCTGCGGGGGGCTACGTGATGGCCTCGTCCAGGGGTGGAACCCTGGTCATCGGTTCAGGCAAGGCAATGAAGCTGCAGACCGGAGCCGGCGGTATCCACGTGAACCGGTGCGCCGGAGAGATGAAAGCGTCTACTGGCGGCGGCAGTATCGACCTGAAGGATGTAGATGGGCCTGCCCAGGTGGAAAGCCGCGGTGGCGGATCAATCCGAGTGGGGCCCGTCCGTGGCGGATTGCACGTAGATACCGGCAGCGGACCCATCGTGGTGGATCTGGCCAAGGGCGCGGCAGCGTTTACAGATTCGCGCCTGGAAACTTCAGCAGGGGACATTGTTGTTTACATTCCAGATGATCTCGGCGTCACGATTCAGGCGGCTGTCGAGGTTACCCGGGGCATCGGTATTCTCAGTGATTTTCCCGGTTTGAAGATTTCCAATGGGCGCCAGCAATGGGGACCGCATGATGCCTCTGCTGAAGGCGCCCTGAACGGCGGCGGCCCGGTCCTGCACGTCCATACTACGAATGGAACCATCGAGTTCAAGCGCAAGAAAAAAACTTAGGGACCGATTGTACAAAAACAGGTCTAACTCGTGAGCAAACAGGGAACCGGTTAGCAAAGATGAGGAGCAAAGAAGATGATTCACAAATTGACCATTGCGGCAACGCTTCTGGGCTTGCTGATGCCCGCAGCCGCCAGCGGCCCGGAGCAGCCCGGGACTCAGATCAATACCTACCCGGACGGGTTCTTCTATTCCGCGGGGCGCTCTTATCTGGGCGTGGACGTAAAGGACATTACCTCCGACCGGGTGAGCGCTCTGAAGCTGAAAGAAGAGCGCGGGGTGGAAATCACCACGGTGGACCAGGATGCGCCCGCCGGCAAGGCCGGACTCAAAGAGCATGACGTGATTCTGGAATACAACGGCGCCAAGGTGGAAAGCGAAGAGCAGTTCCGGCGTATGATCCGGGAGACGCCTCCCGGCAGGAGTGTGACTCTGGGAATCAGCCGCGATGGCAGTCCCATGAGCATTACTGCGCAGGTTGGCGATCGCGCAAAGATCAGCAACAAAATTTTCAAAATCGAACGGAATGGACGCCCGTTGGTGATGCCTGAGCTGCCGCAGGTACAGGATTTCAACATTCCTTTCGACGTTCAGGTCTTTACCTATACGCCATCGCTGGGCATTCAGGTGGATAACCTGAACCAGCAACTCGGAGAGTACTTTGGGGTAAAGAACGGCGAGGGCCTGCTGGTCAAGTCCGTGGAAAAAGGCAGCACGGCGGAAAAGGCCGGAATGAAGGCCGGTGACGTGATTACCCGCGCCGACAACGAAAAAATCACGGACCGAGCAGACCTGCGGCGCATCCTGCGCTCGCACCGGTCCGGCGGCAAGATCACAGTGGGAATCATTCGCGATAAGCGCGAGCAGAATCTGCAGATAGATCTGCCGGCACACAAGTCGGGAGACGACTCTTCCGGAGTTGAGATTCTGGGTCCTGGGATAGAGACCATTGAAGATATGGAGTCCGCGTTCCAGGAAGTAAAGCCGGAGATCCAGGCTGCAGTACAGGAAGGCCTGCTTCAGGTGCGTCCGGCGCTCATGGAAGCTCAGGGCGCCCTCAAGCAGATTAATCCGGAATTGCGCAAGCAGATGCGCCAGCTTCGATTGCAGATGCAACATCTCCAGGAAGAGCTCAGGAAGCAACAGAAAGAGTGGCGCTTGGAATTGAACGACCTTATCTGAATTTAGCCGTAGTCTTCTTCATGCCTCCGTTAGAGCGTGGCCCACAATGCCACGCTCATTTTTTTGTCCTTTTTTTGTGGCCCATTTCAGAATCTTGAATTTCGCCAAACATAAGAATGTCTGCTTGAATTTCAACTTGCGGACAGGGATAATGCGAAGATTCTATTCCTGGTGACGCAAGGACCTCATGACCAACATCAATGGCAAGACCTACGCGATGAATGCAATCACGCCCATGAAGCCATGGAAAACATTCATCGTGAGGCTCTTTTTCTTCATTCTGGGGCACATAAAACCCTTACAGAAGAAGTTGGTGGATCTTTCGTTTATTCACTTTGCCCGCTGGGTGGTCATCCCGCGCAGACGCTTTCCTCACCTGGGCAATCAACAGCTGCCGGAGAAACTCAAGTACGACTACCTGCTGTTCTTCAGCAATTTCAACGGCACCTGGAACCAATATATTGACGCGTTTTCCGCCGTTCTAAGTGGCGGCTTGAATTCGATCTGGCGCTGGAGCGAAAAATTTCCGGGTTCGGTGCCGGTCACGCCATTCAAGGCCTATATCGCGCGCTGTCAATTTGATACCGATTATTACTACTCCGCCTATCCGTATGCGACTACCAATGATGTAAAGGCGGCCCATCGAGTGCAAGCCGCGGTAGACGCGTTTGCGAAGCAGAGCCAGAGCATGACGCCGGAAGAATTTGCCCAGGCTTATCAACGCTTTGTGGTGAAGGTTCAAAGCGACCTGGGGCAAACCGGACAGGCGCCTGAGGGGACCTAAAGGCCTGAGGGCACATAAAGGAAAGAGCCATGCCAAACCAAAGCGGCAACGTCTACGGGCTGACAATTCTTTCGCCCATTATCCATGATCACAAGGTGGACATTTCCCATAATTGCGCCATACGAACTTATCTGGCAGAGCTGGCGCGGCGACGCAAAGAACTGCAGGATCCGGGCCCATTTGCCACGCTATCAAGCACCCACATTGCGCGGCTGGTGGTGATGGACGATGTGGTTTACGTGGGTATGCCGGCCTGTGAGGAGCACCTGAAATCGCCATATTTGGTGTTCGAATCGAATTTCGATGGCGACCTGGATACCTACCTGGACCGCATGGCGCGTGACATTCCCGAGGCAGTGGACTCTGTCTGGAGCCACTGCGTCGGTTACCCGGGACTGCAGGACGTGGCAAGATTTAAGCAGTACATGAAGCGGTGCCAGCTCACCACCACGTTCTACTTTGCCGACGTAAATGACAAGACGGTGCAGCAGACCTTGCGTGCCTTGCAGATGCAGAACGCGCTCGCGGATTTCATTGAAAAGAACCAGGGCAAGCCTCCGGCTGAATTGCAAAAGGCGTTTGCAATCTTTTTGAACACGCAACGTCCTGAACCAAGACCAGGAATGCCGGGAATCGGCGGAATGCCCTGCATCGAGACGAAAATGGAGTGGCACTCGCAATGAGCAAACTGGACGAGACCGATATTCAAGGATTTGTACTGCGCGGATATAACCTGCCTTTTGCCCGTTACATGTTTCTGGAGATTTCTCACCACGAGCGCGGGCAGGAGTTTATTGGGCGGCTGCTCGATCTCATCACCACCGGCGAGCATTGGGATGAGGGCAAGCCGCAATCCACGGTGAATATTGCTTTTACCCATAGGGGACTGATCAAGCTCAACCTGCCGGATGCATCGTTACTGAGCTTTCCCGTTGAATTCCTTCAAGGCATGAAAGCACGCGGCGAAATCCTGTATGACAAGGGCAAGAGTGGATCCGGGAATTGGGATGAGGTGTGGCAAGGAAGACGCGTCCACGCATGGCTCGGAGTCAATGCGACGTCACCAGAAGCTCTGAATGCGCAATGTAAGCAACTTCAGGACCTGATGACCCAGACCGGTGGGGCCAGTGTGGTTGGCTCACAGGATGCCGCGGCGCTCAAGATAGACGGCAAGTGGACTTCGAAAGAGCACTTTGGCTATACCGATGGATTCGGCAACCCGGATTTCCAGGGTGTGGAGCGCCACGTGCGACCCGGGCAGGGCAAGCTGACGAAAGATGGCGGCTGGGCGCCCCTCGCCACCGGAGAGCTTCTGCTGGACTATCCCGATGAAGCGGGCGAATTGCCTGTAGCCCCCATACCGCACCTGCTGGCAAGGAATGGCACATTTATGGTCTATCGCAAGCTGCACCAGAATGTGGCCACCTTCCGGCGTTATCTGGATGAGAAAGCAAAGCTTTATCCCGGAGGCAAAGAGAAGCTGGCCTCCAAGTTCATTGGCCGGTGGCGCGATGGAACTCCGGTGGAGCTGTCACCGGACCGGCCCGATCCGGCGATCGTAAACGACAAGGCCCGGAACGTAAACTTTACCTTTGGCAAAGATCCGAATGGCGCCCGCTGCCCGATTGGGGCCCATCTGCGGCGCGTGAATCCGCGAGATGCATTCGGCTTCAACGGCCAGTTGATTAACCGGAGACGCATCACCCGGCGCGGCCTGCCCTATGGCCCATACATTCCGGAAGATCAACCCGTTCGCGATCAGGATGAGCACGGAGTGATCTTCATCGTCCTCAATGCCAGCCTCTCCCGGCAATTTGAATTCGTGCAGCAGCAATGGATCGAGTACGGCAATGATTCCAAATTGGGCAATGAGAAAGACATACTGCTGGGAAATCACGGTGGCGAGGACGGCCAGAATCAGAGCGATCGAGCTCTGATCCAGGGAACAGAAGATCCCAGCAATCCGCCCTTTATGTGCGGCGGCCTTCCCAACTTTGTGGAGCTCCGCGGCGGAGACTACTTCTTCCTGCCGAGCATGACCGCATTACGCATGATAGCCTCGGGCACGATAGATCCGCGCTGAGGACAGGAGATTTTAGTCCGTCCACCTTCTGAAGATCAGTGAGCCGTTGGTCCCGCCGAAGCCGAAGGAGTTGGAGAGGGCGATATTGAGATTGGCTTTACGGGCGGTGTTGGGAACGTAGTCCAGGTCGCAGCCAGGGCCGGGGTTTTCCAGATTGATCGTTGGCGGCAGCACCTGATCCCGCAGGGCGAGGATCGTAATTCCTGCTTCCAGGCCGCCTGCGCCGCCCAGCAGATGTCCGGTCATGGATTTGGTGGAGCTGACCGGCAGCTTTGTCTGCTCGCCAAATGCGCGCTTGATGCCCTGGGTCTCCAGAACGTCGCCAATGGGAGTGGAAGTTCCGTGGGCATTGATGTAATCAATATCAGCGGGTGAAATTTTTGCGTCGCGAATGGCGTTCATCATCGAGCGGTACCCGCCTTCGCCATTTTCGGCCGGCTGGGTGATGTGATACGCATCGGCGCTCATGCCGTAGCCAATGATCTCGGCCAGGATGGGAGCGCCGCGCCGCCTGGCGTGCTCCAGCTCTTCCAGCACCAGGATTCCCGCTCCTTCGCCTACCACAAAGCCATCACGTTCCGCATCCCACGGACGGCTGGCCCTTTCCGGTTCATCATTGCGCGTGGACAACGCGCGCATGGCGCCAAAGCCTCCCACGCCCATGGGGGTAATGGGGGCTTCTGAGCCGCCAGCAATCATTACGTCCGCATCACAGCGCTGGATAATCTCATAAGCATCGCCAATCGCGTGCGAGCTGGTAGTGCATGCGGTGGCCGTGGCTTCATTAGGGCCCTTGGCCCCATAGCGGATGCTTACATGCCCGGCCGCCAGGTTTACGATGGACGCAGGAATAAAGAAAGGAGACATCTTGCGCGGCCCGTGTTCCAGCAGTTGCTGGTGCTCGCGCTCAATCACATCGAACCCGCCAACGCCCGAGCCTATGTGCACGCCAACGCGCTCTTCGTTTTCCGGGGTCACCTTCAATTCACACATCTTCATGGCTTCATCCGCGGCGGCTATGGCCAGGTGGATGAAGCGGCCCATCTTCTTGATTTCTTTTTTTTCAATAAAATTGAGGGGATCGAAGTCTTTGACTTGAGCGGCAATCTGGCAGGCAAAGCGGGCGGGATCGAAGTGAGTGATCTTCCCCACGCCGCTCTTGCCGGCCATAACATTTTTCCAGACCTCGGCGGAGGTATTGCCAACACCGCAAATCAGGCCCAGACCCGTGACCACGACCCTGCGTGACAAACTACTTGCCGCCTTTCGCGTGCTTGTCAATGTAGTCGACCGCGTCTTTGACGGTGCGGATCTTTTCCGCGTCTTCATCCGGAATTTCAATGTCAAAGGCCTCTTCAAAGGCCATGACCAGTTCGACCGTGTCCAGTGAGTCCGCGCCTAAATCGTCCACGAAGGAGGCGCTGGGGGTCACTTCACCTTCATCCACTCCAAGCTGCTCAACGATGATCTGCTTTACTTTCTCTTCCACTGCTGTTCCTGCCATGGGGTCAACTCTCCTTCTTTTCCTGCACAGAGGTGATTGGCTACTACTTCACCGGCCTGGCATTCTTGTCAATGTCAATGGATCGCACTCTGTTCCGTAGAGATCCTGTCTCCGCCGGGATTTCTCTTCCCAGCATGGAATCTCCAACGTATGAACGGCAAACTTGCTAGTGTAATTGCTGGAAAAATGTTGTGTAAAGGGGGAATGCTGTGTCAAAAATTCCACACACCCCCGTAATCGCAAGATGGTTTTGGTTTGGCCGTGGTTCTTTGCCTCTTGAAGTTTCTCTGAACCTTTCTCTTTGCCTTTGCCTTCTGTTCCCGCCCGTTGGAACTCTTTATCCTCTCGTGGCGACTACCAGCGACTCCGGTGAGCCTTCCAGGGCGACAACCTTCATCCCAAGAAAACCGGCGTTGGCGCACATCCTGGAGAGTTCGGCAAAAGTATATGCGTCTCCATCGTCGGTGTTGGCCAGCATGGTCATGCTGAACAGGGCCGCGGGCGGAGGTGAAACCCTGTCTTCATTGGGCACAAATTCCAGAATCACCAGCTGCGCGCCCGGATTCATGGCGGCAAAGAATCTCTTGAGCAAGGATTCGTTCGTCGCCGGAGCAAAATGATGGAGAAAATTTGTAACCAGAACGGCGTCATAGCCCGTGCCAATGTTCGCATCAAAGGCGCTTCCGGGAATCAGATGATGACGGTCCGCAATTCCTGCTTTGCGCGCATTTTCCTGCGCCACCTGCAGGACGTTGGCCCAATCCAGCGCGTAAATCTGCGCCCTGGGGTTTTGCTGGGCGAGGGTGATGCCAAAGATTCCATGGCTGGCGGCAATATCCAGCACCTTGGGCGCGGGGACGCTCTTCAGGGCCTGCTGCAAATATTGCGCGATGGCTTGCGCCGCGGGGAACATCAAAGGGGCCATGCCGCGTGCAAAATCCAGCCAGACAGGATCTTCCGGAGCCAGATGGTTACTGCCGGCCGGTTTGCCGGTTCGAATGGTGTCAGTGAGTTGCTCGAAATTGTGAAACTGATCAGGGTGCATCAGGAAATTGACCGCCTTGCCCATGCAGGCAGGTGACCGGCCATCCAGAAACATGGCGCTGTCCGCTGTCAAGCTGTAACTACGGTCAGTCTTGTTCAGGAAACCGAGGATCGTAAGGTAATCGCACAGAATGCGGATGCCGCGCTCGGACGCGGCGCAGGCCCTGGCGATTTCCTGGACTGTTCCGCCACTCTGGGCAATGGCTGTGAATAGGTCCAGCTCAATCGCGGCCTTGAGGACAAAAGAGTTGTGATAGCCGCGAATGGTTTCGAACAACAACATGGGAGTGGGCTGGCTGCCTGTACCGGGCGCGGGTGTCATGAGGGTTTCTCCTGGAAATGGGTGTGAGACTTACTTCTTATCTTCAATTGTAAACCGTGCTATCCAGACTGCTTGTATCTTCTACAATACGAGCTTGTTCACCCGAAGCAAACTACTACTCAAATACACCGCATGGGTTGCGGCCCTTAAGTCTCTGGGCGCCTGGGGCGTGTTCATCATCGCCGGGTTGGACGCTGCAGCCTTTGGGATTCCCATGGACCCGCTGGTGGCGGGCTTCGTCTATGCCAATCCTCACAAAGCATGGATCTATTGCCTGGCGGCCGCTTTGGGATCGGCGCTGGGCAGCCTGATTCCTTACGGACTGGGGCGCGCCGGAGGCGAGCTTTTCCTGCTGAAACGCATCGACCAGGCCAAGCTGGAGCGCATCCGCGACCGTTTTGAGAAGCGGGAGTTCCTGGCCATCATGATTCCCGCCATGCTTCCACCGCCCACGCCGTTTAAGTTGCTGGTCTTTTCTGCCGGGGTGTTTGAGATGAAAGTGCGGCAGTTCGTGCTGGCAACTATCCTGGGCAGGTTGCTGCGGTTCGGTATCCTCTCCGGCCTCACGATTATCTTTGGCCAGCAGATCGTGGACCTCACTAAGGACCTCGTCAGGAAACATCCGTGGGTCGCCACGGCCATCGGGGTGGTGATTCTGGGAGTACTCTATTTGATCTACCGCATGTTTCGCGAGCCTGCAGCCGAAGTGATACACGAAATAGAAACCGAGAAACATGCCGGCGATAGCCAAAAACCTTTAACTCGGTCTGAGCCTTTGTAGTTTATCCCGAACCCTGAGCTTGCCGAAGGGGAGGGAATGCCTTGGGGCGCATGCGAATGCATGTGTGTCGGTCTTACTTCTGCCTCAGGCTGCTGCTTTGCTGCTCGCCGTTGAGCCGCTCAGGCGTGCGTAAAATACCGGCAGGCTGAAGAAGACGGCGGAAAACACCAGGTCAGAAACAAGACCCGTTTTGAAGAAGGGGATTGCGGCGACATAGCAGGCGGTGAAGCCGGCCCAAGTACGCGGATATAACATGCCCGCGAGCCACACGCCGAAGTTGCTGACTATGAAAAACGACACTGCCGATGTCAGGGCTGCGGCGCCCACATAAAGGGGTTTCACCCGGCTCTTGAGGAACGAGCCCAGGAAGAAAACTCCCAGATAGAAAGCCCCGATGATGCTCTGGTCCCAAGTCACAGCCATGCCATAGCGCTGGGTTGTCAGGTAGATGTCAGTGCCAATCAGGAGCGCCAAAACAGCCAGAAAATGCTTACGCGGCATGCGCGAACCAAAAAACAGCAGAGCGGCGTCCAGAGGAGAAAAACCCATGGTCCCGATAGATCCAAGACCGCTGAAAAGACGCACGGCAATTGCCATCAATACCAAGAGATAAGCCAGCATAAGCACCTCGGAACAAGCATTGTTGAATAGAGAGCGGGTGAACGTCAAATGGGCAAGAGGCTCACCTGCTGAAAGTCTGCCGTGGCGGGTCAGTTAAGGTATAATCTTCAAGTCACGTTCAGCTGCTGATCTGGCAGCTGTTTTTTTCCTCGGGGAGTGGCTCAGCCTGGTAGAGCACCTGGTTCGGGACCAGGGGGTCGGAGGTTCAAATCCTCTCTCCCCGACCAAATCTTTTCAATCACTTACAGCTATTTTTAGATTTGCTGAGGAGCTAAGGGTTTACACAACGGTTTACATTGGCCCAGGCGCTTGCGGCGCAGGCATGAACTCCCGCCAAACGGTCGCGGCAGCCATGCTCACAGCTTCAACTCTCTCTTCCCACCACGTCTTGTTGTAGACATTCTGAGTCACATCGACAGTCGAGTGGCCCATGTTGTCCCGCGTCACTTCAGGCCGAACGCCCACGCTGCTCATAAGGCTTGAGTGCATGGTTCGGAAACTCCTGAAGTCCACCGTGACCGGCAAGCCAAGCTTCTTGACTGCCGGCTTGAGATGCCGCCGCAGCAGATTGCGACGATCCACGGCCCCGCCGCGCTTGTTCGCGAAAACCAAATCTTCCGGCTTGCGAAACTTCGACCTCTGCAAAGCTGCATCGAGAACCGCCCGCAGGATTCCAAAAGAATCCAGCGGAATGCTCCGACGCCCGGCATCGGTCTTGGTGTCGTCGAATTCGCCTTCATAGAAGCGTTCTACGACCTCAATGCGGTCGGGATGAATTCTTCCCCACCGCAACGCGGCTACCTCTCCGATCCGCAACGAACCGACAACCATCAACGTTACGATGGATTTTGTTGGTTCCGGCAAAGCTTCGATAACACGCCGAATGTCCTGCTTGGCGAGGACTACAGGAGGCTTCCGGGCCTTCTTGCGAGGCAGCCGGACACCCTGTGTGGGATTGGTCTTCACCAAGCCCCACGCTTTGCCCTGATTGAAAACAGCCCTCATGCACCCGTGCATGTTACGGATCGTCTTTGGAGCCAGACGAGGAGAAAAAGAGTTGAAGAAATCCTGAAGTTCAATGGTCCTCATTTTGTCGAGTCTCATTGAACCCCACTTCGGCAACAAGTATGTGTCCAGATAAAAGTCGTAGCTGATTCGCGTTGAGTTCTTCAGCAGCGGCCACATCTTTTCACGACAAGTTGCCACAAGTCCTGCCATTGTTTCTTCCCCGGAGGGAAAAAGTTGAGGTTCATTGTTTCGCCCATTCACGGTGTCCATAAACCGATCAGCTTCACGCTGTGCTTCGGTTTTGCTGGAGATCAGATCTTTTCCCCAGCTTTTTGTACGACCGCGACGAGTACCGGAACTGTAGTCCCAGTAGAAGATCTTCCAGCTTGACCCCACGTCTCTGACTCGGGGTCTTTGATGTCTTTCACGCACCACGATTCTCCTTCCGTGGTGCTTCGTCCTTAATGTATCTGTAGCATCAAACGACTTCATTAGCAAGCCTTCTGCTGGTCTAAAAACAAATCAATTTCAGAACGCCGGAAGCGCTCGTAGCGCCCGAGGCGCACGGTTGGAAGCTGATCCTGATGGCTATAAACCCAACTCCTCGGGACGCGAAGAATCTCAGCGACTTCGTCGACGGTCAGCAGGACGTTGTCCGCCGGTACAAAGACATGGTTTTGACCGGCGCTGTTGTCATTCCTCTGCTGAGAAACATCTTCCTGATGGGAGGAACTTAGAGGCTTGTGGGAGTCCTTGCGGTTCATACTCGATCCTTTATTGAAATGCCTGATCCTCACGAAAATACGTGATCGCCAAGCCGAGCGGATTCACCTGAATCAAATCGTTCGGCACCGAGTCACGGAAAAGGAAAACGAAGTGGGCCGTGTAGAGCGTCCGCTTGGTCTCGACATGCTCGACCGGCGAATAGGCGATCTCGTAGAAATCAACCGTGGCTTTATAGGGAGCCGAGCGCAAGTCTTCAATCGAGACCTTCTGGACCTCAATGTCGATATCCGGCCCACTCGAATCCTGGAGATAGTTCTCTATCGTGTGGTTCTTGCGGTACGCCTCGGCCACGCTGTTAGCGAGCTGCGCCTCCATGAACAGCAGTGACTTTTTGAAATTGTCCCGAACCGTGTAATGGTTCCGGCTGTAATACATCCGGCAGAAGTCGCTGAGGAAATACTTGATCTCCGCGTCTTGAGGCTTGTAGCCAAGCGTGTCGTACCTAACCGCCTCCGCTCGACCAATGTCATTGATGCGGATCACTAGCGGCTTGAAATTCTCAACCGTGCGAACCGTCTTAATGTTCGTATAGATCAGGCCGGCAGCGACCAGCGCCATCACCAGCAGCGCGATCTTCAAATAGGTGTTCGTGACAATGGCATCGCCGAACTGCTCGGCATAGAGCTGCTTCGCGGCATTGAACGTGGAATCCTGTTTTGCTTCGCTGGCCATACTTCAACCTCGACTCACGTAAGCGATCATCGCCGCAGCCAGGCCGGAGTCTGCCCCCGCTGCCCCGCTGAAAAGGTGGTTCGTCAAAGTCGGAATCTTCAGCAGCCCGTAAATGGCGATGAGCAGAAAGATCAGCATTGCCGGGAATGCCGTCATCCATTGATCCACCGACATGCCGCCGGTATCGACAGCGAAGAAAGCCAGCAGGAGCTTGGCGAAGATGTAAACAAAGGCGCTGGCAATGACCTGATAAAACGAGTACTGAAGAAATGCCTTGAACCAACCCCAGAACAGCCAGTCCATTTTCGGCACGATGAAAAACGGAATGAATATCGGTCCGACCAGCAGAAGCACTGCCTGGGCTATCAGGCCGAATCCGATAATCATCAGGACAACAGCCTGAATTGTGGCCAATATTACATACAGTACGACGAACGTGAGCGTCTCGTGAAAGCTGAAAGAACTCGGCTGCTCCATTCCTTGCTCGACTTCGGTGACCTTCGTCTCGACCAGTCGCCCCTGCTCCATGCCAATGCTGTTGGAGAGCGAAGAAGCCTCTTGCATCACCAAATCCGGGAAGCTCTGGCCGATTCCTGGAATCGGGGAGCTGTAGTACTTGACCATCGCGAAGCAAAACGCGATCACTAGAAGCAACCGAGTGAAGCGGGTGAAGTTGAATCCTTCGCCGCCTTCGGCGCTCGACAACGCAGATTGGACCCCGAACCAGACAATGAGAATAGTGGCGAACCCACGAAACAGGTTCAGGCCCATGCCCACGAACAGATCGAGCTTCGAGGTCATCAAGGCGCGAATGCCGTCCTCAATCGAAGTGAGCGGGTCTTGAGCGGGAACAAACATAACAACTCCGTTCTTTTATTTGCTCGTAGGCGTTTGCAGCCGGGTAGGCGTGGCACTGGTGAAACTCATCACCTCACCAAAATGCTGCTGCCGGTACAGTTCTGCATTGATGCTGCCAACGCTCGATGTGCGATTGCGCTCCGTCGTGACGAGCTGCTGTTCCAGCAACGCGGCCAACAGTTTGTTTGTGTCTTGCATGGTGCGTACGAGCAGAACGTTAGCCGCATTGATCTTGTTCAAAACGGCAATCTGCGTATTCAGGTCAGGCGCGGACGAAAGTGAATCGTCTTCTAGTTGCTTGATGTGCAGCTCAAGCTGCTGCGCATTGCGACGCAACTGGCCAATCGTGGCCATGCCGTTGATGGTGGAACCGTCTGACAGTTCTTCTAATCCGTAAGCCTGTTTCAAGCTGTCGTAGGTGTTGACGCCTGCTGGACTGCCCAATGGCCTGTTAACCTGGCCATAGCCCTGTCTGGCCGTTCCGTAGTCGCCGCTGTTGATGCCATTGAGCCAGAAGGAAGTGTTTCCCAGTGTGTTGCTGGCGGTCAGATTCTGCCACTGCGAGAATTCGGCCCGATACCGGCCCACCATGCCCTGAAGCTGCCGTGCCTGCCCTTGGATGAACTGGTACTGCTGCATGTAGAGGCTGTACGACTGCCGGAGCTGCTGTAATTGCTGCTGCAACTGCAGATAGCGTAGGACTGCATTTTTGTAGTTCGTCGGGTCGAAAACAATCCCGCTTCCCAATTGAGCAAATGCCGGGCTAACTGTGAGTGCCAGCAACAGCGATATGAGTGCGATTCGGTGTTTCATAGATACTCCTAAAGATTTGAGGGCATCTCGTGCTGTGCGTAATCCGGCACAAGCAGGTCCTGCATCAGGTAAACCTTCACACGATGGCCCTCTCGAATGGTTATGGTTGGGAGCAGGTTCAAGAACCTGTCCAGAATGTGCGTTGACGACTGTGCAAGGCTCGTAGCTACGCCCTGACGATAAGCATCCGTCGGGGTCTGTGGCAGGCCGAGACTGCTGGTATTCGTGCCCACTTCGGCCAGCCCGCCTATCGCGCCGACCGCGATGGACGCGCCAAAGATCTGCAGGTAGTGATGATTGACCTGATCCTTCAGGCCGGTCTCCCCGATCTGGTTCAGTCCGTGGAACTGGTCGAGATCGACCGAGAAACCGTCCGGCATGATGAGCCGGTGAAAAACCACGGCCAGGCGAGTCTGGCCGAAGCCTTCAACTCGTTTCGTTTCTCCCAGAACCTTTGTGCCAGCAGGAATCAACAAGCGCTGGCCATCGTGGGAATAAATGTTGTTGGTCAACATACAGATGACCGGCCCGGAGAAATCGCCGTTCAATCGAGTAACCAGCACCGTCTCAAGAACTGTGCCCTCAAAGATCACAAAGTCCTTACCGCTTGCCTGATTGAAGTTCGGATTGTTTCTCTTGTGCGTCGTGTCAGCAGGAGACGACGCAGGTTGCACTGAAGGCACTCCGCTGTTGGCGAGACCAGCAGGAAAACTCGGGAGTTCAAGCGCTGCCAAGTCTGCCGGTATTTGCGCGGACGAATCCGTCGCGTTCCGCGCCGCCTCGCCAGCTTGAGGATTGCGATAGCTGAGAGACACACTGGATGAGAATCGTGACGTGTATTCACGCCTCTTCATGTCCTGCCTTATCGGATCTTCCTCAACTGACGTCGCGGCTTCTTGGTTGCCAGCAGAAGGAGCCAGACCCCTGCTTCCCTGCTGCTGATTCACAGGACGCTGCTGAGGAATGAAAGGCGTTTGCTGTTCCCGACGCTCCTGCTCCAAACGTGCGGAAATCTCCGCAGGGCTGAGTCCTGCGACAGTTTCTGTCTTCGGAGCGTCCGTTTTTTGTGACGACTTCGCCCCTTTTGCCGGCCCTGATACCCACAGCATCAGCATGATCACCGTGGTAAGTCCGATCACTACCCACGTTTGAGCATTCTTCGGCAGCACACCGGGAGCAGGCTTTCTCTTGTCCTGGACATTGGGCGCCGCGTTCTGATTTTCATTGGCTTGCGACATGGCCTTACTCCTGCCTCTTGAAATCCATCCTGTGTTTGCCGATCACCAGATACCCGGAATCGAGAATCTTGGGCACGACGTAGACCCCATCTTTCAGATCGAAGTTGATGAGATTCGGTGCTCCGTCTTTCACCTCGTAGAGAGTCGGCTTCTCCTGCGCGGAGGAACGGATATAAGTGAACTTGTCATCGTGATAAATGGCCGAAACCAGAAAGGGCTTTTTGTCCTTGTCAAAGCCGTAATCGAATTTCAGACTCTTGACCGGATAATCGGCCTGAAATGCCTGCTTGTCCTTTTCGGCCTGGGCTGTTGCAAGCGCAGCCTGCACCCGCAACCCTTCCACTTCGCTGGAGGGTACGAACTTCGGCTGCGCATTCAGCGACTGTAGGATCGATTGATCCTTTGGCTCGATGAAGACCTTCAGGTCCGGCTCATCGCTCTCACCGACTTCTTTCACAAGGAACGAGTACACATTGCCCGCTGCTGTGATCAGCGTGACATCGGTATTGCTGCCTTGCTTGGCAGGCTTTATGTAGCAGAAATTCTGTGTGCCCTCGACCACCCAAAAGTCTTTGTCGCCGGTGACGAAATCGAGGATCTTCTCGTTCTGAGGCAGAACGATCAGGGTTGTGTAACGCAGCTTGGCCTTAATAAGAACAATGTCCTTAGCTGCATACTTGATGGTGCGCGCCTCACGGCTCTGAGCGGCAGCGGAGACCGCCGCCAGGACCGCGAGAAAGACTATGGCAATTGTTTTTCTCATAGCGGACTCCTTGCTAGAATTTCCAAACCTTTTTCGAAGCCATGCTCACGGAATGCCTGTTCGCGCCGGAAGCTCTCGTTCGGGTCGCTGGTATAGAGCCAGTAACTCTTTTCATCCACCTCCAGATTGACCACCTTCGCCAGATCAGGGCGCTTCACCAGCGCCTGCCGTTTGGGAATCAGGGTTGAGATCATTTCGATCTCGTTGTCATTCAAATGGAAGGTGTTCCGATACAGCTCACGGTCCAATTCCGGGTTGGCGAGAAAAATCTTGGTCGCACAGCTTTCAATCACGATGTTTACAATCTCGGACTTGTCCAGCTCATCGAGTGATTGCGTGGACAAGATCATTGCGGCATTTTTCTTGCGCCAAGTCTTCAGGGCCTCAACTATGTAATTCCGAATAGTCGGATGGCCGAAGAAACGCCATGCCTCATCAATAAAGAACGCCTTGAACGTCGTGACCGCTTCCGGGCTGTAGATGAAGGCATTGGCCCGATGCAGAATGTAGAAAAGGAGCGGCTCAATCAGTTCGGGGTAACGATCCATTCCCTCAAAGTCGAAGCACTGGAACCGCGACAACGTGAGCGTGTCTTTCTCATTGTCGAAGACCTGCTCGTATTGACCGCCGCGAACCCACTTTTCCAATCTGCCGGCCAGGGACTTTTGCAGAGTGTTAACGAGAACACTCAGAGTCCGCAGATTCGGAGGCAGAACGTAGAGGTTCTGAATCTGCGCGTACAGGTCTTTCTCTTCAGCTTGGCTCAGGGGATTCAGGCCGCGTCCTTCAGCCAACACCTTCACCAGGGAGAACAGGAAATTCAGGTTCTCCCGCGTCGATTCAAGTGAGAATGGGTTGATCGTGAATTCAGCGTGCTCGGCGCTCACTTTCAGATAAGCGCCGCCGAAGAGCTGCGTGATGCTGCGAAAGCTCCCACCCAGATCGAAGATGAAAGTATAGGGAGCATACTTCTGCAAATTCGTTATCAGGAAATTGAGGAAGAACGATTTCCCCGACCCGGTACGGCCCAGGACAATCGTGTGCGCAGTGTCCTGATAGTGCAGGTTCAGAAAGTAAGGAGTACCCTGGTTTGTCTCCAGCACTGCCAGATATTCCGCATTCAGATGTTTGTTCCGGCGCTCTCCGGTGTGCAGCGTGAACAGGAATGAGTAATCGGCATAGTTGGCATTGAGCAGCCAGAGATAACGGAGATTGAAATGCCGATTCCCCGGCACTGTTGCGAAGAAGGCATTCAGCAGGTTGTACCGTTCCTCAAACAGCAAGCCGTCGTGCATCGAGAAAACCTTGTAAAACTCAGCACAGGCTTTTTCGACCGCTGCAAGACTCTTGTCATAGACGACCACGGTAAGTGAGAACTCGCCAAAATAATTCCCGTTCAACTCAATTTCCTTCAAGCACTCGCCCAGGCTGCGAACCAGAGATTCCTTGGAATCATCCACGAGCAAATCGCCGGGATGCGTCGAATTATCTGCCTTAAGTTGGCTGAACAGGGAGGTCTTGCTGTTATGAAAGTGACGCCGCATCGACTGAATGCGTTTACGGGCGGCCGTATTGTCCCGCGGCTTCCATTCCGTCACGATGTGGTAGCTGGCCCCGACCTCCAGCAATTGCCGGAGGATCAAGGGCCAGCTCTGCGCGGTAGGCTCTTTCAAGGTGAGGACTTTCACGTAGCAGTCGTCAATGTGAAGGTGTCCCGGATAGCACTCAAGCGCGGAATCTGCGAGGTAATAATCCACGTGCGTGTCGTACTTCAGACGCGCATGTTCGATCTTCATGACAGAGAAGTTCAGCAACCGCTTCAGGACGGCAAAGGATTCCTGCTTTTCGCTAATCTCCATCTTCACGAAATCACTGAGCTGAAGAATCAGGCTGCGCACCTGGTGCAGGAGCAACCGGTGCTGTTTCTCAATTGTGCTGCCGATGAGGACCGTTTGTTTCCTGCTGCTGAAGAATCCCTTCAGTTCCTCTATCCCTTGCTTTGGCTCTGACGCGAGCCTCTGTATACTTTTGCTCAGCTTGGCATGATGCTTGGCCCCCTCGTATAAGACCACGTAGTAAATCCGCAGCGAGTACAGGTCGCCGGCCTTTTTCTCAAAATATTCAATGCGCTCATGGACGGCCTGCTTTACGACCGGGTTTTCATAAGCAATATGCGGAATCGTTTCGCCGCTCGACTTGAACAGGAATTGATAGACGCGAAACTGGGACCCCAGGAGCCGGAGAGCCGATTCCAGGCGCTTAGTCAGACTGTCTGTCTGCTTGTAATCCAAGCACTCGTAGTCGACTCCCTCGACTCTCAGCACCACGCCGACATCACCTCCCTTGGTCAGAAATACCTGATCGTCAAGAAAACCGTAGACGCTGACGTTCTCGTTCAGAGCGCCCGTCTCCTTGTAGTTCTTGACGATTCTGGACAGCCTAAGCATGGTGAATAACCCGCACATGGGGATCGTTGTACTTTGCCGGGTCATACTCCCGGCGAAACTTGCTGGAATTGAGGACAATGCGGAGGATCTGCGGGTCTGTCCGGGTCGCCCATTGCGCCATCAGGAACAAACTCCCGAAGATTAGAAGCCCACCGAGCAGGCTGCCAAACAGATTGAAGGCCGCCGCGCCCATAATCAGGGCGACGAAGAACAGCTTTCGCTCCGCGCCGAGGATCGTCAGAGGCTTGTTAATCGCCTTGTGAGTTGCGTTGATCCGCCGTTCCGCCTGCATATCTGCCTCACGCTCCCGGAAAGAGCCATGACAGAAAGTTCACTGCCGCCACCGCCATGCCGATGCCAAAGACGATTCCGGCAAAGACGCGTTTGTTCCCGCCTTCTCCAAAGGCGAACATCAAGCCGCCCACGACAATGGCGACCAGGCTGAGGCCCTTGGCAATCGGGCCTGTGAAAGCGTTCTGTAGCTGCTGCACTGCATTTTCCCAGGGGCTGCCCCCGGCCTGCAGCAGCATGAGTGTGAGCATTATGTTCATATTGCACATCCATGAAACCCGCATTTTTACTGCGTGTTTAAACACTCAGACGCAGCAGAGCTGCTGATAGTTTTTCGTCACAAGTCGGGATGCGGTTTTTTAGAATGCTATGGAGAAAAATTGAAGATATGGAAAGCGGCCTGCGGCGAGACAATAGATGCCCAAATTAGAAAGTGCTCTTGGACTTCTTGCTGGTGTTAGAATGCCGCCTGTTCATCGAGCAAGGCAGGAAAACGTGTCGAAGCGAAAGCATGAGCAAGTTCCAATAGATCCGGAACTGAGAGCGAAGGCTCTACAGATCATCGGGTCGTATCAAAACAAATCTACAACTCCTGCGTCTGATTCACCTGCGGATATACTTTCGGCCGCTGTTCCCGCAGCGATGAAGGTGATCGGAGAGAACATTGAGTCGTATGATCGAGGTGAGTTGTCCGTCACTGCTCAGAAGCAGTTGATCTCAATGATGAAGAAAATTGTTAATAAATACGGAGATTTGGGCTGATCGCCCCGAAGCCGATTGACTTTCGCTATATATTCGCCTACAAACTGCGAACGTGCCTGAACCACCCAAAAACAACGAGGGGAAGCTCATTTTTTGGGAGCATGTTTGATTGCGGCAGTTCGCTTAGCGCGAGAAGAGAAATGGGATAACAAGGGAGCCGTGACAAAACTTTGACAACTCCGAGAAATTTAAAGTTGCACTTTAAGGGATTAAGGTGCATCTAACATTGCAAGTTCCTGAAATTGGGACGTTCTCTATTTGAGGTAGCCAACCGAGGATAAGTGTCGGTTGGCCGCTATGACGGGTGCCAGGGCCACTTTCCGTACACCGCTCGGGTCTTATCCTTTCACCCGCTCGCTGCCGCCTTGCGCATCTCGACCTCCGACCCAACAATAAAGCTGATACTCCGTCTAACTGAATGCCCAGGTATCGGTGTCTCTACATTAGGGAGACGCTTTAACAATCGGGAATCGGAGGTGCTTTTGAGATGACCGTTATGGCTCTTCAAAAGTTTGACTGCAATGAAACTCATCGAGATTTTGGAAAACCGCAAAGAGGCCCTGAAAGTTTCTGAGGTGGCAAAAATGTTGGGCGTCAGCACACAGCAGATATACAAGATGGTGGCGGCTGGTACGATCCCGCATTTTCATGTTCAGGGCTCAATCAGATTCTGTCCGGCAGATCTGGCAGAGTGGATCAAAAAGGAGATAGAACAATCAACCCAAATGCGAAGTCCAAACGGTAATGGGAGCGGCTTGAAATTCGGCACTTGAATTTCATGACAATTCCATTTGGGGTTGCAACGGGCTGGCATCGTGCCGGCCCGTACCGTTTGGCAGCTACGGCAAAGATCGCGCCGCACATAGCCATCATCGCTTGTAGGCTTTCATGGACAAATGGGCTATCGTTAGACATTTCGTCAAAATGCCGTTTAGGGCTTTCATAAGAGAAGACATGAGTGTCGCTGATCGTAAACGGGCGTAGGCGCGCGACTGCGCTGCCTTGGTGGTTACCAGCTGGAGACACCAAAATTGAGAGTTAACCGCGCGCTGATTGGGGAGTTCGAGGTTTGGTCATTTCATTCTTAACGTTCCCCCCATTCTTTCTTCCCAATTTCACTTCCGCTTTCGTTTGAGCCGGAACGGCGGGGGACGGCTGATTCTTTAAGAATTCAGCTTTCCACGCAGCGCGTTTTTCCGGCGACGTCACAGAACGGGAAAAGTCAATGATGTAGGAAATCTCGTGCGGACAATAGATACAGGGCGTCTGCAGTACCTCTGCACTCGGCTCGTGTTGGACGGTGAACGGGAACGACCGCAGGCACACCGTGCAAGTGAGCACCACAAAAGGCGTGCCGTTGTGGTCCTTTCCGTTTCGCGGTATCCAGACTGGGGCGGTTTTCTTGTCGTGCCCTATCGGTCCTGTCCTGAGAGCCTCTGCGATGATCTCCAGCAAGCTGGCAGCATCTTCTCGGCCTTTTGCATAAAAGGCATCGGCAATCACTCCGGGGGGGACCGAACCCGACGAGTATGCTCCGCTGGTTGCGACCGCGACCACTTGTGGGAACCTGCGACGAATGACCGACAGCAGTTCGAAGCCGGACATCGCGGGCATATTCAAGTCGGAAAGCAGGAGGTCTGGGACCTGATCCTGGAAGTGCAGGAGGGCCTCGAAACCATCGCTTGCCGTTGCTACATCATAGCCGCTCGTTCTTAACATCATTGCCACGGTCTGCAGAACACCGGGATCGTTCTCTGCAACGTGAGCTTTCGGGAAGCCTGCGTAAGTCAGAGCCAGCTTGGGAGATTCAAAAGCAGTAGCCCTGCGCTACCCAGTAATGCCAGTCTCCAATGGCCTCGATAGTTGATTTATCGGCGTCAATGGCGGTCAGTTGAGACAAG
>DATGJZ010000034.1:0-4027 GCA_035294925.1 Candidatus Angelobacter sp. | reverse complement strand
ACAGGCCGGAGCAAGAATATGTTGGGCCGCGCAATGCCACGGAAGAAACGTTATGCCGTTTGTGGCAAGAAGTATTGCGGCGGGAACGTGTGGGAATTCACGACAACTTTTTTAGGATCGGCGGCCATTCTCTTCTTGCTGCGCAAGTGACCACCCGCATACGCGGGGCCTTGAACGCGGATATTCCATTACGCCGGATGTTCGAATCGCCAACCATCGCTCAGCTAGCTGGGTTAATTGATCAAACTACGCAAAGCAACGGATCAAACGGTGCGTCCTCACACCGTCCGCCCGCCATTAAACGGGCTGCGCGTAAGGACGCTTTATTACCTACTTCGTTCGCCCAGCAGAGTTTGTGGTTGATCGATCAGCTTACCCCTGGGAAAGCAACGTACAACATGCCCAGTGCATTACGAATCCGGGGCGAGCTGGACGTGGAGGTATTGAAGAGGACGGTGGAGGAGGTTGTGCGCCGGCACGAAACGCTGCGCACCAGGTTCGTTTCAGTTCGCGGCGAGCCGCAACAGATCATCGAAGATCACGTGAATATTGAAATGCCGGTTCTGGACTTGACCCACGTGTCCAGGGAGCAGGAACGAGAGGCAGAAGCGATGCGCCTGGCGCGGGAAGAGGCGATGCAGTCGTTCAACCTGCAACAGGCGCCTCTGTTTCGCGGAAAGCTGCTGCGGTTGGATGAACTGAACCATGTGCTTCTGCTCACCATGCACCACATCATTTCTGACGGTTGGTCCACAGGCGTATTAATTCAAGAGGTATCAGTCCTCTATAGCGCATTCAGTGCCGGCCGTCCGTCACCCTTGGGGGAACTGCCGATCCAGTATGCAGACTACAGCATGTGGCAGCGTGAATGGCTGGAAGGGGGTGTGCTGGAGCAACAACTGGCTTATTGGAGGCGGCAACTGGCGGCAAGCAGCGTGCTCAAACTGCCCGCGGACCGGCCTCGGCCTGCCGCACCCAGTCAAAAGGGGGCTCTCCATGACTTTGTCATAGAGGCGAATGTTACCCAAAAATTGAAGAGATTGGCGGAAGAACAGGGCGCTACCCTATTTATGGTCCTGCTGGCCGCATTCCAGACACTGCTCTATCGCTATAGCGGGCAGACCGACATAGCTGTGGGAACGCCCATTGCCGGGCGCAACAACGATGACACAGAAAAGTTGATCGGCTATTTCATCAACACGCTGGTGTTGCGAGTAACCCTGTCCGGATCCCCCAGCTTTCGCGAGCTAGTCCAGAGGACAAAAGAGGTGACGCTGGAAGCCTATGCGCACCAAGATGTTCCTTTCGAGAAGCTGGTTGAGGCCTTGTCGCCGGAACGGAACCTGGACAGTACTCCACTTTTTCAGGTCATGATCGTTCTGCAGAATGTACCCCAGGCGGAACTGCAACTAGGCGGGGCGAAGCTGCAGCCCTTGAACATCGAAAGCGACACCGCGAAATTTGAGTTGACGATGGTTCTCGCCGAGAACGCGGGAACGGATGAGGGAACCTACGGAACCCTGGAGTACAGCACTGACTTGTTTGAAAAAGCGACCATGGGCCGAATGATCCGACATTTCCAGACGTTGTTGGAGGCGGTGGCAAGCGAGAGTGGCCGCGCGATCGATGAATTTACATTGATGCAGGCGGCAGAGCGCCGGCAATTGTTGGTTGAGTGGAATGATACAGCGGTCAGCTACGGCGGGAGTGAGTGCATTCAAGAATTATTCGAGGAACAGGCGCGGAAAACGCCTCAGGCAACGGCAGTTCAGTATGAACGGCAACAATTGACATACGAAGATTTGAACCGGCGAGCCAATCAGTTGGCGTACCATCTGCGTAGCCTGGGCGTTGGGCCGGAAGTACGAGTTGGGATCTGTCTCCAACGAAGCTTTGAAATGGTCGTAGGGCTGCTCGGCGTTTTAAAGGCGGGCGGAACCTATGTACCCTTAGATCCGGATCATCCCCAGGAGCGGCTTGCCTATGTCTTGAAGGATGCGGACGTCGCGGTTTTGCTGATTCACGCTGAGACCGCCCAGTCACTGCCGGCGACTAACGTGCGGATCGTTCATCTGAACGACGATTGGAAGAAGATAGAAGCTGAAAGCTGCGTAGATCTTCCAGGCTGGAGCTCCCCAGAAAACGCGGCGTTTATCATCTATACGTCAGGCTCCACAGGAGAGCCTAAGGGCGTGGTTGTCCCGCATCGCGCTCTCTGCAATCAGATATGCTGGGCGGTGCGCGAGTTCCATATTTCGGATGCTGATAGGTTTTTACAAAAAACATCCTTGAGTTTTGATGTTTCGGCGGAGGAGATCTTCGTTCCCTTGACCGCGGGAGCGCGGGTTGTTCTGGCCAAACCCAGCGGAGAGCGCGATCTCGAATATTTGGCGCGATTCGTGGAAGACGAGGCAATCACCTGCCTCGACTTGCCTCCAGCATTATTGCAGGTGCTGCTGGACTCTTCTCGGCTTGGCCCTTGGACCTCTGTGCGTCTGGTCCTTTGCGGAGGAGAAGCGGTTGGCGCGGAGGTGGTGAGGCTCTTTTATGATAAATTCTCCATCCGGCTTTTGAATGTTTACGGACCCACCGAGACCACAGTGCAGTCCACTTTTGCTGATCAGTTGCAGGGTAAAGAGATAATTCCCATTGGCAGACCGGTAGCCAATACACAGGTATATGTCCTGGATGAAAGGTACGCTCCGGTTCCGGTAGGAGTGGTGGGTGAACTCTTAATAGGAGGATCAGGGCTGGCTCGCGGATACGGCAACCGGCCTGAATTAACTGCGGAAAAATTTGTACCTAACCCGTTTGCCAAGACTCAAGGAGAGCGGTTGTATCGAACGGGAGATCAAGTGCGGTGGCTCGCAGATGGAACCCTGGAGTTCCTGGGGCGAATCGACCATCAGGTGAAGCTGCGTGGATACCGCATTGAGCTGGGCGAAATTGAGTCGGCGCTGGAAAGCCATCCCAATGTGGCCCAGTCTGTCGTGCTCGCTCGAGAAGACCAGTCTGGATCCAAGCGCCTGATAGCTTACCTGATCAAGAGAACTGGGGCGGAAAGCGCTAAAGCAAGTGAACTGGAAGAATATTTGAAAGTGCGCGTGCCGGAGTACATGGTGCCTGTTGCTTTTGTTGAGTTGGAAAAATGGCCGTTAAGTCACAATGGCAAGATCGACCGCAAGAGTCTGCCCCAACCCGATGTGGATACATCTGAGCGGGAATATGTGACGCCGCGCAATCCCACAGAAGAAACTCTTTGCCGACTGTGGCAGGAAGTCCTCCAAAGAGAACGTGTGGGAATTCACGATAACTTTTTTAAGATCGGCGGGCATTCTCTCCGGGCGGCGCAGGTTGCTGCCCGCATGCGTGAAAGCTTCAAGGTGGAAATCCCGCTACGCCGAATGTTCGAATCGCCAACCATCGCCCAGTTGGCCCAAGTAATTGATCAGGCAGTGCAAACTGGCGGAGTAAACGGTGCGCCATCGCATCTTCTACCCGACATAAAACGCATGGCGCGTAAGGCCGCGGTATTGCCTAAGGAGCCGATTGGGAGAGGATGAAATAAACAAGCCGAGGAATTTGGAAAAAGCAGTCATGACTTCATCGCCACCTGACCTCCACCAGTTGCCGGGACAGGAAGTAGTTTTCTTTCCTGCTTCATTTGCCCAGCAACGGTTGTGGTTTATCGACCAACTCACTCCCGGGAGAGCAACTTACAACATTGACAGCGCGTTACGGGTCCGGGGGAAGCTGGATGCGGGGGTATTAGAAAGGGCGCTGAAGGAGGTTGTGCGTCGGCACGAAACCCTCCGAACTCGCTTTGTCGCAGCAGGGGGCGAGCTGCACCAGGTCATCGAGGACCAAGTCAATGTTGAACTGCAGATGCTGGACTTAACTGGTGTAGCTGGAGAAGCGGAACGAGAAGCAGAAGCGATGCGGCTGGCGCGGGAAGAGGCGCAACAGCCATTCGATCTGAAACAGGCGCCGCTGTTCCGGGGAAAGCTGCTGCGGCTGGGCACGCTGA
>DATGJZ010000033.1:0-60317 GCA_035294925.1 Candidatus Angelobacter sp. | reverse complement strand
TGGAAAGCGCCAACCCCGCGCTTCCCACATTCCCACCGCCACGGCTACTGCTCCTCTTCTATTGGGCAAGCAAATCAAACGCAAGGTCGAGTTAATCGCTCCATATACTGTTTCTCACCCACAGATTTTCCAGACGAAGCTTCTTCGCCTTCCGCCATCTACCTTTGAAAAGTTAAGAAGGTCTTTACAAAAAAATACGCTTCCTCACCAGCGAGGCCAAAGACAAATTCACAACCGCCGGGTTCATACCAGCAAGAAAATTTCAGTGCCGGTAGGTGAACCGGGCTGAAGGAGAAATTATGAACAGGCTGCGAATGCTGCTTATTACCACGGCGCTGATCCTTGGCAGCTGTGCTTTGGCGTCAGCGCAAGGGTGGGGCTACCACGATCGAGATGATTACTACGGCCACGATCGCGTGGCGGCGAACGCCCGCAGCTTCGGCTACCAGGATGGGCTCAATGACGGCAAGAACGATTGGTTCACCGGCCACAGCTTCCGTCCAACTCACGACAGTAATTTCAAACATGCCGATCGCGGATACTACGGAGGCATCGACCGGAACTATTACAAACAGCTTTACCGGGACGCCTACGAAGACGGATATCAGCGAGGCTACAACAGCGCCAGACACCGCGGCCCCTGGCGACGATACTAGAGTCAGCGCTCAGCAAACAGCACTTGGTATTTAGTCCGCGACATTTCTGGTTGAAAAGTGCGGCACTGGTGCATGGTCAAAATGCTTTCGAAGGATTTTCAACCCAGGAAGGAAAATGGCGGTTCATGCATTCGGCATGAACCGCCATTCTTGTTGCCAGAATTGCCGCAACTGCAATCATAGCAACTGTAGCTACTCTTCAATCTCCGCTTGGTAGCAATGAGGGTTGCGTCTGAACGGGACGGCGCTTCTCTGAGGCTCTGCGGCCTGCTACGCGCAAGCGAAAACGATCCAAATAGAGATAAACAACTGGAGTAGTGAAGAGCGTGAGGGCCTGGCTCACAATCAGGCCGCCCACAATGGCAATCCCCAGGGGACGGCGCAACTCAGATCCAACTCCGGTTCCAATGGCCAGCGGAAGGCCGCCGAGCAGGGCGGCCATGGTAGTCATCATGATGGGCCGGAAGCGCAGCAAACAGGCCTGGTAAATCGCCTCTTCCGGCGATTTGTTCTCTTTGCGTTCAGCTTCAAGCGCGAAGTCGATCATCAGGATGGCATTTTTCTTCACAATCCCGATCAACAGGATGATACCTATCAGCGCAATCACGTTCAGGTCCGTGCGCGTGATCAGCAACGCCAGAATGGCTCCGACTCCGGCGGAAGGCAGGGTCGAGAGAATGGTGATGGGATGAATATAGCTTTCATAGAGCACGCCCAACACGATATAGACCGTGACCAATGCGGCAAGAATCAATATCGGCTCGCTGGAAAGCGACCTTTGGAAGGCGGCGGCTGTCCCCTGAAAACTTCCATGGACGGTGGAGGGAACGCTAATGTCGCGCATTGCTGTTTCAACGATGGTGGTTGCCTGGCCTAACGCAACTCCGGGCGCGAGGTTGAAAGAGATGGTGACCGCCGGCCACTGCCCCTGATGGTTGACCTGAAGCGATGTGTTGGAGGGTTCGTAATGAGCAAAAGCCGATAGCGGCACCTCCGTGCCATTGGAGGAGTGCACATATGTGATCTTGAGAGCATCCGTGCTCTGCTGGAACCGGGGCGCTACTTCCAATACCACATGGTACTGATTCAAAGGACGGTACATCACAGAAACCTGCGCCTGTCCAAAGGAGTCATTCAGTACCGTATCTACCTGTTGCGAGGTAATGCCCAAGCGCGCGGCGGTGTCGCGGTCCACCATTAATTGGGCGGAGAGGCCTTTATCTTGCTGATCGGTGTTGGCATCCTGCAGTTGCGGCAAGCTGCGCAGTTTGGCCAGCACTTTGGGGGCCCATTCGTTCAAATCATTCAGATTCTCCGATTGCAAAGTGAACTGGAACTGGGAGTTGCTCATGCGCCCGCCGATCTGAAGATCCTGCGCAGATTGCATGTAAAGCGTCGCTCCGGGTATCACGGCGAGTTGGCCACGCAAGCGGTTGATGATCTGGTCAGCAGAGGATTTTCTCTGGTTCAGCGGCTTCAACGTAACAAACATTCGACCACTATTCTGGCTGCCTCCTCCTCCGGCAAAACCGACAGCAGTGTCTACGGCCCGATCTTTCATCACGATGCTGACAAACTGCTGCATCTTGCTCTTGAGCGCATCAAATGAGATATCCTGCGCGGCCTGGATTGAACCGCCGATCCGGCCCGAGTCCTGCTGCGGGAAGAAGCCTTTGGGAACAACGACGTAGAGATAAATGCTCAGGCCGGCAGTCGCGATCGTAATGCCCAGCGTAACCAACTGATGACGAAGGACCCAGCCCAGGCTGCCCCGGTAAATCTTCAAGATAAAATCAAACATCCGTTCGCTCGTCCGGTATAGCCTTCCATGTTTTTCCTGCATGGACGGACGCAGAAATTTGGCGCACAGCATGGGGGTGGTGGTGAGCGAGACCACAAGAGAAACGCCAATAGCCGTACTCAAGGTGACGGCGAACTCACGGAACAGGCGCCCCACGATGCCCGCCATCAACAGAATGGGGATAAAGACCGCGACCAGCGAAGTGCTCATGGAAAGCACGGTAAAACCAATCTCACTCGCCCCGCGGAAGGCGGCTTGCACCGGGCCAAGCCCCATCTCCATGTATCGCGTAATGTCTTCCAAAACGACGATCGCGTCATCCACGACGAAGCCGGTAGAGATCGCCAGCGCCATCAGGGAAAGATTGTCTATGCTGTAGCCCACGATATACATCACGCCGAAGGTGCCAATGAGTGAAAGCGGCACCGCAACGCTTGGGATGAAGGTGGCACGGAGATTGCGCAGGAAGACAAACACTACCAATATCACCAGCACAATGGAGATGATCAGCGTGATCTGGATATCGGCTACGGAGGCGCGAATGGTGGTGGTGCGATCCATCACAATGTCCAGCCTGATACCGGCAGGAATGGATGCCTGCAACTGCGGCAACTCAGCACGCACGTTGTCCACCGCACTGATGATGTTCGCTCCCGGCTGGCGGAAGATGATCATGAGCACCGCGGGATGGCCGTTGGCCAATCCGGCATTGTGAATGTCTTCCACTGAATCCTGCACATCCGCAACATCCTGCAGGCGCACTACGCCCGGGTTCTTCTGGGCAATAATGACCATTTTGTATTTGTCAGCGGTAAAAATCTGGTCATTGTCAGTGATTTGCCAGGCGGTGGAGGAACCAGCAAGCTCTCCTTTCGGATGGTTGGCGTTTGCGCTGGCCAGCGCGGTGGCGACCTGCTCAATGCCAATTCCCATGCTGTTGAGCAACGCGGGATTAACTTCAGCCCGTACCGCCGGACGCGCAGCCCCGCCCACCACCACCTGACCGATGCCGGCCAACTGGGACAGCTTCTGCGCCAGGATCGAGTCTGCCACGTCATACATTTGCGGAAGCGTGGCGCTGTCTGAAGTCAGAGCCACGATCAAAATGGGCGCGTCAGCGGGGTTGACTTTGCGATACGACGGGCGGGTCGGCAGGTTTGCCGGCAATTGTCCCAGGGCCGCGTTGATGCATGCCTGGACGTCGCGGGCGGCAGCATCTATGTTCCGGCTGAGATCGAATTGAAGAACAATGTTGGTGGATCCGAGTTGACTGGTCGAGGTCATCTCATTCACGCCGGCGATCCGGCCAAACTGCCGCTCCAGCGGAGTAGCCACTGAGGACGCCATGGTCTCCGGGCTGGCGCCCGGTAGTCCCGCCGAAACCTGCACCACCGGATACTCAACCTGGGGCAGGGGAGCAACCGGCAAGCGGGTGTAAGCCAGAATTCCCGCCAATAGCAACCCGAAGGTGAGCAGCGAGGTGGCAACCGGCCGGCGAATGAATGGAGCAGAGATGTTCATGGACAGCAGTAGTCAGTACTTAGTAGTTAGTATCCAGCAAGGGCTTTCGGCTTATGCTTCTTCGCTCTTGGCCCTTAGCCTTTGGCCCTCGGTCTTTAACCTCTTCCTGTTTCCTTACTACTTCTAAAGCTCTTGCACGTTGCAGTGTCAGCTTTGGCAGTTTTGGCGATCACGTGACTTTGATCACTCTTTCTGATCACCGGATCACGAGCGATCGCCCGATCTTATTTCAGTCGGCTCCGGCGGGCTCTTCTACCGGGCTTATGACGTTGCCGACGTTGAAGCGCTCAAATCCGTGGGCCAAACGGTCAAACCACAGATAAATCACCGGTGTGGTGTACAAAGTAAATAACTGACTCAGCAGCAGCCCGCCAATGATGGTGATGCCCAGGGGATGGCGAAGCTCTGAGCCTGTGCCTCGGCCCAGCGCCAGCGGAACCGCGCCCAGAAGAGCCGCCATGGTGGTCATCATGATAGGGCGGAAGCGCAGCAGGCTCGCCTGGAAAATTGCCTCCTCCGGCGGCTTGCCTTCTTTGCGCTCGGCATTCAGGGCAAAGTCGATCATCATGATGGCATTCTTCTTCACGATGCCAATGAGCAGAATGATGCCTATCAGCGCCACGATGGTGAAATCGTTGCCGGTAATCATCAGCGCCAAAAACGCCCCCACTCCGGCTGAAGGTAAGGTGGAAAGAATCGTCACCGGATGGATATAACTCTCGTACAAAACTCCCAGGACGATGTACACGGTCACCAACGCCGCCAGAATCAAATAGGGTTCAGATGAAAGCGAAGTCTGAAAAGCGGCCGCCGTTCCCTGAAAACTGGAATGGATGCTAATGGGCATGCCCAGATCGCGTTCCGCCTGCGCAATCACTGTGGTCGCATTGCCAAGCGATTCACCGGGAGCCAGGTTGAAAGAGATGGTAACCACTGGAAATTGCCCCTGATGGTTGATCGCGAGCGGGGTATTGGAAACCTCGAAATGGCTGAATGCCGAGAGAGGCACGGCCGCACCGCCGAGCGCAGTGCCCGTGCTGGGTGGGGACGTGGGCGACTGGGATACAGTGGACGATTTGACGTAGATATCTTTCAGCGCGCTGGGATCTTGCCGAAATTGCGGATCCACCTCCAACACAACGTGATACTGATTGAGCTGGGTAAAGATGGTGGAAACCTGGCGCTGACCAAAAGCGTCATAAAGCGTGTCATCAATCGCCTGGGGCAGAATGCCGAAACGGGCAGCGGTATCGCGGTCTATGACCAGATCGGCGCGCAACCCGCCATTCTGCTGGTCGCTGGCCACGTCGCGCAGTTGCGGCAATGCACCCAGTTTCTGTACGATTTGCGGTACCCAGGTATTTAACTCGTTGGCGTCCGCATCTTCCAGGGCATATTGAAATTGCGTGCGGCTCACCCGATCTTCCACCGTGAGGTCCTGCACCGGCTGCATATATAAGGTGATCCCGTTCACCTGGGCCACTTCCGGCTGGAGCCTGCGAATGACATCCGAGGCGCTGGAACTACGGTCGGAGTGCGGCTTGAGGTTGATCTGAATGCGCCCACTGTTGGCCGTGGTGTTGGTGCCATCTATCCCGATAAATGAGGACAGGCTGGCCACATCCGGGTCTTTAAGAATGATCTGGGTAAGCTGTTGTTGTTTGGCCTGCATGGCGCTAAAGGAGACGCTCTGCCCGGCTTCTGAGATACCCAGGATCACTCCGGTATCCTGCACCGGAAAAAAGCCTTTGGGTACAATTACGTACAGGAAAAGAGTGAATGCGAGAGCAGCCACGGTGGCCAGCAACGTGGCGGGCTGATGCTTCAGAACCCACTTCAGCGTGCGGCCATAAAACTCTATCACCCGTTCATAGAAGCGCTCTGAAGCCTTATAAAAGCGGCCGTGTTTTGCCTGGGCTGGGTTCTTGAGCAGCCTCGCAGCCATCATGGGAGTGAGCGTGAGAGAAACGACTGCAGACACCAGGATGGTTACCGCCAGAGTGACAGCGAATTCGCGGAAAAGACGGCCAACCACGTCACCCATGAACAGCAGCGGAATCAAGACAGCAATGAGCGAGACCGTGAGCGAAATGATGGTGAAGCCAATCTGGGCCGATCCCTTGAGCGCAGCTTCGAGTGGTGGGTGGCCTTCTTCCAAAAAGCGGTCGATGTTTTCAATCATCACGATGGCATCATCCACCACAAATCCGGTGGAGATGGTGAGCGCCATCAGCGATAGATTGTCCAGGCTGTAGCCCAGCAGATACATCACGGCAAAGGTGCCTACGATCGAGAGTGGGACGGTAACGCTGGGAATGCTGGTGGCAGAGAGGTTCCGCAAAAAAAGAAAAATTACCAACACCACCAGGCCCACAGTCAGCATCAACTCGAATTGAACGTCTGCCACTGAGGCACGAATCGTCTCCGTGCGGTCAGTCAGGACCGCCACTTTCACTGACCGGGGCAGCGCGGATTGCAGTTGCGGCAGGACCTTCTTGATCCGGTCCACCACGCTGATGATGTTCGCTCCCGGCTGGCGCTGAATGTTGACGATCACGGCCGGGGATAAATTCATCCATGCAGCCTGCTTAACATTCTCCGCACCGTCAATCACGGTGGCCACATCGGTGAGGCGCACCGGGCTGCCGTTGCGGTAAGCGACAATCACGGACCTGTAGCCGTCGCTGGAGAGCAACTGGTCGTTGCTGTTGATGGTGAAGGCCTGTCTCGGACCTTCCAGAACTCCCTTAGCTTCGTCCACGTTGGCCTGGCCCAGAATGGTGCGCAGGTCTTCCAGGCTCAGCCCATAAGAAGCCAGCACAGCGGGGTTGGCCTGAATACGGACGGCGGGCTTTTGCCCGCCACTGATGGAGACGAGTCCCACGCCCGTGAGCTGCGAGATTTTTTGCGCCAGCACCGTGTCAGCCAAATCTTCCACCGCGGTGAGAGGCAAACTATCTGCAGTGAGCGCGAGAGTAAGGATGGGCGCATCCGCCGGGTTAACTTTGTTATAGACGGGCGGGTTGGGCAGATCGCGCGGCAGGAAGGTGGACCCGGCATTGATCGCAGCCTGAACCTCCTGTTCGGCGACATCAATGCTCAAATCCAGATTGAATTGCAGAGTAATGACCGAGCTGCCATAAGAACTGCTGGAGGTCATCTGGTTCAACCCCGGTACCTGGCCAAACTGGCGCTCCAGCGGAGCGGTGACGGATGAGGTCATCACGTCCGGACCGGCGCCCGGATAAAAGGTGAGTACCTGAATGGTGGGATAGTCTACCTGGGGCAAAGCTGAAACCGGCAACTGCCGGTAAGCCACAATACCCACCAGCAGCACGCCGACCATCAACAACGTGGTGGCAACCGGCCGAAGAATGAATAGTCGGGACGGGCTCATTACCGTGTCGCTTCCGCCGTCTGGTTGGGTTTGGACGCTGGCGTCCCCGCCGGCGGGCGCGGTTCAACATGGCTGCCTGCCTGTAGCTTGTCCTGGCCGTCTGTCACCACGGTGTCGCCCGGTTTCAGCCCAGCGCTGACTGCGGCAAAGTTGGCCTGAGTCAAGCTCACCGTAACTGGCCGCATCTCCACCGTCTTGTCCGGCTTCACGGCAAACACGTAACTGCCTTGCGGGCCGCGCTGGATGGCGGCGGCAGGTATCACCGTGCTGTTCTTTTTCGTTTCCAGCAACAGACGGCAATTCACGAACTGGTTGGGCCACAACGCGCTTTCCTGGTTGTCAAATACAGCCTTCAGCTTGGCTGTGCCTGTAGTGGCATCAATCTGGTTGTCGATCATGAGCAGTTTACCGCTGGCCAGCTTGGTCTGGTCGTCGCGGCTGTAGGCTTCCACCTGGAGCGCGCCGCCGCGCATGTGCTGGGCAACCGAGGGCAGCTGATCCTCCGGCAGAGTGAAGATCACGGCTATGGGATGCAGTTGCGTGAGCAACAACAGTCCGGTGGTATCCGCCGCATGGACGATGTTGCCTGGATCCACCAGCCGCAATCCGACCCGCCCACTTACAGGAGCGGTGATGCGGGTATAAACAAGGTTCAGCTTCGCGTTATCAACCTGCGCCTGATCGGCCCGCACCGAGCCCTCAAGCTGCCCCACCAGAGAATCCTGCGTATCGAGCTGTTGCTTGGAGACGACGCCGCCGTTCTGGTAAAGATCCTTGAAGCGATCCAGGTTCACCTTTGCATCCTTCAATGCGGCCTGGTCCTTATAAAGGTTAGCTTCAGCCTGAGACAATGCGACTTCAAAAGGACGCGGATCAACTATCACCAGCAGATCGCCCTTGTTTACGTCCTGGCCCTCCCTGAAATTGACGCTTACCAGCTGACCGTCAACGCGGGTCTTCACCAGTACCGTATAAAAGGCTTCAACCGAACCTAATCCGCTGAGATAAACCGGAATGTCCCGGGTTTCAGCCTGGGCAACCGAAACCGGCATCGCTTGCTGCCCCATGCCCGGCCGCCCGCCCTTAGAGGATTTGGAGGGGGTGGCAGGAGCGTTCCCGCAGCCCAATTGAAAAGCGGCAACCGCGATCAAAAAACCAGCGCACAGACTAATCCTGAACCAAGATGCAGGCTTAACGAGCATCCATCTCCTCTTCTCTGAAAGCAGGACAATAATGTATCAGGGATAACTCTCGGCTTAAAGTGTATCCAAGTAACCAGAATAACCTGAGGCAGCCTGGATCAACGTTAACTCTTATTTAGACTCAGGATATGTCATTCTTGATATCGGAGAGCGATTGTTTTTCAAGCTTAAGCTTTGTAAACATTTGTTAACTTGCGACATTCAGAACAGCATCCAACCGCATCCTGAGCATAACGAAGAATACTCTCTTGCACCCAGCGGAACTACGTGTCCCCAGCTTCATACTTGCCAGGGTCATATCTGCTTGCCAAGAGAGGGTGATGTAGTCTAAATTATACTAGACTGTGTTTCAGGAGGTCCTTTTATGCAAACGAAAGAACGCCGACTGGAAGACCTGATTTCCGTTGGACCGGCCACACTTCGTGATTTCGAACTTCTTGGCATTCGCAGTGTCGAGCAATTGGGACGACAGGATCCCAAAAAACTTTACGATAAACTCTGCCGCATTAGCGGTGACCAGCACGACATCTGTTCTCTGGATGTTTTCCGCGCTGCCGTGGCGCAGGCCAGAAATCCACTGTTGCCTGCCGACCAGTCACAATGGTGGTACTGGACGCGCCAGCGCAAGGAGAAGAATGGCGCGAAGAAAGGTTGAACTAACAACGCCTGATCTGGTCCTGTTGAGCCTGCTGGCCGAGCGGCCCATGCACGGCTATCAGGCTAATGCCGAGTTGGAGCGCCGCCGGTTACGCGACTGGGCCAACATTTCGCGTCCGCAAGTGTATTACTCCTTGGACAAGCTTGCCCGTTTAGGGATGATTCGCATTGCGGCCAGCAGTGAACCGGCGGTGGGGCCGGAGCGCCATGTGTTTGCCACCACACCCAAGGGCCGATCCGCGCTGGCCGACTCCCTGGAGCGCGACGACTGGATCACGCAGCGCGAGCGGCCGCCGTTTCTTATCTGGCTGGGACTATCCTGGCAGGCGCGAGCGGGAGTCTCCCGAGAGCAGATTCGCGGCCGCCAGAAATTCCTGGAGCAGGAACTGGCGCGTGAAGAAGCCACACTCGAAAGCATTCGCGCGGAAGTGGGCCATCGCTTCCACGAGGCGGTGTGGATGGTGAGTCTGGTCATCCAGCAGTTTCGAACTGAGCTGCGATGGTTGCGGACGCTCTCACGCGAAATCCATCACCGTGCCCCCGCGCGCCACCCGGAGTACGCCAGCGACAAGGACCCGGAGCCCGAGGCTTGATTTTTGGCCGCCTCGAGGTTCGATTTTCTTCTTACACCAAGTTCCACATTGATCTTTGATTCCTCGGGCTGGCGCTCGCTTTAGCAGCCTGAAATCTATGAAAATCAGAATATGAATCTGTGAAGATTCACATCTCTACTTCATTTACTGACAGTAATATTTTGTTTACTCAAAGCTATATTTTTCTTTCCAAAAGCTCCAAAAGAAGGCTAATATTTGTGCCGTCCTAAAGGCAGCAATTGGCTTCCCGGCGAATACAGCACAGAAACTTCATTTCTCGCGCGACCGTATCTGGCGGCTTTATACGGCATATTCATTTCGATTTCTGAGGAGGTAGCATGAAAAGAATTACCGTGTTGTTTTTCCTTCCCTGTTTGCTGGCCCTGGGATGGATTGTCCCAACGTATGCGCAAGTGGATTATTCCACCGCAACGTTGAAGGGAACAGTATACGACCAACAGGGCGCGGTCATTGCGAAGGCTAACGTCACTGTAGCCAATCCCGATACAGGGTTCACCAAAACAGTCAAAGTCAACGCAGACGGCAGCTACACCATCCCGGTGCTGCACCCTGGCAGCTATCAGATCACCGTGGAGGCCGCGGGCTTTGAGAAGCAGGTGGCCAGGAGCTTTACCCTGACGGTGGGCACGATTTCAACTTATGACGCTCATCTGAAAGTGGGCTCATCTGCCGAAGTGATTGAGATCACCGGAGATAGCGCACCCGTGATCCAGGTAACACAGACCCAGCAAGCCGACTACATCAATCAGATCGCAGAACAGAATATTCCCAGCATCGGCCGCGATTACTCCGAGACCGTTCAACTGCTGCCCGGAATGACCAATGCCGAGGCCATTCATAGCTCCGGTGCACAGCGCAATATCGGAGCGTTTGCGGTTAACAATTTTACCAGTGCGGGCGGAAACGGGCGTGGTGGACTGGTCACGATTGACGGTGGTGAGAACGACTATGGCTCAGGTTCCTCCAGAACGGCACATATCTCACCGGATGCCATCCAGGAGCTCCAGGTCAACCGCAATTCGTTTAACGCCGAGTTTGGGTTCACCCTTGCCGAGCATGTGAATGTAGTTACCAAGACCGGCGGCAATCAATTGCATGGAAACGTCTTTGGCTTGTTCCGCGACCAGGTTACTGATGCCAAGCCCTTTTTCCAAATCGGAAATAACAACGCTATGGACCAGGATTACCACATTGGCGGTGATCTGGGTGGGGCGCTGATTAAGGACAAGCTCTTCTTCTTTCTCAATACTGAAGCCTACCGGACGACTTTCGAGAGCCAGAAGACTTTCAATACACCCTTTGTCACGGGGCCGTCGGCCGCTCAGCAGGCCTATATAAATCAAGTGGCGCTGAGCAACCCCGGCGCCGCGGCTGCTCTGACCGCCTTCTTAACTCCGGCCAACAATCCCTTTGTGCAGAAGTTGATTGCCGGCCAAAGCGGGTTCTTTCCTGGCGACCAAAAGTGGATTGACAGTGTGGCGCGCCTGGACTGGCTGCCGAACGCGAACAATACGCTTACCCTCAGATTCCTGCTGGAACGTGAGGATAGTCCTCTCGACCTGGGCGGAGCCGCCGGTGGATACGGCGCTGGCGTGGGACCCACGATATCGAGCAGCTATGCCACTAACGACACCCTCCGCGACTACGAGGCGCTGATCACCTGGAGCCATATTTTCAGCCCCTCGCTCCTCAACAGCCTGCGGGTGCAAATCGTTCCCGAGAATGTGGCTGACTTCACATGGAACAATAACCATGGAGGTCCTACTACGCCCTTTTCGGCGTTTACAGATGGTTTTGCCACCTTTGGCCCCCTTCTGGGCGCAGAGGTATTGGGTCACCAGAGGCGCTATCAATTTGAAGACAGCGTTACCTGGACCAAGGGAAAGCACACCCTCAAATTCGGCGAGTCCTACCGGCCGGTAAAATACACGTACTTTGACAACCTGTATGCTCACTCGCAGGTAGCGTATGTACCCGGGATTCTCCCCATTCTCACACCGGGCGTGTTGCCACCCGCTTTGGCCGCGCAGGCAGTAGCAGCCGCTGGACTACCCGGGCCAGGGACAAATCTGACCTCCCTGCAGTCGTTTGGATTCGGACTGCCGACTCAATTCCGGACGTCGACCGGCAACAACGCTTTAATCGCCAATTGGGCGCACTATGGCGGGATCTACTTCCAGGATTCATGGAAGATGACATCGCGGCTTACCGTGGATGCTGGAGTTCGGTTTGACATGGATGATGAGTCCTTCCCCGGCGCAAATGTCAACAAGTATTTTTCTCCTCGCATAGGCATAGCGTTTGATGTGTTCGGAGACCATAAGACCCTTCTCCGCGCCGGCAGCGGCATATTCGTTGCTCCGGCCCAGTTCCAGAACTCCTATTACTCCAATCTTTATAACCCATTGGGGCCACTGGGGTTTGCTCAAGCGGTAGAAACCATCGGCACGCCAGGATACGCTGCCCTGCTGGGAGAATTGTTCGCCAAGGGGAACCTGCCCGTCCTGAAGCCCGTCACAGCCGCAGATTATGCTGCCGCGGGGATTGTCATCGCAGAAGGCCAGCCCAACGGAATCGGAATCGTCAATCCTGGTTCACCTTTTGTGGGTGGTTCGGGATATAAGAACAACTACGGCATCCAGGCCAGCTTGAGCATTCAACACGAGTTGGCGAAGAACATGTCACTGGAAATAGGCTACAACATGCAACACACGGTGCACTTGCAGGATCCGCTTGAAGTTGGGTTTGTCAACAGTGGCGCGTTCGATCCGCTACTCGGCCCGATCTTGAAACCCAATCCGGCTAACAATCCGCTGATCGGTGGGCAGCCTAAGTTTGAGACCCTCACCGACTACTGCGCTTGCGGTGGAGCGATCTATCACGCGGGTACGGTCTCGCTGACCCGCCGCTTTACCAACCACTTGCAGTTCCAGACGAACTATACCTGGTCCAAGGCCATCGATGACTCGTTGGATTTCTCCTCGTTCACCAGCACCTACTTTCCAACCACTCCAGGCAAGGACCGGGCAATTTCTCCTTACAACATTTCCCATGCGTTCACCACAAGCGCGGTGTACACCACTCCGTTCCATAGCGGCTCAGGAAATCTGTTCTTGAGCGCGCTGAGCGATATCACCTTGGCTCCGATCGTGAGCATCCACTCAGGTACTCCGTTCGAGTTGTTCGATAGTCCCGCCGTTGGCGCAGCCGGCAATGGTCTGGTACAGGAAGCGCTCAACCAGGCGCGTCCCTTCAATGCTCCGCGTGACAGTGGCATTCTCCCCTGGAACTATCGCTGGGACATGCGGCTCAACAAAGACATCCGTCTTTCCAAGAACCATGAAGCCATGCGCCTGGGATTCAGCGTGACAGCAGCTAACCTGCTGAATCACACGAATTTCACCGGTGTAAATGGGATCTTCCCGGCGGGTACAGCAGCTTTAGCAGCAGCTACCGTATTCCCCAACGGAGGCAACCTGCTGAATGGTCCTTACAACGTCCGTGGAGTCAAGGCCCTGGACTTGCAGCCTGGCTTTGTGCCGGGAAGCATTCCGCTATCCTTCAACTCTGCGGACATTGCGCGTCAGATCCAGCTCGGTCTGCGCTTCAGCTTCTAAACCCTCAACCCGCTTTAAACGACAAGGCCGGCAGCATACCTGCCGGCCCTTTTTATTTCTTGCCCTGTGCGCACGCGAAGTTGGCCGCGTCGTTCGTGTCGCCCGATCCCTTGTATTTGATGATTTGCGGATAGGGGCAGAGCGGGCGAGAGAATTTCACGCCTTGCTGAGGATTCAGATCGGAAACGTATTTGGTGGCCACAATCGTGCCGGGTGCAATCCCCTTCTCCACCCATTGTTCAAGCGCGGCATAGATGTTGTGCTGCGCGTCGGCGGTGGAACCCGCTTGCTGGCCAAACGAGTTCGGTCCAGGTCCGCCGCCGCAATGTTGCATTCCCGGAACCAGATAGAGGCGCAGGAAATCGCCGGACTCGCGCGCTCCAACTGTGCTCAACACGCTGTTGTAATAATTAATCGTGTTGAGTGGAGAGATTGCCGGGTCATTCCAGCCGTGATAGATAATCAGCTTTCCTCCTCTTGCCCGGAAAGGCTTCAGGTTCGGATCGGTGGAGTTTACGTTGCGGGCCTGCTTCTCGTCATCAGTCTTAAGATCGGAATCAAAATTAAATGTTTTGAAGTCCCAGTCTGGATTGTTGAACACCATGTATTTAAAGAAATTGGTGGTAAAGGCGTATTGCAGGCTCTTGCCCGGCGCCGAGCCGGTGATCCACGTGACCCAGCCTCCCGGCCCATCCTCTGCGCCAGGCACCCGGCCTACATACAGCGGCTGGCCCTTTGAATTCGTGGGCCCGTCATAAACCTTCTTGAGTGCCACCACTTGTGGCGCCGTGAAGCAACTGTTGGAGTCTTCTCCCTTGCACAGCAGGACCGATGGATCAAAGTGACAGGCGCGAGGATCGTTGATGACACCATCAGCAACACCATCCTGCTTGTCGCAGGCGGCATTCACGGCAGCGCCCAGCGCCGGTATCTTCGCGGCCGGAATGTAGCTTGCAGGATCTTTCATTAACGCCTGCGCCTCCCATGCGCCCGCCATTAACAGATGGGTCCAGTAATTCGCTGGGGCGCCAGCCAGGATGCCGTCATAATCCTCGGGAAAACGCTGGGCTTCCATCAGGGCCTCACGTCCCCCATCAGAACAACTGCCGAAATAAGAGCGTTGAAGATCCTTGCCGTAAAACGCGCGCACAATGGCTTTGGCTTTCACCGTCATTTCGTGGATTCCGCGATAACCGAAATCAATGACCTTTTCCGGATGACCCAGCGCCCAGCTCGCATCGGTACCTGCCGCTGCATGTCCGGTATCGGTGCCGGCGGTCGAGTAGCCCAGACTCAGGCCGCCCGCTAGAGCCGGGTAAGCAATGACCCCGGCAAAACCTCCGTTGCCTTCGCCCTGGAATTTGCCATTCCATCCGGAAAGCGGCATCCAGACTTCAATCTTGATATCGGAATCCGGGGTCGGTTTCACAGTTGCCGTGACCCGGCAAAAAGCAGGCAGCTCTTTGTATCTCGAAGCTGCGGCGCCAGGCAAATTCGCTGCCGCGCCAGACGGCGTAAAGGCCCCGGCCTCCACTACCTGGGCCAGCGTAATGGTTGTGTCCGGCAATTTCAGGCTGCTCAAACTCTCGCATGTTGCCGCGACCGCCTGCCTTGAGCAGACGCACAGAATACCCGCCATGAACACAAAAGAAACCAAGCGTGAGGCAATCGTTGCAGGAATGGAAGAAGAGTTCAATCTTGCTGTGGTCGTTACATAGGCATCCATGCCGTCCTCCAGTCAAAAGATCAATCAGATGTAATGATCCAAGTCGCCTTTTAAGCGGAAAAATCCTATCACGCTACAGCTATTATCAGGACCGCGCGCAGGAAAAAAGGAAGAATGAGACCGCCGTCAACTCACCTGAAATCGGAAATTTTCTCCATCCCGGACAATCCGGCCGGCGGTGGGCGCGGGAAAATGAGTTCCTATGACGAGATCGCTTCTTTGAGCGTAGCGGGTAATAAAGTCTCTCCGGGTGATGGTTGCCTGTTCGGGGTCAACATCAGCAACGGAGTTCCAGTGGGGTCTTGCAATCTGGCATGGATGGTGCATCAGATCTCCGGTAATTACACCCTCTTCTCCCTTGGATGCAATCCTTACAGATACATGCCCCGGCGTGTGTCCCGGAGTCGGCTCCAGCCATACTTCGTCAGTAATTTGATGATCGGTTTCCACCAGAGTGTGGAGACCGGCCGCGAGGATGGGCTGAATGGACTGCTCGATCACTGTTCCTACACGGCTCTCCTCGGTCCGGTTCCAATACTCCCATTCAATACGTCCAAACAAATAACGGGCATGGGGGAAGGTCGCAACCCATTTCCCTTCGGCCCACATGGTGTTCCAGCCAACATGGTCCATGTGAAGATGGGTGCAGAGCACGGTGTCAATCGTCTCGCGGTTAAAACCGGCGGATGCCAGGTCTTCAAGAAATGGCCCCTTTCGATTTGTCCACCTGCGGAGTGGCAACTGCTTATCATTGCCCACACAAGTATCAACCACAATGCGTTTTCCCCGGGACTCAACCATGAAGGCCTGAATGCTGGCGATGGCTTCCCATTCCGCATCCACAAAGTGCGGGGCCAGCCAGGGAACCGCCTTCAGGTTTTCAGGGACTGCGTCGGGGAGGACAAAGCTGAGACCTGGCGCCTCCAGCTCAACCAGGCGCGTGACAGTGACTCCTCCGATTCTCCATTGCAGCGCCTTGCCGGCCAATTCAATTGCTGTCATGACGTTCTCTCAGTTGCATCGGCGCAAGACCCAGATCGCGCAAGAAGATGGCATCACGATCGGGTTCGGGGTTGGGCGTGGTGAGCAGTTTCTCTCCATAGAAGATGGAGTTGGCCCCAGCAAGAAAACAGAGCACCACTGCTTCACGCGTCATCTGAGCACGGCCTGCAGCCATGCGCACCATGGAGCGAGGCATAATAATCCGGGCCGTAGCAATGGTGCGGACCATAATCAAGGGATCCAGATCACCCTGCTGGGCCAACGGTGTACCGGCTGCGCGAACCAGCATGTTAATGGGCACGCTCTCAGGATGCGGATCTAGAGTGGCAAGCTGATGCAGCAGCCCGATCCTATCCTGGTCGGACTCGCCCATTCCCAGGATCCCGCCGCAGCATACCGTGATTCCCGCCTTGCGTACCGCTGCAATGGTGTCCAGCCGCTCCTGGTATATGCGCGTGCTGATAATGTTGCCGTAAAACTCGGGCGAGGTATCCAGGTTGTGGTTATAGGCGGTAAGGCCTGCCTGCTTCAATTGCCGCGCCTGGTTTGGAGTGAGCATTCCCAGCGTGCAGCAGACTTCAATGTCCAGCGCGGCCACTGCTCGCACCGATTCCAGCACAGAATCGAATTCTGGTCCCTGCGGCGCCTGCCGCCAGGCCGCTCCCATACAGAACCGCGTCGCCCCATCGGCCTTGGCGGCACGGGCAGCGGCGAGGACCTCATCGGTATCCATGAGTTCCTGCCGTTCGACCCCGGTGCGATAGTGCGCGCTTTGCGGGCAGTACCCGCAATCTTCAGGACAGCCGCCAGTCTTAATGGAGAGCAGACGGCACATCTGCACCTGATTGGGTGGATGAAATTCGCGATGGACCTTCTGCGCCAAAAGCAAAAGATCGAGCAGGGGTTGATTGTAGATCCCGGAAATTTCCTGGCGAGTCCAGTCGGTGCGCATAGTCATTATTATTCTAAGTATATTGAGAACTTTTCTTTGACCTGAGACACAAGCTTTATAGCTCCGGCCCATTGCCAGTCGCTACTTGCTCTTCAGGTGTTGGTCAAACCACCGTACCACCCGCTCGATTACGTCGCGCTGGTGAGCGGGGCTGGCGAACGCGTGGCCTTCGTGTTCATACACCACAAATTCATTCTCCACCCCCAGGGCTTTTAAGGCGTGCCAGAATTCATACGACTGTGGCGTGGGACATTCGCCGTCACTATCCCCCACCAGGATCAGCGTTGGGGTTCTGGCATTCTTGATGAACGTAATGGGTGAACTCTTGGCGTACACAGCCGGATCATCATAGACGGAGGCGCCGAAGAACGGAATCATCCACTGATCAATCTGGTTTTCTCCGTAGTAGCTCTGGAGATTCGCGAGACCCGCGCCAGCCGCGGCGGCGGCAAAGCGATTGGTTTGTGTAATGCCCCACATTGTCATATAGCCGCCGTAACTCCATCCAGTCAGCCCCAGGCGATGCCCGTCCACGGAAGCTTCCTTCAATGCAGCGTCCACGCCGGTGAGGATGTCCCGCCAATCGCCGTAACCAAAATCCCTGACGTTGGCCCGGGTAAAGGCTTCGCCTTCTCCGAAACTGCCGCGAGGATTGGGGAAGAAGACAAAATAATCCGCGCCGGAGAGCGCCACGGCAAAGCTATGCGCTCCAGGCCACGAAGAGCGCGCCATGGAACCCGGCCCGCCGTGGACGTTGACCACCATGGGATATTTCCGCGACGGATCAAAATTCCGAGGGTAGAGCAGCCAGCCTTGCAGATTGAATCCTTCATCGGTCCAGTGGACGCTTTTGGCTTCTCCCCAGGCAGGCTTGAGGTTGGCATTGCGAGAAGTAATCTGCTTCCAGTCGCCGATCGGACCGGCCCAGACCTCGGGCGGATGGCTGAACGATTGGCGGACCATGGCAGCGGTCCTGCCGTCTGCTGCGAGAGACACGGCAGCGCCCCAACCGCTGGCGGTGATTTGATCGTCGCTCCTCCAAAGGACTTCCGCACTCGCGCCGGCGGGATCTGCTCTGACCAGCGCAGTGCCGCCATCGATCCATTCTCCAAACACGATCTTTCCATCGTGCGTCCAGGTCAGCCAGCTTGCGGAGGCTTTCAGGTCCGGAGTGATGTTCTTCGCATCGCCGCCCTCCGCGGGAACTACAAAGACGTCACCACCCACAGAAGGCTCATCGCTCATCAGGCCTCCGATGAATGCTACGGATTTACCGTCCGGCGACCATGCCGGAACAGCAATCTGCAGCGGTGGTTTGTGGATGGATTTCATCTCTCCACCGCTTGCATTGAGCGTATAAAGCTGCGCAATATACCAATTGTCATCGCCGTTGCCGGGCGCCGCCGTGACTGCGAATCGCTTGCCGTCCGGCGACCAGTCATACTCGTAGACATACATATCTGCGGGAGAAATCTGGCGCAGCCTTCCTCCTGAATCATTTACCAAAGCCAGACGCTGCTCCGTCACAGCGTCCTGGATCACTCCCGTCTGCGGAGTTTCGGCAACCAGGGGGCCGGACGCACGTGTAGCATTCTCCGTGAACAGCACAGCCAGGGTCTTGCCATCCGGCGAGAACCCGGGTGAATCCAGAAAGCCTTTTACCTCAGTGAGCTTCCTGGCTGGGCCAGCGGCAAGATCCAGTACGTAGAGCTGCTGCTGGCCCGGCTTCCCGGCATCCGATAGAAAGGCAAGGTGCTGGCTGTCCGCTGACCACGCCACCGACGTCTCAGCATACGCGCTTGCGCTGCTCCCGGCAGTGATCCGCCGGGGATTTGTTCCGGGATTCGTGCTGGAGACATAAATGGCGCTATTTCCATTCGGGGCGCCGTTCTTATCCACCAGCTTTTCCACCCAGGCCACATGCTTGCCGTCGGGTGAAATGACTGCCTGGTCAAACTCTCTTGCCGCAAAAAGAGTCTGTATCACTCCGCCGAGCGCCGAGTCGCTCTTCTCCTGGGCCTCCATAGAAGAGAGGGATCCAGCGGTGATGAGAATGATAAGAACGATCCTGGGCACAACTCTAATCATGACGCGCTCCGGGTTTGCAGTTTGACAACCCGGTGCGATTTTAGAGCATTTGCGGTTTCTTGTTAAAGTAGAAGCGCCCGCAGGCTAAACCTTGTGGGAAGGTATCTGACGGCTACTCCCGAGTATCCTTGTAGTCAGCGTCAAAGGCCGGCCGTCTGCGTCGAGCGACGTTGAGAGCCGTTCCTTTGACGCTGCCTGAAGTGTTGCACCGATCCCGCCACTCCTAAAGTTCGGATCGTGCTTCTACCGCTGGGTCTTATCCGCACCTACGAAAAAACAGTTGTTGGAAAAAAGTGGGCGCGGGCAATGGGCAGAAGCAACCCCTGTTGGCTTGCAGGTTGCCACTTCAAGTGCGGTTCCATTAATGAGCTTGGTGCAGTCGGTGCAATGGGAGGTTACGCCTGCATTGACCGGCATTACCAGCAGTACGGCGCTCAAGGGCATCGCTGCAAAACTTCCAAGCAAGAGCATTTTTCTTCACGTCAAAATTCCCGCTTCCGCCCATTTTTCGAGTGGGCCGTGACCCATGTCTTCTACTTCTGAGGTTTCTCTGCCCCGATGAAGAAGCAGTTGTTCGTCGTGGGATTGCTCAATGGACAAAAGCAGCCATCGACGCCCGTTGGCTTGCAGGCTGAAACAATAACGAAGGTCCCTTCATCCTTCGTGCAGTCCGTGCAATGGGAGGTTATGTCTGCATTGGCGGGAATTACCAGCAGTCCAGCGCTCAAGAGCATCGCTGCAAAGCTTCCGAGCAAGAGCATTTTTTTCTTCACGTCAAAATTCTCGCTTTCTGCCCGTTCAAGGGGCCTTGATTGAGGATGGATGATTACCTGCTGTCCTGGAAAATTCCCCGTGACTGCAGGTGGCGGTAACAAAGTGAACTTCGTCCGTGAAATCCTGCGCCTTTCCGTTTTTCGGGATCTGAGCCGGAAGAACTCGCGCAGCAAATTAACCCAAAAAGGGTCAGGACGTCAAACGACTACGACCGGGGGTTCGTCACGTACCTGACAATGTCTTCGGCGCGCGTTCCTTTTCGAATACTCCATAGTTATATAAAAACGCAATTCCGGAGAAGCATTCTGAATTGAAAAACCGTACAGTCCTGATGTTTCACAATGGGGAACTTACTTTCATCTTTGCGCAAGGCTGTCTCCCATCGAGTTCACGTCTTTTGAATTCGAGACCGCGCTTCATTTTGCCTGGACCGGAGAAACCACAGGAGGAATTTCTCTACATGATTTCTAAACGTTTCATTGCAACCGTTCTCAGCGTCATTGCCCTTGCCGCAATGCCGGCCTACGCCCAATTTCCGGTGCAAGGCGATGACAATACCACCTCACTCGGCAGTTTCCGGGTGAACATTGCCGCCAAATTTCAACCGCTTTTCGCCAACTGTCCCGCTTACAACGCTACCAACAATGTGCTTCAGAGTCCGACGCTGTTCGATTCGCAGACCGACATCGGCCGCAGCAATGCCACAACCGATGGCAGCAACCTGGATCTGAACGGCATTAACGTTGGCGCCGCCAACACCGTGGTAAGCGAAAACATGTTGATAGCGCCGCCGGGCTTCGGCTTTGGCGCCAATACCCGTGAAGTCCACACCGAGGTGCGTTCACTGCACATGACTGGTGGCGGCGCCGCCGTCCGGGCCGGCATCTGGTACAACAGTCCCACCGGCCCTTCCGCGCCGCCCAACAGGATCAGCCCCGGCGAGGTGGAGTCTCAATCCGGACCCAACGGCCTGCCCGCGAATGATTTCCCGGCATCCAGCTACTTTGACATTTTCGTCCAGGTAGACATGCCGGCATGCGGCAAATTCCCCGGCGGCACGCTTTACAATCTGATGCCGCTCATCGTCAAGAACGCCAACATCACGAGCTTTCCACCCAAAGTTGTCTACCTGCACGATGCGAGCACGGTGGTTCCGATATTGTTCTTGAACGCCAATCCACCGTTCTGGAACAAAGATGACATCCTGGGCTACTTCTTGCTCGCCGGTCACGGCGTCGGCATGGCCCAGGGCGACACGAGCACTTTCAACAGCTTCATGAGCAGCCAGCCTGACGCTACGTGCCCGTACGTTCCCCCCATTCCACAACCGAGTCCCACACCCACACCAGTGCCCTCGCCTACGCCCACTCCGACCAGCGGGTGCTCGATTGTAAATGGAGCCTTAAAATGTGTAACGCCAGCGAGCCGTCCGCCTGCTCCGAACAGATAGGTGAACTCTGATTGAGGTGATCGCCAAATGTGGCGGCGCTCTTGCACAGGCGTCGCCACATTTTTATTCCTGGGCGTTTCAGGAAACCTTGAACACACCTCGCCACGAATAACATTGAAAGCCGGTGCTCTGCTAGGTCGCGTCGTTATAAACGTCGGCAGCGGCAAAGGTTTTTCCATCCGGATGGAGCATGTAACAGAACATGGTGGCTTGGCGCGTTTCAAAAATGTCATCGTACGTGACGGTGCCGTACACCCAAACTACCAACTCACCGGAAGTGATCGCTGCCAACCCTTGCTCCGTTACGCCTTCTGCGTGTTTGCGCCCGGTGCTGATGGTAACGAACAGCGTTCCATTCGGCGGAATAACGCCGCGGTTTTGCGTCTTATCCAGCCTTGGCTCCGGAACCTGGCCTTTGGGCAAAGGATCCAGATGTGCGGCGATCTGCACATTCCTGGCGGGCGTGCGCCCCGTATTCTTGAAGCCTATCGTGATACTTAAAGGCCTGCTTACCTGCAACTCGCTGGCCCGCGTCTCAGTCACAAACACCCAGGCCCGCTGTTCCAGGCGCATGGTCTCCTGCGCCAAATGGACGCTCTGCACGGAAGAGCCGGCTACCTGGGCGAAATTCTCGGCACTGGTTTTGGCCGCACACGCCGCCATGCTCGCTGCCTTAGCTTGTTCAGCAGCCGTGTTGGCCTGTTCAATCGCCTGTTCGATCAACCGGTCGGTTTGTTCGGCCGCGTCCCTCATCGCCGAGGATTGCTCGATGGCGCGTTTAATGAGCGCGTCCGTTTGCCTACGGCCCTCCCTCATTTCACGGAGTTGACGCCGCATCACCCCGAGCGCTCCCAGCCCGATGAGAGCCAGGACTCCGGTGATGGCAATATAAATCTGAATCCAACGCTCGAGCGGCTGCCTGGTAATCGAGCTGAGGGCAGAGTCATTCTGCTCTTTATCTTTATCCGGGCTCACATTGGCCTCAGCATTGGGCGCTGCAGTCGCCGCGTTCGGCGAGGTGTGATTGTGTTCTGCTGGACTGGTGTGCGCGTGTTTTCTCGTTTGGGATGCCGGCTGGTCTTGGCCAGCAGCAGCGCTGTCTGGCTCCTTTTTGTCCACCGGATTGATTTTGACACCCGCCGGATCTTGCGTTGATGCCGACGCCTGGATCGCAGCGCATGATGAGCTGCGTTCGCTCATCACGATGATGCCGAGCACAAAGATGAATGCCAGCCGGGGGCGCATTGAGCGCAATTCTAACAAGCAAACGCGGAAACAGAAATAATTTGATTTGGTTTTCGCGCGGTCAGAGTCCCAATAATCGCGCCGCGTTGCCACCCAGGATGCGCGCCTTGTCTTCCTCAGGAATGGACAGCGCGCGAAGGCTGGCCAGCATTTTCTCGATGCTCCCGATCTGGTGGGGATAGTCGCTGCCTGCGAGAATGTGCTCCACGCCTGCAAAAGCGATCGCCAGATCGATGGCCTGGGGATCGAAGTTCACCGTATCGTAATAGAAGCGCTTCAAATAGATGCTAGGCGGTTGAGGAATGTTCTTGCGGCATTCTTCAAAGGCGTGATAGCCGCGGTCCAGCCGTTCAGCAAGATAAGGGATCGCGCCGCCCAGATGTCCCAGTGCCCAGCGAATCCGGGGGAAACGTTCAGCCACACCGCTGAAAACCAGTCCTGCGGCTGCGAGCGTGGTATCAAAGAGGAAGCCTACCAGCGGCATCAGCCAGTATTCCATCATGGCTTCCACGCCCACGGGATTCGTCGGATGAATATGCAGGACCGCTCCCAACTCGTCGGCTGCCTCATAGAGCTTCCAGAAACGCTGGTCCCACAATGCCACGCCATTGATGTTGCTGAAAACCATGGCGCCGCGAAACTTCAATTGCGTGACAGCCCGACGAAGTTCCGTAACCGATGCCGCCGGATCATTCAGCGGAAGCGTCGCCAGCGCAGTGAAGCGTCCGCCCTTGTTGGCAACAGCCTGCGCAAACTCATCGTTGACCAGACTGGCCAGCCGTACAGCCACAGCCGGCGTCTCAACGTGCGTGCCGGGGGTTGTGAGCGTAACGACCTGAGTGTCTATTCCGGCTCCGCGCAACACTTGCTCGCGATAGTCAATGTCGCGATGACCGCGCACGGCAACGTTGTAATCTCCCGGATAGTGCAGCCAGGGATTGCCTTCGTTATCGTGAGTGATGCGTACCGCGCTGGGGCCGCGCTCCAGAGCTTCAAGGTACTTTGGCGGGTAATAGTGGTTGTGAAAGTCTATGATAGCCATCGGTTCATCGGAAGAAGATCGTCACGCAATGCCGCGGCGCGACCAGACAAGGTACACGGGAAGTCCCAAAAGAAGCAAGCCTAGCCCCAGTGCGCTGTCACGCGGATTAGCGATGGACTGATTCATGGCAATGCTGACCGACGCCACAATGAACAAGAGAGCAACCAGCGGGTAACCGCGCGTCAAGATTATGGGCTTGTATTCCCTTCGCATCCGCAGGACAAACAAGCCCGCAGCCAGCAGCGCAAAGAAGAACCATTCTGTATACACCACGCGGCTAAAGAGCGCGCGATAGCTGTTGGTGGCCACCAGCACGGAAGACCACACTGCCTGGGCGATGATGGCCAGATAGGGAGTCTGCCGCGCCGGATGGACGGCGCCCATCCAGCGAAACGCCAAACCATCCTGGGCCATGGCGTAATAAACACGAGGACCGGCAAGAATAATTCCATTCAATGCGCCGAGGGCGGAGAGCACAACCAGCACGGCAATTGCGCCACCCGCTTGTGGGCCCAGCACGCGTTCGGCTGCGTCGGCCGCAACGTGCCTGGAACCAGCCACCTGGTACAGGGGTAAAACATAATAGTAGGCGGCATTCAGCAGCATGTAACACAAAGTCACGATCAGGGTCCCGCCCAAAAGCGCTCGAGGGATGGTGCGCGCCGGGTCCATGGTCTCGCCCGAAGCATAGGTGACCATGTGCCATCCTCCAAAGGCAAAGAGTCCGGCGGCAATGGCGAGGCCGTAAGCGCCGAGCGATGCCGCCTGCGAGGGACCTTCGACCGGCAGCGCACGATGCGCATTTCCGCCGAACCAAAACAAAATGACAACCAGCAGGACAATGGCTGCGACCTTGGCTGCCGTCAAAGCCACCTGCACGGTGCTTCCCAGCTTCACGCCGAGATAGTTGATCCCAGAGAGGAGAAAAATTGCCATGATGGCCAGCAAACGGATTGTGATTTCTCCCAAGGGAATAAAGTAGGCAATGTAGCGCGCCAGGATAACCGCGATGGCGGCGATGATGCCGGAATGAACGCTCCAGAACATGGCCCAGCCCCAGAGGAATCCCAGAGCGGGCGAAAAAATCCGGTTGAGGTATACATACACGCCGCCGGTTTGGGGAAAGGCGGCAGACAACTCAGCGCAGACGAGGGCGCCGCACAAAGTGAGCACTCCTGCCGCCAGCCAGGCCAGCATCACTCCTCGAGTGTTCGGGACCAGCCGCGTAATCTCTGACGCCTGAATGAAGACTGAAGCGCCCAGGATGATTCCAACGACCATGGCCATCGCATGGCGGAGACCCATCGAACGGCGGAGGGCGGGCATCATAAGCAAGCCAATCTAACACGCAAGGAGTCTGATGGCCCTGACGATAACAGTTTTTGGGGAAACAATGGCCGAACGCTGACAGCCTCTAGGGTGTGGCCGGCACGATGTACTTGTCCACGAATGCGATCAGCTTTTGCCGGTTTGCTTCGCGGTAGCCGGGATAGTCCTGCATGATCCCAGCATCGGGAATCACCAGCAAAACGTAAGGCTCGATCATTCCATCAGTTTTTAGTTGCGACAAGAGCACCAGCGAAGGGGATGGATCCTTAATCTTGTTTCTTTTCTGATTTTCCGCAAAGACCGTCGCGGTCAACCCGAGCGCAGACGCTTCTTCCTTCAGGGTGTGACGATAGCTTTTTTCCTGCGGAAACTCCTTGGAAAACTTCTCGCCGTGCCACAGCGCCCGCTCCATGGAATAGATCATCCATGCCTCGCCTCCATCCTTTTTGCCCAGCGTGGATGGATCAATGGTTATGTTAGTTCCCCCGGCAGAATTAACGGTCGGCGCTTTCGGGAGTTGGATGGAGACTTGCTTATAGTTCAAGTGATTGCTGTGGACCCAATTGTTAAGGCCATTCCACGAGGTTTGCTCGTACGGATTTGCGACGACTCCCTCAATATACTTGGCTCGCGCCTCTTTCATCTTGCCTTGCAGCAAAAGTGAATCTCCCCAATAACGATACGCAGATTCCTGCCCGGGATCGATTTGGCTGGCCTTGGCAAACCATGCTGCAGCCTGGTCCATTTGCTTCTGGCGAAAATACATATCGCCGACGTAGAGGGCCGCGCGGTAGAGTTTGGGGTCCAGTTCCAGGGCGTGGGTATACTCCCTGATAGCCTGATCAAAGTCACCTTTGGCAAAGAACGCCTCGCCCCGATCCATTGTGGCCTGGACTTGCTGGTTTGCGGAAAACGGCAGTTCACTTCCATCTTCTGGAATTCCGGCCAACATGACCTTGCTAAGATCGGAGTTGTCGCCGAGTTCCCTGGCCCGCAGCAATTCCGCCCGGGCTCGCAGACGGTCGGCCTTCTTGTTCTCCGGATCGGTCTGCGTGGACGCGCGGTTCAGCAAGGACACACCAAGCGCCTCGTGGGCCGCTGCGTCGTTGGGATACTTAGCTGACACTTTTTCCAGAAGAGCCGCGGCTTCCGGCATCTTGTTCTGGCGGTAGAGCTCAAAAGCCTGCGTACGTTCAGGATCGTTGACCATCTGCTCCTGAGTCTGGCCGCAAACGTTCAGAACACAAATCACTGTGACAGCGGCTAATAGGGCCATGGTGCGGAGCCGAGGGAGGGATGGCATAGAACTCTCCTTGCTCAGCAGGGAAAAAGTTGGACGGTAAAGAACGACGTCATTTGGCCGGAAAAGAAGACCTGGCCATTGCAAGTGACAATCCTCTGTCCGACCACAGTCCTGTGCGTACTATCACTGTAATATGTAGTGGTCGAGCTATCTTTGGGCAGCGCGTGGGCAGTTTGGGTCAAGAATGCCGGGGCGGCACTCAGGCAGCCAGCCAGAAAGAATAAGTGAATCGCCCGAAGTAGTTTTCTTGTCATGGCGAGCTCCTCAAAGAAAATGAAAGGCGCGCAAATGGTAGTATCGCCGGCGTTCACGGTCAAGAGAATATTGACCAATGAGTCTCAGTTTTGGATATGGCTGAACCGATTTAGGACATAGCGGGGCTTGATCTGCATGGAAGTGAAAATGGCAAGGAGATGATCTATGCGCACACTGGTGGTGGGCGCCGGCGCAATCGGCGGCTACTTTGGCGGCCGGTTGCTTGAGGCAAATCACGATATAACTTTTCTTGTCCGTCCCCGCAGAGCTGCCGAGCTGGCCAGCTCGGGCCTGATCATTCGCAGCCGCTTTGGAGATGTGAATATTCCCACGCCAAAAACCATCCTGGCCGAAGATCTCAAAGAGCACTTTGGTCTCATATTGCTGAGCTGCAAGGCATACGATTTAGAGAACGCGATTACCTCCTTAGCCCCAGCGGTTGGAGCGGACACTGCAATCCTGCCGCTGCTCAACGGCATGCGGCACATGGATGTTCTCGATGCGCGCTTTGGGCCGGCCCGAGTGCTTGGTGGTCAGTGCCTCATCGCTGCGACGCTCAACGACAAACGCGAGATTGCCCACCTTAATGAAAACCATGACCTGACTTTTGGCGAGCGGGACGGCTCCCATTCCGCTCGCATTGAGGCGATTACGACTTTGTTATCCGGAGCCCGCTTTGCAGCTCGCCGCAGTGAGGCGATCCTGCAGGAGATGTGGGAGAAGTGGGTCTTCATCGCGACCGCGGCTGGGATCACCTGCCTGATGCGTTCTGCGATCGGCGATATTGTTGCTGCAGGAGCGGCCGACTTAGCCTCTACCCTCCTGGATGAGTGCGCTGCCATTGCGGCCCAGCAAGGCTTTTCGCCCAGTGCAGAGTCTCTCCAGCGAATCCGCGCCATGCTTACCAAGCCTGGATCGGGCCTGACGGCTTCGATGCTCCGGGATGTGGAGCGTAACGCGCCGACTGAGGGGGACCACATCATTGGCGATCTATTTCAACGCGGCGAGAAAAAGCATCTTGCCAGTCCACTGTTGCGCATCGCCTACGCGCACCTTAAGGCCTACGACGCCCGCCGGAATCGAGGTACTTCGACCGGCAAGACCGCTTAACCCGGATCATGCCGGATCTGCGCAGCGCTCACGGAATCACGGCAGGCTTACCACCGCCGTCACTGACGCTGCACGACCGTTGCGCGGTCTTCGTCCCCCCGCGAGGAAAATCTCTACCTCGCACGGGTGCTACTGCCACTGGACCGGATCGGTTATGATGTCCCGGAAAAGCCAGGTACAGTCGCAAAACACCAGTCATTTGTCCTAAGCAGTCAGGCGGCGGCAACAGCCGATTCCGCACGGCGAGTTTCCCGGTCGTATACATTCTGTACATTTGACAGATTGGTTCGAGGTATTGATGACTTTGTTGCGTCGATGGCAATACAGACTCCTCTTGACTGCTTATGTCACACTGCTTCCGGTTTTTCTAGGCGCTCAAGAGGACGCAAACCAAACGGATTCCGATTCAGGAGCCAGGCCGGTTGAGGCCAACCCTGGCCGGCCGACGGTTTCCACTCCGGCAACGTTGAGCCCCGTCGGCTACCTGCAAGTCGAGGCGGGCGTGCTCGGGGCCGAAGCATCGGGTGAGTTTTCCAATCGCACCGGTATTGAGACAGTCGTAAAGTTATCAATTACGAGCCGCCTCGAACTGATCGCCCAAACAGAGCCTATGGTATTTTCTGACCTTGGCGCCAAAGGTGACAGAGAACCCGGCGAAGTTTTCGCCGGCTTCCAGGCGGTAATCCATCATGGCGAAGGCTCCCGTCCTACCATCTCTGTCAGTTATTTCCGACGATTGTATGCAAGCCCCGCTCCTGAGCTGGACATAGGTACCAACCGGCAATCCGCGCTGCTTTTGGTGAGCTTCGATGCCCGGAAATTTCACATTGACACGAACGGAATCGTCACCGAGCAAATCTCCGATAGAGCAGGGGCCCACCGTGCCCAGTTTGGGCAAACACTATCGATCTCCCACCCGGTGATCGGCCACCTGGGAATGTCCGGTGAGCTATGGCACTTCTCTCAACCTCTAACCGGATCGAATGCTGTGGGCCTCTTGCTCGCCCCATCTTACACTGTGAATCGGCTCCTGGTTCTGGATGGTGGAATGAACCGAGGGCTTACGCGCGCCAGCACCCGTTGGGAGGTCTTTCTCGGACTGACGTACTTGATTCCGGAAAGATGGTGGTGATCGAGGTAGCCTGGTTTTTCCCGTACTTGGCAGTTCCCAAGGAACTGCGCGGGGGATTGAGGACGCCCGGTACCTTCAGCTGACTCTCTTGTGGCTGCAGCAGATTCGCTTCCGGTAAATATCCTCACTCCGGAGTTGTGGCCGCCACTAATTTTTCAACTGCAGGAACGATCATGTTCAATAGCTCGGCTTGGGGTTTTTCCGCCTCTTTGAGCAAGGCCAGATGTTCCTGGCGCCAGTTAACCGGAGCCCGCCCAACATGATTGAGGTAGTCGAGCGCCTGCAATCCAATCAGGCTCACGGACTGCAATCCCTGGGAAACAGGAATAATCTCCTGCAGCAATGAATTGTTCTGCAGAATGGGCTCAAGCTGCTGGTCGTTGTCACGCCAATCAGTGAGGCGGCGGCGTATGCCGGCAATCTCCTCCGGATGCGAAGAATCGCTCAACCATTTTTCTACCATTTCTGCGAACTGCCGGGCCGCGTCGCTTTCCGGATGCACGGCATCAACCAGGCGGTTCAGTGGAGTAAAGCTGTTGTATTTTCCGGATTTGTCTCGCTCATACTCCTTCACCGGCTCGAGAACGTCAGCCAGAACTCCCAGAGAGTGGATATCATCGCTACCTCTCAAGCGTTCCAACATCAATTGATATCCCGTGTTGTGGGTGAGGCCCAGAAAGTCAAGGTACTCGCTTACCGTGTGCAAGCGTGCGTACATCGAGCTTAGGTCTTTTACGCTTTCCGGCGACCACAAGCGCTCGGCGACAGCAGCGGCCCTGGGCCAGATGCGGCCATCAACGTTGCCGGGAGTAACAAGCTCCGCCCACATGCAAGCTTCGCCGCCCAGAATGCGCTCCTTCTCTTGGGCGCTCAGGCCGGCCGCGCCGCCACCGAGTGGGTCCACCGAATAATGCCGGGCCGCCGGAAACATCAGGTCCAGGTAGTAACCGGACGAGAGCAGGCCGCGATAGCCCTGGCGCGCAGCATCCGCAAGTGATTTTTGACCGCGCCAGGATTGAACCACTATTTCCCTGGGCAGATCCGGATGGAGAATCTCATCCCATCCAGTCATGATTTTCCCGCGCTTGCTTACAATCTTCTGCAGCCGCCCATTGAAGTAGGCCTGGAGGTCGTGATTGTTCCTGATCCCTTGCGCCCTCATGAACTCATGAATTTCTGGACTCCTATCCCATGCCTTCCCATTCACCTCGTCGCCGCCGATGTGAAAATACCGGTCGGGAAACAGACTGGCGAGTTCCTCAATCAATTCATCCAGGAAATGGTATGTCTGGTCGCGGGTGGGATCCATGGCCGGATTAAAAACGTGGAATGTCCCGGCATGTCGAATTCAGGCACTACCCGGATGCCGCGATCGCGAGCATATTGAATTACATCCTTGATTTGTTCCTGGGTGTAGTACATCCCATCAGAAGACATCTGCTGGAACTTAGGAAATTTTTTGCTCTCCACCCGGAATCCCTGATCGTCTGACAGGTGCCAGTGAAGTACGTTGAGTTTTACGGCCTCCATTCCGTCGAGATTGCGTTCGATAACTGCAACCGGCATAAAGTGCCGGGAAACGTCGATGAGCAATCCGCGCCAGGGAAAACGCGGCCGGTCTTCAAGGGTAACGGCAGGCACGGCAAATCCATTGGGGCCAACGCGGACGAGCTGCAAGAAGGTTTGCAATCCGCGCAATATGCCGAGCGGATTCGGCGCATCGAGTTGAACGGCGGTTGGCGTGACTTTGAGGCGGTACGATTCATCTTCACCCAGGGTCTGCACCTTTTCTCCGGGCGAAGAGCAAGTCAGGATAAAGTTTGAACTATCCGTATCGGGCGCGTTGCGGAGAGGGATGCCAGTCCGCCGCGATAGATTTTCAAAAAAACGGTTGACAGCGTGCAAAACCCTGACGTCACCCTCTCCTTTTACTGAAATCCTCAGTGAGCCGTCTACCAAAAACGAGCCATCTCCAACTTTAACTAATGCGGGAAGCGGCATGAGAGGAAGCGCTGCCGAATTCTGAGCGACGGCTGAACTCGCCCATGCAAGGCCCATGAAAAACACTATGTAACCGATTATTCTCATTCTCTGTTTCTCCGCAGTCAATCCACGGCAACAACGATTTCTTTGAATGAATCATAATTCAAGACCATGTTCGGACATTGCAGTCTCTCAGCGGCATGACATGGACATAGTACAGGTTGTTGGTTCATGCTTGTTATGCGTGTGAATACTTAGAGAATGCCGGACACGCAAATCAAAGCGGTTTACTGTTCGCAGTAAACCCTGAATTTCTGGGGCCTGGGAACCAAATGAATTCATTTGCAATTGGAGTTGATCTCGGAGGAACTAATCTGCGAATTGCAGCCGTGGATGCCGCCGGGACGGTGTTGGAGAAGATTTCTACAGATGCGGCGGTGGCCCGCGGACGGGACTACGTTCTGGACGAAATGTGCAACAGCATCCGAGGCTTGGCCGCTAAGCTCGGTGGCTCCGGCGAACTCACCGGAATTGGAATCGGCGTCCCCGGCATCATCGACAGGCAAACGGGGCTGGTACACGCGTCTCCCAACCTTCCCGACTGGCGCGACTACCCGGTGCGCGACGAAATTGAACGTCGTTTGCGCACGAATGTCGTTCTGGAAAATGACGCCAATGCTGCTGCCCTGGGAGAAAAATGGCTGGGGATCGCCAGCCAGGTGGATGACATGTGCATGCTTACCCTGGGAACAGGTGTTGGGGGCGGCATCGTTCTCCGGGGAAAGATCTGGCACGGTATGACCGGTATGGCCGGGGAACTTGGCCATACCACCGTATATCCTCTTGGGGTCAAATGTGGATGCGGGAACTACGGGTGCCTGGAACAATACGCTTCCGCCACCGCAGTAAAACGCATGGCCCGTGAAGCCATTGACCGGGGCGACGCTCCGGAGCTGGCAGCGGCCATGCACCAGGACCCTGAACTCAGCGCCAAAGGCGTCTATCAGATCGCCGTCCAGGGGGATGAGCCGGCACACCGCATTTTTCAGAGTGTCGGGCAGTCGCTTGGCATCGCGTTGGCCAGCGCGATCAACATCTTCAACCTGCCCATGTACGTAATCGGGGGTGGCGTTTCGAACGCCTGGGATGCGTTTGCGCCGGCCATGTTCGACGAGGTGCGGAAACGCTCGTTTGTCTACACTGCGACCGCCCCTAAGCCGGATTCCCTAAGAATTGAACCAATTGGGGCAGAAGGCGGTGCACCCTCACGGCAGAGCACCATCATTGCTCGCGCTTCGCTGGGTAGCGACGCAGGATTATTTGGCGCCGCCCGGCTGGCTCTGAATACAGACGCTGATCATCTTTCCGAACCCGAACCCAATCAGGCGCAGACTGGACGCAGCGGCAAGAAATAGGTTTAACTGTTTGATCGCCGGGAGGGACCGGGGCACATCCTGGGTTGCTCCAGGACTTGGGATCCCTCCTCTGATCGAGAAAGAACCGATTCATGATCAGCTGGCTGCAGGCGATCTTAATACAATCCTTCAAGCAACCTTGAATCCAATGGATGTGCACCTGATCGACGGGACATATGAGCTCTTCCGGTATTTCTTCGCCGTGCCGGCTGCAGCGGACGCGAGTGGCCAGGAGGTCGGAGCAGTACGTGGTGTCCTGAACTCCGTTTTATCCATGATCGAAGGCGGAGCAACCCATATCGGGGTTGCCACGGATCACGTTGTGGAATCGTTTCGCAACAGCCTCTATCCGGGATACAAGACCAGCGAAGGCGTGCCCGTAGAGTTGCTCTCTCAGTTTCCTATTCTCGAGGAGGGGCTGGAAGCAATGGGAGTGGTGGTATGGCCAATGGTCTATTACGAAGCGGATGATGCTCTGGCTTCTGCGGCTGCTAAAGCAGCACAGGATGACCACGTAAAGCAGGTTCTCATTTGTACGCCTGACAAAGATCTCAGCCAGTGTGTTGTTGGCACACGAGTTATTCAACTGGATCGCAGACGAGAAATCTTGCGCGACGAATCCGGCGTTGTGGCCAAGTTTGGGGTGAAGCCACAATCGATTCCGGACTACCTGGCTGTGGTGGGCGACAGTGCCGATGGCTTCCCAGGCGTGCCTGGATGGGGCCAGAAGGCTGCGGCTCTCACACTATCTCAGTACCCTCATCTGGAAGATATTCCAAAGGATTGGCGAGACTGGCATCCATCCATCCGGAAAGCGCGCTCGCTTTCCGAATCGCTATCCGTCGCATGGAATGACGCCTTGTTATTCCGCACACTTGCAACCCTGCGACTGGACGCACCTGTCTTTGATACGGTCGAGGATCTTCGTTGGAGGGGCTCGCGCCCCAACTTTGAGGAATACTGCCAGAGAATGAAATCACCCACGCTGCTTGCTCGCGCCACATCGGCGAGATCAACTACCTCCCAGAATTAGCAGGATTGCGGCCATTCTTCGCTTTGGCCGGAATGGGATCCAGGCACTCCCGCCGGCCAAGCTAGAGGTATTTCTAGGGCGAGTCTTTCCATCCGTAGAGGGGACCGATCCAATCGACAACCAACGCTGCAATGCCAAAGCCACCGCCGATGACACATATCATCGGCCATCGGCCCGACGCCCAGGCTAAACCCGCCAGCGCCGCGCCGGCGGCTCCGCCGAGGAAGAACAGGCCGACGAAGAGACCATTGATGCGGCCGCGTGCCTCCGGCTGCAGAAGATTGATCGCGCGACGGCCCAGCGTCTGATCACCGGTAACGCCGACATCGAGCAGGACGGCACTTGTTCCCAAGAGAGCGAGAGACCAGAACGGCGCTCCGTCTGCGGATGAGTGTGCCCAGGCCGCGAGCACGAAGGCCGCGACGATGATGAAATGGGATGCGATGGTTGTAGTTCGCGTCCAGCCGCGATCTCCGGCTCGTCCCACCAAAGGTGTCGCCATTGCGCTACCGGCGCCAACAAGCGCGAAAACCGCGATGCCGCGCTGGCCGAGATTGAATGGCGGTTGCGCAAGCCTGAGGGCGACCGCTGTCCAGAAAATGCTGAACGCTGCCATTACGAGACTCGCGGTCAGTGATCTGCGGAGTAGTACCGGCTCGAAACGCAGAAGATGCCAGAGCGAGGCAATCAGGGCAGAATAGCTGGATCGCGCCTCCGGCCTACGTTTGGGCAGACGCCGGGCAAGGACGGCCGTGAGCAACCCCATGGACAGGGCACTAATGCCGTAGAAGGCACGCCAACCGGAGACATCGGCAATGAAGCTCGCAAGCGGCCGCGACAGTAGAATGCCAATCATCAGCCCACCCATCACATCGCCGATGACGCGACCGATCCGTTCGGGTGGCGCCATGGCCGCGGCAAGGGGCACCAGGATCTGAATGGCCGAGCAGGCCGCGCCTAGAATGAAAAGAATGGTGAGAAGGGATGTGGCAATTGGAATCAGAGCCGCTCCGGCCGCAGCCATTGCTGCGCAGGCGAGCATGCAGAGAACCAGTTTGCGATTTTCGACGAGATCGGCCAGCGGCACCAGAAGGAAGAGTCCAGCGGCATAGCCAAGCAAGGTCACCATCGCGATGAAACCACCGGCTGCGGCACTGAAGCCGAGCGACGGCCCGATCAGTCCAACGAGCGTTTGCGGCGCGAAAAGGTTGGTGACGATTACACCGACCGCGATCGCGAAGAGAAGCGTAGGCACACCGATGGTGACCGCTTCTGCTTGCTTCCTGGCGACGGGACGGTCGGTCGTGAGTGCCATGTTTCCTTCGAGCTTGTTCATGTCGTATGCCGTGTGGTTCCCCTGATTTACTGTTGGTCTCTTTGCCGCGAGTTATTTTCCCGCGCGCCGAGCGGCCAGAATATGCCCGATTGAAGCTCTGCGCGAGGCATGATTGACTAGACCAGCGAATCTGGGCGCTGTTTTGAAGGAGGGCAGTTCGAAGATCCCGGCTGGGTTTTCAAGTGGTCAAGCCACTTTTCTTCCATTCCCGGCCTTCCTGCTCAGGGCGCGCTCTCCGTCGGACCCTTGAATTCATAACCCTGCGGCGGTTCAGCTCCCATCAGGTAACGCACAAAATAATCCCAGCGGCGCCGTATCACGTATAAGTCATCAAAGTAGAGGTGGCGCCGATTTGGCAACAGCAGCAGATCAAAATCCTTGTTCGCCTTAATCAGCTCATTCACGAGGAGCAGAGTGTTGTACGGTGGCACATTGTCATCCATGGTGCCATGTATCAACAGCAGATGCCCTTTGAGATTCCTGGCAAAATTCTGATTGGCCTGATCATCGTAGTTGCTCGTGCCATCCGGTTTGCGCACCAACAAGCCCTGATACCTCTCGCCCCAGTCGTCCTCATATTCGCGATTATCGTGGTTGCCGGATTCCGCAATGCCAACCTTGAAAAAGTCGGGGTAACGGAACATGGCGGCTACGCTGGCGTATGCTCCGGCTGAGTGGCCCCAGATGCCAGCGCGGTTAATATCAATCCACGAAAACCGCTGGGCCAGCTGCTTCATGCCCGCAACCTGGTCAGGCAGCGTATTGTCGCTCAGGTTTCCAAAATAGGTGTCGTGGAACTTCTTTGACCGCAACGGATTCCCCATGCCTTCGATCTGCACTACAACAAAGCCCAGCTTCGCCAGGCATTGTGCGTCGTCATACGCCGTGTAAAATCCCCAGTCGTCACCAACACTGCCGCCCTGCGGGCCGGGATAAACTTCGTTGACAATGGGATACTTGCCGGCTGGATCCAGATTGGTGGGCTTGAACATCAGCCCATAAACGTCCGTGACCCCATCGCGCCCTTTCACGGCAAAAAGAACGGGAGGCTGCCATCCTGTGGCGAGCAGGCGCGAAATATCGGCTTTGGCGACCGTTGCCAGCAGTTTGCCCGACGAATCACGCAATACGGTAACCGGCGGCACATCAGGCTTGGAGTACGAATCAGTGAAAAACTTTCCGGAGGGCGCAAGCGCAATCGTATGGTTGGCATCTTCTGGCGTAAGCAGCTTCAGGTTTTTGCCGTCCAGGTCTATCCGATAAAAATGGTGAAAATACGGGTTCTGGCCCTGTTCCCTTCCTGCAGCCAGGAAATACGCAACGCGCGCCTTCTCATCCACCCACACAAGTTCCGTGACCACCCAATCACCGCTTGTAATCTGGTTCTTCAATTGACCAGTCGTGAAATCATAGAGATAGAGATGTCCCCAGTTGCTGCGCTCGGAAAACCAGATCACTTCGTTGGAGCTGGCCAGGTACTGCCAGTTGGAGCGCTTCCAGCCAGACTCATATTGTGTAGCCACTTTCTCTTCCAACACATCCCGCACCTCGCCGGTAGAAGCATTGGCTACTCGCAGCGTGGCCTGTTTATGGTCGCGCGAGCTGGAGACAAACACCAGGCGCGACGCGTCCGGACTCCACTGGACGTCCGTCCATTCGTCGCACTTTACATCGTCACAAAGGGTTGTTCGATGTTGATCGGGAGGCATTTTCAGGCGGATGACCTTGCTCGCGTCCAAGTCAATGACCACTCTCTCGATCATGGTCACCACCTCATCGCCGGGCAAAGGATATTTCCATGCTTCCAGTTTCGGGTGCCCTACCCTGGTTTCCACGAGGTACATTTCGCCCACATTGCGCTGGTCCTGCTGAAATGTGGCAATCTTTCTGGAATCGGGCGACCACAGGAGCACAGGATCGTCTCCGTGCCTCCAACCTGCGTTGTTCGTTGCATAGCCGTAATCTTTCACGCCATCGGTCGTAAGCTGCGTCTCCTTGCCAGTGTCTGTATCCCGCACCCACAGGTTGTAGTCCCGGATAAATGCCGCGCGCTTCTTGTCTGGGGATAGCACTGCATCCTGAGGCGTATCGCCACCGGACAACTCTGCGCAAGAATCGCCTTTCAAGTTGCACGTCCAACGCTTGCCTTCAATGCCGAACAACATCGCTTTGCCATCGGCTGAATATTCAAAGCGAGCAAAAGGCAGATGCCATTTGTCGTAGCTCTTACCCGCAGCCTTGGAAAGGGCCGATGCTATCTTCTCGTGATCAAAAGCCGGCTCCCGAGTCTGTTTGACGGGATCGAACACCACAGACTCGTTTCCTTCAGCAGATAAGTCGCGGTACCAGAAGCGCCCATCAGGAAGCCATGCCGGGTGGATGTTGTGAAAGACGAGCGGAGCGGTGTTATAGCCCATAAATTTTTCCGCGCGCGCGTAGTCGCCGGCCGTCAGGACCTTCTGTTGAGCGATGGCCGTACGGCAAAACAGAAAGCACGCCACAGCGCATACGACTTTCAGTGGGTACAACCATGAGGTGGCAAGTGTTTTAGGCGGCATTGGTTGTCGGATCCTTATCCTCCGCGAGTTCGAGATGAGATTGGGCTCGAAGCAACGCGCATTTTACTATCATGCAACACTTTATTTCATCGTTAAGGACGCCGATTGATTAAAAATGAGGAGAGCGTCATGAAAAAAGCCATTGTCCTGATGATTACACGAACGAAATCGCAACCGAAATGAATCTGGACGGAAGTGCGCTATTTGGTTATGATTTATTGCTGTTAAGACATCTCTAGAATTTCTCCCCGACCATGAGGTGCGCGGTTGCCGTTCTTAACCAGCAAATGACCTGACTCATCCACAGAAGGATTGTGTAATGGAAACCTTAATTCAGGACATTCGTTTTGGGCTCAGATTATTGCGCAAGAACCCTGGTTTTACCGGGGTTGCCGTTTTAACATTGGCTTTGGGAATTGGCGCCAACACCGTTATTTTCAGCGTTATCAATTCCGTTCTATTGCATTCCCTGCCATTTCGTGATCCTGACAGCCTGGTCAAGGTGAGTCTGGATGATCCTGCGGTGGGTCTTGTAGGTGGGGCATGCTCTGTTCCGGAATGGAAAGATCTCCAAACAAGGCCCGGTGTTTTTGAGGACGTAGTTTTAGTTGGCGGCGGAAGTGTAAATCTAACCGGTTCCAAGCAACCGGAGCGTCTGGAATTTGTAAATGTCACGCCAAACTACTTTACGATGCTGGGAGCCAGACCCCAGATAGGCCGGCTATTTGGCCCGCAGGATTTCGCGTTAGGATTTGCCGAGGCGGTCGTGATCAGTGACGGCTTATGGCGGCGCGCCTTTGGCAAAGATCCGAATACTCTTGGAAAAAGAATCCGGCTTGACAATGATCTCTACACAATTGTCGGGGTTCTTCCTCCCGGATTTCGCCACCCGGGCAAAACCATAGCCTCGGAAGTGGAGGTATGGCTCACATCCGGGTTCAGCGCTGATCCAGCACCCCCGCCTTCTCGTAAGGCAAGGGTGGCGTACTTAGTACTTGCCCGACTGAAACCCGGGATAACGCTCAAAAAGGCTCAACCCAAACTGGACATCATGTCAGCCGACATAAGACGGGACTTTGCGTCGGATTACCCCGCCAGATCCCAATGGTCGGTTCATATCATTCCGCTACAGGAATCTCTTGTAGGCAAGGTGCGGCCCATCCTGGTGGTGCTCATGGGAGCTGTGATTCTGGTGGTGCTGATTGCCTCAGTAAATATCGCTAATCTTCTTCTAGCGCGCGCTTCTGGACGGCAGCGAGAGATATCCATGCGTCTGGCGCTGGGAGCCGGCCGGATTCGGGTCATCCGCCAGTTACTTACAGAGTCCCTCGTTCTATCTTTGAGTGCCGGTGTGGTCGGCATTGTGACGGCCGAAGTGCTTCTGAATTTTGTGATTCGATTTGTTCCGTTCAATATTCCACGACAAAACGAAATCACCATTGACTGGGTGGTCCTTGGATTTGCAGCCCTGATTTCTCTGCTGACAGGCTTAGTATTTGGCATTGCACCGGCAATTCAGTCCACGAAATCCGACCTCATTGGCGTTCTCCGAGAGGGTGCGCGCGGCTCTGGTTACAGTAGCAAGACCCACCGTTTGCGCGGTTTGCTGATCGTTTCCGAGATGGCCTTTACGATCGTATTGATGATCGGAGCGGGCTTGCTGATGCGAACCTTCTCGCGGCTATTGCAGGAGAGCCCAGGCTTCAATTCGACAAACATCGTCGTTGCCAGCGTTTGGTTACCTGTGCCCAATGATCCGAAGCTCGATCCCTATAAAGGCATTGCCCGGCAAATTCCTTTTGACCGGGAAGTACTCAGGAAAACAGGCAGCATTGCCGGCATCGAGATGGCAGGAATCACTTCCGATTTACCCAGCACTTCCACCGACAACAATACGGACCCCAACTATACGGACGTTGTTATTGAAGACATGCCCGACTCTTCGCAAAAGCTCTCCGCCGAGGCCGTTCGAGTGAGCCCTGATTATTTCAGAATCATTCAAACGTCTCTTGTACGCGGCCGCTTCTTTACTGATGACGATAAGGATGGCGGGCTTCCGGTTGCAATCATTGACGAAACTACAGCGCGGCAGTATTGGCCGAATCGTGACCCTGTGGGAAGACGAATCAGATTGAGTCAGTACTGGCGGGTGCCATGGCTGACGGTAGTCGGCATCGTCAAGAATTTCAAGCAGGACGGTCTCGACGTAAATGGTGTGCCTCATATTTATACTTCGGTTTTCCAGGATGACGGCAGAACATTGCACGTTGTGTTGCGCACATCCCTTCCGCCCTCCACCCTCGAAGAGCAAATTCGCGGTGCAATCCAGTCGATTGATCCTGGCCTGCCTGTCTACAATGTTCGTTCCTTGGATGAAGTGATGGCAAGATCTCTGGCCCAACGCCGCTTTTCCGCTCAGTTAGTGGGCGCCTTCGCAACCATGGCGTTGCTGCTGGCTTGTATCGGAATTTATGGATTGCTTGCATACCTGGTTGGGCAACGCTCGCAGGAGATCGGCGTGCGCATCGCTCTAGGTGCACAGCGAAGCAATATTCTGAAGTTGATCCTGGGCCATGGGGCACTGCTGGCCGGCGTTGGTATCGTTATCGGCCTGGTTATGGCAGCGGTGACGGCGCCACTGATTTCCAGTGTCGTCTATGGAATTCATGTCATAGATCCAATCGTGTTTCTTGCGGTTCCCCTGATTTTGCTTCTGGTGTCATTTACCGCCAGCTATTTTCCTGCACGCCGGGCATCGAAGATAAGCCCGATCGAGGCTTTGCGCGAGGCATGATTTCATTCACCTGAGCAAACCTGATGATGGCGGTTAATTCGACGATCCACGGCTGGCCGGCGGCACAATTCCGTTCATCCGCAGATACTCCACCATCTGTCCATAATGGTCAAAGACGTGGGCAATAGCGAACTCGGCCCGGTAGAGCCGGAGCGACTTGCTGTCTCCCAAAGGCTGGAGCATGTTCTGATCCGTCAATGTAGCGGCAGCCTTGTGAGCGAAGACGAAAGAGTCTTTCAGGAACTTGATGATATTGGCTTTGGTCTTCAAGTTCTCAGGACCGTTCCCATCATTGAAAACCTCTGGAGTTTTATCGCCGGTAACCGTCGCCCATAAGAAATAGTTTGAAGCGGCGATATGCTTAACTTGCTGGGCAAACGTACGCACCCCCTTGTATTCGCTACCGGGAATGTTCAAGCTCAGAGGAGAGAAGTTGAACTTATCTTCCGGCATAGCTTCAGCAGCGTCCACGATTTGCTTTTCGATAGAGATGAGCTGGTGATCCACCATGGAAGCTATGGTGGGTTGCGCCGCTTGCGACTGCGGTGCGGCGCTGCCTTTGGCATTCTGCCCCAAGGTGGCCAGGGTAAGAATGGATACAAGCAGGAGGAAGGTTCGTATTCGCTTCATCGGTGACTCTCCTTAATTTTGATTGGCGTTAAGTATTCTGAGAAAGCAGCTCTCTTTAACCATTATTATATTGAGCGCTGCCACGAAGCTCAGGTCTGAAACGCCGGCGCAATGAAAGCGGGGAAACCCTGAGCTAAAAAGCAATGCGCGCTGACAGCTGGAGGATGCGCGGAGCATAGGTCTGGGTAACCTGTCCTAAGGTCCCAGGGTTCTGGGCATTGGTGCCAAGCGCTTGGAACTCGGTGTGGTTGAAAACATTGAAGGCATCCAGGGCTAGTCTAAGCTGTACGCGCTCTCCGTAGAGAGGCGTAAGCTTCGCCAATGACAGGTCCAAATTTGTCCGTCCAGGTCCTGTAAAGCCGTTTCGTGGCGCTGTACCATAACCGCTATTGACCGCAGCACTAAAGGAATTGGGATTAAAGAACAGGCCGGTGGCGTGCGAGTCAATGTATTGGATCGGCGCAACCAGGTTTGCGCTAACCAGGTTTCCATCTCCCGCTCCTGAAGGTCCAGGGCCCGAGGGGGTTAAACCATCAGTGACTGTGAAGGGAAACCCGGTACGCCAACTTAGAATCGGATAGAGACTCCAGCCTTTGACCAGGAGTTTTGGTCCCGCGTTAAACGGCAAGTCCCATCCACCGCTGAAGGTCATCGCTTGGCGAAGATCGAAGTCCGACGAGGCGTAGAAGAGATGGGGTTGGTAGAACGGCACGTGAGCGATGTCGTTCCTGAATCCGGAAGCATCATCGATGCTGTGGGCCCAGGTATAGCCCAAGGTGTAATACATGTGGCCCAAAACCGGGACCGCAGCCTCCTGCTGCCGGAGAGACAGCTGCAACGCGTTGTAGTTCGCGTTGACAACATTCATGAACTCCGGCATAGAACCGAAGCTGCCCCCGAAGTTGGCCGTCGCCGGCAAGTCACCCGGCCTCTCGTTCAGGATACGCTGTGGAATCGGGTTGTTTAGCGTTGAAAGATCGAAAGGATTGATATCTTTCAATCCCGTGAGCCCGTGCGATGAGCTGCCCACGTAAGCCATTTCGAAGGTCATCTTCCTGGCAACTTCATGCTCGATGGTCAAATTGTACTGATAGGTGTAGGGCGTGCGCAGGTGAGGATCGACAACGAAAACGCCTGCTCCGCCGAAAGTACCCACAGTGGCGGCGAAATTTACGTTGTGGCTGATGGGTAGGTTGGCAAACGGATTCGGGTTGCCAGTCGAGGTGAAAGGTTGGGTGACAAGGCCAAAGGGTGCAGGCGTCAGGCTGGGATCGTTGAAGCCGAGAAAAGCGGTTGGAGCGAAGGGGAACTGTCCATTGAACTGAAAGTTATCTTCAGCCTTCAAGATGTCATAAAACACGCCGAATCCGCCACGAATGCTGGTCTTCCCATCGTGGAAAGGCTGCCAGGCAAATCCAAACCGAGGAGCAAAATTGGTCTTATCGGGAAAGTTCGAACCCCTGGGCGCCCCGGCATCGCCGGGGAACACCAATCCTGTAGGCGCGCCCGGGTATACAGTAGACTGCTCACCGGGAATTACGGAGAAAGTGCGCCCCTGGGTGTCAGACTTAGGGGTGCTGTATTCATAGCGCAATCCCAGGGTAAGCACAAGGTTATTGGCGGCGTGCCACTCGTCCTGGCCAAAAACATAGGTGGCCTTAGTGCGAATCGTGGACGGGGCTGCCGGGGACTGGAAATAGAAATCCGGGATGCCAATCAAAAAGTTGCCAAAGGCGTTGCCTGCGCCAAATAGGGTTGCGCCGTTCACCGAATTCGTGTAGTCGAAGTTACCGTTGACAAAAAAGTCGAAGACCAGATTGTTCCGGTAGGCAACGAAGCTCCCGCCAAATTTCCAATTGTTCCGACCCTGGGTCCACGACAAGGTATCCGAGTAAGTGAATGTATTGTTTTCCAGACTGGTCGGGCCTTGCGGGCTGAAGCCTACGCTCAAGCCCGGGAAGGTGAGTAGCGGCGGATTGGACGGCCCCTCAGTAGTATCGATGTTGGTGCCAAACGAGGAGGCGCTCCCAAAGGTTCGGCCGGGAATGCCTTGGGTATTATTGAACCGCTGAGCGGTCACGCGGAACTCGTTCAGCATGTGCGAGGATATGGTTCGAATGTAAGCAAGATTGAAGAACTCAAGCAAAGACGCTCCCGAACTGGTGAATTCAGGAGACGCGGGCTGGCTCAAAAATTGGTTGTTTCCCGGTGCATTGGCGCCGCCACCAAACTGATTGGGCCCGGAGACGGGATTTTTGTTACGCCCCAGAGTGACGGTAAACCGATCTTTAGAGGTTGCGTCCCAATCGAACTTGCCGGTAAGTTCGTTATAGTTGTTCTGCGAAGGGTCCTGAAAGGTAATGTTTCCTGTCTGGGTTGTGGGTATCAAGCCAGCCTTAATGTAAGCCTGGGCCACCGGATCGAATGCGGCAGGGCTGATGATTCCTTGCGCGGCCAAGGCTGGGTTTGGCTGAAAGAAGGGATTGGCTTGCAAGAAAGTCGCAACCGGGTTCGGGCAACCTGCCGGCAAGTTCCCTATTTGCTGGTTCGGCTGCTGCGACGCACAAAGGCCAGCTGAGGCTGTGTTGGCGCCAAGGGAGGAGAAATTGCCTTGCAATTCTGCCGGCGTGAATGTAGTGCCTACCGCGCTGGGTATGGTCTGACTTTGCCTCTGGCCTTGGTACGCGATAAAGAAGAATAACTTGTTCTTGATAACGGGACCGCCAACCGTACCGCCATACTGATTGCGCTGGAGAATAGCTCGAGGCGCTCCGACTTGGTTGAGGTTGTAGCTGTTCGCGTCGTAATCCGTGTTGCGGTTGTACTCGAAAGCGGTGCCGTGCCAATCGTTGGTCCCGGACTTGGTTACCACGGAGACGATTCCGCCGGCATTGCGACCATACTCGGCACTAAAGTTGCTCGTGAGGACACGAAATTCCTGGATGGCGTCGGGGTTTGGATTGTAAACGACGGAATTGTCCAAAAGATTGTTATTGAGGCCGCCATCCAGGATAAAAGTATTGGAGTCGTTACGTCCGCCGCCGATGCTGAAGGCAGTAGAAGCGCTGTTGTTTGTGGTGCTGTTGCCCGGATTGTCAGCAGGCAAAACACCGGGCTGCAGCAGCGCCAGGTCGAGGGCATTGCGGCCATTGAGCGGCGCGTTTTCGATCTCACGCCCAGAAACCGTAGATCCCATAGTATGGTTCACAGTTTCGACGGTCGCAGCCGTCCCTTCCACCGTCACCAACTCATTGATGGCGCCGATCGGCAACCTCACGTCGACTCTCAAGATTTGGTTGATCTCGAGGGTGTAGGATGTGGTCTCTGTGGTCTTGAACCCCTCGTGCTCCACCTTGACCTTGTAGCTGCCAATGGGAAGCTCGGGAACCTGGTATTGTCCTTGCTGATCGGTGACCGCTTTTGTGGCAACACCGGTGGCAATGTTGGTCACGGTCACATTCGCTCCGGAAACCACGGCGCCCTGGGGATCGGTCACGGTCCCAATGGTTCTGGCCCGTTCACTTTGTCCCCAGAGTTGCAGACTCAATGCCAGTATCACCAAAACTATTCTTGACAGAATTGCCGCCCGCTGAGTGAATGTTTCACGCTCGTTCATGCAATGCCTCTTCTCTTTGTTGTTGGAGGGACGAAACGTTGTTGGAGGGATGAAACGCTGAAAATTGGACTATACCAAAAAGCAGGATGAATCGAAGGGAAACTTCAACACCAAATGACAGGATTACTTTTCACCACTACAAGGTCCACATTCTTCCCAATTGCAATTGAGCCGATCTGGGCCTGGCGTCCCAGAACGGTTCCTGCCGTCGATCTTACTCGTAGCGAAGGGCTACGATCGGATCCACACGAATCGCACGCCGGGCGGGGATATAACACGCCGCGAATGCGACCATCGTAAGCACGGTTGTGACGCCGGTGAATATTACCGGATCGGCGGGCCGCACGCCATAAAGGAGGCCGGCCATCAAATGCGACACGATCAGCGCACCGACCAGTCCAACGGCAGCGCCCACAATCGCGAGGGTCAGTCCCTGATGCAGAACCATCTTCATGATCTTCCCTTGCTGCGCCCCCAGTGCAAAGTAAATGCCGATCTCGTGTGTACGCTCACTCACTATGAACGAGATCACTCCATAAATACCAATCCCGGCGAGAAGCAAAGCGGTTAGAGCAAACAAGCCAATCATTTCCATCGAGAATCGCCGCACGGAGAGAGAGGCGGACACGACTTCATTCAGTGTCTCAGCTCCGAAAACGGGGAGCTCGGGGTTCACCGACTGCACCAGTTCGCGAACTTGCCCAGGAATGGCAGCGGTGTCCAGACGCCCGCGCAAAAATATCGCCAGATGGTGTTCGCTCCTCTGGTACAGAGGGGCATATATTTGTGGAACGCTTGGTTTCTCCAGCGAATCCGTCCGCGCATCCGCGACAATGCCCACCACCGTGATCCAAGTAGACGCCCTTACAGAGAGCTTGAAGTGCTTTCCCAAAGGATCTTCACCGGGCCAGTAAGTCTTGGCCATCGCCTCATTGATCACTGCCACCTCGGGCGCATTTTCATGATCCAGGTCAGTGAATAAACGGCCGCGTAGCAGCGTGATACCCATCAGGTGAAAATATTCTGGCAGAACGCTCGCTGCGGGGAGCAAAGGAGCGTCATTATTGGTGGTCTGCATCCCGCGTCCTTGGAAAATTACACGAAGCACATATAAATCCCTTTGATCGTGATCCAAGGGAACCGCGGCTATATCTCCGAGGGCAGCTTCTTCGACTCCCGGGAGAGTTTTACTACGACGCAGTATTTCTCGCAAGAACGGCGCCTCCTGGGCAGGCGTCCCGTAAAGGTTGGCCTTGGGGTCATTTGGATCAGGCAGCTTCGTCCGCAGCACCATCACGTTCTGTGGATTGAATCCGAGCCGCACATTGAGCAAATCCCAGAAACTGTGCAGCAAAAGACTCGCGGCAATCATTAACACCAAAGAAACAGCGAACTCCCCTATCACGAGCAGGCGGCGGGTGCGCACCTGTCTGCCGGAACGGGTCGAGCCGCGCCCTTCCTGTTTGAGCACATGAGTCAAGCCTGTCTTACCGGCATGCAAAGCGGGAGCCAGGCCGAAAAACACACCCGTGAGAAGAGATGCGCCGAGAGCAAAGAGCAAAACGGTCCAGCTAATGGATATCTCATTGAGCTGCGGCAGACTGTTCGGGACGAGTCGCAACAGAAATCCCCTGGAGAAGAAAAGAATTGCTAAACCCGCTGTTCCGCCAAGCAGGGAGAGAAACAAACTCTCCGTCAGTAATTGCCGCACCAGTTGCCTCCGCGCGGCTCCGAGCGCCTGGCGAATGGCCATTTCGCGTCCTCTCGCGCTGGCACGCGCCAGCAGGAGATTGGCGACGTTCACGCAGCCGATTAACAGAACCAATCCTACAGCGCCAAACAAAAGCAACAATGAGCGCCGGACATCACCGACCACGGTTTCTTTGAGCGGCACCAATCGCACCGTCCATGCGGCTTGTGCCGGATAATCCTTGGGAAATTGTTTCTGCAAGGATGCGACCAGCGCGTCTATCCGGTTCTGAGCCGCTGCAAGCGTGAGTCCGGATTTAAGCCGCGCGATCGTTCCAGGCCAATGACTATCTCGCCGTGGAGGATCTGTGCTTGGAGTGAATGGCGGAGCGGCGAAGCCCCCTGCAAGAAACACTTCCGTATTTCTCTCGCCTGGTGTTCGTCCGGGATTGTGAAAATCAGGCGGCATGACGCCAACGATCTGATATGAGTCGCCGTCGACCCGTATCGTTTTGCCCAGAATATGAGGATCACTCCCGAAGGCCCGTTTCCATAATCCGTCACTGATGACGCTTTCGAGATTAAATCCAGGTGTTGGGTCATTAGGATCGAACGTGCGACCCAACTGCGGTTTGACGCCTAGCAGGGTGAAATAATTCGGCATAACAGCGATTCCCAGGACCTGGGTAGGCTGACCCGAGCCTGTGAGGTTGTTTGCATCGAACACATTCGGTGAAATCCATTGAAAAATACCGGAACGCTGAAAGTCCCACAACTCCGGAATTGAGATTCCGACATCCTGGCTGCCTATGCCGGGAAGGTCATCCTGGATGAATACGAGTTGTTCAGGCTCGGGGTACGGCAGTGGACGCAATAGCGCAGCATCCACTATGCTAAAGATGGCTGTCGTCGCTCCAATGCCCAACGCAATCGTCAGCACCGCGATGATGGTAAATCCGGGGGAATGGCGCAGGGTACGCAATGTGTAGCGCAGGTCCCGCAGGAGATTGTCCCACCAGAGTCCCCCGCCGGATTGTTGACGCCCTAATCCGCTCGCCTCACGATTGTCTGGCAACATAGGTAAAGCCCCCTTGCGATAGGATAATTCAATGTTCCAAATTCATTTTGTTCCCAGGACACTCACTCTTCGAAATTCATCTTGCGCATCAGTTGTTTAAACCGTGGCTCCTGGCGAAGAGTATCCATGACGGGATCGACCTTCAAACGAGTTAACCAGTTGCTTCGCTGCCGGTAATCCTTTTCTATCAAGCTTATGGCGCGATCCTTGTCCCCCAAGGCCACATAAACTGCGGCTAAGCGATAGGGGACATGGTCATGTGCGGGATGGTGTTGAAACCGCTCAAGAGTGTCCTTGAGTTTTGTCTTGTCTCCCGCCATGGCGTAGGCATAGGCAAGTCCCGCCAGGGAACCAGCATCGCCTCCCTCGGAGGCCAACTTCAGCTCTTCGATTCCCTTCTCAAATTGGCCTTGATGAATATAGACAAACCCCAGGAAGAAATGGGTGTTTAGCGCTTTGTCTTTGCGCGCCGCCTCCAACCCCTGGGCAACCGCTGCATCGTCCTTGTGCTCCCAATAGAGGATCTGCATCATCGCCCGGTTGGGCGAAGCGCTCTTTTCATCCAGCGTCTGCGCCAATCTTATTTGTGCCTCGGCCTCTTCAAACTTGCCCATGGTTCCCAAAAAAAGCCCATAGTCACGATGTCCTGCAGCGGCGTTTGGGGTGAGTTCAATCACGCGCTTCATTTCTCTCTCGGCTTTGGGCCAGTCGTATTCATTGTCTTGATAGATCTCGGCAAGGGTCGAATGCGCGTCAGTCAAACTATCGTCCAGCGCAATAGCCTTGAGCGCAACCGCCTCCTGTTCACGATATACTTTTCCCGGGTCCAGGCCGCCGGGAGCAGAAAAGCTGGCAGCATCCAGTGCATCTGCCTGCCCGAGGTATGCCAAGGCGAATTGAGGGTCCTTCTTCGCAGCCTGGCGGAAAAGCTCCAGCGCCTTCTTGGCGTTCTCCACTGACCCGCCGGCCCAGGCTTTACCTTTGCTGAGATAGTCCAGCCCCTGGATATAAAGCGCATTGGCCTCAGGATTCTTTGAATAAATCTTCTGGTCGGTTCGTTTCGCCGGGTCACTTCCATCCTCAATGAAAAAGCTGGAGGATGCGAAAGCTGAATAAGCCAAGCCTAGCGCCAGATAAAACAGCAAGAGAAATCGAATTCTCATAATTACCTCCTTTAGCTCCGGATTTTCAGATTGCTCAAACCGTCTGCGCCACAACTGGCAGCTCGACGATTCTGCCGCTATCCAGCCGAATGATACGATCTGCGACGCTGTAGTATCTGTCGTCATGGCTAATCACCAGGACAGCCTTACCCTTAGCCTTCAATTCCGGCAAAAAACTATAGTAGAAGGTTCTCTTAAAAGACGGGTCCTGGTCGGCTGCCCACTCGTCAAAAACATAAACGGGACGGTCCTCTATATAGGCTGTAAGCAGCGCCAGACGCTTACGCTGGCCCTGAGACAATTTGGTCGTAGATAAGACCCCATCTTTGATCTCGACCTTATGATCGAGTTCAAGCTGCGTAAGATAGTTCTTGGCATTTTCATCCAGTTGGGCGCTTTCCAAACCCAAGAGACGATCAAAGAGATGAAAGTCAGCGAATACGGCAGAAAAATGCTGGCGATAATGTTCCCGGTTTGCATCTGTGACCACTTCACCCTCCAGGCTCACATGGCCACTCTCCGGAGCATAGAGGCCCACCAAAAGTTTGGCTAAGGTCGTCTTACCACTGCCGTTGCCGCCTACGAGGAAGACGACTTCTCCGGGCACGAGGCTTAGACTCACAGGTCCGACAATGAAATCATGAATCTCCCCTGCCTGGTGGTAGGCAAAGGTGACGTCGCACAATTCCAGGCGACGGAACTCATATTTAATGTCCTCGTGGAGGACAGAATCCGGTTCGGCATGAAGAGCATCGAAATTCCGCTCGAGGTCCTCAATCTTCTGGAGGGCAATCGCAGCACGCTTGTAATCGCGTTGAGTATCTCTGGTCAGGACACCTTGTAGAGTGGCCATCATGAATACAAGGGCTACGGTGTAGCCAATCCGATCCTGGGGATCGATCTTGATCAAAGGTATAGCCAGCAGGAGTGCGCCAATGAGTACAAAACCGGACGTCTGGGCCCAGGCTGTGGCTGCAGTGGAGGCCGTCAGGCCTGAGACATTGTGAGCACGGATCGCAGACGTGGACGACTGGAGGACTTGGGAAAGAAAAGCCTTCCGGCGCTGCTGATGCAGCTTGAGTTCTTTGGCGCCTCCCAGGAGCGCCCGAAGGTGTTGATAAAGACCGTCCGTCGCTTGGCGCGACAATCGTAGAGAGTTTGCAGCCTTAGATGCCGGGAAACGGTAGATCACGAGGCACAAGACAATAAATCCAAGCGCAGTTACAAGCACCATCCGCGAAAGCCAGCCCAGGTAAACCAGACAACCGGCAAAAATCGTCAAGTTGAGGCAGGTGGTAGGAAGAGTTAACATCGCGAAGCCAAGTACCTGAAGGTCTTGGGTCAAAACGGCGAACAACCGGTGCGCACCAAGGTCTTCCAGAAACCGCAAGGGCGCCCCGGCGATCTTCCGGGGCAAACGCATTTGTAAGTCGAAGACCCCCTGTTGAGCCGCCCGCGAAATCAAAATGTCGGCGAAAAACCGGCCTAGCGGCAGCAGGAGGCAAAAGCCAACAAAGCTCCAGACAAGTTCTTTGGAAATCGGGCGCCCTTGCAGGACGATATTTACCAAGGCCAGCAGCACGATGCCACTGCACCCGCTCAGAATGGTTAACGCTATGGCCGCCGCAAACCGGCCCGGGGAATTGCGCCAGAGAAATAACATGCACTTAATCATGTGTCAGCCAATCAGGGTGGTTCGATCAGGATGCAATGGGAACTCCGTCGTAAATTACCTTTCCAGATTCCAACTTGATCATGCGGTCTGCCACATCGAAGTAGTGATCATCATGGCAGATGATGAGGACGAGTTTGCCTTTCGCCTTCAGGTCCGACAAAAGCTCACGGTAGAAGAAGTCCTTGAATTCCGGATCCTGGTCGGCAGCCCACTCATCGAATACATAAATCGGACGATCCTCTAGAGTTGCTGTGAGTAAGGCGAGGCGTTTCCGCTGTCCGTGTGACAGTTGCGTTGTGGAAAGCACTCCATTCTCGATAGTTACCACACGATTCAGTTGAAGGCGTGCCAAGCGTTCCCGCGCGCGCTCGTCGAGGTCCGGTTTTTCCAGGCCCAACAAGCTTTCAAAAAGGTAGAAGTCATAAAAGATGGCAGAGAAATGCTGCCGATAAAACTCTCTGTTTTCATCTGTGATTGGCCGGCCATCCAGCAGAAGTTCCCCAGTCTCTGCAGGGTAAAGCCCGGTAATGATTTTGGCGAGAGTCGTCTTGCCACTGCCGTTTCCGCCTGCCACAAGAACCAATTCGCCCGCTTTCAGATTGATATCTATGGGGCCGAGAGTAAAGGCCTCCTTCGCTTGCTTGCTCTGATAAGCATGGGTAATCGCTTTCAAGGTTAAGCGCTCGCACCTGAGCCCAGCGTCTGTGGCAACGTCCTGTTGAAGTTCCGGAACCCCAGGGCCTTCAAGCTGCCGGGTCAGACCATCCAGTCTTTGCAAAGCAATATCAGCTTGGCTGAGAGCTGGCGTTACATTCAGGACAAACTGCAGCGCGGAGGTGATATATAGCACAGTAATAATGCTGCCAGCCGGGACGGCAATGCCAGAATGACCTCTGACCGAAGAGAAGAGAATCAACCCGATGGCTACAAAGACCAGCATCTGTCCAAGACTGTTGGCCATTCCATGGTAATTGAAAGCGCTGACCAAATGTTTGATCCGCGCTGCCGCAGGGGCGCGTAACACTTGAGAAAGAAAAACATGCCGCCGGCGAGAATGCAGTTTGAGTTCTTTCACGCCTTCGGTCAAATCCTTAAAATAGCCCCACAGGACATTCAGCTCATCACGGGCTCCATCCCAATGTTTTAAGCACAACCTGATTGGCAGGTCATAAACCAATAGACCCAGAAGAAAGAAGCCAAGAACCAAGAGCAATATCCGCCATGACAGCCAACCCAGGTAAGTGAAGCCGCCGAGCGCAATCGCCATGTTCAGGCACAGCGGTGGTATCAGATGAAGAGCGTCCACGATTCCGGGGATATCATCCGTAAGAGCTGTCATGAGCGGCTCGGATCCTAGAATTTCGAGATGACGCAATGCAGACTGAAGGATCCGGCGGCTGAGCCGCATGCGAAGGTTAAACAGCTCTGCCTGGGCCAGACGCAGTAAGATCACCTCGGAAATAAAGCGGGTGAGCGGCAGGAACAAACATAGGGCAAGAAGAATACATGCCAACGTAAAGGCAGAATACCGGCTGCCTCCCTTCAACACGGCGCCGAAGAGCGCAAGCAGAACCATGCTGCTGAGGCCGCTGATCGTGCCGGCCGCTACCGCAATAAACAGTTTAGAGCGTGCATTACGAGCGAAAAATCGAATTACATTCATAAATCACTGAAAACCTCTCCTGCCAGCGAGGGTTAGAATCATCATCATCCTGGCAACCGTAATCGTTAGATTTCGGTTGACGCATTCGCCCTAGGCGTCGACGCGCGCAGCTGGAGCTTCCAGAGCCGGCTCCAGCGGCGAAGCTCCCGACACGCTGATATCTTCCAGAGCATCTTCATCGAGGACAGCAACCCAATTCTCGGCTTCCGCAAGGATCGCCGCCTCAACCCGCTCCACCAAGTCCTCCAACATGCCTTGATTGGCCCGCCATCTTTCAAGAATGCCGGTAAGGCGATCCGGCATGGTCCGCAATTCGACAATGAGTGTGGCGTACCGCTCCAATTTGGTACTGGCGCCCAGCACAAGGCTGAGGAATGCGACGATGATAACCCATGTGCTGTACACCTGATTGTGGGTGAAGGTTAAGATGACGGCAGCCAGGACCGCAACACTGGCCAGGACATCTTCCATTCTCAGCATCTTGACTTGAAACTGGGGAAATTCCTTGGAGATCCTCCGAAACATACTGATTTGGCGAGTGACGCGCTCCGCGATATAGGCGTCCACATCGAGTGGTCCAAGCGGAGGCAGCGGTTTCGGATCTGGTTCCACGATGTATTTTTCGATCAATTTCACTTTCTCAAAAATGGCATCCCGGCGCCGCAGAAGCGTGGCTTCGGGATTCCCTCCAAGACGACGGGAATACGGTCCACACGAAGTCCGGTAACGATAGATCTCGCTCATGAGCGATTCCCCAGCCGCTGCTGCGAGAACCCACCCCTGAGCTCGCTCCCTCTGAAGTCCTTTTGTCCTTACCACCAACACTAAAGCCAATGCCGCTGCTCCCACATAGCCGGCCAGTTGCGAAACTGCCGGATACGAGGTATGTATCTGTAACGCGACGGCTTCCAGAATCGCACCAGCAAGAATCAATGCGGCCATCAGCCTATAGCGGGCCCAATTGCTGTCCTTCAGTCTAAGGGCTGTCGCGGACCAGCGTCGTTGATCCAACGCCACAGTTTCCAATACCGTCATACGATACTCCTTTCCGGCTCGCCCGCCGCAACTCTCTGAGTTTCAACTGGGAGAACTGACGCCATTCTGGGTTCAAGCAGGATTTCCTTATCACCGAACAACCTTTCTGCTACGATTCCCTGTTCTTGACATGCCTTGATGAGCTTGTCTGACTCAACAATCGGGCGCGATTGATCCGTGTATTTGATGCTCATCATGTAGTTAAGCCACGGCTCCTGGCCCATAGCGTATACATAGACATCGCGGCAGCCGAGGGTGTTTACGATCCGCATTCCCTGTTCGCAATTCGAGCCCGACAAGCGGCGCGACGCATCCATGCCGCGGTCTAATTTTTGCGAGAGCAGGGGACCGTAGAGCCAGGTGAGCGGCGCTCCGTCACACTCCATGCCCAGGAACAGGGCATCGACCTCTCCAATCTCCCGGCGCAGGTGCTGATACAACTTTGGTTCGATGGTGCACGAGTCCGCGGCAAAAAGCAGTGAATGTGGACCCATCTTCACCAGCCACGCGAGTTTTGTCTTGATGTTCAAATCGGCATGTTCTCCCATGAATGGGAGACCTGTGATGCAAACCTTGCCGGCGCGGATCTCTTCCATTTCGTTGATCTCGATTACGTTTTTGAATCCACAGTTTTCAAGCAGGAGCTTCAGCGAGGGATCCTGCAGGTGGCCATCGCCGTTGCGTGGAACAAGAATAGTTCTGATCTTGTGGCGAAGCTGGAGCAGGGTTTCGAAAAGGATGTGGTCCGGATGGCCGTGTGTAATCAGCACGTAGTCAATATGATCGGGCAAATCGAGATATGTGAATCGCGAGATATTGCTCTCATAGGTGTAACTCAGCACCGGATCAAGCAGTATGGAAACCCCCTGAGACTCGACGAGAATGCACGCATGCCCAAAATAACGCCAGCGCACTCCAGGCCCTGTGTAGTTGCTGTAAGCGGGCGGCGCTTGTTCGGTAAAGAAACCACGGACCAGAGCTTCGCGTTCAGGAGGAACCCTTAGCAGTTCCCGAATCTCCTCCCAGGGCTTCGGTAATTTTTTCAATCCGAACAACTCATCCACGACCGCATCCGAAAAGTCAAGAGGAAGATGGAAGCGATCTTCAGATTCGAACCTGGGCGTGCTCAGAATGAACGGTCGATCATCGCTGCTTGTGGTCGATAACATCAAGCTTTGCTGGGAACGATCATAAAACTCACTGCGATACAGAAGAGACTCAAACAACCGAAAAGATGGCTGATTGTTCAGGTCATAGACGAGTTCCACATATCCACGAAGCATCTCCGGAACCTGGGGATACAGCGGATGTAGACTGTAACCTTTGGCAGTACTCCGCACTAATTCATCTAAAGCTTTCAGCGCCGCAGACAGCTTGATCAGGGGTGAACGGTCACGCTTGATCCGGTCCCTCAGGGCCCGAACGTCATCGACTTGCTTGCCATCCAGATCGACAAATGGCCCGCCCAGCAATTTAGGATTCTTGGCTGCTGAAGCATGTGCCTGAGGATTGCTGATATATGAGTCCATAATGGGGATGTGCCTCTCTGTGATGTTCCTGGCTCCATTTGCGGGCGGAATGAGCTGCGGCCACGCATACCAATGATCGATTAGCGGTTCGACCTGAATATTCTGACGTAAGTACAACGGCTCCCTATTCAGCATAATCTCTCCTTGTCAACTGGAATTTGAAGTGCTCGTGGAATATTTTCAAAGGAATGTCATCCTTCACGCATGTTGCCTGCCCCAACTCTCTGGGGTTCAGGTCGAGGCCGCCAGCTTCACTCGTGCGCATTTCCTGTTCCGCTCATAGTCTGCGGGGCCTAACTCTGCACGGCCGCAACTTCCAAAGGCAAAGTGGTCATCATGGCAATCTATCGGCAGTAGTCGCCAACCTCCTTGGAAATTAGCGACGCAAATTTTTTCGACCCTCGAGACGCAAAATGCACCTCGTCGACAAAATCACTTCCCTCAAAATTCTTGATTCCAGGGTCTATATACTTTACCCCAATCGAGACAGCGGCACCCTTCAGGGCTGACTTTAATCCCTCCACCAAAGGCACCGCATCTCCTTCTTTCACCAATGGCGAAAACAACAAGGGAGGGTCGGACCAGAGACTGTTGGCTATCTGCCCTATGACAATCGTCTTTATGCCCCTTGCTGCATTCATGGCCGCAATGGTTTTCACATTTCCAATAACAATAGCTTCCAGGTGCTCATCTCTACCGGCAACCGGCGGCTTTCCGAGGATTTGCGGCCAATACGGGACAGTGTCAAATCGTTTCTGTGCTACCTGGTTCACTAAAAAACCTAGCGGTGAGTATTGTGCAACGAAAAGGTCAGGCTTGCGTTGAGCCATAAGCAGAAGGTGATAGTCCGCATATGCGCTATCTAGCTGTTCGATATGGGCGTTATTGACTGCATCATTCCAGCCAACATAATAAATGGCACAAGCCGGTCTTTTCCTTAAGACGTCCTGATAAAAAGCAGTCTGTATCAAGTTTTCTGCTGTGGTATGACCAACTATACCGAAATTAACAACAGTGTATTTGTTGTTAAGGTCAGCTTGTAATTGCTCCGCCCAGGTCTCACCTTGAGTTACCCTTTGGTCATAGGTAGATGACCCACCGTAGACAAAAATTAGATCCTTAGCTAAGTCACTCTTTGTTAGCTCCTTTCCCCTTGCCCCCAGTGAATTGTGAACAAAGGTAAGCTCCTGACCTTGCAACGACGCCACATCTATGCCAAAAGCCTTAGCTTGATCGTAAAAGTGAAAGCGACGAAAATCTATGCGGTGTGTATACTGCCAGTTCGGTCGTGGAACGTATTGCAGCAACGGATGGTAGATGAACGCGAGGGACTCAGCGTCGCCTTCGGTTGTTGTAGCGTTTTCTGGGAAGAGAGAAGGTTCGACTTTCAATATGAGGCTTCCGAGTCCTAAGCCCAGCTCAATTGTGCACCAGACGAGAATCGCATAAGACAGCTTGCTGACCTTGCTGAAAGCAGCGGCGATGACGAGTAGGCAGGCGAGGTAAAGAAAGAAATAAAATCGCGCTGTTCCGATGTCCAGGCCGCCACGCCAAAACAAGATTACGCCTGCCACGAATACTGCGCTGAGCACACATATATTTAATAAGAATGGAATTGCTATGCGGAACTTAAACGGACGCCGCAATCCATAGTATTCCCTGATCTTAGTCCAACTCATAGATTTATCTGTAGTCCTTTCCCCCGACTCTTCAGACGCGGGGAATAGTAGCGATCACTTCCGTACCATGTTCGATAGGCGAAAAATAGAACAGCGGTAAACAATCCACATTGGATAAAGGCAGAATCCTGACACGTCGAACGCCCTGCCTCAAGGCCATTGCGCATGCTTCCAGGAGCCCGCGCATCTCATCGCTCAGCCCTTCTACTTGCAGTTCAGCTTTGGACTTGATATCAAGCCATCTAAGGATGCCGCCATGGGCGTCCGGCACTCCTTTTTCTTCGGTCATGTAGATGAGTGCATCAGCATTCCAACTGGCAGCACAAACTGCAGCCATCTGATCGGGGTCAATCAAATGGTCTTCCCCGGCCCAGGAAGAAAAATTCGAGAGAACGGGTACACCCTTGTTGCTGCAAATGATCTCCAACCAATGGGGATCCAGGCGCGTGGCCTCTACCCTGAATCCAGTCTTGCCGTTGCCAAGGTACTGTTTGCGCAACTGTGCTAACCCCGCGTCAGTCGCCCGTAAGCCTATGCTGGTCACATTCTGTTGTGACAGTAAGGCGGCAAGCGCCCTGTTTTCGTGCTCTACCGCGGCGAACGTTGCGTCTTCTTCGTGGTGATTTCCCCTGCCATTGCCGCCTTCCCCGGCCTTGGCGGCAAGCCGTCCAACCATGGCATGTTGGCCGTGGACCACCGCAAGAAAATGGCCGTCGCGCACCAAGTCCGCAACCGCACGGGCGAACCGGCGACCGCAATCGCGCTGATCAATGGGGGCACCCGCAACTCTAACAACAAGTCTCATTTTGCACCTTATGCGTAGAAGCAAGAAGGGCCTTGGAGTCCAACGAGCCCCCTCCTTAGTGGTTCTTTAAGTCCATAGAACTCCTTGCCTTTAGTCCAGCTCATAGGCATCCTTGTAATCCTTTCTCGCCAGAGACTTCTGCTGGTCCGCTTTTTGCAAGATGGTGTTCCCGATCGCCAACAGATCGAGTTCTGTCCCCATAAAGCAGCGAAAGGCATCCTCGGGCGTGCAGACGATCGGCTCGCCGCGCACATTAAAAGATGTGTTCACCAGAACCGGACAGCCGGTCAACTGCTTGAATTTAGAAATCAATCCGTAATACCTGGGATTGGTTTCCTGATGCACGGTTTGAATTCGAGCGGAATGATCCAGGTGCGTGACCGCAGGAATCTCAGACCGCATGACATTCAGCTTGTCAATGCCGAAGAGTCTCTTTTGGTCTTCCGACATGGCCAACTGTTTTACCCGTGCGACATCGGCAACTAAAAGCATGTATGGGCTGTCGCGGTCGAGCTGAAACCAGGCGGACAGGTCCTCTCGCAATACGCTCGGCGCAAAGGGCCGAAATGATTCCCTGTACTTCACTTTCAGGTTGAGTTGCTTTTGCATGGTTGGCGAGCGCGGGTCGGCGATGATGGAGCGCCCACCGAGAGCTCGGGGCCCAAACTCCATCCGGCCTTGGTGCCAGCCGATCGCCTTTCGTTCTGCAAGTGCATGGGCGACGACGCAAATCAGCTCTTCGTCGGATACCGTCCTGAAGGCAGCCCCAAGCTTTGTCAACCGTTGTTCAATTTCGCACTGACAGAATTCGGGCCCGAGAAATGCTCCCTTCATTCTGTCGCCTGATCTTATATCCCTTGGTTGATCGAGCATGAAATAGTAAGCGGCGAGAGCCGCGCCCAGGGCACCACCCGCATCGCCGGCTGCCGGTTGAATCCAGATGTCCTCGAAAATTCCCTCTCGCAAGAGCTTCCCGTTGGCAACGCAGTTCAGCGCTACACCGCCGGCAAGGCATAAGTTCTTCTGCCGGGTAGTCCGTTGGATATCCTTTGCGAGCCTGATGACGATGTCTTCGGTAACAGCTTGAATCGAAGCCGCAAGATCCATCTCCCGTTGTGTAAGCTCGCTCTCCGGATGTCTGGGCGGCCCGCCAAAAAGCGCATTGAAGCGGCTGTTGGTCATCGTCAGGCCGGTGCAGTAGTCAAAATACCTCATGTCGAGATGGAAGGACCCATCATCTTTGACATCAATGAGGTGCTTCTGAATCAGATCGGCGTAACGCGGCTCGCCGTAAGGCGCCAGGCCCATGACTTTGTACTCGGCCGAGTTGACTTTGAAACCGGTGTAGTAAGTAAAGGCCGAGTACAGCAGTCCAAGAGAATGGGGAAAGTGAATCTCTTTCTGAACTGACAATTGGTTATCGCTACCGGTAAAGACTGAAGTTGTGGTCCACTCGCCAACCCCGTCCATGGTAAGTATGGCGGCTTCCTTGAAAGGTGATGGAAAGAACGCCGATGCGGCGTGACTAAGATGGTGTTCGGAAAAGCACAAACGTTTCGCCCAGTCGACCTGCTCCCCGAAACACTTTTTCAGATCATCAACGATCACCGCCTTTTGAAAAAGTTTCTCTTTCAGCCAAAGCGGAATCGATTTTGCAAAACTTCGAAATCCTTTTGGAGAAAATGCGAGATAGGTTTCGAACAGGCGTTCAAACTTTAGAAACGGTTTGTCATAGAAGATGACGTAGTCAATATCCGCAGGTCGCAGACCGGCTGATTGAACGCAGTATTCCGCAGCCTTGGCAGGAAAACCAGAGTCATGTTTCCTGCGGGTGAACCGTTCTTCCTGGGCAGCGGCGACAATATCGCCGTCTGCGACCAGGCAGGCCGCAGAGTCGTGATAGAAAGCTGATAAGCCTAGGATCTTCATCGCTCAAAAAAGAGAATAGATGAACGGCGCGATGACAGAGGATTCCGCCACGATTAACAAAGTAACAATCAAAACCATGATACCGATGATTGGAGTAATCCACATTTTCTTCCGAATCCGCAGAAAGGCCCAGAGTTCTTTGATGAACATGCCCATAGTATTTACCTCCACTGTTCTTTCAAGTCGTCGTACCTCCACCCACCACGTCATTGCACTCAAAACTGATTTTTGAATGACTGAGCTGTTACATCAGGCGAGGCGCGGTCAATCCAGTAAGAGTTGATCGCGCGACGCTTTAATCGAAGTTCATCGCGGCCAAATAGCCGGGTCAAAATGGAAACTGGAGTCAAGATGACGAAGAAGATAATTCCCATAACAATTGGGCTAGTGATCTTTCCGAGCCACTTGCCTAAATAAAACCAAGCCTTATTCAGGGGTCCAAGAATCCGAGGATTCGTGAGTGCGAACAGGCCAAACGCGCTACCCGCCATGAGGCAACCGCCATAGGCGATCCAGTTCCAGTGCTTCGTGGCTCCGCGTATCCCCAAAATGACGAAAACGGCCGCGAACAGAAGGCCAAAGTTGCGCTCCGACGGAAGTTTTGGCGAAGAAATGATGCTCATTAACGATCCTCCTTCGAGCAACCCCTCGAAGTCATGACTGCTTTTCCAAGTTCCCCGGACGTTTATTCTCACCGTTGTTCATTATCAGGGCCTCGTTTCCGCACTCATAGCGTGAACCTGTTGCGGCTGCTCACCGGCTTTCAGCATGTATTCTTGTAAGAGTTGCGCGATGGTACGCACACCCGGTTGCCTCAGCATTGTGAAATGATCTCCGGAAATGGAATGGAAGCGGATGCCGCCTCCCGCCCATGTTCTCCATCGTTCGGAGAAATGCTCGGGCGTCTCCGCTGCTCTAAAGAAAACAACCGGTTGGTCACTGTGATGGAGAGCATGGTTGTTCATGGCGGTGAAATTCCGCTTAAATATATCCAGCAAGGTGGTCATTTCGGCATGGGCTTTCTCAGCCGTCAGCAAGCCATGGTTGATCAGAGCGTCTTCCACCATGTTCCATTGGTCCTGCGCAGCAGCCCGCGAGAATTGTTCCACTAGAGGCCCAGGATCCCTGCCAACCAACTGACTCATATCTAATGCAAAACGGGCAAGCATGGACATTTCGTCTGCTCTATCATCGGCTTCCAGATACCGGGACGGCGGAGTAGTATCTATGAGCGCCAATAGGCCTACCGTCTCTCCTTCCTTTGTCAGTTGTCGCGCCATTTCCCACGCTACCAAGCCTCCCATAGACCAGCCGCCGAGCAAATAAGGGCCGACCGGCTGCACGCTGCGAATCTCCCGGTTGTAGAGAGTGGCCATCTGCTCGATGCTCACGTCCGAATCCGGGAACAAATTTGCGGGAGGCGACTGCAACCCGTAAAACGGCTGCTCCTGGCCGAGTTCCTGTGAAAGCTCCCCATAGCTAATCACCTGGCCGCCGACAGCATGCACGCAGAAAAAGGGACGCAACGAGCCATGAGGTTGAATGTTGACCAAGACCGGCGACGACTGTGACCGGTCAGGCCCGTTCACTGCAGCAATATGTTCTGCCATCCTGGCCACTGTCGGCGCCGTAAATAAAACACTAAGAGGAATCTCTACGGAAAACGCTGACTTGATGCGCGAGATCACTTGCACAGCAAGAAGAGAATGGCCGCCGATCCTAAAAAAGTTGTCGTGAATTCCCACACGTTCCCGCCGCAATACTTCTTGCCACAAACGGCATAACGTTTCTTCCGTGGCATTGCGCGGCCCAACATATTCTTGCTCCGGCCTGT
>DATGJZ010000032.1:0-15781 GCA_035294925.1 Candidatus Angelobacter sp. | reverse complement strand
AAATATCCCAAGGGCAGGAAGATCTCCGATGTAGAACTGTCCGCCATTAACCTCGTGCGTCATTCCTTCCACGGGGATTGGAACTACACCATATCGGGGCAAACAGCTTGAATCATTTATTTATGCACAAAGCCTTAGTACTTGGAATGTGTTTCAAAAATAGGTTTGCAACAGGCCATGACTTTCAATCGTGCCCAAGGGCCGAATAAATCCATGGCTTTAGCCCGCTTTAGCCCCCAATACGGTTGACTGAAGGAATTGGCAATGCGGATGTATCAATCGCCCCAGCCCGCAAAGCGGGCGAAATTACTGAGCCCACAGCGCAAAGCTGTGGGGAATGTTTGGGACGAAGGAGCCAAGCCCCGGAGGGGCGGCATAAGCTGTTAATCGGCCTCCGAGAAGGTCTAAGAGGCCGAGGTTTGCGGTTTTTCTAAATACTAAGTACTAAATACTAAATACTTGTTCTACCTCGTGTAAGATGTTGGTCTTGAGCTAGCAGCCAGCCGGCTAGCAGCCCGCCGCGGCGGGCTTTGGAGGAAGTATGCAGTCCAGATGTTCCCGTTTTCTGATCTTTGTCACCTTATTTGTAACCTTCCCGGCTTGGGGCCAGGTCATCCAACCCACGCAAAGTGCTCCGGCTCCCCAGTCTGCTCCGCAGCCCGTGCAGAAGAATGGTGGCGATTTTTCGAACGTTACCAACCCCGACCCTAAACACGTAGTGCCCAAGGATACGCTAATCGTTAAAGGCGCATGGCATAGCGCCAGTGATTCCACCACCCCCGTGCCGGAAGATGGCGCCGTTGCCGGCAACGTCTTCACCGACCAGTATTTTGGTATCACTTACTCCTTGCCGCCCGATTGGACGCAAAAGTTCACGCCACCGCCCCCGTCGGACACCGGAAGTTATGTGCTGGCCCAGATCAGCCGGACGGATACCTATAAAGGAGAGGCCAGAGGCAGTATCCAGTTCAGTGCCCAGGACATGTTTTTTATCCCCATGCCGGCCGCCAATGCGCGGCAAGTTGTGAACTACTCTAAGAACCATCTGCCGGACTACTATCAAGTGGAGTTGAAGCCCTCGCAGACCACCATTGGCGGCCAGGCTTTCACCTTCTTTGCCTATTGGTCTCCCGCCGCGCAACTGCACTGGTATGTGCTGGCCACCCAGATTCGCTGCCACACCGTGGAAATCGTATTGATGAACCGTGATACCAAGGCGCTGGAGGAACTGGTCAAGGACATGAACAGCAAAATGAAGCTGCCCGCGGAGGCCAGCTCTACCGGAGGCACGGGCGGAGGCAATGTTCCTGTGTGCATCAAGGATTTCGCCGGCGGCGACAACGTGATCGAGCGCGTTGAGCCCGTGCTGACCCAGCGCAGGTATAACGCCATCCCCGTGCGCATCATCATTGATAAGCAAGGCAAGGTCAAACACATTCACTTTCTGAGCGCCTTTCCCGAGCAGGAAAAAGCCATCAGCGACGCCCTTAAACAGTGGAAGTTCAGGCCGTACGAGCGCGATGGACAACGGCTGGAAGTGGAAACCGGCATCATGTTTGGCCGTCCCTCCGTTCCCGTGGCCCCGCCTCCAGGCGCCGAGGCAACCACAGATTGACGAAGGCCCACGCTATCGGGCAAAATCTCGTAGTGCAGCGGGGACCCAAACAGGGGTCAGTCGTTGCGACGCAATTGATAGAATGGGAGCCATCATCGGTGGAAGCCCTGGACTTGAGTTCGACTTCAGCTCGGGGACCGAAAATTGTGTTCTCCCGTCCCCAGGGCTTTTAGCCCCGGAAGTTTTTAGGGTGTAAGTGCCATACCGTTCGCTTAAGGTGAACGATTGAAAAACGGGTTCGTCATCCCGAGGGTTTACCCACGCGTCAGCGGGGCTAAATCGGAGGGACCTTGAGTTTTGCCATTGACTCAAGAGGTTCCAAGACTCTTTAAGTGAACAAGTCTTGGATGTAAGCGTCGAGTATCAGACGAATTTTTGAAATATGCTCTAGTATTGCTATCTGCTAATTGCCAAAATACTGAGGATTATGCGACCACTGCTTCCACTCTTCCTGCTCATCGCGAGTCTGAGCGCGTTTGCCGCTGACACCACTACGGCCATCAAGGGCGTCCTGCTGGATACCTTCTGCTACGACCGGCTCAAACCAAAAGGCCATCTCGAAATCTCCTCCGCCATGCATTCCAGGGACTGCTTGCGGGCTCCGCTGTGCTCCAGGGGCGGCTTCGGCGTGCTCACCGAGGATAAGCGCTATATCAAGTTTGACCAGGATGGCAACGAGAAGGTCAGGAAATTCATCGCCACCTTCAGCCGCGAAACCGACATCAGAATCACAGTCACCGGCGCCGTAGACGGCGACAAAATGACCATCACCAAAATCGAGCTGCAGCAGTAAGGGTCCTCTAACTTTTTCTCTTTGGCTCCAAATCCGTCGAGATCAGATCAAATCTCTGTCACCTGTCCCGGCTGGCCGAGGATCACCGGCAAGGTTTTTGAGATTTCCTGTTTCCACGCCCACGACGCTTTGAAGGATTGCCAAGGCCGTCCGCGGACTGAATGCCCTCTGTCGGCTTCGTCGTTGCGCCCCTTAACCTTAAGCGCTCTGTCATCCCGACGCGCCCGTAAAGCGCACGCGCGTTGTCCCGGGTGCCCCCGGCGCACGCTGGTCTTGCGTGCGATGGGGTGGGGTGCCCCGATAACCCGATGACCAGGGGTGGCGCCAAGAGCCAAAGGCCAAGAGCCAAGGGCCAAAGGCCAAGAGCTAAAGGCTAAATACCAAATACTGCTGAAATCAAAATTCTTCGAGCCATAGCCACTACCTATATATAGGTAAACAATGATGATGTACTTGAGTACTTGTCCTGTTTCGACACCACAACTTAACCCTTGACATTCATTTTGGAAATGCTAAGATTCGCCCCGGTTTTAGTGCTCTGTCCTGCTCTGGTTTCTCTTCGGGCTGCTCTTGGGCAGAGTTCCAAAACTGCACGCGCCTCCCCGTCTAAAGCCGCGCCTTTGCAGCAGCCGGAATCTGCCGCAACCGATGCGGACTGAGAGGTTCTTTCAAAAACCGTGGTGGGCTGCTTTTTCTTGCCGTGAGTGTCTCCCTTCAGCGTGGCTTGTACCGAGGTGAAGGGGCGGACATGTCATCACCATCAATTGACCTCCATCCGGAATGCCGTCCGGCAGAGTCCACATTTGCCAGGGGACCTGCAAGGACGCCGTCTCTTATCGCACAACCAGCCAAAGGTGTAGGGAAAAGGGAAGAAAGGGAAAAACGGCTTTACACCTTTTAAGGAGGATCTAGATGAAGCTTTTGAAGTTCGTTTCTGTTTCCACATGCGTGGCAGCGCTGTTGCTTGCGGGAATGGCGTTTGCACAGGTAAATGATCCCGGCGTCCGGAGCACCACCGGAATCAACGCTGGCCAGCCGCTGGCTTCCATCAGCGCAAATCCCGCCGATTTGACATTTTTCCAAAACGGACTCTCGCAGTTCGCCGAGCACCAGACAGTGACCGGCAACAACCCCGGACTGGGACCGCGGTTTAACCTGGATGGATGCGGAGGATGCCATTCCCAACCGGCGATCGGTGGAACCAGCCCGTCCGCCAACGTCTTCCCCAATGTAGGTCCCAACCCCCAAAGCCAGGTCATAGCCAATGGCGTAGTCAGCGGCAACACCAACACCATTCCATTCTTTGTCCTCGCCAACGGCCCGGTGCGTGAAGCCCGCTTCCCGTTCTTCTTTAACGCCAATGGCACGGCCAACACCGCTAACCCCAATGGTGGCGTAGAAGACCTGTTCACCGTGAGCGGCCGCGCTGATGCCGGCGCCTGCAGCCTGCAGCAGCCCAGCTTCGCCGCTGCGCAGGCCGCCAACAACCTCATCTTCCGCATTCCCACGCCGGTATTTGGCTCGGGACTCATGAATAACATTGACGAATCGACCCTGTTGCAGAATCAGGCGGCCCAGGCGGGCAACCGCTTTGGCGTGAACGGAAGCTTCAACCATAACGGCAACGATGGCACCATCACCCGCTTCGGCTGGAAGGCGCAGAACAAGTCGTTGCTGCTCTTCGCCGGTGAGGCCTACAACGTCGAAATGGGCATCAGCAACGAACTCTTTCAGCAGGACCGGCCGCTGCCGGGAGAAGATGGCAACGGCGGCACGGGACAAACCGGCCTTCCCGCCAACTGCCTGAACCTCGCTGGGATCGGCTACCCGGAGGACATCACTCACTCCAACGGCACGGATGCCTCCTCCTCTGCCAGTGATATCACCCTGTTCAAGGTCTTCATGGAAGACCTCGCTCCACCCACGCCTTCCACCACCGTGCCCGGTGGTGCTACCTCCATTGCCAATGGCCGCGCTCTCTTTACTGCCGTTGGTTGCGCGGTCTGCCACACGCCGTCGCTCAAGACCCAGCCCTCGAACCTGACCGCCGGTTTGGGCAACGCCACTGCCAACTTGTTCTCCGATCTTGAGGTCCACCACATGGGCACAGGCTTGGCGGACAACGTATCGCAGGGCGCAGCCGGCGGAGACCAGTTCCGTTCAGCGCCTCTGTGGGGCGTCGGACAGCGCATCTTCTTCCTCCACGATGGCCGCACCAACAACCTGATCACCGCCATCAATGACCACGGCAGCAATGGATCGGAAGCCAACACCTCGCTCAACACTGCCGCCGCTCTGAGCTTCAGCCAGCAGCAGGACCTGATCAATTTCCTGCGCTCGCTGTAACTTCTTTCGCGTAAAAACTTTAGGCGGGACACCACCGTGTCCCGCCATTTTTTTGCAAATTCAGCCCCGAGTACTTACTATTTAGTGCTTGGCAAAGTCCCCACCCCTGTAAGGGGTGAAACAGGGTAGCGCAGTGCCGGGGTCCTTCAATACCGTTCACTTAAGAAATCCAGAATGCGGATCCCTTAATCACTCCAGCCCGCAAAGCGGGCGGAATTACTTAGCCCAGGGCGTAAGCCCTGGGAAAAGAAGAAGATGTGGACAAGCCCCGTAGGGGCGACACAGATACGCTGCTATTAACTATAGAGGCTCGGCCTTCTTACGTGAACGGTATTGCTCCCCGGCGCGCTCCGGTTTTGCGTGTGTCGGGATCGGAGGGCGTAAGCCCTGGGTAGCTGTTGTTTTGGCTAATTGCCAATTGCTAGTTGCTATTTGCCATCCGTTAACAATGAAAAATCAACTCATGAATGCACTTAAAGGAATTTTCCTCCTCATCCTCTCCGCCTCCACAGCCTTGGCCGCGGACACCATCACCGGCGCCATCCACAACCAGACCAGCGGGCGGCCCGCCGTAGGTGACGAGGTTGTCTTGTTGCGCCTTGGGGAAGGCATGCAGGAGGAGGCTCGGACGAAAACCGACGCGCAAGGCGCATTCACTTTGAATGTTGCCTATCCCAATGACCAGCACATAGTGCGCGTCCTGCACCAGGGTGTGAACTACGACCAGACCGTCACCAGTTCAGCCCCGTTGGAGATGATCGTCTATGATGCGGTCACCAGGATTCCGGGGCTCGGCGGTAAGCTTGGCATCGCTCAAATGGAGTCCGACGGCAAGATCTTGAAGGTGACGGAAATGTACATGATCACCAACAGCTCCAATCCGCCCGTCACTCAGTCGAGACCGGACAATTTCGAGATCACCGTGCCCGATAAAGCCGCTTTTGATTCCATCGAGGTAAAAAGCGGCAGGGGCATTTGGGTCAAAGTCCCGCCTGTCCCCTTGAAAGGACAAAAAGGGAAGTACGCCATCAACTTCCCCATGCGGCCGGGGGACACGCTCTTTAAGTATGCCTACCACCTCCCGTACCAGGCTCCCACCACTCTTCATCTCCGGCTGCCCTATCCCATCGCAAATTTTGGCGTGATGCATCCACCCTCAATCTCATTCAAAGCTCTGCGCCCGGATGCCTTCAAATCCGCCGGTGTAGCCGAAGGCCTCCAGGTGGAACAGTCCCTCATCACGCCCCTCGTTGGGGATGTGCCGGCCTTTCAAGTCTCAGGCCTGGGAAGCATGCCCCAGCACGGGACCCAGCCCGGTGCGGCGCCGCCCGCCCCGCCCACAGTTTCCGCTCCGTCCGGCAATCCTCACCCCGCTCAAGCCAACCCACCCCCGGTGACGGATCAACCCAGGAAAGAACTGTGGCTGATGATAGCCGGCATCTTCGTGATCCTGGCCCTGGGCGTATTCGCGATATGGCGGATGAAAAGCAGGCCGGCCCCTGCCATAGCCGGCACAAGCCCGGACGTGCGGAAGCCCTTGCTGGAGGCTCTGAAAGAGGAACTCTTTCAACTGGAAAGCGACCGCCTCCACGGCGTAATTTCAGACGAAGAGTACTCCACCACCAAGCAGGCTCTCAATCAAAGCATCCAGCGCGCCATGGCGAGAAAGTAAACCAGTGCTTGGCACTGATCTTTCCAGAATTCGCGTGCATTCGCGAAAATTCGCGGCCAAAAGATTTTGCCGTTGGGATTGGCCAGCCAAAAGCCAAGAGCCAAAAGCCAAAGGCCAAGGGCCAAGGGCCAAGGGCTAAGGGCTAAGGGCTAAATACCAAGTACTAAGTACTACTATTCCCCCCGCCCCAAAACGAAAAACTTTGCCTCCCGTCTCCCACCTGTTTGGTATATAATCGAGCGGTTTTTGATAGGTAGAAACTATGGAGATCCATCAGCTTCGGTACTTTTGTGCTGTCGCCGAAACCGGTAGCTTCACCCGCGCCGCCGAGCGCGAGCAGGTGGCCCAGCCTTCGTTGTCGCAGCAGGTCATTAAACTTGAGGAAGAGCTGGGAGTGCGTCTCTTTGACCGGCTCGGGCGCACCGTCCGGCTCACCGATATGGGCCAGATCTTCCTGCCCCGTGCTCGTGTGATTTTGAATGAATTGAAAGCCGCCAAGGAAGAAGTCGCGGACAAACAGTTTTCTCCGTCCGGCCCCGTCTCGGTTGGCGTGATTCCCACCATTGCGCCCTACTTCCTGCCGGCGCGGATGAACAGCTTCTGCCGCAAATATCCGGACGCATCCATCACCGTTTTCGAAGATATTACCGCCCGGCTCATGGACCGCCTCCGTGCCGGCTTGATCGACCTCGCCATCATGGCTTTGCCCGTGCGCGGGCATGATCTGGAATGCTTTCCCTTGCGCACCGAACGTCTGTTTGCCATCTTGCCCAAGGACCACAAGCTGTCAAGAAAGCCCAGTGTGTTGCTGCGGGAACTCCGCGAGGAAGCCTTTCTGCTTCTCCGCGACGATCACTGCTTCCGCGAAACCGCCATGGAAGTCTGTAAACGCGCCCGCATTCTTCCCCGGGTAATATTTGAGAGTGGCCAGTTCAGCAGCATTCTAGCCATGGTGGGCGCCGGTCTGGGAATTTCGATTGTGCCGGAGATGGCGCTGGAGCGCCGCCCCGATTCTGTCTCGGTCCCCATAGCCGACGAACGCGCCTCCCGCACCATTGGCGTAGCCGTACTGAAAGGCCATTTCCTGACGGGCGCGCAGCGCTCCTTCCTGACCCACTTGCAAACCCAATCCCAAACACAGCCGCGAGTAACCAAAGCCCAGGCCGCCAGCTAGAAGGGAAGTGCGGGTGCAGCGCGGTGAAGTAGTTGATCCTGAGCGGAGCGAGGGAACCCTATTTCGGGGAATCCATCGGTGGCAGCCCCGGCCGGGGCCTCCGGCGCGCACCGGGTTTGTGCGTGCTGGGGTGGAGGGGTCCCCGGCTGCGTCTTGGGGTTTCTGGGTTTTGGTGCCGGGCTTGCCCCCGGCTGCGTCATCCTTCCCCTCCGTGTCCTCAGTGGTCAAAAGGTTTTGCCGTTGCTTTTGCTAAATACTAAATACTAAGTACCAAATACCAAGTACTCACTGTCCCCTGTTCCCTGTAACCTGTCCCCTATGTATAATCCCCCCCATGCAAGGAATACCCTGGAGCACCATTGCGCTCGGTTCGCTGTTGCTCATCTCGGTTAGCCCAAAAGGAGGACGCGAAGTGCAATCTCCGCAACCTGAAAAACCGCCCGTCAAAATGGAGCAGCGCGGGCGCATCCTTGGAATCGGCGGTGTCTTCTTCAAATCCGCGAATCGTGATCAGATGCGCGAATGGTATTCGAAGCATCTTGGACTCGCTGACAAAGGAGCAGGCGCGATGCTTCCGTGGCGCGAACACGACGACCCGCAGAAAGAACACGTTACCGTTTGGACTGTTTTTCCCGCCTCCACTCACTATTTCGATCCCGGCCCCGCACCGTTCATGATCAACTACATCGTGGACGATCTGGATGCTTTGCTCGACCGTTTAAAACAAGAGGGAGTCAAGATTGATCCTAAACGAATGGATGAATCATACGGTCGCTTTGCCTGGATCTATGATCTGGATGGAAATAAGATTGAGCTCTGGCAGCCGTCCGCAAAGCCCTAGCTAGGGGGAGCTGCCCTTGGTTTTGCTTTGATTTTCCGACGCTGCAATCAAGATTGGTATTAAACGCCACTCATGCTGTTTCTGGCTTCCATGCATGTGTGGCGCCGCCGCCCTCGGCGGTGTCTTGGGGTCTCGATTTTGGTTTTGCCAGGCCGGCACAGAATTTAGAGCCGAACGCCGGAGGCGTGACCCAATTTCTAGCCCAGCGTGCACCGCTGGGAAACGAAAGTCCGCCGTGGCGGGTACCCTGGGAGCTGGCAGCCAGGAGCTGCCCTCACGGCCCTCTAAACGATAACCGTGTCATCACCTTGTACGGTGATTTCCGGTTTCACCTTGTCCGTGCTGAGTAGTGGCCACCCTCGACGGAGCACGTACTCCAGCCAGGCGCCGGCGAGTTGCGAGGTAATTACGGCGACAAGCACCAGGGCCGTGTAAAACTTGGCATTGATAATCCCAGCATCAAAGGCGACGCTCGCCAGCACAATGCCAGGACCTCCACGCGCATTTGTCGTAAGCGCGAGATTGACCAGGTCCAGCCCGCGAAAGCCGGCAAGCCGGCCCGCAAGTGAAACAGACAAAATTTTGACAATGCACGTGCCAACAAGGAAGAAAAGCAAAAGTTGCCACGAGAACGCCTTCACCAAATCGAGTTTTAAGCCCACAATTGCGAAATAGACCGGGATGAAAAACGCAAAAGACACCTTTCCGATCGCGTCCAGTGCCTCCGCAAACAAACGGCGCTTCTGATGGACTACCGCGAAAGCAGCCAGGAACGCTGCGAATACAAGATTTACATCGAGTGCGCCCGCGGCGACGCAGTAGGCAAGCAATACGGCTAACGTGTAACCCACGGGTGAATGTTTGGCCAGAACGTTAAACTTCGATTTGTTGAATCTCTTCACGGCCCTAGGCAGGAGCGTTAGGCCGAGTGCGAAGAACCCGACGGTGGCAAGCAGGTGGAACGCCATTTGGCCGGGATGTAACACAGCCGTCCCGGCCACTGCAGTGGCTATGGCCAAGGCCGCCCACAGCACAATGTCTTCAAGGACCGCAACGCCGAGTACAAGGCGCGCGAACCGTGTATGCAGAATCTTCAGGTCGGCAAAGATCTTGGAAATCACCGGAACGGAGGTGACAGCCACCCCGACCGCCAGAATGATGACGAGAGACAGCTTGTTTCCCTTCGGGCCTGCGATGGCGGGTCCAACCATCATGGGGCCGAACGCCAGACCGATGATGAACGGGACTCCGGTTCCCACAATCGTCAGCCAGCCCACCTCCCGTCTCTCTTCACGACTGAACAACTGCTTGGTCTCGGCGCCGGACATGAACATGAGAAGCAGCAGGCCCATCCAGTACACGAAGTTCAAAATGGGGGCGTGATACTTTGACAGTTCCGGAAGGGACCACGATCCGATTTGCAGCCGTCCCAGGACTGCCGGCCCAAGAACGATTCCCGCCAGAATCTCGCCAATCACTTTTGGCTGCCGGAGCTTGACGAAAATGTACCCCAACAGCTGGGCAAGTCCTGCGAGCAGTAACAGAAGAAACAGAACGCTCGTCAGGTCGGAGTTTGACATGTTCGTAATGATACAGAAAAGCCGCTGCTGGTTGTTACCGTGGAAAGGCTCTTGGTTTTGGTGTTGCTTTGCCAAATACTAAAGACCAGGTGCTAAATACTCGCCGTTGTCGCCCCGAAAAAACAATCACTTCCTCACAGCCGTAGAGCCTGCCCTGGAGATGATCCACAACGTGAGAGAGTCATTGGTGTTAGCTAGAAGCTGGCAGCTGCTCCGGGCTTTGCTTTTGGTTTTCCGATGCCGCGATCAGGATTGATATTCAAAGCCATTCATGCTGTTTCTGGCTTTCATGCTCGTGTGGCGCAGCCGCCCCCGGCTGTGTCTTCGGTTTGCCAAATACTAAGCACGCGCCGTTTTCCGGGGGCGCCAGAAGTTAGCCCAGGCCGGCACAGAATTTAGAGACGAACGCCGGAGGCGTGACCCAATTTCTAGCCAAGCGTGCAACGCTGGGAAACGAAAGCCCGCCGCGGCGGGTACCCTATCCTCTATCTTTTCCCCTGTGTCCTCGATGGTCAAAAGGTGCCGGTGTTTAGGAGCTAGCAGCCAGGAGCTGCCCTTGGTTTTGCTTTTGATTTTCCGACGCCGCAATCAAGATTGGTATTAAACGCCACTCATGCTGTTTCTGGCTTCCATGCATGTGTGGCACCGCCGCCCTCGGCGGTGTCTTGGGGTCTCGATTTTGGTTTTGCCAAATACTCCAAATACTAAGTACTAAATACTCGCCGTTTCCGGGGGCGCCAGACGTTAGCCCAGGCCGGCTTGGCTTCCATCACAAATCACAAATTCCCAAGCGCCGGAGGTGCGAAAGTACTTAGCCCAGGCCGGCACAAAGGGTTTGCTTGAGGCCTGGGTCATCTTGAGAAAACAATCACCTCCTCACCACCGTAGAGCCTGCCCTCGAGATGATCCACAACGTGGAAGAGTCGAAGGGCCGGCGCAAAGTCCGCCGTGGCGGACGGAGCGCTCATAAACAAAATGCCTTTGACTTTCTTCGCGGCTCATCACTCGATGCGCGCACCTTTGGCGCCGGTGTCTTGAGGTTTCGATTTTGCTTTTGCCAAATACTAAATACTCGCCGTTTCCCTACGCACTCCATGCCATCCAGCACCGCATTAATCTGCGTGATCTGCTCCGGATTGAACACTCGCTCCACACCCTTGGGGCTAAGGTCGCTGGCGGTTGCCGGGGTTACCGCTCTTGGCATGTTGCTTGGAGTCGTCGTCTCCCTGTTTGGATTGATGAGGGAGTGAAAACCGGGAGTGAAAAACCGGGAGTGAAAAATTGATGACTTCTGGCGACAATTGACACTGTCGTCAACAACAACATGCGTCAGGAAAGTTAGACCTGAATCGCCGCCACTTCCCACAAGCAGACTTTTCTGAGGAGTCAGGCGACGACAGGCCCGCCGAGATTGATATATCTTCTGTGCTCCGTGAAACCTACTCCTCCGCAGCGTACCCCTCACCGTCCCATCGGTAGAGTTTCTTACCCTCACGCCCGGTTTTCTGAAGGTCGTAATGGCCTTTCGTGACAGTCTGCAAGACTTTGATTTGTCGCATGGTTCCAATCTCGTCGAGAACCTTAACGAATTCCTTGTCTGGCTGCCGGATGAATAGACTGACCGCGCATCCCGCCGACCCGCACCATTCCCTGTTCCTGTTCTCTACGAGAATCGCGGTTTGCCCGGATAGCGTTATCACCAGTTCACGCCACAGAAGATTTGCCCGGAAGATCTGATGGCAGCCCTTCTCAAAAGAGTGGGCACAATAATCCTCCTCATCCGCCGCAACAGCCTTCAAAACACTGGGAGGCAGCCTCTTCGATTTTTCGCCGTCTGCCTGTAGCAATAGCCAACTGCAGGCCAGAAGCGCAAGCGCGCCAACCGTATTAGGAAAGCCCATAGTCACCCGATGAGAAGCAGTGCCAGGAAGTTGAATTCGATCTCATGTGGCCAGACACCCCGGAACGTCCCGGCCGAAGTTGTCAACTTTTGAATGGCGCACCGTCGCCCCAAACTCTATTACTCACGAGTCTCATCTTAGGCGTAAACACCAGGGGGCATCTTCACTTTCTGTCAGACCTGTCTCGTAAAGATCGCGCAAAACGCCCCGACGCCTTCCGAAAAGAGTTGCGTGGGCCGGGTAGAGCCTTAGCTTGAGTCCCATGCTTCAACGATCAGCCACTCATCGAGACGGCATTGTGCAAGAGCGAGACGATCAGCTGCCGGTTTCCCGAACAGCTTATGCGAGAATTCATCTTCCCTCTCCATATGCGGAATTACACATTCGGCAATGGCGGTGTATGTGAGAGGGTAACCGTCGCCACCGAGATCGATAGCCTGGCCTGTCTTCATGAGTTCGTCGAGCCAATTCAACCCGCCTGTATGCCACTCCGCTAGAAGCTGCCTTGCGGGCGCATCTGCCTTTGCTGGTGATAGATTCCCATCGCGCTGTCTATAGACGCGAATGTCCCAGCCCATGCATGATCCTCCCACTTCCCAAATCATTATCTCCGAAACGTCTGCTGTCTGCAGGTCTCAGCTGCTGGGCGCTATCAGGAAGCGCCGCGGCCCAGATACGGCCCTTGTGGGAAGCCAATGACGCTATTCTGCGCGAGTGGTCTGGGTACTCCAGTCCGTGTGCGTGCCATCTTGTGAACTTAGGTTTCGGGTTTGATTTTGTTTTGCCAAATACTAACTACTAACTACTAAATACCAAATACTAAGCCCTCCCTCCACACCCTTGGGGCTAAGATCGGTGAAAGGTGTCTCATAGAGCCGCGCCGGATCAACCCAGCCGCTCTGCGTCAGGGAGTCAAATCACCAGATTGATAAATTCAATCTGATTGGCGGAAAGCGTTTTTCCCGAGAGAAAACCGGCAAAGGCCTTCTTGGCTGCTTCTCGATCCATTCCAACCAGGGACCGGATAAACAAGCCGAACCCGGATTCAGACTTTACCTGTGCGATGTCATCCTGTCTGCCCGCAGCCGGTTTCAACCAGCATCTTCTCCAGGGCTGTAAGGTCCTTGGCGGTGCCGTCCATCACGTCAGCCCTCTCTGCCAACGTCCACTTTATCCACCAGTCCACTTTGTCCACTCCGTCCACTAAGTCCACCACGTCCACCAAGTCCACTCTGCTCTTGCAGCACCTCCTCACCACCGTAGAGCCTGCCTACAACGTGGAAGAGTCGTTGGTGTTTAGCTAGAAGCTAGCAGCTAGCAGCCAGAAGCTGCTCTTGGCTTCCATCACAAATCACAAATTCCCAAGCGCGGAGGTGCGAAAGTACTTAGCCCAGGCCGGCACAAAGGGTTTGCTTGAGGCCTGGGTCATCCTGAGAAAACAATCACTTCCTCACTGCCGTAGAGCCTGCCCTCGAGATGATCCCGCAACGTCGGAGAGTCGTTGGTGTTTAGCTAGAAGCTAGCAGCTAGCAGCCAGAGGCTGCCCTTGGCTTCCATCAGAAATCACAAATTCCCAAGCGCCGGAGGTGCGAAAGTACTTAGCCCAGGCCGGCACAAAGGGTTTGCTTGAGGCCTGGGTCATCCTGAGAAAACAATCACTTCCTCACTGCCGTAGAGCCTGCCCTCGAGATGATCCCGCAACGTGGGAGAGTCGTTGGTGTTTAGCTAGAAGCTAGCAGCTAGCAGCCAGAGGCTGCTCTTGGCTTCCATCACAAATCACAAATTCCCAAGCGCCGGAGGTGCGAAAGTACTTAGCCCAGGCCGGCACAAAGGGTTTGCTTGAGGCCTGGGTCATTTTGAGAAAACAATCACTTCCGCACTGCCGTAGGCGGGCGCGCAACCCCCGCTTCTGGGGTGGAGCGCTTATAAATTAAGATGCCTTTGACTTTCTTCGCGACTCGTCACTCGATGCGCGCACCTTTGTTGGTACCTGGGGCTTGGCGTTTGAGTTTGCCAAATACTAACTACTAAGCCCTACGCACTCGCCCTTACCCGCATGCCATCCAGCACGGCAATAATCTGCGCGATCTGCTCCGGATTGAACACTCCCTCCACACCCTTGGGGCTAAGGTCGGTGAAAGGTGTCTCATAGAGCCGCGCCGGATAGCCCGCGCCAACGGTTGCTGGTTGCGGGTGTCGCGATGCTAAGGTATAAACGCCGAACAAGTTCAAGGTTTTTGAGCAGTCAGCGGGGATGGCATGGCTGAGCGCAGAGCGGCGAATATTGAGATCGTGGCACAAGGCAAACGGCCTGAACTGGTCGCGCAATATGCAGCCGCCCTGCAAAAACTGCTGGAGCAGCAATTCCCCGCCGCCGCGGGGTATGCAGGTAGCATCGATTGGCGCGCCGCGAGTTGCGTCAATCCAGGTCGCCATTCACTGCAAATTCAGAAAGTGTGTCGCGCTACAAGCATAAAGATCACGCGCGGTCGTGACTGGGGGATTGTAGTTACCGTTACTCCGGCGGACACAGCTTTCAAAAAAATGAAGGTCATTGTGTCCGCGGCTGTTCCGCTCGTGGAAGGGCTAAAGGTCTGGATCCTGAAGATTGCCGGCTTCATCGGTTTCGCGGTTGGGCTTGTGATCTTCGCCATCTGGATCTGGCTGCATCCGGAACAGGGGCCCAAGCGCTCGGCCCTCTTAGGGGCGCTGTTTGGTGTGACTGTTTTTCTGGCGCTGGCCTTCGCTGGCTTCCTCCTGCTCTCGCCCCTGAGCGCCTTTTTTTCTTCGCATCGCATGAGGGAATCGGTTGCCTCTGGTCTTGAACTGGGCCGGCAGGCCTGGACGGAAATGCAAAGTCATTTCCCTGGATTGCCTGCATTGGTTCCAAAGCGCAGCCCCGCATTCATCTACGCCGTCTGGCTGATTGTGGCCCTCGTGGTGGGAGTGCTTTCCTCCGTCCTTCCAAACTGGACCACCCTGTCCACCGGAGCCATTGTTTTGCTTGCCTTCCTTCTGGCGGTTGCGGGGGTTACCGCTCTTGGCATGCTGCTTGGAGTCGTCGTCTCCCTGTTTGGATTGATGAGGGAGTGAAAAACCGGGAGTGAAAAACCGGGAGTGAAAAATTGATGACTTCTGGCGACAATTGACATTGTCGCAAGCAATGCAACATCGGCGCGCTGCGGGCGAGTGAAGAACCGCATTCTTTGCGTGCTCCAGGTCGGGCAGCCGAAGAATCAGAAGAATCTGGCGCCTTCCACCATCAACGCGCGCTCGGCAGCGGTCAGACCGCTCAAAACCTCTAATGTCTCGTCCGAGATCAGAGATCAGGGAACAGAAATCAGGAATCGCAAAAATTCACACTTGACATTGACAGACAATCCACTACCATATGGTTGTGGATCGGCTGGGTACAACATTTGCGGCTTTGTCTGATCCAACCCGGCGGGCTATGATCGAGCGGCTCTCCCGTGGGCCTGCCTCTGTGCACGGCCTGACGGAACCGTTTGCACTCTCGCAGCAGATGATTTCAAAACATATTGCCTGCCTGGTGCGGGCGCGGATTGTGATCAAGACGAAGCGTGGACGAGAGAGTATCTGCACGCTTAGGCCAGAGGCTATAAAGACAGTCAGAGACTGGGCGATTAGCTATCGCCGATTCTGGGAAGAGAGTTTCGACAAGCTGGATGTGGTTGTGAATCAAATGAAAAAAGGGGACGTCGGAGATGACAAAAAGCACGGTGAATGAGACGGAGCGGATGGTTGTCACCAGAGTTTTTGATGCCCCACGCGAGTTAGTTTGGAAGGCGTGGACAGACCCGAAGTACGTGATGCAGTGGTGGGGGCCGAAGGGCTTTAC
>DATGJZ010000031.1:0-64231 GCA_035294925.1 Candidatus Angelobacter sp. | reverse complement strand
GCACCCGCACTCTGGCCGCTTTGTTCTTGTTCTGAACACAGGCTCTGCCACTTCAACAATCCTTGCTCTTTAGGTTGGACCATTCCAGAAGGTTGCCGCATCCGACGTGCGCAAGCAAGATGGGGTTCAGATATCGCTCACGCAGAATCCAATAAATTATTCGTTAGTTCCCTGAATTAATTCGTGTGGATTCGCGTAAATTCGCGGCCAAAAGGAGGTTGGGTTTGGTTTCCCGATCATCAGATCTCCCGATTCTTACACGGCCGTCGTGGCTGCGATCACAGACTCCGAGATGGGCAGTTCCAGCACCACGCGTGCGCCAGCGGGCTCCATATTCACTGCATGGATCTCCCCGCCGTGCTCTTTCACAATGCCATAGCAGATGCTGAGTCCCAGGCCGGTGCCTTTGCCTACCGGCTTGGTGGTGTAGAAGGGATCGAAGGCGCGGTTCACGTCTGCAAAGCCGGCTCCCGTGTCCTCAAAGCGGACTAGCACGCGATCGCCCTGACGCGCGGCCACAATGCGAATATGTTTTTGGCGCACGAATTCCAGGGCATCAATGGCGTTGTTGAGGAGGTTGAGCAGGATCTGTTTGAACTGGTCTTCATCCAGCGCCACCTGTGGAAGGCGTGGCTCAATTTCCAGCGTCACGTCTACATCCTGGTTGCGAATATGATACTCGCGCAGGGAAAGCACTTCGTTCAGCAGGGCCTCAATATTGGCAGATTTCTTCTCCAGATTATTCTGGCGGGCAAAGCGCAGCAGATTCTCAATGATTCGCTTCATCCTGTGGGCTTCACGGTTCAGCTTTTCCAGCTTCTGCTTGGCCGGCCCTGCGGGGACATCATCGCCGATCAGTTCGGAGTAGCCGACGATGGAGGCCAGTGGATTGTTCAATTCGTGGGCCACACCGGCCACCAGTTGTCCGATGGCCGCCAGTTTTTCTGAGCGCAGCAGTTGCCGGTGCAGCGCGGTGTTGCCGATGGTTACGGCCAGATCGCCGGCTAGAAGCTCGATCTTGGACATCTCCTCCGCCGTGACCTTGCTCACATCATACGGGGCATCCAGGGTGATGCATCCCACATGGTTACCGTGCGACGATTGTAGCGGCACGATCACCCGGCAACCCTTCCGCCAATATGGGTTGGGTGCGAACTCTTCATTGCCGCTGAGCGGACTGTATTTTGCTACCTGGTCCGGCTGCATGAGATAAGAATTAGCCCCAATTTTGCTTGCCATCCGGCAAGCGTCAGAGACATCGTCAATTTTCCAGCGCGGCGCAAACGTCTTCAGTTGAGTCGCCTCGTCGTCGTCAAGGCCGCTGTATCCAGCCATGTACATGCCTTTATCCTCTGTGCCCAGCAGAATAATCGCGCGCTGGAAGTTGCTGGTCTCCGTAATGGCATGGCTGATGTCGCTGCAGAGTGAATTTACCTCAACCCCGGTGAGTAGCCGCGATGTGATGCTGGCGAATTTCTGGAGCTGCTCGTTGAGCTTGTGTTCCCGCCGGCTGGTGACTTCCAGCACTTGTGATTTGTCTTCCAGCAGCACGAGAATCATCCCGAAGGCCACAAAAAATTTGGGAACATTCCAAAGCTCCGGACTGACGTGCAGGCTGGCAAAATAATGGTCGGTGAGCGCCCCAAGAGGAAATACCAGCCCCCAGAGCACGAACCCGCCAACATTGGTAATGACTCCCGGCGACCAGCGGCGATAGCGTCTGCAGAAAAGGAATCCCGGCAGGCCGAAGCCCAGGGTCAGGGTTGCGATGGCGCCAGTATCAACATCATTGTGCCAAATCTTGTAAATGGACCATGCGCCCGTGACCAGCAGCAGCGCAACCATAGCGAGATGTACAGCCGTGACCTTGCGCCGGAAAGACAAGGTGAAGACCGGAGTGCCCAGGAATAAGACTGCAAGACAGAGGATATAAATGAAATGGAATCGCGAACCATCGATGTTCTGCGAACGATCCATGGCGAAGGATGCTGCCGTTGAGTAAACCAGGACGGGTAAGGCAGTCAAGGCCAGTAGCGTCCAGGTCTTGAGCTTGTCCTCAGTAAATGAGGTGAGTGAAGCGACAAACAGAATGGCTGAAACCTGGAGCGAGCCGAGATCAATGGTGTTTACCAGTGCCCTCAGGATGGCATTTTGAGGATTGAAGAGTTCAATAAAGAAATGGAGAAAGATCAGTACCCAGGCCGCCGTCCACAGATTCAGGCGTGCTGATCTTACGTGCCGGCGCAAGGCAACAAAGATGCCCACCAGCACAGCCAGAATGAGGATGGAGGGAAGCCGGTCAAGGAAGTCGGCCATTGAAGTTCCACTCCGTATGCGAGGCGAAGATTACCACAGTTACGGATTCCAGACCCTGCAAATTCTTGAGCTACATGTGACTGTAGTAACTCAAGGGGTTCAGGACCTATACAGATTTTGGAATCTTCAATAGGTTCCGGTTGAACTTGCTCGATAAGTTGCGGAAAACTGGCAGCGGTGGCCGCAAACTGAAGGACCTATCGCCAACCCTGAAGTCAATCTCCACACGAACCTCGAGTTCGACCGGCTCGCCTTGACACCTGGCCGGCTCAAACTTCCAATGCCGTACGGTGCGCCTTGCAGAGTTATCAAAGTCCTTGTCGATTGAGCGCGCTATGGTTCATCGTTTGTCGTCATTGCCAGCCGGCTTCTGCTGCGACTGCTGGAGCGCGGTCCGGGCCACAAACGGGGGCAGATGAATCTGGTCGGCGCATGAGGCATCCAGCCCCGCCACCGACCCTCGCTGAACGAATTCGGCCATGATTCCATCGATGCATGGAGACCCCGTGCCGTGCGTTCCTTCCTGAATAGCGATGAGACGGCTATTCACTAGATCGTGCGCCGCCTGTTGTGCCATTTCGGGAGGCGTGGCTGGATCGAGCATGCCGGAAATCAGCAGCACTGGCACTCGCGAACGCACCGGCGCGTAGAAATCCTTGGGAATGGAACCAGCCGTTCCCCATGCCTGACAATATTTTTGGTACCGGCGGACCTGAGTGTCTCCCAGGTAGGTGCCCTGAGTCCCACGGCGTATTACGGCCTCGTTGAGGGCGGGTACATCCTCGGCGCAGATAGCGGCAAAGCTTGCGCCGCGCGCAACTGCGCTCTCGAGTGCGCTTGCCAAAGCCAGCACCGTGCCTCCGTAAGGAGACCAATCTCCCTCATAGGCGCTATGGATCATGAGCGGAAACGCGCTTACGAACTGGGGAATGTAGAGCAGGCCGCGCAGCTTGGAGAGAAACATCTCTCGCGATAGAGTTACAGACTGGTTCTTGATTTCAAATTTCGCCGGAGACTTCTCCAGCCGGTCAAGCACCGTGTTGAACTCTTTACGAAGATCAGGATAGTCTTTGTGGCAGTCGGCATCGGCGACGCAGCGGGCGATCACGCGGTCCACGGAAGTCTGCACCGTCTTAGCGAAGGGCAGAGGGATGAGGTATTGAGGTGATGCGACCGCTTCCAGAGTGACGGTTCGGACATGATCTCCATGCAGACGCAGGTAGACCAGCGCAGCCTTGGTTCCATACGAACCTCCGAACACGTTGATTTTTTCAAAGCCCATGGCGTTGCGCACCTCGTCCAGGTCATCCGCGGCAATGGACGTGGTGTACTGGGTCGGGTCGGCCTTCTTCTCGCTTTCGGACCGGCACTCCCGAATCTTCTCCAGGGAATAGGGCTCGCCCAGAATCGATTGGGCGTCATCAATCTTCTGCAGTGAGCACTGAAGCTGGTTCGATTTACCCGTGCCTCGCTGGTCTACCAGGACTACATCCCGATGCTCACGCACTTTGTTGACAAAGCCCGTAGGCGGAAAAGCCTCCGTGGCGCTCTGCCCTGGACCGCCGGCAAGGGCGAAGAAAGGATCTGGCTCAGCCTTCCCCGCCGTCGCGGGGAGCAGCATAATGTTCAGGGCGATCTTGCGGCCTTGCTGCAATTGACGGTTCTCATACACCTCGTACTTGCCGCACAGTGCCTCGATGTTTCCGTCCGGGGTGCGGCACGGTTCCAGGGCGATTCGGCCCTGCGTTCTCGGCTTAAGAGTCGACCGCGCTGCGGACGCTCCCGGGCGATGGAACAAGAGCGGGAGCGAGGCTCCGCCTTGCTGCCATGTCCCGCTGATCTCTGCTCCGTCAGAGCTGAGTTTACCTTCGTAAACTGCTCCAATACTTTTCAGCTCCAGCCGCAAGGCGCCGCCTGGATCGAAGGAAACAGTATCGATCGGAATGGTCACATTGCCCTGGTCTACACTGACAAGCGCTCCTTTCAGAGGCCCGCCTTCAGGCTGCTCAATCTTCAAAATCAGGTGCAGGCGGGTAATAGCCCCTTGCCATTCCCCGGTAATGCCGGAAGGATTCCCGGATTGCGCTGCGGCATTATTGGCCTGACCCACAACGGGAATCACGCAAGCCGACAAGATAAAGACCAAGCACACGATAAGTACAAACTTTTCGGTTTTCATAAACCTTCTCCTCTTCCGAATAACTACCTGGCAATATTGCTCTTCAATTGACTTGCCCCCAATTATCAAATCCTCAGAGGGGCCAATGCGGCGCTTCATCGACGCCCATAATGGCGAGCACAACGACTAATGCATCCTTTCCAACAGCACCATCAGCACAATCAGTCCGGCCATGTAAGCTGTGCCAACCTGGGCGAGCGCATGCGCGAAGTTGAGTGAATAGCCGCGCGAACTCCTCAGCAGCAACATGGGCGCAGAGGGTTGGTAGCATACAGGCCATCCCGATATTCCCGAATTGCCCAGGAGGTCCGGAAGCTTCACCGGTCGGACACGCAGAGCTACCCTCAGCAACTCTTTTCTCTTGATTTCCACCCAAATGGTGAGAACCACTGCCATTGCCAACCAGGCTGCCAGGAAGATGCTGGTAAGGTGCTCACGGCCGGACGGAGAAGCACTCAGCGCCATCGGCCAGAACAGGAGCACTATGGTATTGCAGACGAGCGTCCAGTCACATTGCTTGATGTAAAGCTTGCGCCGTTCTTCCCGGGCTTGCAGGTGTTCTTCAGCCTGGTCTTGCGGAACCGGAGTGCGCCATGCCAGCACCAGGCGCTTCGCAAATAACACACCCGCCTGCATGTAGAGCAAAACAGCAGGCACTTGGAATACCTGGCGCAGATTGTGGTGTTCAGGCGCGGCAAAGTAATAGCGGACCAGCAAGCCAAGGCCGAGTAAGGTTGCCAGTACCATCGCTACTTGCAGCCTGTGATTGGTGTAATCGCGCAGTCGCGGTGTTTTCAGGGGAAGAACCACGGCGGCCACCGGCTGTTCCGCCTCCGGGACTGCAAACCGGCGCGCCTGCCTCTCCGCCAGAGATACAGAGAAGTAGTGATTGGCGTGAATCAGGAGCGCCAGGCCCACCACCAGCCACTGCAGCAGCAGAAGATGGCCGGAGAGGAATATGGTCGTGGCCAGAGGAATGTCTACGGCAAACGGAACGAACATCCGCAGGAAGTAGCCGCGGAGAATTTTCTTGCCTGCGCCCTCGTAAAAGCCGGACTGCACGTGCACATTGAAGAACCACTCCCGGCCACGGAGCAGTGGCTGGCGCCAGCGGCGGAGGCACCCATTGATGCGGATGGGCCAGAACAGAATGTAGAAGATCACGATGTATTGGGTCAGAGACATCATTTAGCTCCTTTCGTGACCGTGCGCAGCTCTCTCATAACCACGTCTAAAATTTCGCTCGGCGGCAAGCCCGCCAGGACCAACTCTGTTAGTGCCGTACGCAACGGGCGCAGCAACTCCCCCTGGCTTCGCTCGGCGGCGGTGCTGGATGCCACCACTGACCCGGATCCATGCTTGACCGTGATCAACCCCTCCTTTTGCAGCTCGCGATAAGCGGTGGCAATAGTATTCAGGTTGACGCCCAGGTCAGCCGCCAACTGCCGCACCGGCGGCAGCGCAGCGCCTTCTTTCAGCGCTCCTCGGGCAATCAATTCCTTGATTCCATCCGCTACCTGCTGGTAAATAGCGCGCTGGTCACGAGTATCGATGGTGAGGAGCATTGATTGTACTGTGTGCATATACTCTATACACTTTACCGAGGTCAAGAGTTTTTTGGGCAGCCTTCATTGAGGTGATCCGGATAGCCATCTGGTGAAGCAGGCCTTCAGCCCCGCATGCACGGTCAAGTCTCTGAGGCGATCTCAACTGATAGAATCAGATGGCGCCCAGATGGGGCGGTTAGCTCAGCTGGTTAGAGCGCCTGCCTTACAAGCAGGAGGTCCGCGGTTCGAGTCCGCGACCGCCCACCATAAAATCAATCACTTACCGCGTTTTTGACTATTTACGTTTCAGTAACTGTGTCGTAAAGTGTGCCGTAACATTCAGTCCGCAGAGGGCTGCTTTCCTCCTGTGCTATTCCGGTGGTTCTACACCAATCGCACTTGCTCCAACTCAGGATGTTGATACGCCATTGCCGCTTTGAGGCTTTTCTGTCCCATGACCCTCATGACCAGGGCCAAGTTGCCGGTCCTCCCAAGCAGTTCAGTTCCAAAGTCGTGTCGGCCACAATAAAGAACCAGCTTCTCGGGCAATCCAGCCTTTTTCCTGGCTTCTCTGAAGAGCTTGTCCACGGTAGTCAGATGCCCCGCTTTCGAGCGACGCGCGGGAAAGAGCCAGCCTTCCCGCTCTCCTTCGCACCGAAGCAATAGGATCTCACGCACTCGCTCAGATATCGGAACAAATCTGCGTCCGGTGGGGGTCTTGCTGTCCGGAATGAAAACCGTCCGATGTGTGAAATCGATGTCCTCGATCCGCATCCGGAAGAGTTCTTTCTTGTTTCTCATACCGGTATCGCGAATCAAGATGATGAGATCCTTCATCAGCTTCTGCTGATATGGCTTCCAGTGTTCCAATTGGTTTATTGCTAGCAGCAGCTTGTGCTCAGACTCAGCATCGAGCCGTAACGACCGGCCATGCTCCTGAGCTAACCTGATCTCGGGAACCAGACTAATGAGCCCCCACTGTTTCTTTGCCAAGTGAAGCATTCTGCGCAAGGTTTTCAACGCACAGTTGACGTTGTACGCCGAACCTGGAAATTGAAGGCGGTCAATGATTTCAGCAGTGATGTGGTTTAGCCTCATCCGGCTGATTTCCATCCCGCTCAAAAGTCTCCATCCGTTATGCAGATACTCCTTTGACTTCTCCGCAAGCTTGCTGCTGTCTACAAACGCCAGAAATCTGACGGCAAGTTCCGCCCAAGACTGGCGCCTTCTTGTTGATCGCTGGCCGCTGGCCCTCAGCGAGAAGTTGTGCCGCCTTAGCCGAGGCGGCAGCTTTGTTGGTTTCCTTGGTTGATCCGCGAAATCGTTCGCCGCGAACCGTGAAGTCGTACCACCAGCAATGTGAGTTCTTTCTTTTAACCAGCTCCACGATGATCCTCCACGAGCGCTCGCACGGAAGGAACATGGGTATTCTTCTTGATGTAATCAAGAAGATCAGCCACATCATACCGTACCGCGGCCCCAAGCTTCACCCATTTGGGGCCTGTTTCGCGTGACCGCCAACTCTTGAGGGTGCCTTCAGTCGTTCCGAGCAGCTCAGCTGCTTGTTTCGTGGAAATGAGTTTCTGCATAAAGTTTCCTGCCTTTGGATCTCCGATCAATCTTGTTGTGATTTCTAGGGCAAGTTCACAATTCGGGCAAAAACCGGGGATTCCTACCGTGATTTGCCTGAAATCTCATTTGGCTTTACCTTCCGACCACTCGACGCCCTTCAACGGGCATGAGGCAAGGAGAAGGTATGTTTGTTTCGGTCAAGGAAGTGGACCAGGGGCTGAGCGCCAGCGGCTATATTGCTGATCCGGTGACGGTTACAACCGTATTTCTAGCGGCAGCCTTGCACCGGCCACTGCTTTTGGAAGGGCCAGCAGGCAGCGGGAAGACCCAACTGGCTTATGCGGTCGCCGACGCCGCTCACACCCGGGTCGAGCGGCTACAGTGCTACGAGGGCATTAACGAAGAAAAAGCCATCGGCAAATTCGATGTATCCCGCCAGCGGCTTTTCGTCCAGCATCAGGCACAATCACAGGCCATCAGATGGGATGAGCTTTCGTTTGTCCTGCAGGGCAGGCGTTTCTTTAGCGCGGGGCCGCTTCTTCAGGCCCTGGAATACGAAAAGCCCTGTGTTCTGCTCATCGATGAGCTTGACAAGGTAGATGCAGCGTTCGAGGCCATGCTGCTCGAGGTATTGAGCGTTTGGCAGTTGAGCATCCTGAAGCTTGGGACGGTTCGCGCGGTCAGCATTCGCTTCGTAGTGTTGACCTCAAACGAGGAGAGGAGGATTGGTGATCCCTTGCGGAGGCGCAGCTTCTACATGCGAATAGAGCACCCAACCCCGGAACGGGAGGCGAAGATCCTTCAGCTGCGCACTCCCCAGGCCAGCGAACAATTTCACCAGGGAATCGCCGGTCTGGCTAAGGCCCTGCGAGGCTGGAGCCTGGAAAAGCCGCCTTCAATTTCGGAAATGTTGGACTTGGCGCAAGCCCTGCAGTTGCTGGGAACAGAGCAGATCACGCCAGAGATGCGGGACATTCTGCTGCCGCTTCTGGCGAAGACCGAGGCGGACAGACGCAAACTCCCGCTCCGGGATGGTTTCGCCAGCCTGATCTACGACGCCCAACAACACAGCGTGGAGAGACGACAGTGATGACCCGATTTTGGATATTCCTGATCTTATGTTGGGGTTCGATCGGTTACAGCCAATCCGGCGCCAGCAACCGCGACGCCGCTGAATATTACCTCGCAGCCTATGCGAATCACTACGGAGTTCCGCTGGATTTTGCACGGGCGGTGGTGGAGCAGGAATCGGGATGGCACGCCTGTGCCATTTCCTCGAAGGGAGCGGCCGGACTCATGCAACTGATGCCGGATACGGCTGTCCGGCTTGGGGTGCGTAACCGGTGTGACATCCAGCAGAACATCTCGGGCGGGATCCGCTACCTCGCCTGGCTGTTGAACAAATTCCACGGTGAGTTGCGGCTGGTACGCTTCACAGAGTTGTTCTGGCCTTTGAAGAAGCCGCAAATAGCAAATCGTAAGTATCCCTTGGTTTTCTTCCAACGGCTCAACTTGGTAGTGGGTTAGTTCGCTTTCCGCAGGCTTGTTATTTCTTTTTCTCTGGGCTTTCGAGTTCGCCATTGCCATCACAAGTCGGACACTTTTTCCCGTTGGCATTTTTGCCGGCGCCGCGACAGGCAGGACATGGTCTGGTCTGTTTTTTGGTTGGGAGGGTCACTGGAGAAATCGTATTCCCTGCTGCGGCCTTGTTCGAGAAATTGTTTTTAGTGTTCGATTGTCAACATGTGGAGCCTTCAGCAGCCAAGAACCCCCGCCATTGCTTATTAAAGGTTAATGCCCTATCTTTAAATAACGTTTTTGGCTATTAAAGGAAGCCTTAATAGTGCACAACTCCGTGAAAGAGCCGTCCAGGCTCGGACAATACATCACCACCACGGTGGCTGGTGAGCCGTCCAGGGCTTTTATTCCCCCTCCTCTGCCTCCTGCCGGCCTGGACCTCAGCGGTCTCTATCAGCAACTCGACCGGGCGAATCGAGCCCTGGGCCGATTGGACGGGTTGACGGTCCTGCTTCCGGATGTGAAATTTCTCCTATATCTGTATGTTCGCAAGGAGGCCCTTGTATCTTCACAAATCGAGGGTACGCAGTCTTCTTTTGTGGACGTGCTCCTGTTCGAGAACAAGGTGCCGATCGAGATGCCCAAGGAAGATGTTGAGGAGGTGTCGAACTATGTGGCAGCGATGCAACATGGTCTGCGCCGTCTTCAGGGGGGCTTTCCGCTGTCCCTGCGGCTGATCCGGGAGATTCACACAATTCTATTGCGGGGCGGACGCGGTGCGAACAAGACCCCTGGGGAGTTCCGCCGATCTCAGAACTGGATCGGGGGAACCCGTCCCGGGAATGCGTCCTTTGTTCCCCCACCGCCACAGCAGATGATGCAGTGTCTTGACACCTTCGAGCGCTTTCTGCACGACGACAAACACGGATTACCGCTCCTGGTGGAGGCTGGGCTCGTCCATGTGCAGTTTGAATCCATCCAACCCTTTCTCGACGGTAATGGGAGAGTCGGACGTTTGTTGATTACCCTGCTCTTATGCGCGAAAGGAGCTCTGAAGGAGCCACTCCTTTACCTGAGTCTCTACTTCAAGCTCCACCGCAGCCAGTACTACAACCACCTGCAGCGTGTGCGCACCGAAGGTGCCTGGGAACAGTGGCTTCAGTTCTTTCTCGAGGGCACGGCAACTACGGCGGAGGAAGCGGCAGAAACCGCAATGCGAATTCTCCGGCTGTTTGCCGCAGATCGGAAGAAAATACAACCCCTCGGACGGTCCGCGGCCTCCGCACTGCGCGTCCATGAATACATGCAGTGCAAGCCCATGGCGAGCATCAATACCACGGCCAGGGCGCTTAAGCTCTCGGTTCCGACCGTCACAACGGCGCTCCATCACCTGGTTCGAATTGGCATCGTGAAAGAAGTGACTGGGAAAAGACGGGACCGCCTTTTCACTTACTCCCGGTACTTCAACATCGTGAGCGAAGGGACTGAGCCTCTGCCTGGTTGAGCCTCTTTGTGGTCTCCACTCCCCCTAACGACAAACCTCGCTTTACCGGAAGGAATGGAGGGAATGGAGAAGAAACAATTGGCACCAATAATTTATTGGCTAGCAACAACACCCCCCCACAACCGTCTTCGAGATCGCCCGCTCAAGGCAGTGGGTTTCGTTCCATTCTGCGGATTAGAATATTGATATTGTTCACGCTCAAGCTAACATCTGTGGGGACTTCTGCCGGCGTCGTCATTCCAGAAGAAATGTTGACGCGGCTCACATTTCGTTTTGTCGTTCGTCGTTTGGCGAATCCTATCAAATTCCTGCCAGACATCCAAGCGAATATCGCACATATGCACGGTTTGGGAATAAAGGGCAAACTCCTAAGCTGAGGCGCCTGCCGGCTGCGGAGATCCTTATCGGGAGGCTCTCGAATTGGACCGCAAGCTGGCGGCTGACAACGAACCCAAGGCGCTCATTGGCAAAGGCGAGAAACCTCCGTTGCTCTGTGCAAAGAGATTAAGGGCAAAGCCCCTGATCACAAAACAGCAGAATCATGGTTCTTATAAACGTACCTTCCGAAAATAGATCTCTAGGAGAAGTCGCTGCTTGCAAAGCAGCCCAAATGCCAACTCTCAGCAGAAGCGCAGCCGTCGTCGAGTCTTCAAACCGGACTCACAATGAGTATTGCTGTGCCACAATTGGGGATGTAGATGAATGGTCTGACCAACCCAAACTTTCTACGCAACCGTAGGAGGCATTATGATTTGCCAGCCGCCACTTTAATCGCAACGTGTTCGGAGGGACAGATTTTTCTTCCTGTCCATCCTGTCCATAAAACGCGGCAATTTCGTCTACTGGTGAGAAAAATGGGCACCGGTGAGAAAGGTGAGAAAATTAGGAAAGTGCCGTATTTGCTTGGCTTTACAGGTTATCTTCCGTGGAATCAAGGAGTTGCAAAAATGGGGGTGGTAGAATCCCTCCCTGTCCGCCATATACCATCTGGCACATATGTTCTGCACAGGAATTCGCCAGGAAGATCTCTACATAGCGGTTTGGGTTCCATTGAGGATCACGCCCAACACCTCCGGTCACGCAACGATGAATGACTATAACCGATCGTTTAATGGTCCTTACGCCTCGACTTAAAATCTATTCTGTTGCGAGGGACACAAGTCTTCTTGTGATCCTTCCCCATTCAGGGCAAATTTGTAATGCCAAGAAAATCTAAACGGTTCATTTAGAACTACTCGATGGAACAGGAGCTTAGCGCATGTTAGGCTGCTTCAGCTTGTGGGAATGAAAGCGCACGCCGTGTAGATGGGTTGCCAAATTCTCACGCATGCCGGAGTCCCGCTCATGAGAAAGCTCCATGTCGAGTTGTTCTTCTCGCCATTACGCAGTCTGTTGCTGTTTGCCGTCCGAATGATTCTGCTGGTCATTTTGGCAGTACCGTTGTTGAGCGCCCAGGATTCGCGCACCGTTACTGAGCCCTCGTTTCCAGCGGTGTGCGCTGTGCTCACGGCCAATCAGGTGGCCAGCAGCATGGATGAAACCAATTTTGATACCTCCCGGATTCAGGCTGCGCTTAACAGTTGTTCAGCAGGAAAAGCGGTGGAGTTGGCTACTCAGGGGAGCAGCAATGCATTTCTGATCCAGCCCATCACCATTCCGTCCGGAGTTACGCTGCTGGTGGATGCGGGAGTGACCGTTTTCACGTCACGCAATCGGGCTGACTATCCCTGCCCGAGTTCAAGTTCCTCTGACTGCACTCCGATCATCACCGTTCTTCCCGGCACTGGATCGGGCATTATGGGTTACGGAATCATTGATGGTCGAGGCGGGCAAATCTTGAATGGCGAGACGGTTTCCTGGTGGACGCAAACACCCCTCGACCCCCGTCCACGGATGATCCAACTGGTCAATGCGGACAACTTTACCTTGTACAAGATCACGTTGCAGAATTCTCCTAAGTTCCACGTGTTCGGCACGGGAAATTTCCTCACCGTGTGGGATGTGAAGATTACCGCACCTACAACGTCTCCCAATACTGATGGCATTGATCCCTCCGGCTCACACGATATCACCATTACCAACTCTTTCATCAGCGATGGAGATGATCACATCGCCATCAAGGCGGGTGTTGGGCACGTTTCCAACGTTACCATTTCCAATAATCGTCTCTACCAAGGGCACGGGGTTTCAATCGGCAGCGAAACCAATGCCGGGGCGGAGAACATGCTGGTCACAAACATTGTTATGGATGGCGCCGCGGCCTTGAACCAGAACGTGATACGGATTAAGTCTGATTCGAGCAAGGGCGGCGAAGTCAAGAACATCACTTACCAGAATATCTGCGCGCAGAATCCGGGCCATCCCCTGGTTTTTAATCCCTTTAACTCAACATCCACGGGAACGTTGTTTCCAAATTTTCATGACATCACCGTCCACAATTTCCATGTGCTGAACCGGCAGAACTCATCCACACTGAGGGGATACAACGTAAGCGGCATTGATTTTCCGTTGGGAATCACGCTGAATAATGTGGAACTGGATGGATTCAAGGCGACCGGGACCACTGATTTTCCTGCGGCTCAAGTCAATAACGCCAATTTCATTTTAGGACCGGATCCGGTCACTCCGGCGAGTCCCGGCATTGTCTCCGTACTTAACGCGCTGGCGGCCACGCCATCCAATTTTGTGAGCGTGACCAATAATATCAGCAACACCAATCCTTCCTTTCCGTGTTCGGCCGCAAGTTTCGTCTATTTGGCGGGTGAACTGTTTGCGCCGGCAGACGACGTGACCGTGGACAATAGCGGGCAGACGATAACGCTCTCAGCCATCGTGCAGCCGATCGTCTCCGGCGCTGCGGCGCCGACCAGCACGATCAGCATTCTGGAAGGCACGAATGTGGTTGCGAGCGCACCCCTCGGCGGACGCCTTACCCAGATACCGATTGCCGGCGTGGCTTCTGGTTCGCATATCTATACGGCCCAGTATTCTGGTGATGCCAACTACGCCGCGTTGAATTTTGGGTCAGTCACGATTGTTAGCACAACTACGTCGCTGGCGGCGTCGCCCAACCCGGTTGTGTACGGCAATCCGATAACATTGAAGGCAACGGTCACCTCCAGCGGCGGTACTCCCGTAGGAAAAATCAGTTTTCTAGATGGCCCCACTCTCTTAAGTACAGTCACGTTGGACGGAGCCGGAACAGCGACCTTCACAACCAGTCCGTTGGTTGCCGGAGCCCACTCCATTACCGCGAGCTATGCGGGAGGTTCTGGGTTTGAAGCATCGAGCACAACTCAAAATGTTCCGGTAACGCCCGCACTGCTCACCATTACCGCGGACAATAAGACGATGGTTTTTGGCAGTCCCGTGCCCGCGCTCACCTTTACGCCCACCGGTTTTGTTAATGGCGACACGGCGGCGGTGCTGAGCGGTAGCCCACAACTGAGCACACCGGCCACCTCCAATTCACCCGTAGGGGTCTATCCGATTACTGTCGCAGGCGGAACACTCACGGCCGCAAATTACACCTTCGCTCTTGTAAACGGTACGCTCACCATTACTCCGGCCACGCCAACTGTGAAGGTGATCTGTCCAGCCGATGTTGACCATGATGGCCACCGCCATGAATGCCGCGCCAGAGTCACAGGCGTTGATGACAAACGAGTGAGAGGCAAGACGACAATCACCTACAATGGCAGCCGGAGGCCGCCTTCCAGAGTGGGAACCTACACCGTGATCGCCGATTTCACCAGTCATGATCCGAACTATACCAATGCAACCGGAACGGCCACGCTGACGATTGAGCGCAAGGATCGAGACGATGATGACGACCGTGACAGCGATAATGAGGACCATGATGATCAGCAATGAAGAAGGAGAATACAAACGTGACTGCCGTCTCACGAACGCGGCGCGCCCTTATTTCCACAGTGATCATCGTCTCCGCTACTGCCCGGATGGGGTTGGCTCAGGATATGCGCGACGTTCGCGAGCCCGGTATTCCGCAGGTCTGCACGCAGCTCACCGCGCGTTTCGCGACTGAAGCAGGAAGGCTGCCGGAGAACGCGGAAGCCAGCCTGGATACCACCAGGATCCAGGCTGCAATCGATCATTGTGTTGCCGGTCGGGCAGTGGAGCTTCGGCCGGATGCTACGCACAATGCCTTTTTGGCTGGTGCGCTGGAACTTAGGCCGAGTGTCACTCTGGTGGTGGCTGAGGGAGCCACGCTATTTGCCAGCCGCAATCCGCGAGAGTATGACATACAGCCGGGAAGTTGCGGCCTGGTCAATCAGGATGGGCACGGATGCCGGCCCCTGATTCATGCTGCGAATGCGCCGCATAGCGGCGTGATGGGCGCCGGCGCTATCGATGGGCAGGGAGGGGCAACGCTTCTGCGCCAGAACGTCACCTGGTGGGACCTTGCCCACCAGGCAAAAATAGAAAATAAGAGGCAGAACTGTCCCCGCATCATCATTGCCGATTCCTCCGATGACTTTACCCTCTACGGGATCACGCTGCGCAACTCTCCAAACTTTCACGTCATCGTCAACCGCACCAATGGTTTTACTGCGTGGGGCGTGAAGATTGATTCCCCGGCGACCGCCCGGAATACTGACGGCATTGACCCCGCTTCTTCGACCAATGTCACCATTGCTTACTCCTATATCCGCGCGGGTGATGACAATGTGGCCATTAAAGCCGGAAGTTCGGGACCCGCCACGCATATCACCGTTGCTCACAATCATTTTTACTCCGGACACGGCATGTCGATTGGAAGCGAGACCAACGGAGGTGTCAGTGCTGTCCGCGTGTCCGACCTTACCATTGATGGAGCCGACAACGCGCTGCGAATCAAATCAGATCGCAGCCGCGGAGGGTTGGTCCACGACGTTGCGTACCAGGATGTGTGCATGCGCAACGTGAAGAATCCCATTGTCATGGATCCCTTTTACAGCCAGGCCTCCGGTGATCTGGTTCCCACTTACAAAGACATTCGTTTGCAAAACGTCCACGACGTGAGCCCTGGAAGGGTAACTCTGTTGGGAATCGATGGCGAGCATCTTTTTGAGGCCCTGTTCGATGGCGTATTTATCGATGGGCTTCATGCGGATCAAATTCGAGCAGAGCATGCGCGCTTTGTGCTTGGACCGGGTGGCGTCAACTTTAAGCTGGAGGGAAAAGACGTAGAGCTTGCAGGGAAAGCCAAAGAGGGCCACCCTGCTTCGTGCAACAACGCATTCGTCTCTTTTCCTGATAAGCCGGTCAGCCACTTACGGCTGCAGCCGGCCAACGCTCTTCTACCGGAGCCTGCATCTCCCGTGGCCGGGAGCAGGCAGAGTGTAACGGTGGCGGCTGATGGATCGGGAGACTATCGAAGCGTGCAAGAGGGCATCGATGCACTGCGCCTCCAAGGTGGAACTGTCTTCGTTCGGCCCGGCATTTATCGTGAGGTCATACATGTTTCCAAGCCGCATGTAAGAATGGAGGGTAGTGGCGGCCGTCCGGATGATGTAGTGATCGTCTCCGGCAACAGCGCTTACAGTTCCGGCAGCACCTTCAAGTCGGCAACTGCCTTCGTGACTGCGGATAATTTCTACGCCGCGAACCTCACCTTTCAAAATGATTTCAGCAGGAACCACGCGCCGCAAGCGCAGGGATCGCAGGCGGTGGCGCTTTCGGTGACGGGAGACCGTGCGGTGTTTCGCCATGTTCGCATCCTGGGGGCTCAAGATACGCTATATGCGGCCAGCCGCTCCTGTCAGTCGGATGAGGGCCCGTGTATTCCTGCGCGTCAATACTTCAAGGATTGCTATATTGAAGGCCACGTAGACTTCATTTTTGGCGATTCTCAAGCACTCTTTCGTAACTGCATCATCCATGCCATTGCCCATCCCACCGTGATGCTCACAGCCCAGAGCAAACACTATCCCGCGGAGCCGAGCGGCTATGTGTTTGACCATTGCACAGTGACCGCCGATCCTGGGGTTGGCAGAATTTTTCTGGGACGCCCCTGGAGGGCCTATTCCACAGTGGTATTTCTCAATAGTGAGTTGGATGAAAAGGTGGACCCATCCGGCTGGAGCGAGTGGCATGCGGAAGAAACTCGTCGTCTGGAAACTGCTTCTTATGCTGAATATGGATCGATGGGACCTGGAGCCAATCCGGCCCGCCGTGAACCTCACTCGAAACAACTGAGCGCACAAGAAGCCGAGAAGTACAACGCAGCTCATTTCCTTGCTGGCTCTGATGGCTGGGACCCGGCCGCGGTGAAGTAAAACAAGCTGTGGGCTCAAGAGAAGAACTACAGTGCCTTCTGAAGGAACTCCGTAACAGCCGCGGTCAAGGCCCGTGGATACGCGCTCTTTACCATAGCCAGAGCTTGTCTTCTGATCAGGCGGTGACCCGCGATGCGCATGGTATGGAACAATCTGGGCTTGCCTTTGAGTGCCGACTCCGGAAGTATGGAATAGCCGAAGCCGCATTCCACCAGGCGTTTGATCACCTCCGTGTCGGAGGCCTCCATGACCACGCGTGGCGTCACTCCATTCTCTGCGAAGAAGCGGTCAATCACAGAGCGCATGTTGCTCTGCTTGGGATAGAGCAGAAAAGGGGCATTGGAGAGCTCTGAGGGAGGAATGCGCCCGATGGTCTGACTACGCACATAGGTTGACGAAGGGCGCAGCAAAAGCAGCTCTTCATCGAAGAGCGGAACGATCGTCAGCTTCATATTTGCCACCGGCAGCGAGATCAAGGCCAAGTCGAATTGCCGGTCAATCAGGCCGGCCACCATCTCCTCGGTTGCCGCTACGGTTACGTGAAACTCGGTCTGGGCATACTGCTTGCGCAACCGCCGCAACGGGTCGCCGAGCCGGTAAATTAAGGTAGTGGCGCCGGTAGCGAAATGAAATGGCCGGGTATCCTTGCCGGGATCATTCTTGAATTCTTCCTGGATGTCGCGCACCTGGTTGACCACGCTCCGGGCGTGATCGGCCAGGCGCAAAGCAGCCGGCGTTGGAAGCAATTTCTTGCCCGATCGAACGAACAAGTCTGTGCGCAGCTCCGCCGCGAGCTTCTGGAGCTGCAGGCTCACCGCGGCCGGCGACAGATGGACTTTTTCCGCGGCCCGTGTCATGGATGACGAGTTCAAGACCGCGAGTAGCAATTCAAACTGCCACAGGTCCATCGGGATTCCTCCACAATCACATTCTGCTTACGGTTGGAATCAAAGCGGCCATCAGACTTCAGAGAAGATGCGCGAATCTACGTGAGCACCCTATCATACTTTTCGGCTGCAGGAAGCGCCGCACGGGCAACTGGGGTAAAGTAGATCGTTTAGATAAACTGAACGAATACTTAAAATCTTTAAAATTGACTCAACGAACAGGTTGGGCTTACCGTGACCGATGGCAATGGCTGGCAAGGGCCGGGCAGGCGCAACCATGGAGACTTCATCCCGATGAAAGTACAGCAGTGACCCCGATCGTCCATGTTCCCATGAATCGCCTCGTTGGCAGCGTCCAATTCCCCCTTGGAGAGCCAGATGACAGGAGGAAGTCATGAGAGGTGGATGGTCTCAGCGGGTTCTGTGCGCGTGGCTGTTTCTCAGTCTCAAAAGTATTTTCGGTTTCGCTCAAGCCGTCAACTACGCTCAACTCCATGGAACAGTCACGGACCCCAGCGGCGCCGCGATTGTGGGTGCTCACATCAAGGCGGCCCAGACGTCAACCGGGCTGATTCGAAGCACAACCAGCGGCCCGGAAGGCAATTTCTCATTGCCGAACCTGCCGGTTGGCCCTTATACGTTGGAAGTGACGTCGCAAGGTTTTCAAGACTACCTGCAGACCGGCATCAATCTGGAGGTGAGTCAAAATGCCAGGCTGGACGTGTCATTGAAGGTGGGTTCTGTTGCGGCAGTGGAAGAGGTTCGTTCTGACGCTGTGATGCTCAATACCACCGAGACGTCGGTCGGTGAGGTGATCGACCAGCAAAGAATCGTGGATCTCCCGCTGGACGGCCGTCAACTCACCCAGTTGCTGCTTCTTTCCGGCGCGGCAACCAATCCGATCTTGCCCGGACAGGACTTGCTGAGTAGCAAGAACTACGGCAACGGCAATGCCACCAGCCAGGTGCTGGCCACAATCTCAGTGGCCGGCGGGCAGGAGAACTCCAATACATACCTGTTGGACGGTGGCGATCATAACGATAAATTCTCCAATCTCAATATACCCATTCCATTCCCCGATGCCATGCAGGAGTTCAGTGTGCAGACCAGCACGCTCACCGCGCAGTATGGCGAGCACGCGGGGTCGGTGGTAAGTCTGGTGACCAAGTCAGGCACCAATTCATTTCACGGAGATATCTTTGAGTTTCTCCGTAATGATGCAGTGAATGCCCATCATTTCGACTTTCCCAACTTTGTTACCGGCGCTTCGCAGCCGCTGAATCCCAACGATAACGCACTGCGGCGAAACCAGTTTGGCGGAACGCTCGGCGGCCCGATCAAGTCTGACAAAGTCTTGTTCTTTCTGGGATATCAGGCAACACGCAACTTTCAAATGCCTGCGCCTTCCACCGTGAAAGTGCCCACTCCCCAGGCACTGGCGAGCGGCGACTTCAGCAGCTTGGAGTCCGCCGCTTGCCAGTCCAACGGAAAGGCCAGGACGATCACGAACCCGTTCACCAACAAGGCATTTACCAAGGCTCAGGTGCCCACCAACCTGTTCAATCAACAGGCCCTGGCTCTTTTAAAATTTGTGCCCACCTCAACCGATCCTTGCGGAAACATATCCCTGGCGATTCCTGACACCGGTGATGAGGACCAGGGAATCACCCGCGTGGACTGGCTGCAAAGCCCCAAGAACACCGTCTTTGGGCGCTATTTCATCACTGACTTCAGGGATCCTCCGGTTTATAACGGTGATCTGATTACTACCACCCGTGCGGGACAGTTTTCGCGTGCTCAGAGCGTGGTGCTCGGGGATACCTACACCTTAAGCCCTTCAATGGTTAATTCGGTCCACGCGACGGGGACCAGGGTGGCAGTCTTCCGGGGACCGTCCAATACTGTGCCCAATCCGGGAGCGCTGGGAATCAACGTCCCCAGCCCGATCTCGGGCGCGCTGGTCGTGAGCATAAGCAATTACTTCAATGTGGAAGGCGGAAGCGCCACCCCGGGCCATTTCGACACCAACTCTTTTCAGGTGGCGGACGATTTCAATTGGATCCGGGGAAAACATCAGTTCGCCTTCGGCGCAGATTGGGTCCACGCTCAGTTGAACGAGCTGTCGACGTTCCAGAGCAACGGGCAATTTGCCTTTGGAACCGGGGGTACTGGAAGCAGCGGAGATGCGCTCGTAGATTTTCTCTTGGGTGACGTCCAGAGTTTGACTCAGGGAAACCCCGAGCAGGAGAACTGGAGGCAGGATTACTACGGGCTCTATTTCCAGGATAACTATCGTGTCCGGCATAACCTCACGTTGAACGGAGGGGTGCGCTGGGAGCCTTACTTCCCCGCGCAGGATCGCTATCATCGTGGCAGCCATTTTGATCCCGCCGCATTTGCCGCCGGCACCACCAGCTCCGTTTTCACCAACGCGCCGCCGGGGCTGTTCTTCTGTGGTGACGCACAGACCCCCTGCTCCTATGTGAACCGGCACATTGCCAATTTTTCTCCACGCGCCGGCTTCAACTGGGACCCGCGTGGCAAAGGGCGTGAGACCATTCGCGCCGGTTATGGCTTGTTTTACGATAATCCCGAAGAGTTCTACTTTGATCGCTTTGCCGATGATAGTCCCTTCGGCAGTGCTTCTATCATCAACCGGCCAGTGGGCGGATTGACAAATCCTTACCAGGGACAGAAAGTCCCCGGATTCCCGCTCCCTTTCCCCACCTCGGCCACAAATGCATTTTTCGCTCCCGGCGGGATCTTCATCAATTTGCCCTTGAATCTCCGACCCACCTATGTACAACAGTGGAACCTGGCGGTGGAGAAACAATTCAGCCATGACTGGCTGCTCACCGCAAGTTACATTGGCAACCGCGCCAACCACCTGTGGCTTGGATATGATGCGAATGCCCCGGTTTTCATCCCGGGCAGTGATTGCAGCGCCAACAGCGCCGTTGTACCTGTTCATGGGACCGGCAACAAGCCCTGTTCAACCACCGCCAACGAGCAGGCACGGCGTCCGTTGTTCATGCAGAACCCGGCTACTGGCGCGTTGTTCTCCAGCATCACACAAACGAGTGACGAGGGAAATGCCTCCTATAACGCTCTGCTGGTCACTGCGCGCCACCGTTTCAGCCAGAACTTCACTATCTTGGCGAACTACACATGGTCGCACTGTATTGATCTGGGCGAGTTCACCGGGGAACTTACCGCCAGCCGCCTGTTTGCCGATCCCAACAACTTCTCGGCGGACCGCGGCAATTGCGGGTTTGACCTGCGTCAGAACTTCAACCTTTCCTTCGTCGCCGGAAGTCCGAAATTCGGCAACCGCCTGGCCCGGATCGTGGCCGGCAATTGGTTGCTTTCCGGCATTATGACTTATCACACCGGATTGTGGTTTTCAGCCGTGAGCGGTAACGATAACTCGCTCACCGGCATCAAGCAGGACCGCGCCGACCTGGTCGCCGGACAAAATGCATCCAGCGGCGGCGCGTGCCCTGATCATTTTGATGTCGGCAGCATTGGTTGCTGGTTCAATACGGCAGCGTTCGCGGCCAACCCGGCGGGAACATTTGGCACATCCAGCCGCGACATGCTGAATGGGCCGGGATTCTTCGATTTTGATATGGGGCTTGGCCGCACCTTCCCGGTTCGGGAGAGACAGAGCTTGATGGTGCGTTTCGAGGCATTCAACCTCCTGAACCATCCGAACTTTGGACTTCCGAACAACAACCAGTCGAATGGAGCATTCGGTCAGATAACAACCACTGTAGGAAACCCCCGGACTCTGCAACTGGCGGCTAAATATATATTCTGAAAGGGAAGAAGGTGCTGAAGGTGTTTTGCAGGGATGGGTACTCAAACTGGGTGATTTTCCGGTCGCCGCGCAGCACTGGTTTTGCGGCCGGACGGAATGCCTGATTGAGATCCTGGCCCCGGAGAATCATGAGAAGTCGCCGCGAATTCCTGAAGATGTTTGCAGCCGGCGGGACCGCGCTGCTTTTGCGCCCGGAGTGGCTGCACGCCGCCAAGGCAGGGTCGGGGTCGTTGCTGCCCGGCACGTCCACTGATGACCCTTGGGAGGCTTTGCCGCAAATACTCGCCCGCATCAAGCCGCCGGTATTTCCCGTCCGGGATTTCTCGGTCACCAGTTTCGGCGGCCTGGGGGATAACAAGACTGACTGCACGCAGGCCTTTCAGAAGGCAATCGCGGCCTGTGTCAGAGCAGGCGGTGGCCGCGTGGTGGTGCCGTCCGGCGAGTTCAGCACCGGAGCCATCCATCTCAAAAGTAATGTCAACCTTCACATCAGCTCCGGGGCCACGGTGCGCTTTACTCGTGACATCACAAAGTACCCGCTGGTGTTTACGCGCTGGGAAGGCATGGAGCTCATGAACTTCTCCCCATTCATCTATGCCTTCGAGCAGGAGAACGTAGCGATTACCGGCAGCGGCACGCTCGACGGCAGTGCCGACTGTGAGCACTGGTGGCCCTGGAAAGGCCGGGCGAAATGCGGCTGGAAGCCCGGCGATCCAAACCAGGAAAAAGACAGGCAGGCGCTTTTTGACATGGCGGAGCGGGGCATTCCGGTGAAAGAGAGGGTGTTTGGCCCAGGGCACTATCTGAGGCCGCAGTTTCTTGAACCCTATCGCTGCAAGAACGTTCTGATCGAAGGTGTGACGCTGAAGAATTCGCCCATGTGGCAGGTCCATCCCGTGCTGTGTACGAATGTTACCGTGCGCGGGATGACGATCACCAGCGCCAACGCGAACCGGGATTCTGGTCCCAATACAGATGGTTGCGATCCGGAATCGTGCACAGACGTGCTTATCGAAGACTGTGACTTCAATACCGGTGACGACTGCATTGCCATTAAGTCAGGCAGGAATGCCGATGGGCGCCGGGTCAACACGCCTTCCCAGAACATCATCATCCGCGGATGCCGTATGAGAGATGGTCACGGCGGCGTAACCATTGGCAGCGAAATCTCAGGAGGTGTTCGCAACGTCTTTGCCGAGAATTGCCGGATGGATAGTCCTCACTTGGACAATGCGGTGCGAATCAAAAACAACTCGATGCGCGGCGGCCTCCTGGAGAACATCTACGTGCGGAATATTGATGTCGGCCAGGTTGCGATGGCCGGCCTTTCGATTGATTTTTTCTATGAAGAAGGAGAGGCCGGCAAGTTCACTCCGGTGGTGCGCAATGTTGAACTGCGAAATGTAACTACCACAAAAGCGCAATACGCCCTGTATCTTCGCGGGTTCAAGAAGGCTCCGATCGAGGATGTGCGCCTGGTGGATTGTGATCTGAAAGGCATCGAGAAACCGAACGTCATCGAGAATGTAGAGAATCTGGCTCTTCGTAACGTCCGCATCAACGGAAAACCGGCCGGAGGCGCAGAACCCCGGACGGAGTTGCTCGTTCCGGGAAGAATAGCGTTAGCATGAGACGGTAACCAAAAACATGGGATTTATAACTGAGGATTTCCTTTTACAGAGCGACACGGCCCGCTATCTCTACACGAACTATGCGTCGGACCGATTGGTGCTGGACTACCATTGCCATCTTTTAGTCCAGGATATTGCCCGGAACCGGCGCTTCCACAACCTGTTTGAAATTTGGCTGGAAGGCGACCATTACAAGTGGCGGGCCATGCGCGCCAATGGTGTTCTGGAACACTACTGCACCGGAGGGGCCGAGCCGTATGAAAAGTTTCTGGCCTGGGCCAGAACCGTTCCGAATACTTTGCGCAATCCTCTCTACCATTGGACCCATCTCGAACTGCTCAGATACTTCCAGATTGAGCAATTGCTGAATGAAAGCACTGCACCTGCGATATGGAAGCTGGCCAATGAGCGGCTGATGGAGGAAGAGCTTACGGCCCAGGGAATCCTCGCGCATTTCGGCGTCGCGGCCCTTTGCACCAGCGACGATCCCACTGATTCCCTGGATCATCATGCGGAAATCCAGTCTTCGGAGCTGACAACATCGGTCTTCCCCACATTCCGTCCAGATCGGGCGATTCGAATTGGGAATCCGGTTTCATTCAACAAGTGGGTTGCCGGCCTTGGCCAGCGAGCTCAGGTAGAGGTAAAGTGTTTTTCTGACTTTCTGGACGCTCTCAGAAAGCGCCATGATGATTTCCATCGTCACGGCTGCCGCCTGTCGGATCATGGGCTGGATCACTGCTATGCCGAGAGCTGTACGGAGGCCCAGGCGGCGGCCATCTTTGACCAGGTGCGGCGCGGGGATGAGCCGGCGGTAGCGGAAGCGACAAAGTTTGCTAGCTACATGATGCTGTTCTTTGGCCGCCTTGATGCGGAAAAAGGATGGACCAAACAGCTGCACCTTGGAGCCTACCGGGACGCGAATCCGGGAATGTTGACCACGCTGGGACCAGACACCGGTTTCGATTCAATTGGAGACTGGCCCCAGGTTCAGGCATTGGGAGCTTATCTGGGTCAACTCGATCGCGCCGGCGTTCTTCCAAAAATGATCATTTACAACGCCAACCCGGCTGACAATTACGCGATTGCCACCATGATCGGCAACTTTCAGGATGGCACGGTAGCAGGGAAGCTGCAGTTTGGCGCCGGCTGGTGGTTCCTGGATCAGAAAGAAGGTATCGAACAGCAATTGGATGCGCTCTCCAATTGCGGTCTGCTGGCGCGTTTCATTGGGATGGTGACTGACTCTCGCTCATTCATGTCCTATCCACGGCATGAGTACTTCCGCCGCATATTGTGTAACATTCTTGGCAGTGAGATGGAATCCGGCATGCTTCCGAATGACGAAGCGTTGATAGGCGCTATGATCAGCAGAATCTGTTACCACAATGCCGCGGAATACCTGGAGCTGCCCTTAGCGCACGCTGCTCCCAAGCCCGTGGCGTCGTCGTTCGCCGCACATTCCAACCGGCAGCACTCACGGGCGGTGGAAACCGGCCTGAGTGGAAGGGTGCATAGCGACTGATGGGGCAGCTCACCAAGCCGTGTGTTCCAATTCATGACTACGCTGTGGTCGTCCATCCAGCCGACAATGTGGCCGTGGTGAAAAAGCCGGTATCTTCCGGTTCGTGTTTTCAATTGGAAAACGGCAGTGTAGTTGAGGCGCTGGTAGACGTTCGTCCGGGCAATCGTTTTGCTCTGCGCGACCTGCCGCAGGGCGCTTATGTCTTGCAATACGGCCAGCCTATCGGCACATCGCTTGGAATTGGGTGCGGGCAGGCCGTCAGCCATTCCAATATGAGCGATGACGTGCCCATCATCCGTGACGTGCCGGAAGACCTTTACAACCCGCCGCCTGATCCGGTTCCTGAAGCCTTGCGGGCCAGGTTCATGGGATTTCGGCGCGCAGACGGCCGCACCGGAACGCGCAACTACGTCCTGGTGATTCCCACCAGCATGTGCGCCAGCCACGAGGCAACACAAATCTCAACCATCGCGGAGTTCACCCTTTATAGCCGCGATCGTTTCCCGAATGTGGATGGGGTCACCGCCATTCCGCATAACAAAGGTTGTGGCTGCCAGGAGGGAACTCCCATAGATGTATTGTTGCGGGTTCTGTCGAATTACGCAGACCATCCCAACGTTGGCGGCGTTGTCCTGCTGGAACTCGGATGTGAGAAGACAAATCTTTCCGTGCTGGAAAGCTATTTGCAACGGCTGGGACGCAAGCTGGAGAAGCCCCTGGTGCGCATCGGGATTCAACAAGCGGGTGGCACGCAGGCGGCAATCCAGGCGGGTCTGGATGCGGTTGCGCACATGCTGCCCGAGCTCAACCAGCGTGTCCGCCAACCTGTGCCCGTGAACGAATTGGTATTGGGTGTTAAGTGCGGCGGATCAGACGCCTTCTCCGGCATTTCCGCTAATCCCGGGCTGGGGTACGCCTCCGATTTGCTGGTCCGCTCGGGTGGGACCGTCTTGATTACAGAGGTTCCCGAGTTCTGCGGCGCGGAGCACGTTCTGGCGCATCGCGCCAGGGACGCTAAGACCGCGCGCGCCGTATACGCCATGGTGGATTGGTACAAGGAATTTGCCGGCAGGTTTGGGGCCCGGCTGGGCGAGAATCCGAGCCCCGGAAATATCGAGGGCGGCCTCCTTAATATTACGGTCAAATCGCTGGGCGCAATCGCCAAAGCAGGCACAAGCCGGATAGAAGGGGTTACGGATTACGGCACTCCTCCAGAGGGAAGTGGCCTGTTCCTGATGCAAGGGCCGGGATACGATCAGGAATCAACTCCGGGCCTGGTTGCGGCCGGTGCAAACATGGTGGTTTTTACAACCGGTCGCGGCTCGACCATCGGCAACGCTATTGCGCCAGTAATCAAGCTGGCTTCAAACAACGACGTGTTTCGCCGCATGTCCGGCGATCTCGATCTTTCCGCTGGAGATGTGCTGGATGGAACGGCCTCGCTGGCAGACATCGGAACCAGGGTCTTTGAACACGTCTGCCGAGTGGCTGGAGGAGAGATTCCAGCTAAGGCGGAAACTCTGAAGCATCGCGAGTTTCAGGTGTGGGCGGAATCGGCGGTTTCGCTTTAGCCCATTCACTTCCAGTCTTCCGGGTTTGATTCCTTCCACGTTGCCCTCAGGCGACCGTGGCCGCTTTGGCCTGCTCCAGAGTTACGCGCCGTTTTTCACGATAGGCGATGTTAGCCATGTGAGCAGCGACTGCCGAGCGATAGCCAATTTCCACCGGAGCGTTCGGTTGCTTGCGGCTCCGCATGCAGTCAATGAAGTTGGCCATGTGATTTTGATCTGGCGTTTCGCCTGTGAGCGCTTCACTTCCGGGCCGGTTCACTTTTTCCGGGTAGTAGCGAGTGGAAGATGATGAGCGGCCGGTGACCATATCGGTCACTCCCCAGAGATGCTCGATGACGCCATCACTGCCCAGAAGATGTTCGCCCAGGGCATAATGGCTGTTGCTGAACGTGGACCGCCACGTTACCGCCAGATCGCCCGGGAAATCAAAGGTGACTGCAATGGTGTCCGGCACTTCACGGCCATCTTTCTCCGAGAAAACGCCCCCGGACATGTAGGCCGCATTGGGCAGCGGCAGGTCGAGCGCGCTCATGATCCAGGCTATCTGGTGCACCATGTTCTCTGTGATGTTCCCACCGGAGAACTCCCAGAACAGGCGCCAGTTGATGAACTTGTAACCGTCAAACGGACGGGCAGAGCGCCCATTCAGGAATGCGCTCCAGTTCACGTTTTGAGCGGTACAATCGGACGGAACCGGGCGCACCCACTGGCCGCTGCCATGCGGAGTATTGCGGCTCATCCACGATTCGACCAGGGTGATCTTGCCGGCGATTCCTTGCTGGAGCCATTTCCGGGTATCGGCCAAAGGGCCCGAGCTCTCATGTTGCAGCCCGATCTGCACAATCTGTTTAGAACCCTTGGCCGCCGCCAGGCACTGCTCCGCCTCGGGAATCGACCAGGTCATGGTCTTCTCGCTGTAGAGGTCCTTTCCTGCCGCCACCGTATCCAGAAAATGCCGGGCATGCAGATGGAGCGGGCTGGCCACGATCACGCCGTCGATGTCCTTCATGTCCAGAAGGCGGCGATGATCGTCCACGGTCTGGATTCCTCGAGCCATCTGCTGGGCTTCATCGCGGCGGCGGGAATAGATATCGGCGACTGCCACCAGTTGAGCGTTGGGAATAGCCAGCACCTGGTGAAGCAGTTCCTGGCCGCGCCCTCCCACGCCGATCATGCCGATGCGAACCCGGTCATTCGCGCCCAACGCCCGGGAGGTTGGTTGCACAAGGAAGCCGGCGGTTCCGTATGCTGCCGTTTTTATGAAATCACGTCGTATCATCGCGGTGCGTTCCTTTCTTGATTGTCACTGAAACAAGATTCTGTTTGCGGCATTACAGCGCCCCGGCTTTCTGGAGCTGTTGCTTCATTCCCGCCCAGCTCTGCCGGGTTGATTCTTCGGCTGTCGCGGCGCCGCGCCAATGTGTCTCCAGGCTCACTGCGTAGTGATAGCCGTCCTGCAAAAGCGCCCGGAACTGTCCCACCCAGTCAATCAGGCCGCCTCCCATCGGCGCCCAATCGTAACCACTGCCATCCGGTTTCCTGATTGCATCTTTGCAATGGCAGTGTCCGATCCGGTTTTTTGGCAGAAGACTGTAGCCCTTTGGGTAAGGGACCTCGTCACGCGTGGCTGCGTTACCCGGATCCCAATTCAACTTCAGGTAAGGAGAATCCACCGCCTTTAAGGTCGCGGCGGCCTCTGCTCCCGTGGCAGTGTTGCAGGACTGCTCATTTTCCAGAACCAGCGTGATGCCTTTTTTCCCCGCTTTGCCGGCTGCGTCGAGCAGCTTATGGTTGATGGCCTCGCGATAAGGGCCTTGGTCGTCGAGCCGCCAGAAATCAAAGCAGCGCACCCGGTCCGTTCGGAACGCTTTTGCCAGCTCGATGCAGCGTTCCAGTACCTCGTCCTGCTGATCAAAGGTGAAGTCAGCATTGAACTGGTCGTGTTTCGGGCTGTACTTCGATTTGGGAGCGTCCTTCCAGTCCACCTTAAAGAGCGGGCTGGCAATGTCGGTCACGCGCAGCTTGCTGCGCTCCAGGATGCGCCGCGCCTCCTCAATTTCTTTGGCGTCCAGCCTGAGCAGGTTCTTGTTCCACATCCCCCGCAATTCAATCCATTGCATGCCGAACTCTTTGGAAGCAATTTCACAGGCGTGGCCAAAGTCCTGAGTAATCTCGTCGTTGATCACCGAAATTCTGAAAGGCGAACTCATATCTTCATTCCCAGCTTTTCTTCGAGATACTTCTTGCAGACGACGGCGCATTCCTTTGGCGTCCTGGCCGGATCGGGCACGCTGTCGAGTTCAACCACGGCCCAGCCGCGAAAGTTTACCTTGTAGAGAGCGTCGAACACTGCCGGAATGTCCACCTGTCCATGGCCGAGCTCCACAAAACGATAGGAATGCTTTGCGTCTCCGGTTTTGTCGGGAAGCCACTCTGCGTCCTTAATGTGCAGGAAGAGCAGGCGGTCGCCATACTTTTCAATTGCCTTCGCTGAGTCGCCATGGCCAACGAAGTAGTGGCCAACGTCCAGTTCAAACTTGGCGTAGCGCGGGTCGGCTGCCTCGAGAATCCGGTCCAGTTCTTCGGGACGCTCGCTAAGGGTGCCCCAGTGATTGTGATAGCCGAGCGTGACGCCCAGGTCGGCCGTGCGCTTTCCCAGTTGCGTGAGCAGGCGGCCCAGCCGCTTGCAATCCGCTGGCGTGATCTCCCGGCCTTTGGGGCGTTCGTCGGTGACTTGCAGATAGAACCCGCCCGCATCATGGACAAACTTCGCGTTGGCTATGTGTTTGGCAAGGTCTTCCGCCTCCGCGGCTGGATCGATCCGCACGCCGCCGCTGGAAAGCGCGACCATCAGAAGACGGCGTTGCGCGAGCAAATCGCGCAATTGCGCCGCGCTGCCAAACTCTTGTATGGCGTTGGCCCGCAACTGGATACCCGGAAAACCCAGGCCGGCGATATCCTCCATCGCCTGCCGGTCATTTCCTGCCCAGGTGATGGCGGCGTATCCCAGTCGAATGTCTCCGGACGCGCCAGAGATAGGCGTATCGAAATAGGATAGATCTATAGGCGGATAAAGGAGGTCTGGCGGCAGCAGGGCATGCGCCGGAATTGAGGCCGTCAGGCCCGAGGCGATTGCCGCTCCCACACCCTGGACAAACTGGCGACGTGAAGTTGCAGGTGACATCGGTCCTCCTCGTCCTGGCCTTGCATACCATATATGAATTCCAAAGAACAAGGGAGAAAAAATAGTCTGTGCCGCAACCAGCCGGCTGCGTTATCAGCTCGTCTCCCGGGTCTGAGCGGCGTTCGGCGGTTCGTACGGAAGTGGATTGCCAACCGAGTTCAATGGCACAAAACAGGATGCATCGATCAATTCGGCCAGCCGATTGCCGGCCGCGTCAACTTTGATCGTGGACGAATACTGCCTTCACTCTCGCTGAATGCCTCCGTGGGCGCGGACCTGGTGCGCCGCGAGCACCTAAAATGCGTTTGCAGGCTGATTTACAAAACCTGAACAACCGGCTTAACGTGATCAATTTTGCCGAACTGTTTTCCGGAACTGGGATCGCACCGCCGCGAAGCTATGCCTTGCGGTTGGTGGGAAAGTTTTGATTGTTTACTTTACCTCGAACCCTGAGCTTGCGAAAGGGAGAGGTCCCTACCGCAATCCCTCTGTAAGGGGGCGACCGGAAATTCATCACTCCTTCACGACCATCTCGGCTCTATCCAATCCCCACCCACTTCAGCCCCACCGCTGCCGATGAATCACGCTACTCGGTCTTCATAACCCCCCGGAGACGCGGAGCTGACGTCGAGGAACAAGTTTGCCTTCCGCAATGAGCGGAGCACAGTCACAAACGTGGAGTGGGCTGGAATCTTCGCCGAAGTAGGCTCAGATGCCGAGTGTAACTTCAGCGTTGGGCCGTAAGGACAAACGGAAACACACAAACCTAAGGCGGCGTGCAATGCACGCTGCCTTTGCTCTGGAAACCCGTAACTCGCCATGCCATTTTTTCATTACGAATTGCTTTCAATATATCTGGCGCCCTGATCGTTAATCAGATTATGGGCAGGAGCAATATGTACTCTACTTCTTTGGGAATCATCGCTCTATTTTTTCTGTGGTAAGCACAAATCTGGTTTGTGGGCCTAGGTGTGCGACAATGTGCTAAGCAATAAGGACGTTACTGGGATTGGTTGGCTGGGCAAGCAAGACTGGATTGGAAACGTTTTGGCATGATCGCAGATTTTCTCGAACCAAGTCTCGATTTATTGCGAGAGGAGTATGTACTCGTACAGGCGTGGAAGAAAACTTCCTCCTACATCCGGTACCACAACTGGTATTCGGACACAGTGGAACTTGATCGTGTTGCGGTGGACCTCCCACGTTTCCTCGCTGAACTCGCTGATCGATTGAAGTCGCCTGAGGGATGGAGCAACGATCCGTTGAGGATCGTGCCTGCACCGAAAAGCCAGGCGTGGCAGGTAACACAAAAGGCGGGAACCAAAGTGTGGGGCCCCGTGAAAAGGAGTGCTACAGCGGCCAAGCGCCGTCCGCTAGCCCACGTCAGCATAAAGGATCAAGTTGCAGCTACAGCGCTAATGTTGTGCCTCGCGAGCCGAGTAGAGACTTCCCAAGGTGATCCGCGCGTTTCAATCGAAAATGCCCGCGCGCGCGAGACCGTTGTGTCGTATGGGAACCGACTCTTCTGTGAACGCGTCGGTGCGGCGCTCCGACATCCGTGGGGATCTCAGAAGCTTTATCGCGCATATTACGAAGACTATCGAAGGTTTCTGTTACGACCGACAGTGGCCGCACATGCAGCCGCGGTTGTTGCTAACGCAAGAGTGGTAATTGTGCACTCGGATTTACGTCAGTTCTATGATCGCGTGCGTCCAGCACTGCTTTCAGCGAAACTTGCCAGGATTACACGGCAAGTCGATGATCCAACATTTTTCGTGCTCGCACGCCGATTGCTGAACTGGGAGTGGGACGCAAAGGATTCAAAAATCGTGAGCAGCTATCAAAAGGAGGCAGACCTCTCAGATTTTTCGAGCGTTGCCCTGCCCCAGGGTTTGGTCGCTGCAGGGTTTTTCGCGAATGTCGCTCTGTTCGATTTTGACCAGGGCCTGCGGGAAGCATTCACCCAGGAAATCAAGCCTGGAATTCGTCTCGAGGATGCCTCCCGTTATGTTGACGATCTGCGTATTGTAACCACCATTGGCTCCAACACCAGTCTTCCTGAAGTGGAACAACTCGTCACCGAATGGCTGCAGGAATTGCTTGACCGACATGCTCCCGGACTGCAGCCTTCACGTGACAAAACCACGGCTGCTGCTTTCCGCGGAGATGAGCGGCCCTTGGTTCAGCAGAGCCGAAAGATGGCACGTATTCAGAGGGCCATATCTGGCGGGTTCGATGCTATAGGCGGTGAAGAGATTTTGGATGCCGTCCAGGGCCTAATTCGGTCGCAGCAGCGTTACTCTGCGCGTCGTACAACAGACGAGGGGTGGCAGTTCGCCCCCATTCCGGACGTACGTGATGAAACTGTGGCACGTTTTGCGGCGGCACGATACAGGACTACATTCCGCTCCCTTAGGCCACTCCTCAGCACGAGCGATGAAGCCGGGGCTGACGCATTACGGGAGGAGCAGGAGGCCGATCCTCGCCCCGCCAGTGTGGCCCGAACACAGTCAGAGCTCGATGAAGAAGCTAAAGCGTTCGCACTAGGCCTCATCGAAACCTGGGTGCAAGATCCTTCCAATGTACGGTTGCTGCGCATCGGACTGGACCTGTGGCCTGCTGCGGATGTCTTGCAGGGAGTGCTAGATCTCCTTCGACCTTTCATTGGCAAAGGAACCCGACCTACCGCCTCACGACTGGTAGCTTGGTATTGCCTTTCAGAAATTTTTCGTGCCGGCGCTACAGAGACAGGATTTGTTGAAGATGGCGAGTGTCTGCCCCTGAAGATCGACATCTCAGCCTATCGTGCCGTGCTTCGAAATGAGGCAGCTATGCTCGCTACGCGGCCTCCTGGGAGTATGCCTTGGTACCTTAGGCAGCAAGTACTGTTGTTTCTGGCCGCAAACAGAGCCCCTGAGCCGCTAGCCATTGCTCTAAGATCCAGTCCTGAGACGGAACACTACGTCCAACTGATTAAGTTTCTACGTGGCGAAAATAATCGGGTGAGCAGCATTGAGCACGCCATTCTGGCTATCTTGTCGCGTCGATCATTCTTTAGCCAAGAGGAATCGATCGAACTCGCGTTACGGGAATTTACAGTAGCCAACTTGGAGCAAATTGCTGAACGAGACCCGTCATTTGCAACTGAGATTCTCGCATCCAAACCCGACCTTTCTGAACGGATAAGTCCGAGACTGCGTGATGATCTTTCTGTAAGTCAAAACGTGGGCAGTGACGGCTGGATACCTCTATCGCGGCTCGTTCTTCAAAGCGAGCCCAATGGGCCCCTTCGGAATGAACTGGTAATACTTCGGTTCTCATCGAGGTTTCTAAGTGTCTTAAGCGCTATGCGCTACGACGATGCGATCACGCCGTCAGACGTCCTTCTGAAACTTTCGACCTCAGGTAGCAGCGGATTACCTGAAATCGAAGAGGTCAAGATCATTGCAAGCCGCGTGGCGTCCGCTGGATCCATGTACCAACCGCCGAACTGGTGTCCGACTGATGAGCGTTGGCGTTTTCACCTCGGCTATCTACTTCGGTTTATACTCACCGCCCGCGCTGACTTTACTAAAGCTGTACGGAAGCCTCACTGGAAGGAAACTATCCCTATTTATAGAACGCCTGATAGCCACTGGTACCAGCGGCTTTATGGGCTCTTCAACAGACAGTCTGCTTTTGGAGGGGATTGGCTGCCAATTTCCGAGTGGATCGAGTTATTCTTGCTTGCGTTATTGAAATGGCCTGGGTGTCGTGTATCTGAAACGTTTGACCCCGTACGGAAAGGGCTTGACGCCGCTCGATCTGAGATCGACGATCGCATTCGTATGCTTTTGGGGAAGTACGGACGATCATCTGATGTATTAGTACTTCCTCTCAAGGCGCCGTGGGTACGGACGCTCACCGTATCCCGTCCCCTGCGGGCATGTGTTGTTCAGACTGTTATTCCGAATCAGGAATCCTTCACTGCTTCTGATCTCACTCTCTCAGCGTCGACGATTCGACGGGAGCATCGGAGGCATCTATCCTCTGCACTTGCGGCCATCGAGCGAATGCTCGACCTTCGTGAAACTCATACTACGCGTGAGGGCCGTTTAGACTGGCTCCTCCTACCGGAACTCTCAGTTCACCCGAGAGACATAAACACACATCTTGTGCCTTTCGCCCGCACCCACAAAACCATTATTCTTGCCGGGCTGACCTACGAAGAGCTGATGCCCGGGAAACCGTTAACCAATTCGGCGATCTGGGTAATCCCGTTGTGGTCTCCAGAGCATGGATGGGAAGTGATTACTCGCAGGCAGGGGAAGCAACATTTAGCACACGAAGAACAAGGGTTCAACACGCATGGAGCGGTCATTCAAGGGTTTCGACCCTGCCAATGGCTGGTCGGCTATGAGTGGTCCCGCACCGACAAGCCTCTCTGGCTGACAGCTTCCGTTTGCTACGATGCTACTGACGTCCGTCTGGCAGCAGATCTCCGTGATCATTCCGACGTTTTTGCAATCCCCGCACTCAATCAAGACGTCGGCACCTTCGATCAGATGGCGTTGGCGCTTCACTATCACATGTTCCAGATGATAATTGTGGCGAATAACGGTCGCTTCGGCGGAAGCAACGCATACGCACCTTACAGAGAGCCATATGTGAGACAGGTCTTTCACCTGCACGGCCAGCCGCAAGCGACCGTAGCATTTCTTGAAATAGATGACATCGGAGCATTCATTAATCGTCGAGCTGAGGCAAAAAATCTCGCGTCCTCACCGGCAAGCGCTGGGCACGGGCCGATTCGGTGGAAATTCCCGCCAGCCAGCGTTTGATACAAAAGGGATCTATCAGAGTTGTTTGGGAACGTTGGAAGCGACTATCACCTTCTATTGCCCCATACGGCTTGTCACCTTTTCTGAACCCTTCGGCCTCCTGCGGCTCTCTGCAATCGCCACTGGAAAGATGGGCACGCGAAGTCGGCCATAGTATCCGTTGGGTGCACGTCGGGGGGGCCAATTCTCAACCTGCCCATTCACGCAATGTGGCCTCTCCCCGTTCCGCTTCTCCTGTCGCCTATAATCTAACAAGGAAGCATTATTTCCGCCCCGCCCCAATAAGGAAGCATGAAATCGCTCTACCGCTTGGTCCCAAGGGGATTTGTTCCTGGCAGCATACTGGAGATCTCCCGTGGCTGAATTCAGTTTGTAAAACTTTTTTCTTGCTATTACCATAGTCTATAGTAGACACTATCTCTGAATGAAGACGTATTCGTCGCGTCAGGCCGCTCAACTTCTGCGTAGACCTGTAGCAACTCTAAGTAAGTATATTGTCCAGGGCAAGATTCCCGCGCCGAAGTCAGTGACAACGGGCGGGATTACAGTTCACCTTTGGACGGACGAGGACATCGAGCGCGTCCGGGAGCTTTTGCCCAAGATCAAAAACGGCAGGAAAACGCGATATAAGAAGAAGCAGTCAGCAATCCAACCCAGCGCACAGCCAAAACCAAAGAAGAAGAAACAGCCACCGCCGAGGGCTGCGGTGCCACACAAGCAACTCAACAAGAAGCAGTCTAATTAAAACCTAACCAACGGGACATGCCAGTGATGGAACACTGGCACGCCCCTAACCATACCTTCTGAGAAGAGAATATATGGCTACCAATAAAGCTAAATACTCCATTCTTTCGGCGCAACCCTGGGGGGTTCGCGCCTGCGCCCCAACTCAACCCGTAGGTTCTTTCCTGTGCGTCCTTTGTGGTTCTGGCGAGGTGCTGCCATGAAGACCACAAAGAGATCCGCCAAACCCGCCAAACCATCCACTCGCGGCCGCTTCGACTTGACGGAACGCAAGCGTCCCTGGAGGCGCCTTATCAGTTTTCCTGGCGTCAAGGGCAAGGTCGCCAAAGCAGCCCGGCTCTTCACCACGGGCGGCTGTCACTCCATCACCCTCGAGTTTCAGGACAAAACAGCTTTGCACTTTGACATTGAGCCGGGCTTGACCTTCTACGCCGACTACTACGATGGGAAAACCGGCAACGTTCGTGTACTCAAGCGCTGGCCTCCCATCCGCAGCCAGGGCCTCAGGACTCCATAGATTGCAAGCCGTGGGGGACGTCAAGTATCAGCGTCCAGGGGTCCGCAGTGGCGGGCCCCTGGCCTTTGGGCAGATCGCCGATCGCCTGCCTGCTATGCCTTGGATAAGATGTTTTGAGGGCACCTAACCCGCTGAAAAATCAGTCAGAAATTTAGGTGTACTAAAGTTGCATCACAAGTTCCCCTTGGCTATTCTGCGATTGTCGCCTGGCCCGATAGTGGCAGGAAGGGGTTGACGTGTCTTCATTCTCCAAAAATCTCCGGTTTCAGTTGGAAGCGACAGCCTCACCTTCCTCCCGCCGGCGATCCTGGCTTGCTGCAGCCGAAACGGGTCGCTTTTGCCCATCGGTTACGCATGGCATCAATCAGAAATCGCCGCGAATGACGCGGGTTGTAACGGAGTTACGCATGGTGGCGAATCCCCGTTCTTGCCTGGGATGTTCCAACTTCGTTCGCCGCGAACAAGGTTGGCTATAACCGCCTGCGGGCGCTGACGCCAAAGTTTTTGCTAAGTACTAAATACTAAGAACTAAGCACGGAATGAATTAGGAATCGCCGCGAATGACGCAGGTTGTAACGCTTGTACACGTGCTGGCGCAGTCTCTCCGTTTCCAGTGCTTTGGTACTCCGTTCGAGATTACCCGTCTGGGTAGAGCAAGGAAGGAGGCATAGGCAACAGGTTTTCAGCTAAAGGCTAAGAGCCAATGGCTAATGGCTGGGTCTCTTTGCTAAGTACTGCACTTCATCCATTTTTCCTTGACAAGCAATTTTCAGTTCATATAATGCAATGCCGTGTCACATTCTAAGACCAGGCCGCCAGCCCGGTCTCCTTACCAGGTCCAGGTGCTGGACCGGGCGCTGGCAATTCTGGATATTCTCTCTGCCGAAGGACCTGATCTGTCACTGGGTGAGATCTCCCAGAGACTGGAACTACACAAGAGTACGGCACACCGGCTGACCATGGTGTTGGAGCGGCACAAGTTGATCGAACGCAATTCCGTCAGCGGCCGTTATCGTCTTGGCCTGAAATTATTTGAGCTGGGAACAAGGGCAATTTCTCATCTGGATCTGCGGGAGCGGGCGCGTCCGGTCCTCGACCGGTTGGTCCTGGAAACCAGCGAGACGGTGCACCTGGGCATTCTTGACGATACTGAGGTCGTTTATCTGGACAAGGTCGAGCCGGCGCGGTCCGTACGCATGGCCTCCAGTGTAGGCCGCCGCAACCCCGCCTATTGCACTGCGATGGGAAAATCGATTCTGGCGTATCTGCCGGATGAGAAGGTGGAGGCAATCGTCCGCAAACACGGGTTGAAAGCGATGACCGCGAATACCATTACCAGTTTTCTCGAGCTCAAGGCAGAGCTGGTCGCCATCCGCGGGCGGGGCTATTCGGTCGATGATGAAGAGATTGAAGAAGGCGTGCGATGCGTCGGCTGCGTGGTGCGCGATTTTTCCGGAGGAGCGGTTGCCGCCATCAGTGTTTCCGGTCCCGCATTTCGTCTTACGCGGGAGAAACTCAAGAGCATTTCACGCCCGGTGATCGCGGCGGCCGGCGCCCTATCCGCGGAGCTGGGATTCAAGCAGTCAATGGTCGCTCCGGGCGGCAACAACGTGGCCCAGGCGACCATCGGGGCCTGAACAGGTGCAAAAAACCGGCATAAGCCGGTCGTTTTTTTTGCGCAACCACGATTATGAGATCTTATACCGCAATACGGTATAACCAGAGAACGGTTTGAGTGAATCGAAGTATGTACGGTTTTGACCTGCGAGAAAGATCGAAGTGCCGATGGGACCTGGTTGCCCTGGGAGAGGTCATGCTCCGTCTTGATCCTGGGGACAACCGGATCGCTCACACGCGGGAATTTCGTGTGTGGGAAGGTGGTGGCGAGTATAACGTCGCCCGCGGTCTCAAGCGCTGCTTTGGGCTAAACACTGCGGTGGTGACTGCGCTTGCGGATAATCCGGTCGGCAGGTTGGTGCAGGATTTGATCTATCAGGGTGGAGTGGACCAATCGTATATCCAGTGGGTCGAATACGACGGTGTGGGGCGGCAGGTTCGCAATGGGCTGAACTTCACCGAGCGGGGCTTTGGATTGCGGGCCGCCATCGGCTGCTCCGATCGCGGCCATACCGCCGTCTCTCAGTTAAAACCGGGTGACATAGATTGGGGCCAGATCTTTGCCAAAGATGGCTGCCGCTGGTTTCACACCGGCGGAATCTTTGCCGCGCTATCGGAAACCACTCCGCAAGTTGCGGAAGAAGCCGTGCAGGCGGCGAAGAGACACGGCGTGATCGTGTCGTACGATTTGAATTATCGCGCCTCTCTGTGGAAGTCCCACGGCGGTCTTAAGAACGCTCAAGCGGTCAACTCCAGGCTGGTTCGGCTGGCCGACGTTGTATTTGGCAATGAGGAGGATTTCTCGGCTGCCCTGGGTTTTGCCGTGAAGGGCGTGGATGAGAATTTTTCCGTACTGGATAGCGCCTGCTTCAAACAGATGATGGAAGAAGTGGTCAGGAGCTACCCCAATCTCAAGGTGATTGCCAGCACCTTGCGTGGAGTCAAATCGGCAAGCCGGAATGACTGGAGCGCCGTTTGTTATTGCAATGGAAATTTTTATGAAGCAGCGCAGCGGGCCGATCTGGAGGTATTCGATCGGGTCGGAGGCGGCGATTCGTTTGCCTCCGGACTGATCTATGGAATCCTCTCCGGCCACGACCCCTCCTGGGCGGTGGAATGTGGGGCGGCTCACGGCGTCCTGGCCATGACTACTCCGGGGGATACCTCAATGGCAACTCTGGACGAAGTACAGAAAGTGATGACGGGTGCTGCGGCAAGGATAGCGAGATAGAAACAGCAATTAGAACGTCTTTCAAAAATAGGCTGGATGGAATCCGGTGGAAGCCCCGGACTTTAGTCCGGGGAGCGGGTTCTTTAGAACGCGCGGAAATTGTGGCTTCCTCCTTGTGGCCTTTAGGCCCGGGCCTTTGACAGCCGCTAGATTTTCGATCGAACTATTTTTGAAACACGCTCTAGTACTTAGCCTTTGGCCCTTGGCCCCGAGCGTGAACAGCAGGAACGGTTTTTTTGTTTTTGCTAAATACTAACTACTGAATACTAAGTACTGAAGGTTTCCAAGGAGCCTCATGAGCACTCAAATTGATTCAATGAGGGTTGTTCAGGAAGGAAACGTTTTTCGTAATACTCATGCTCATTCCGGCCGCAAGGTCGTCATCACACCGGAAAACAGCAGCATGCAGCATCTTTGTTATGCGCGCATCAAACTCGACGCGGCCACGCCGGAGGTCAATTTCAACACCAGGAGCCATGAGACTGCACTCATCTGCCTTTCCGGAGAGGCCGAGATTGCGGTCGGAAACAATAAATTCACCCTGGCCAAATATGATGCCGCCTACATTCCTAAAGCATCGCAGGTGCAGGTCCGCGGCAAATCCGCCGATCTGGCGGAGTTTTCGGCGGGAGTGGATGGCGAGTATCCATTGCAAATCGTTCGCTACGCGGACGTTCAGCAGGATAAATCACTGCACTTTGTTGCCGGAGGCCCAGCGACCACCCGCAGCCTGAACATTCTGGTGGGCAAAAATGTCCAGGCAGGACGCGTTCTGCTGGGATTCACAGTGTCCGATCCGGGAAACTGGACGAGCTGGCCCCCACATGAACACGCGCGGATGCTGGAGGAGATGTACGTCTACATTGAAATGCCGCCGCCAGGATTCGGAGTCCAGTTCGTCTACACGGACACTCAGGAGCCCGATCTCGTGACCGTAGTGCGGGAAGGCGATGCGGTGTTGATGCCTCGCGGGTATCATCCCAATGTTTCAGCGCCGGGGCATCGCATCGGCTTTATCTGGGCCATGGCCGCGCATCGCGAAGTGGAAGACCGGCAGTTCGGGGTGGTGAATATTCAACCGGAGTTCAGCGGCTCGGCCTCAGGTCTTGAGTCCAGCAGGAAGTAATGGCGGTGCTTGACTATTTTGGGCTTCGGGCAAGACATCGACCGGCTGTCGGAACAAAATCCTCGTAAGGACATAACGCCCCAAACTGGCTAAGCATGGATTCATCAACCACAAACGAATCTCGACAAGAACAGCCGATGACAGGACCGGAGCGCGTCTCTGCGAAACGCACCATTTCTGGCGGTGATGGTATGGGCTCGCGTCTTTCCCAGGCAGTGACTCATTACCGCTGGATCATCTGTGCTCTGCTGTTTTTTGCAGCGACCATCAACTACATTGATCGCCAGGTTATTGGACTGCTCAAGCAGACGCTGCAGGGCCAAATCGGATGGAACGAGATTGACTACAGCAACATCATCTTTGCTTTTCAGCTCGCCTATGCTGCCGGCCTGCTGTTTGCCGGCAGGGTTATGGACCGGCTTGGGACGCGCAAAGGCTTTTCACTTTCGGTGCTTTTCTGGAGCGTGGCGGCCATGGCCCATGCGCTTGCTCACTCAGTCATGGGTTTCGGCGCCGCCCGTGTGGCGCTGGGGCTGGGCGAGGCCGGCAGTTTTCCCGCTTCCATCAAGGCCGTGGCCGAATGGTTTCCCAGAAGAGAACGCGCCCTGGCCACCGGTATCTTTAATTCCGGCACAAATATCGGCGCCTTGATAACGCCGCTCATTGTGCCCTGGATTACCCTCAACTACGGATGGAGGATGGCCTTTGTGGCCACCGGCGCCATCGGCTTTATGTGGTTGGTGTTGTGGTTCGCCATGTACGAATCGCCGGAAAACCATCCTCGAGTGAGCAAGGCGGAGCTGGACTACATCCGCAGCGACCCTCCTGAGCCGGCGGCCAAAATTCCCTGGCTTCAATTGCTACCCCACCGGCAGACGTGGGCATTTGCCATTGGTAAATTTCTGACGGACCCGATCTGGTGGTTTTATTTGTTCTGGGTGCCGGATTTTCTCTTCAAAAACCACGGCATCAATCTTTCCAATGTGGGGCTTCCTCTCTTTGTGATTTATCAGGCGGCCACGGTGGGCAGCATTGGAGGAGGCTGGCTTTCATCTTTCATGATCAAGCGTGGGTGGCCGGTAAGCAGCAGCCGCAAGACGGCCATGCTGGTTTGTGCTTTGGCGGTGGTGCCCATCGTATTTGCCTCCAAAGTGTCCAGCTTGTGGGCGGCGGTTGCTTTGATCGGGCTCGCGGCGGCCGCACATCAGGGTTGGTCGGCAAACATGTTTACGCTGGCTTCGGATACATTCCCGCGACGCGCAGTCGGCTCGGTTGTGGGGATCGGTGGAATGTTCGGCTCAATAGGGGCGCTGCTGCTGGCCAAGGTGACTGGATACGTATTGCAGTGGACCGGCTCATATCTTCCCCTCTTTATGATTGCGGGTTCTTCTTATCTGACTGCGCTCGTCATCATTCATTTCCTGAATCCGCAGTTAAAGCCCGCACAAGTAGGAGTAGACGGATGACCAAGGCAGAAGTAAGAGAGCGGATAACGTCCATCGGCATTGTGCCCGTGATTCGGGCTTCGTCGGCGGAGAAGGCATTCCTGGCCGTGGATGCTTTGCAGAATGGCGGAATCCCCGTGGTTGAAGTCACTCTGACTGTACCCGGCGCGGAGAGGGTGATTGAGTCGCTGCGGAAAAGGTTTGATGGCGACCTGCTCGTCGGCGCCGGCACGGTGTTGAATGCCGAGAGCGCGAAACGCTGCCTCCAGGCCGGGGCTCAATTCATCGTCGCTCCCGGTTTTAACGCCGGTACTGTGGCCTTTGTGAACTCGGAGGAAATCCTGATCGTAGCCGGGGGCCTTACGCCAACGGAAATTCTTGCCGCGTGGGAGAGCGGATCCGGTCTGGTGAAAGTCTTTCCCTGCAACGCTGTCGGCGGGCCGAGCTACATAAAGTCGCTGAAGGGACCATTTCCTCAAATTCCCTTCATCCCTACAGGCGGAGTGAACCTCCAGACTGCCGCGGACTTTATCCGCGCCGGTTCGGAGGCGCTGGGCGTCGGCGGTGAATTGGTTCCAGCCTCGGCCCTGGATTCCGGCAAGCCGGAAGTAATTACCGGGCTGGCAAAGCAATTCATGCAGATCGTGCAGGAGGCGCGCAGTTCAAAATCGGCCGCCACTGCCGTGAAACAAGCATGACAAAATGAAGACTGTTGATCATGACGGAAAGCGACCATCCAGTTCGGAGAGAGCGTAGTGAATCTACTGATTGACTCCGCTTGCCAGAAAACCGCCATCCACTGTAAGCATGTGTCCGGTGACGAAGCTGGCGCTCTCCGAGGCCAGGAAGACGGCAGCGCCCACGAGTTCATGCAGTTGCCCAAAGCGCTTCATGGGCGTGCGCAGCAGAAATTCCCGTCCACGCTCTGTGCCATCCAGCAATTGAGCATTGAGTTCAGTGCGAAACACGCCTGGAGCAATGGCATTCACGCATACACCATGGCGCGCCCATTCAATGGCTAAGGACTTGGTAAGTGACGCCACCGCAGCCTTGCTGGCAGAATACGCAGCCACCTCGTACAGAGCGACAAACGACGAAAGGGAAGCGATGTTTACGATGCGTCCGTATTTCCGTTCAATCATGTGCGGCGCGAACACCTGGCATGCCAGCAGGGTGCCCGTTAGGTTGGTCTCCATAATATCGTTCCATTCCTGCTTGTTCACTTGCAGAGTGGGAGTTCGCTTGGTTTTTCCGGCACAGTTCACCAGGACCTCCACACTTCCGAAAGCTGCAACCACGGCGTCGCGTAGTTTTTCGAGACTGGTGGTTTCGGTCACATTGCAGGTCATCGCCAGAGAGTCCACATTGCGGCGGCGGACCTCTTCCGCAGCTTCCGTTACCAGCTTGTCGCGTCTGCCGGTCGGAACAACGTTGGCGCCGGCCTCCGCCAGCCCTTTTGCCAGCGCCAGCCCAATGCCGGACGTGCCGCCAATAACTACCGCTGTCTTGCCGCTCAGATCCAGTAGTGGATGTGCCATCGTCCTCTTTCCTCAATTCAATTCCGAGAGGAGTCTCTCTTGAGAATAACTGATGCCAAGGTAATAGTTTGCAGTCCCGGGCGAAACTTCGTCACGCTGAAAATCACGACCGACGAAGGCGTGTACGGGCTGGGTGACGCCACCCTCAACGGCAGGGAACTCGCCGTGGTCGGTTACCTGAATGACCACGTGCTGCCGCTCCTGATTGGCCGCGACGCCCGCAAGATCGAGGATACCTGGCAATACCTGTACAAAGGAGCCTATTGGCGGCGCGGGCCAGTTACCATGACCGCCATCAGCGCCGTTGATACCGCATTGTGGGACATCCGGGCCAAGAGTCTTAACGTCCCACTCTACCATCTCCTTGGTGGAGCTTCACGCGACGGAGTCCTGGTCTACGGCCACGCCAGCGGGGCCGATCTGAATGCTGCCGTGCAGGCAGTGGGCAAGTACATTCAACTCGGCTACAAAGCGGTTCGAGCACAGTCCGGCATTCCAGGGATGACCAGCACATACGGAGTGGGGCGCGGAGACATGTACTACGAACCGGCGGAGAAGGATGCTCCTCCTGAAAACCTCTGGTCGACTGAGCACTACCTGAATTTTGTGCCTCAGCTTTTCGCCAGTCTGCGGAAAGAGTTTGGTTCTGAGATTCATCTCCTGCACGATGCGCATCACCGGCTCACCCCAATTGAAGCCGCGCGTTTAGGCAAGGACCTCGAACCGCATCACCTGTTTTGGCTGGAGGATCCAACGCCAGCAGAACTGCAAGAAGGCTTCCGCCTCATTCGCCGCCATACTACAACGCCGCTGGCCGTGGGTGAAGTGTTTGACACCATCTACGACTGCCACATGTTGATCCAGGAGCAACTCGTGGATTGCATCCGCACCACGGTGGTGCACGCCGGTGGAATCAGTCATTTGAAGAAGATCGCCTCCTTGGCGGAACTCTATCACGTGCGGACTGGATCCCATGGAGCCACGGACTTGAGTCCGGTCTGTATGGCTGCCGCGCTGCATTTTGATTTGAGCGTGCATAACTTCGGCATTCAGGAGTACATGCGCCATTCTCCTGAGACAGACAAGGTTTTTCCTCACTCCTACTACTTCCAGGATGGCTGGATGCATCCCGGAGAGAAGCCCGGTCTTGGAGTTGATATTGACGAGAAATTGGCCGCTCAATTTCCTTACCAGAGAGCGTATCTGCCCGTGAATCGCAAGCTCGATGGAACCATGCACAGCTGGTGAGGGTCAGCAACTTGTGAAAACGTGGGGGTGAGAATGCCTCTCTCTCCGCCAGTCTTCGTCTGCCTGGTGTTGTTCACACGATCCAGGGAGCCCAGGGACCGGTCTTGCCAGCCAAGGTGCGCAGATGGCCGGGAGATTACTCATTTCTTGATCTTGGGCGCAGAATCAGGAGCTTTGGACCAAAAAGCTGAAGGGGTGTGTCGTGAATTGGCCGGGTAGAGCATCCGGCTTATCTTCTTTCGTCCATGCTGCGATTCTCTATAGAACCCATTCACAGCCTTGCAAGCATCTCTCGCCTTTCATAGGACCTGTCCGTTCAGCGATTTCCATACGACTAATTCTTTCCGCCAGCAAGGTGGCAAGCGACTCGGCAGACCACCGTTTGCGCCTTCTCAAGCTCAGCCACATCCGCGGCTTATCCCCGGCTCATGCTCACCAAAGCTGCCTTCCGCGAACTTCTGCTGCTTTACGCGCTCTCCGATGTGTTCCTGTTGATTCAGCCGTTCTCATTTCTCTCGCCAGTGCCCTTCACGCTTCCGCCTGTTGCCAGGCTTCCCCCGCCCTCCGGAGAATGCATCCCTCCCGCCAACCAAACACCATGCTGTCAGTCGGATTGCCTTCCCTCTGCGACCTGCCGCGCTTCCGGTCTTGGCCTCCGCCCTGCCTTCTGCGGTTGTTCTTTTCTGCTAGCGCCAAGGTGAAAGAAAAAACCAATCCTCGAAAGAGGGACAGGAGAAAATCATCATGACCACGGCCCCAATTCAACTCGCAACTCATCCAGCAAGAGCGCAAACAACCAGCAGCGGAAATCCTTCAGCAACAATCTGGTGATCCTGACCGGCAACCTGGGCGCAGATGCGGCTTTTTTTGGCGCCAATGACAACGCTGCCTCATTCCGCATGGCCACCAAGAACAAGTTTGGCGAAAAGAATACGTCGAGTGGCATTCCGTAGTCGCTTTCCGGGAACTGGCCCAAGAAGTCGTCCTGAAATGCACCAAAGGTCGGTTCATCCGGGTTTATGGCTACTTGCATCACAGCAAGATCGGAAACGAGGATGGCGCGCAGTTCAAGACCGAAGTGGTTTGCGACCAGAATCAAGTACCTGGACCGCAAAAAGTAAATCTTACAGGGCGTAGCCGACAAAACGGCTGCGCCCCTTTGGGCTCCAGTCGGATTTTCAGCAATCTGTCTTCTCAACTTCATTTCAGCAATCGGATTTTGCCGGTAGCATTCGCTGCAGCAATTTCCGAATCGCCTCAGGTCGATGTTCTCCTGCTGATCCATCGAGCATACAAGAACGCTCGATGGCGTTCAGGCCATGAATTTTCATTTCCCATTGCTTACTGGCTTGCGAGCCCATGGTCGAGACTTGCCAGTTTCCCACTCTGTCACTCAGGATGTGTCGATCATCCCGGTAAGTTCCGCGTGCGCTGCCGGGTCACCGGTATTTTGAATGTCAATAGAGACCGCCACAACAACAAGTTTACTGCCGTCCACTATGAGATTTGTGAATTTCCATTGAATTGGCTAACACGGAAACTCATGCTGTGAAATACCAAAAGGGTCGCTTGCCGCTGCAATGCGTATGGGCGCACCTAGCGGCACGCCGAAAGAATAGCGGATGCCGCGAGATGACTAAAGACGATTCTTGCCGGCTTTCTTAGCTTTGGCCCAACGCGCCTTGGCGGCCTCTGAGATGCGCTTCTTCGCCGCTGCGCTGAGCCGTCTTCGCCCCCTCCTGCCATTGTCTGGTTTGCGGCCAACGCTCCTTCTGCCCCAATCGCTAGGTCCCTCGAATACAATAAGTGCGCTCTCAATGCGGTCACGCTCGTTTCTCAGTTCCTGCAAGATGCTTTCAATATCCAAATTGATTTGCCTCCGGTCAACAGAATACCAAACACGACAAACGTGACCTGGTCCATTTACTTTCCAGCGTGATGTTCAGCAGAAGTATGATCCTTGGATCACACATCGGGAAAAATGACCTTTGGATTATGAGTTCCAAGGGAAACTGATCTAGAAGGACTTACAAGCGCACGGATGACACTAGGCACCTGTAAGAACTTGGAAAAAACGCTTTACGGCCCCCCATTTAGTCCCTCGTTTTTCCCTGGATCGCAACTTTCCAGAACGCCGACTCTCTGGCTCACCCATCTCCTCCACGGCTTCAGTTTCCCTGTTCGTCGTGGTTCGACCCGGAGTGCGGAAACGGAAGACTTCTCCCTTGAATACCAGCGACCCGCGTGGATGGCTCAAGCTCCGATAATTCCCGCACGGATGTTCAGCATTTCGGAAACGACGGGTCGGTTGATCTTGAAACATCGTGACAAGTTTCTGGGTCCGATCTCATTTCACCGGTGCAAATATATCTCGCTTGGTGGGATACTCTAGCTTCTAATTTTTTCATAATCCGTGGGCGTTCCAATTTGCTGCGTTTCCATAAAGGGACGAATGAGCGATCTTGGTTGGCAACATAAAGCTCAATTCCATGATTAAAATATGCTAATTGTGGCATTGAGCATCATACCGATCTGGCAACAAATATGTTATTTAGCGTGTATATATAAAGTAAAACTAAAATTGAGAAGCATTCGATAATGTAGTCCCATAATGGAGATTAAGGAAAGCCAATTATTTGATTGCCGATATCGATTAAACACAAATTAACATTTCGCGACCAAAATCCCCTTGATTTTCTAATCGTGCTCAATTACAACTTCCGAACGCATTTTCAATCAGAAGAGGGTCTGCGTTGTACCGCAACGGCAACGCATCGCAATGCAAATTGAAGGAACCTTTATGCTCGTTCATGCTCTCGTCACGCGCCGTTCCTACCGCAGGGTTTCCTGTCGCGCAGATGATGTGTTTATCCGTCTAAAGCTCGCAAGCACCGAAGTCAGGAGAGTACTCCCATGGCTGAGATGATTATTCCGGGTACTTATATAGATGTACGTGACGAAGGCCTCGTTTACGCGGGGGCCATCGCCACTGGAATTGTTGGCGTGGTGGGCACGGCCTCCCGTGGGCCCGTTTACACGCCCGTAACATTGGGAGGGTTTTCTGACGCTAATGATGTTTTTGGCTTCCTCGACGATTACAAAGACCCGCTCGACGGCGTTCATCCTCTGACACTGGTGCGTGCGCTGCAGTTTATCTACGGGCAAGGCGCATCGATGGTAGTGGCTGTGAGGGTGGCTGCTTCCGTAAGCACCGCAACCGTGAAGTTGTACTCCGGGACCTCTCCCGCAGTGGAAGTTGTGACCTTGACTGCCAAGACGCCCGGCACATGGGCCAACCATCTGCTCGTTTCGGTGGATGACTCGCCGAATGATTGCCGTATTAGCGCCGAACCCCATGAGGTAGCCGCCACCACAACCAGCATCACGCTCAATTACTCACCGATTGCGAATTCCCCCGAAAACCAGATTCGAGTGAGGAGTGGGGCCACCAAGGTGGTCACGAACCTGACTATCATTATCACTGGTACGCCGAAACCCGGCGAGGTCCTTCTCGACCTCGAAAATGGCGCGCTTACATTTGCAGATGGCCAGAAGCCTGCGGCCGGCGATACCGTGATCGCCACCTATGTAGTAGATAAAATTGCATGCGCTCTGGTGAAGCTGGCTGATGGGGAGAATGTGGAGCGCTACATTGTGCCCAGCGGCGCCGTCCTCGCAGGCTTGATCCAGGAATCTTCCCAACTCGTGGAAGCGACAGCTAATGCCAGCAATGGCCATGAGTTACCCAAAAGAGGATTCTCCTCTTTTATGACTGGCGGCAGCAATGGCGCCGACGCCACGGTCAAAGATTATTCTGCTGGACTCGACTGCCTCTCCAACATGCTGATCAACATCGTCCATTTGGCCGGCCAGGATGTTGCCACTATGGGCGACACATTGTTAGCGCACGTGAACAGCGCGTCTGAGAACGACCGGGAACGCATTGGCGTGATTGGCGCTTCCGGTCCCACCTTTCAGGATTATCTCGCCCATACAATGTCGAGTGGCCGTATCGTTGTAGTCGCTCCCGGCGTGCGCGATCCCAACGGCCTTGTTCTTCCACCTGCCTATAATGCGGCCGCCATTACGGGCCTGATTTCGGTCTCTACCCCAGAAACCAGTCTCACCAACAAGACTGCCAATATTGCCGGCTTGTCGATGGACTTCAACCGCGGCCAACAGGCGCAACTTATCCAGAGGAATGTGCTGGCCATCGTCCTTGGCCAGGGATTTCGGGTTGTGAAGGGGATTACCACAGCTGGAGAGGGCACGCCCTTTTCCAATATCTCAATTCGCCGAATCGTCGATTACGCCAAATACGGAGTGCGCTCAGCCTCCAACTCCTATCTTGGTAGGCTGAACAACGATCGTGTGCGTGGCGCTTTGAAATCCAGCCTCGATGCCTTCCTGACGGGCATGGTAGAGGACGAAATGCTGACCGACTACCAGTTGGAAGTCACCGCCACCAGAGCTGAAGAAGTATCGGGCATCGTAAACGTAATCATGAGCCTTTTGCCAACCTTCAGCATTGATTACATTCGAGTCACCATGATTCTCAGATAAGGTGCTCAAGTAAGGAGGATTTCTATGGCGAACGACGTATATCGCGCGAACGAAGCGTCTTTGGTCCTGGCGGTAGATGACCAGACCAGCGAGGAAGGAAAAGTTGCAGCCAGCCTAGTGACGAAATACAACCTCTCCAATACGATAGGCCGCCTGCAGGGCGTTATGATCACAGTGGTCAGCGACTTGAAGCCCTTCTTTGAAATTGGGAGACGGTACCCGACCCAACTGGGTTCCGGCAACGTACAAACTACAGGCACGATCAGGAGAGCCTACATCAATGGAGCCCTCTTGCGGCTACTCCTCGGCGATGGCGCGAACAGCCCGCCCAAAGCGGACTTTGCCCAGCCTTCGTTCAACATCATTGCCACGCTGCAGGACATCGCGCATCCGACCGTGCGCAATAAAATTATTGTGTTTGGGGCCAAGTTTGCCCAATGGCACTACAGCATCCCTATGGACGACTTCGTTATGGAATCAGTGACATTCCAGGCATTGCGCGTCTCTTATGAGGAAAGCTAGTCGACGGGCGGCGCCGATGCGTCAGCGGACCACGAGAGGAGAATCCCCATGGAAGCCACCCTCAAAAAGGACAAACCGTCCCGGCTGCTTTCCGCGCAAGAGTTGCTTGCGGGAAGCGCCACAATCCATGAGGTTGAAATCCCCGAGGACCTGTTGCATCCGGGCAGCGAAGCATCGCAGGCCACAGCCGGGTCGGTTCGCATGCGTTCTATCACGGTAGGAACCTTGGCTGTCATCTCCCGCGCCTCGCGTGAAGATCCGAGCCTGGCACCCCTGCTGATGATCAAAGAGGCCCTGGTCGAGCCAACGCCCTCTGTAGAGCAACTCCGTAAAATGCACGTGGGATTGGCCCATTTCCTGTTGGGCGAAATCTACCAGATCAGCGGTCTTGGCCTGGATGGCGAAGCCTACGACAAAGCCCTGGAATCGTCCAACACCAAGGCCCAGGTGCTGCTTGCCAGGCATTTCGGCTGGACTCCCGACCAGGTTGCGCAGCTAACCCCGGCGCAAGTAATGGTCTATCTTGCGGGAATCGAGAGGCTCATGGCCCTTGAAGAACACAGAAGGAAGCAAGCCGAACCATGATTGCGCAAATGCAAAAACGGGCACGAGGGATTTCGCGGGTTGGCAGGAGGCTGTTCCCCAATTTGCGCATGACTGGCCTGCCAGCGGCTTGGTCTCAACTTCTGGATGATCCGATCACTGCGTTGGATCGTCGTTTGGCTTCTGTTACATCAGACCCAACGTCGGCCTCAGAAGAAAACTCAAACGGCACGATGATCGATAGTCCTACGCCCCGCACATTCCGCCACCCTCGGCACTCGCCGGTGTCGCCCCAGATCGCTGATGATCCGGCTATTGCCTCAGTGCAAAGGCAAGCGTCAGGCATTTCGCGGGTTGGCAGCCGGCTGTTTTCAGATTTGGGCATGACTGGTCTACCACCGGCCTGGTCTCAAGGCCTGGGTGATCCGATCACTGGGTTGGATGGCCCTTTGGCTTCCGTTACGTCGGTTCCAGCACCGGATTCAGAAGAAAACTCAAACGGCACGGTGATCGATAGTCCTCCACGCCACACATTCCGCCAGCTGCAACAGTCTCTGGCGTCGTCGCAGATCGCTTATGATCCAGCAATTACCTCGGTTCTGACACCGGATTCAGAAGAACATTCAAACGGCACGATTGATGGTTCCCCACGCCAGACATTCCACCAGCCTCAGCAGTCTCTGGCGTCATCTCGGATTGCTTATGATCCGGCAATTGCCTCGATTCAAAGGCAAGCACCAGGGATTTCGCGGGTTGGCAGCCGGCTGTTCCCGGACTTGGGCGTGACTGACCTGCCACCGGCTTGTTCTCGAGTTCTAGGTGATCCGATTATTGCGTTAGATCGCCTCCTGGCTTCCGTTACGGCTCAGACGCCGGCTTCGGAGACGTCCGCGGAGAACACCGTGCCGCCCAATTCCTTTGCCTCTGGCACTGGCGCTGACGCTATTCCGCTGTCTACCGATCGTCATCAATCTGCAAGTCCGGCGGCGCTGCCACCGGCGAACATCTCTCCTGCGTTTAGTTCCTCGGGCCTGCGCATTTTTCCTAAATCCAACTTTGCTGCTGCAGGGCCATCTTCGCTACCCAAAGAACAGCCAGATCGCACTAAGCTGGTTCCGTTTTCGAGGCTGGCGGAAATGTTGGCCCCGCATGGTCCCGCCGGCGAGTCCAGTGTCCAGGCACACACTCTCGATCCAGCTGAGACCCAACAAACTGCGCCGGCGTCCGAGGCCGTGACTGTAGAAGCTGTGCTGGAGCAGTTGGGCCAGCGACTGCAATTTGAGTTCCTGCGCACCTACGGCAGCTCTGGAGAATAAAGAATGCAATGGAATACGGTTGAGCTCGTGAGCCCCCAATCGCAGGCGGCGGCGAAATCTCGCCAGAACTCTCCCAAAGGTGCTAACGGTATTAGCCTCGGCAGGCTCACGCGGGTTACCGTGGACGAACGCCAGCGAGTCGCCTATCACGCCGTGCCGGGTATGGATGGCGACGCGGCCCAGATGATGGGGCGGTTCCCGGTCCAAGTCACCATTGATGGAGTCTTCTTCGGTGAGAAAGGCGCCGATTCCCTCCAAGGCTTGCGCACTTTATACCTTCGTGGCGAACCGCTGGACTTCCACGCCGAAGCGGTGGGAGAAGGCTATTCTGGCAAAGTTCTCATCACCGAGCTTCAAGTGTTCCAGAGAGCTTCGGGACCAGACGAGTTTAGTTACCGCTGCCAGCTCGTTGAATACACGGAGCCAGGAAGCAAAAGCCCCAACGAGCAACTGGCGCCGGTCGAATCCAGTATCCAGCAAGAAGCGGAAAAGAGTGTTAACAATTCCGTGGAGGCGCTCACATCGCGAAAGATCTAAATCCCGTTTTTTTGCTCCGGCTCGGTTCGTTTTACTCCGATACATCCAATGCATTCGGCACTCCTGAAAGTCTCACCGTCATGCGTGATATGGATGTTGCCGCCGATGGTTTGGACGTGGTTCTGGGGGCTCGTTTCGACTTCTCGCCTGGGGATAAGGTCACAGCCGAGCTTGGCTACGCGGATCGAGGCCTGGAAGAGGTCTTCACGGGCGAGGTGGTGGAAATTGCCTCGACGCTGCAAGGCACGCAAGTGAGGTCGTTAGGAAAGATGAATGCCCTGCTAACGCTCAAGGTGGCGAAAGAATACGAAGAACGAGATGCCGGCGAGATTGCCCGCGATCTTATCAGCCAGGCGGGATTGACGGCCGGTACTGTGGACCGTGGCCCGACCCTGCCCCGCTTTACCATTGACCAGCGTCAAAGCGCTTATCAATATCTGCGAAACCTGGCTGATCGCCTGGGTTATGAGCTCTATGCCAACCGGAAAGGCGACATCATGTTCCGCGAAATGACCCGCGCCAACAACCTCAGCAGCAGCCAGCCGGGAGGCCCAGTACCCAACTCCGAAACTCAATACGTGTACGGCGAGAGCCTGCTTCAATTGGTCGCGCAGTCACTCCTGGCCGAGCCGAGCATGGTGGAAGTCGGTGGGGAAAGCCCCACGTCGCGCACTGGTGAGAAGACTTTCTATTGGTTGACCACTCAAGAATCCGACGTCAGAGACACAGCGGGAAGTGGCCGCCTTCTCCAATCGGTCCTCGACCCAGCGGCGCGAACCAAAGATCTGGCAAAGATATTTGCCACGGGACTGCGCACCACCTGGATGCGCCGCAGGCAACTGGAGAACATTACTGTTCTGGGCAATGCAGAAATCGATCTGGGCGATTCTGTCTCGGTGACCGGCGTTCCGGAAAAGAGCGCCAATACCTGCGGCTATGTGAAAGCCATCCGGCACCGCTTTGGAGCCGGCGTGGGTTTCCTCACGGATTTGTGTTTCGTTCCGGAGGGCACAGCGTGAACAACATCTTTGAAATCGTGCGCCAGACAGTAGCCCTGGAGATGGAAGCCAATCGGGGCTGTCTCCTGGGCGTGGTGAACGACTCTTTTCCGCATGACGCCCCTGACGACGACAACAACTACGAGGTCGACGTCACGCTCAAGAACCAGAACCTGACCTTGCGCCGTGTTCCGGTGGCTGTAGGGTGCATGGGGATGGCGGCCCTTCCCGCTTTGGGCGATCTTGTCCTGGTGCAATTTCTCAATGGCGACCTGAACCAACCATTCGTAACCGGGTGCTTTTATAACGCCGGCGCCAGGCCGCCTTTGTTTCATGAGAACGATATTGTGCTGGAGCGGATCGCCGGCGACGGCAGCAAGACGAAGACCGTTATCCGGATTCACGGTGAGGACGGCAGCATCCAGATCAATGTAGGGGACAAGGTCGGTCTCAAGATGACCGCCGACCAGATCACCATAGAAGGCGATGTTCAAATCAAGGGCGACCTTTTTGTAGAGAACGGCAGGAAGACCACCATCCAAGGCAACGTTGAAATCAAGGGCGACCTTGTCGTACAGAACGGCAACAAGACCACCATCAGCGGAAACACGATCACAGGTTCGTAACCATGGCAGACTTGAATCTCAAGGGAACATTGAAGTTGGCTGGCAGCCTTGATTTGCAAGGCGCGGGCGGCAAAGTCAAGGTGGAAGGAATGGAGGCGTTGGTGGTGGGCGCGACCGGCAAGGGCACTCCCATACTTGTGCCGCCGCCTCCGGCAAAGCCCACCGATGATGGCACGGGAGTGCAGGTCATCAGCAGCTTGAACCAGACCGTCAAAGCGAAGGGGAAGCCGATCGTCGTCCCTGGATCATCGGTCATGCAAGGCAATGTTCCTACCTGGCCCGGCACGGTCGATCCGGGAAGCAGCACCGTGCAAGTCAATGGCGGAAAGATAAGTCTAGTGGATGCTCAAGCCACTATCGTTGCCCAGCCAAGCCCACCAGCGATCATCACGGAGTCAGGACAATGACAAACGCAAACAACCTGGTCTCAGGACGCGAGATTATCTTTGGATCAGACCTAGGCCTGACTGCAATCTCCGGAACGTACGATCTTGTGGTGTCGCCCTCGGGCGACCTGGCATTGGCTCGCGGCAACAAGAACATCGTACAGGCCCTTTCGTTGTGCCTTGCCGTCAACATGGGCGAGTTGGCCGATCTTGGATTTCCCGGCTACGGGTCGCGCCTGAACGAAATGAAAGGAGAACCGAACGTTCAACGGACGCGCGTGATAGCCCTGGGTTTTGCGCGCTCCGCCGTGGAGCAAGACCCGCGGGTCCGGCAGGTGCTGAGTGCGGAAGCAAGGCCGGGACAACAAGACATTTTGCAAATTGAAATGCAGATAGAACTGATCTACGAAAACACGCCATCGAACCTGGTTTTTGATGTGAGGCTGACCGGGGTATGAGCAACTTAAACCAATTCACGGAGCCTCTGGCAGCTATCATTCAGTCACTGGAAGATAGCGTCCTCTATGGAACACAAATTCCAGCGCTTCATACCGCGACCTTCGAGCGGGGAACCACCAGATATCCGCTGCCGCCGTCCGCAGTTTCCGTTACCCAGGTGCTCGGACGGGTCAGCAATGAGCCCGTGCAGTTTCAACCGGAAATAGACTACATTTTTTCCGGGGGAGAGCTGGTCTGGGTGAACCGCTTAATCCATCCGGACAACGGCTCCCAACTGGAGATTGAATACACGTATCGTGAGCCGCCCAGCGGAATAACAGATTTCAATCCCGGAAGCGTGGCCGGCACTCTGCTGCGGGCGGTGGCCCGTGAGATCACGCAGCTCTATGCGCAGATGAATGAGGCCTACCGCCTTGCCTTTATCGACGAGGCGACAGGAGTCGCGCTCGACAATGTGGTCGCGCTTGTAGGGGTGACGAGAATTCCCGCGCAGAAGGCCGTGGGAACGGCCACATTCCTGCTGAAGCAGGCGGCTACCCAGACCATTATCATTCCCGTCGGCACCATCATTTCCAACTCCAACGATCGCACCTTTGCCACCACCCAGGCAGGCACGATTCAGGTTGAACTTACAGAATTTCAAACCTCCAGGGATGGCGGCTACACCGTAAGTACGAACAACCAGATCGCTGAGGTAACGGGTGTATATCCCAAAGTGGAGCCGGTGGAAACTGCCATACGCATTCCCATTCAGCCGTACTTTGGAAAGGCCGAGCGCACTATCACGTTTACTTTCCCGCCTGTGAGCAATGAAGTCCGCATTGTCTACAAACCCAAGAGCGCTACCGTGCCCATTCAGGCCACGGAAGCCGGACCCGGCGGCAACGTAAACGCGAACACCTTGACCCTCATGCTCACTCCGCCCGAGGGCGTGGACGGCGTGACCAACGAGGTTCCCACGTACGGCGGACAGGAGCCAGAATCGGACCACGCCCTGCGCGAACGCACCAAGCACGCCCTGCAGTCGGCCGGAAACGCCACTTTGGACGCCATCAAGTTTTCCGTGCTGGGGGTGGAGGGCGTCCAGGGAGTTGAGGTGTTGGACTATTCCGTGGACAGAGCCATTCCTCTGGGCGAACTTCGTGTCCGTTTTTTTGGCGGCAACCTAAATGAGGTACGGGACGTCGTGAATCAAACCCGGGCTGCCGGGGTGATCCCACGCGTTGAGGAGGTCCTGCAGGTCTTTATCAGCGGCGTTTTCTACCTTTTGCCCGGCGAGCAGCCTGCCTCCTCCAACGCTGAGTCCAACTTCGTGCAGATGGTGACGAGTTCCATCAATCTCCAGACCATTGGCGCGCCGCTCTTCATTCGTCGTCTCAACGCACTGGTGTATGAGATTCCTGGCTTGGCCGAGGTGGCGGAAGCGAAGTTGCAGTACCAGAAGCCGCCGAATCTGACGGGCCCTGTCATTTCTGATCCCTTCCTTGTGACTGGAAATGAACTGGTGCGGGCCCTGGCCGGCGGGCTGGCGGCCATCATCCTGTACAGACTGGACGCCGTGGCCGATCGCCCCATAAGCGCCGGCAATTATGAAGTTGATCTGGAGATCAAGGACGCTCAAGGACGCAGCGCCGTATTCCGCTTTTTTTCGCTGGAAATTCAGGTAACGGCGCACGCCACTCTCAAGGAGAATCCTACCGCGCCACCGCTTCGCGTAGGCTCGACGGTCAAGACTGCGCTGTTCCAGGGCTCCACGGCCAAACTCAGCATCAGCGTCGCCAATGATCTCAAGGGTTTCGATCCCGTCAAGCACGGGCATACGATTGAATTTTTGTTCGACGCTGCCGCCTATCCGGGACTTCTCTCCACTACGAGGTCGTTCGATGTCGCTTAAGACTGACAGCCTCGTCTCTTATTTTCCTGACGTCTATGCCGCTCGCGACCCGGACAGCGTGCTGTACAAATTTCTGAGCGCCTACGGCGCGGAGTTCAACGAGAGCGATAAAAAGATCCTGAGCCTGCTTGGCTCCCACTGGGTGCGTTACGCCAGGGGAGAGGCGCTGGACCAATTGGGGGCCATGTTTAACGCGGCGCGCCTCCGCACCCGCAGCGGAGCCCCCGAGCCGGACAAGGCATACCGCGAACGTCTCGAATCCACCGTGCCTATGTTTATTGGCGGGGGAACCATCAGCGCCATCCAGGGCGCCGTCCGCCTGGCTCTCGGCCTTCCTTACAACCTGGACCAATTGCATATCCCGCCGCAGGATGCAGGCATGCGAGAAGATTTGGAGGCCCTCGTCCTGGTGGTTGAGTTCTCTCCCCGTGGCGACGTAGTGCTGGGTATAACCGTCACCACGGTTGAGATTGACGCCAGAGGCAATATGGCGTCCCAAATGGTGATCTCGCTGAACGCGACCACGGTAATAGAAGCTGTCCCGCTCATCGAGTGGCGTTTCCAGCCGGGCTCCGGACGCAACCTGAGCGTGGAACTTTTGAAGCCCGGCGCAACCACCGGAGAAGGCTTTAAGTCAGTAGAGGGTTTCGCCGTATGGCAGGGCGAAACGATTGTCCTCACCTCTGAGCAGGACGACATCTTGAGCGCGGTACTGCAAGGAAATGAGGTGGCTGCCGAATTTACCAACTTGGACGGCAGCTCGCCGGCGATCATGCCCAGGGCGCCCCTCCAGCCCTCGAGTTGGCGGTTCCGCGCCCAGGGCGGCCTCTTCGATGTCTCGGTCTTTGGGTCGGATACAGAGGTAAGGGATTGTTTTGATACGCCCGATTTTCAAGTCCAATTCAGCCGCGTGCTCTACCAGCCTCTTACCTTCGATGTGATCATCCCTTATTTTTTCGACCTGGCCGTGGAAGAGATCAAGCGGCGTTACAACTACAAAGGCGAAATCCTGCTGTATGAAGGAATCGGGCATCAGCATGTTCAGGGAGTTGTAGACCAAACCCGCGCCCAGGGCGTGCGCGGCACGGTCCAGTTCACCCTGTATTTTGCTGAAGACCAAAATCAGTTCGACCACCTGTACCAGGTCGAAGAACCTGGCTCGGGCAACCCAACAACCGCCGGAGCCGGGCCATAGAACGTAGAACCATAGAACGTAGAACCATAGAACGTGGCACAAGGAGAAGTGCAATGCGGGAAAGTATGGACCTCCGCGGGCATGTGACGCTGCAGCTCATCAATCAGGCAGGAGAAATTGTGCAGTCCATCTCCCGCCAAAACCATGTCGTCACAGCCGGACGGCAACTGGTGGCCGAGTTGTTTGCCGGCGGAATCCCGGTTGCCAAGGTGAACCACATCGCGGTCGGAACCGGCGATTACCCTCCGGAGAACAACCAGACTCAGCTAATGGACGAACGCGCGCGCAACCCTATCGCCGAAGTCAGCTTTGTGCCGGCCGCCGACGATACGCGCGTAACCGCCCGGCTGAAGATCATCTTCGATAGTGACCAGGCGAATGACCCAGACACTCCAAATCACCCTGTGCCACTGCGGGAAGCGGGCATCTTCAATGCCGCGTCCGGGGGAATCATGTATAACCGCGTGGTCTTCGAGCCCGTATACAAGACCGACGCATTCCAACTGGTAATGATGTGGGACGTTACCTTCTGAGGACCTTTCTATGCCGATCTATGTTCCCGCCGAACCTTATCCTAAAAAAGCGAATGACAGTATTCGCTCTTCCGACTGGAACTCGGCAATCGACGAAGTGGTGCGCCTTTCCGTTGCCACTCAACAGCTTGATCGAAACACCTTCAACGGCCCACTCACGGTCAACGGTGCGCTGACGGCCAGTGGTGGATTGACGGTCACCGGTAACCAGTCAGTCAGCGGTACGTTGACGGCCAGCGGTGGAATCAATGGACCGCTCACGGTTAAGGGTGCGCTGACGGTCGACACTACGCTGACCGTTGCCGGTGCGGTGACCGCCAACAACACATTGACGGTTAGCGGTGCTCTCAGGGCTAACGGAGGAATAACCGGACCGCTTACGGTCACCGGTGCGGTGACGGTCAATGGCGTTCTGGGTGTTAGCGGGTTCACCAGAATTAGTCAACAAAACAACGGAAACTGGGCAATTTTCGGCGCCAACATGTACAGCAACGGGAGCGCCTTTAAACTAGTCAATACCGCCCAGCCGGGCGCAAACCTCCACATTAGCGCTGAAGGTGGCGGCACGAGTGAGTTTCGCTTCTGCCTTATGAATGCCGGCGAAACAAACCAGAGAAACATTGCCACCATTGGCACCGGAGGCTTGACGGTAACCGGTGGAATAAACGGGCCGATCACAGTCAATGGCGCATTGACAGTCACCGGTGCGATGACGGCCAACGCTGCCTTGACGGTTAGCGGTGCTTTGAGGGCCAATGGTGGAATAACCGGACCGCTCACCATCAGCGATTCCGTGACTTGCACCGGATCGTTCCTGAGCGTCGAGGGGCTCGCAGTTGTTTCTACGAACATAGGCGCTGGGCGATGGGCCAGCTTCGGGTCGAATGCCTACTATCGAGGAAACCAATGGAATTTGGCCAATACGGCTCAACCGGGTGTTTGCTTGGTCATGAGTGGCCCGGGCGGAGGCAGCGACCGCGAGTTCGCCTTTTGCAGAATGGAGGCTGGTTCGAACACTGGAATAGATCTTGTGAAAATGGGGAGGGACGGAATAGTCGTATACAACGGTAAGAAAGTGGCGACAGGTCACGAATTTCTTTACATCATTCGGGGAAAGGTTAACGCTAATGGCTCGGTCGGTGCAGGCTCAGGATTCACCGCGTCAAAGATTAGCACTGGCTATTACCAAATCACTTTCAGCTCAGCGTTTTCGAGCTTGCCCATTGCTGTAGCGACCCAGTACTTGCCATCAACTAGCGACACTCGCGACAACGCAGTGATTGTGGATCTCGCTACTAGTCTCATAAAGGTCAAAGTGGGAACTGGCGGCGGTGCCGTTGCTGACAGGGATTTTACCTTTATCGCTGTCGGCCCACGGACCACCTGATGCGCTTCTACTGCAACGCCCATTGACCACTCAGGAGGATTTCAGATCACTATGCAACAACAATTGGAACAACGTCTCCAGCAGCTCAAGCAGGAGTTTGAAACCGGCCAGGTGCGCCTCCAGGAGTTGGTGCGCCAGGAGCAGGCTCTACGCGAAACCCTCTTTCGCATCAGTGGCGCCATCCAGGTGATTGAAGAAGAGCTGGCCAGATCCAAATCGGAGAACATTCATGACGGGCAACCTGGGTAATGCCATCTCCGAGCTGTTGGCGCTAGCGCTGCCCCGCCTGTTCGCAGGCGATCCTCCGCTCGTGACGATGGCGTTTCTGCCCGAAACGTTTGAGATAGACCCGGCGTCGCTCGACTCCCAGGTGAGCGAACCCCGCCCGGACGATCGCGTTGACGATCTTCCCTTCAACCCGGAAAACCCTGCCGGCCCTTACACCCTGACGCAGCCTCGTCTTCCCGGCCCTCTGCACGTATGCCTGACAACTCCCGCCGGCGACTGCATCCCTCTCGCGTCCAATGAGGTGATTGTGGACCCAGACGACCCACGGATTTTCGAATTGGACCTGAGGCCCCAGCGCGACCTGGCCGACGTGACCGGCGTCCAAGCCGCATACTCGGTGGTTGCGGTGTACGCCAACGTCCCATACCAGCTTGATTGCGCGCTGGACCTCTTCTGCACCGACCCCGCCGAGTTGACCGAGGCGGAGGACATGGCGATAGCTGTCCTCGTCCTCAATCAACGCCAGATTATTATCGACGGCAGCATGACGGAAGAGGAAGGCGACTACGGCGCTACCATCACCGTCGTCAAGCTCAACATACAAAAAGGCGATGCTGGTTCCCCCGGCCAGCGCACCCTTCATTTTCGCGCCGAGATGGTCATGAAGGCCATGCGCGCCCTGGCCCCCGACGAAGGCAAACGCATTCTCCGCATCGTCACGGTGCCCGGCGACAAGATCGACGTGGCCCTGAACATGAAGCCCTAGAGTGGAAACTCTTATGATAGCCTCTGAATCCATCACGGACTTCCCTTTGGGATTCACTCCTGAGATTCATGCACGCTGCCTTGCAGCAGGATCAGTTTCATGAGCAACTATCTCTCCGTCGCCACCGTTACCGCTACTCTGCGGCAAATTGTCCTGCAGGCGCTTCAGGCAGTTCCCAAAGTATCGGGAGACGTCCAGGTGAGGACTGGCAAGCCGGAAAACCCCAGTCCGGGTTTTGTGGGCGCAAACCTTTATCTCTATCGCATAATGCCCAACAACGCATTGCGCCATAAAGAGCCTATACCCAAGCGCGCCGCTGGAATCTTGCGAAAGGGGCCGGTTACGGCGCTGGACCTCTACTATGTACTCAGCTTTTATGGGGACGAAAAGCAGCAGGAACCAGAACGCTTTCTGGGCAGCGCCATCATGGCTTTGCACCGGCAGCCTACTCTGACGGCAGAGCTAATCCGGCAGACCGTTGCCAATGCCGCAGCCGGGAGCTACCTGGCAGAATCTGACCTTCAGAACCAATCTGAACTGGTCCGGTTTAGCCTGCAAACGCTGAGTGCAGACGAACTCGCCCGCACCTGGGGACTGTTTGCCCGAGTGGCTTACGCGCCTTCAGTTTTTTATAAAGGTTCGGCAGTAGTGCTGGCGGGATGAATGCTCCGATTTTGTGATTGCCTTGATACTGTTAAATTGGCTCTGCCAACGCCATGATCTGCTGGAGTATTTCCGGCTTCAAACGGCCTTCAGCTACGGCATTCTGAACCGCCTCAGCATACGTTATTAAACTTGCGCTTCTGGCGGCAGCTATGTTGACCGGTCGTGCTGCCTCTCCCAGCGCCGGGTGACCCGACACAATCTCATAACCGGAGCTGGTGATGCCGATAAGCTCTCTGCCAGTAACGGTCATCGGATAGTCGGGATTGGTTCCTTTCACGTTCTCCGATGTGCGCCCTGAAGCCAGATAGAACGGGTTCGTGGAATGCAATCCTCCGAGCAGCCAGGCATCGTTCATCAGCATAGTCCAATTATTGCTATACAGGACCGACCCTCCCTGAGCGCCCTCATTCATTCTCGTAAAGTTCTCGCGCAGGGGGTCATCGATGCCCGGTGCTGCTTCGCTGGATTCCCCCACCAACCGGCCAACGATTGCGAGATCCAGATCAGTGCGCACGGCATTCTGGTAGACTTCGAATGCCTTCTCAATATCTCCCGGTTTTAAGCCAGGGTACACGTCAGATAAAGCGAGCACATCTGACTTAAAAGCCTCGAGAGTTTTGTATCCTCCGGTTGCTGCTTCCCTTGCAATTGCCTCAATCGGAGTGGTTGAAGCTGCCGGTATGGAATCCTCCTCTTGTTCCAATGACGAATCGTCTTCGATAGCTATCTCCGCTAAACTATGCAACCTTTCTCCCCTTAGACTGCCTGGCGGCTGAAGCAACATTTCAGGCTTGGACTCCTCCTTCGACTGCGCTCCTATAGGCTTTTTAATCTGGTCTCGCATAGTTTTCTTGAATGGTACCGAATTGATTTGCCAAGTCTAGCACACGGGCACAGCCCGAATGGATTTTTCCCGGTTAGCTGTCTCCGTAGTTGATGACCTAGCTCCATCCTTTCAGCTCAGCCTCACTGATGGGCTTTTCCAGTTTCTGATATTCGCGGCGGGCCGCTTCAAGCAAATGCGCCTGGCTGATTGGTTCCTTTGCCTCAGCCGCAAGAAAAGCGGCGCGCAAGGCAATGTTGCGAATGTTGGCGCCGGCCACGTGCAGTTGCGCCAGCCTGTCCCAATGGAGCTGCTCGACCGGGGCCTGGCATGGAAACACCCGGCGCCAAATCTCGGCGCGCATTTCATGGTCCGGAAACGGGAACTGCACGATGAAGCGGATGCGGCGGAGGAATGCCTGGTCTACGGCTTCTTTCAGATTGGTGGTGAGAATGGCTAATCCCCGATAAGATTCCACCCGTTGCAGCAGATAAGACACCTCGATATTGGCGTACCGGTCGTGGCTATCCTTAACTTCGCTGCGTTTGCCGAATAGCGCATCTGCTTCGTCAAACAGCAGGATTGCCCCGCCCTTCTCCGCCGCATCGAAAACCTTGCGCAGGTTCTTTTCCGTCTCTCCGATGTACTTGCTCACTACCGAACTCAAGTCAATGCGGTAGAGATCCAGGTTCAGTTCGCTCGCCAGCGCTTCTGCCGCCATGGTTTTGCCCGTGCCACTGGCTCCACAGAACATGGCGCTGATTCCCATGCCGCGCGTTCCCGGCGGCGAAAACCCCCACTGTTCATAGACCGTCGTGCGATGACGAACCTGAACGGCGATTTCTTGCAGTGCCCGTTTCTGCGATTCCGGCAGCACCAGATCGTCCCATACTGCCTTGGACTCCACGCGCTGGGCAAGATCATCTAGCTGGGCCCGCGACTGGGAGCGGCAAATGGCCCAGATGATTTCGCTCCATTCTGCTCCACTAGCTTTTGTTCCCTCTGCCTCAATTTCTGCAGTGGCCGCACTGCAGATATTCTGAATCTCGCGTTCTCCTAGATCGAATTGGGCCACGATCCTTTTCACAAACTCTTCAGAACCGGTGAACCTCTCGCGCCACAGCCCGCGCTGCTCTGCGCGATTCGGTTTGGAGACTTCCAGCGTCAGTATGGGCCGCGTGCTCCCATTGCGCCGTTCCGGAGTTGAGAGAATCAGGGGACAATGTGACTGCTCCATAAAGTGCAGGATTAGGTGTTCTCGCGCCGAATCTTGTCCGATGGTGGTGTCGAGGTTCTGGCAATCGAGCAAAACTGCACCATCTTCCAGCAGGCATTCGCGCTCCAGAGAACGCATGACCTTCTGCAGATCAACCATGGCCAAAGGCAGCGCGTGAGCGGAGATATGGAACAGACGGAGGCCAGCCAGCGTGGCTACCCTGGCGGCGATGGCTCGTTGGATTGCTGGCTCAAGCCCGCAAAGCTGAATTACAGGAGATACCTGGTCTCCGCGTTTCTGCCATGCTGCTTCTGCGTTGCGGGCGACTAACTCGTGCGACTGCACTAACCGCTGGACCTGATCAAGGCCTGATGCAACTCCGGACAGTCGCTCATCCGGGTGGCTCACTCCCACCAAATAATTCAGGATTCGCTCATCGGCGCGCAAAGGGCTTAGGGTGATTGAGCTACCCGGACCCACCTCCACCAAGCGCCACTTGCGCAAAGGACGTGCTGGCGACAAGGCCGACCAGTGTCCGCCGGGCAGAGTTGCAAGAGCGAGGCTGAAAGTAGGGGATGTCCGTTCACGGTCGCCGTGAATCTGCGAGCATAACTTGGCCAAATCCGGTTCCAATTCCACGCCGGCACACATTAAAAGCAAATCCAGCTCAAACGGGGAAAGGGCAAACAGTTCTACCAACACCTCCATGGCGCTCCTGAACTGTTCGCCATCCGCTGGTTTAGCCGGATACTCGATAGACTCCGATTCTGCGAAGCTATTCTTTTGCTTAGCGGCGTACTGCTCCAGCTTCCGGCGAATGCCCGACAGGGCAGCTAGAAGGCACTGCTGGTTCCATATCTGCCATGTGTTCCGATTTGGATTCATTGCTGGCCTGATGGACGTGCGATCAATCAATGATGCTCATTTTAGCCCATTCCCCGTAGCTGAACTGAAGCTTCTTTGGCGCATAACGGTCCGAAGCGCACGGCACATTTTACGGCACACCTCAGAAAAAGCAGCCAACCTGACGCCGAACCACCAGTGAATGTCTTGAAAAAGGCCTGGTGTGGAGCTGTGCGTGCTTGATCGCTCCGATCACAAGCACAACAATGCGATCAGGCCGGTCTGGCCCAAGCTCAACAGACGCAATTGTCAGTAGGTTCCCGCCGCAGAGTTCAGGTCTCACCACATTTACGTTCACATTACTTATCACCGGGAGCAACACCCCATGATCTTCAAACGTGGTCAAACCTACTGGTACAAATTCGCCTCGAGCATCAAAGAGCGCGATGGCGCGAAATCATTCTTGATTCGACGGTCAGCGCGCACCAAGATCGGAACCGAAGCCGTCGAGCGCGAGCACCGTCGTTCACTCCGCCTTGGTGAAATTCACCCACTGGATCCCTGGCCCAAGCCACCTGTACCCGAGGCGCCATCGTTGAGAGATTTCTCAACGAGGTTTCTTGAGTACGCCAAATTGCATGTGAAGGAAAGCAGCTTCACGTTCTACAAAGCCTCCGTTCCCGTCTTTTGGGCTTCTCGGAACGCTTCGTCTGGAAAATCTGTGGGTGAGAAACAGTATATGGAGCGATTAACTCGACCTTGCGTTTGATTGTTTGATTTGCTTGCCCAATAGAAGAGGAGCAGTAGCCGTGGCGGTGGGAATGTGGGAAGCGCGGGGTTGGCGCTTTCCAAGAAAGAGGGAAATCCCGATTTTGGTTTTGGGGATTTTCCTCTTTCGTCATTTCCACCGCT
>DATGJZ010000030.1:0-75247 GCA_035294925.1 Candidatus Angelobacter sp. | reverse complement strand
AGCGGTGGAAATGACGAAAGAGGAAAATCCCCAAAACCAAAATCGGGATTTCCCTCTTTCTTGGAAAGCGCCAACCCCGCGCTTCCCACATTCCCACCGCCACGGCTACTGCTCCTCTTCTATTGGGCAAGCAAATCAAACGCAAGGTCGAGTTAATCGCTCCATATACTGTTTCTCACCCACAGATTTTCCAGACGAAGCCTGAAGACTAATCCATCCTCTCACTCGACGAGCTGCGTGGTCGTGAAATAGCGGACTTCCGCATCGTAGAGCATGATGCTGTTGCCCTGAACAGCGCCTTGCGCCATAGGTTTGCTCAGCGTGATTTGCGTCAGGATGTTCCCTTGAACAACAACACTTTTGACGTAGGTGTCCGCCGGGATCAATCCTAACGGTTGGGCGGTCGTGGTGAAATCGCGAACCCGGTCACCCGGCAACCACACGGTAGCGTTGATGCCTGGATTGAAGTTAATCGTGTCGTTCGTCGCGCCCACCGTACCCTTGGTGGGGTTGTGAACCTTATAAAAGCCCACAACAGAGAGGGTAGGGAGTGGATTTGGATTGCCCGCATCAATGACAAACCGTGGAATGTAACTTAACGTCACTTTCCCGGTATTCGGGTCGACCTGGGTCACTTTTCCAATCACCGTGGCTACGACGGTGGATGGCGCGCCGTCGAGCACATTCGAATAGCTATGGTCCGAATAGATAAAGTCTCCCGCCACTATAATTCCGGGTGGAGGCTGAAATGTTGCAGTTCCATCCGGTGGATTCGCGAAAGTCAGGGCCATCTGGCCAATGGGAATACTTCGTATGCTGCCGCTAACCCAGCGGGGCGCGTTTGCTACGCTGGCTGGGGCCAGAAGGTCACTCACCGGGGAAAAGATGCATCCGGGAAGTACGAACTGGTTGAGCATGGGACTTGCGGATAGATTGTAAGGTCCCAGATTGCGCGACAGCAGGGCGGGAAATGGAGAGGACATGGCGTAGGAGCTATCGAAGTTCACTCTCTGCGGGCCCAGTTGATCATTGATCCAGAAAGGGAGCTGGTTATCCGCTGGGCCGCCTCCGCCAAACGAACATTCGCGAAAGGCGACCAGACCAGAATTCTGGATCCACATGGGCAACACAGATCCGTTGACCGCTTCAAGCACAGTAAATTGGCAGGCGTTGAAGGTTGCGCGCGCGGCGTTGGCAAAGTGATAGTTAACAGCCGGATGATTGGCCGAACCCATCAGATCAAAGGCACAGCCGTTAAAGCAATAGCCATCCGATGCGCCTCCGCCATTCAGCGTGCCAATACCGGCAGTCGCCTCACAATACAGCCCATTGATGGAAGCGCCGGAACCGGAAGAAAAACCGTTAAAAAGATGCCGGACCGTGCTCACGTTAGCGTTGAAGATGGAGGGACAGTTGCCACCGCCGTTGCCATAGTTGAGACAGTCGACAACATATTTGGAAGTACCGACACTTAAGTTGCTGCAGGAGAGGCTCCGGCTTTGCGTCTGGCCGATGGCGATGGCGCTTTTGGTATTTTGAATCTGGCAATTGTTGATGAAGATCAGCTCACCATTGGCGAATGGGACCGCTTTGCTAAAAGGATGGGGGGTTATCATGATCCCCACGACGAAGCCGTTGATGAAGCAGTTTTCAATGGAGATGCCGGTGCTTCCAGGTCCCAGGGCGTAGTAGGCAGCAAGCGCCTGATAGTAGTCGTTGGATGGAAATGCAGCCAAATCCCAGTACGGATCAATACAGATTCCCGCATAGGGCGCATATCGAAAATTGTCAGTCACGGCAAAGTTCTGGTTGGCCAGCAGGAAGTCATTGGGGTCGTCGCCAAGAATTACATCTGTCACGCTTGGTACATTCGAGCTCCATATGTTCTTTCCCTTGATATAGAGATTCTTGAGCGTTATACACTCGCCCGCCTGGATCATGATCGCGGGCTTATCTACATAATCCGGAGCCAAGGTCGGCGGCTGAATGTACGGGCCGTCACCTACTATCTGAACCGAGCAAAATGTGTACGGACCTTTCGGAGGAGCGCCGGGTGGTTGGAGCGGGACGGACAGGGTTATTTGGATGGGCTGAGTAAGCCGGTAGATGCCCGGAGGAAGATATAGTGTACCCACATCCTGTTGCTGGAGTGCGCCATTGATAATGTAAGAAACCGCCTGCTGGATAAATCCCGACCAATCCTGAATGCCATCGCGTGGCGTCCCCGGCGGGGCGAAGGCACGGACATCGACCCACGGATAACCTAGATTTAGTGGAGGCACAAAGTTACCTTTCTGATTTGCGAGTGAGTTCCAACCTCGGTATGAACCGATTCATGCTGATGTGTGAAATGCCAGAAAGAAACTGAAAAGTTCAGATGCTCTTGATTCGCGATGTTGTTTTATTTTACGTTGCTCAGTATAGCAAATAGCAGCTGGCAATTGGCAATTAGCAATTAGCCAATCAACCCCAACGGCAAAGGCTCTTGGCTGCGAATGTTCGTGAATGACAGGCGATTTGGTAATTGGGTAATTTGGGTAAGTTGTCCATGAGGGCGTGCGGCCCACGAAAGTTCATGAAAATCAACAGCAGATTTTTCGCTACCGCTCGGAATGACAAGGCTTTGTCCCGATGTCGTTAAGGGCCTTACTGGGAAGGGCAAGTAGATTCTCAGGGCCGTGCCACACCCTTTCTGTCCATCGCGAGACAATAGCTCTCCTGGCCGGGCTTTTGTCCATTCACTCCTCCTCGCACCCTACAGGGTGGTTTGCGGCGATTTCGGCTCAAATCCCTTGCGCGCAGGGAATCTGTGCATGCCTGGAAGCAGGCCGGCGGCGTCGATTCGGTGACCGGAACAGAGCATTGAATCGGTGGAAATCTGCCGCATTCCGCATATTTCCACCGATGCTTTTGATTTTTTGACCTTTTGATCTGTCGAGTTTGAGAGCCTTAGGAGCAGTTTTTCGTTGTGGTGCTCACCGAGGTGTAGGGGAACGGCGTATTAATCGTGGTCACGCCCGACGGGACACCCTCAAGCAAAAAGTATGTGTAGTTGGTATGGGGCGTGGCAAATACGTTAATGGTCTCTACCACAAACTCACCTGCCGGGGGCGCAGCGACGACCACACCGGTGGACGAACCCTGAGCCAGTTGCACGATCACCGTCTGGCTATTCAGCGTAATACCCTGGATTACATACAGAAGCGTGTCGTGGGAAGAAACACAATTGGCTGTCTGCAATGAAACAGAAGCAACAATTTGAGCATGAGCTGGTTTCTGGCCCAATGCCAGCATGGCGACAATTGCGAGCAAAGCGAAGCTATATTTCATTTGTATTCTCCTCGAGTCATGTTGGAAGTGAATCATCTTGCTAAAAAGTGTCGATTAGGAAAAACGAGTCGACACGCAACCGATATTAAACGAGACAAGAATCACAGCGTATGTCAGAGTCATTAAAAGTGCGTTAAAAGTTATTCAGATAGTTTCAAAACGGGATTAATAGATTTTAATCTCTTGCTCATCCGGGCATTATCGGCGCCTTTGGGCCCCAATAGGCCGGACGAGAAGGAATATTTAGCAGTGGCGTATTGCACAGTTGCCATAAGCAGATGCACCCCAGGTCATGGCTTCTTCGGCGGTAAGCATTAGCAAGGAGCGGCTGTTCAATCTGGTTTGAGAACTAATGTTGGAATGGCAACTACATTGGAGGCTCTACGAAACGTTGCCTGCTGGGATATAAGTTGCAGACGATCAGATCATTCGCTCAGGCGTTCGACAAATCGCAGCGCCGTGCGGCGGCCGGTGACGAACTGGCGCCTGGCCAACGAACCCAACAGTAAAACCTCCTGCCGGCTGTTAGCCGCAAAACCGCTCCGAGCCTACCCACAGTTGAGCCAGATCTCTGAGGTTGTGCTTGTAGGTACGCGTTACCAAGTATTCCTTTCCACCTTTTACACGCAGCTTGTACTCCCCCGTCCGTAAAGGCTGGATCTCCTCCACGGCCGAAATATTGACGACGACTGAACGGTGGATGCGAATGAAGCCGTAGGGTTTGAGCTTCTCCGCCATGGACGAGAGGGACTCGTGCACCAAATAGGGATCAGGCCGGTGGTGCAACGAAACGTAATTACCTTCGGCTTGCACGGCCAAGATGTCGGCTAAATCCAAGAGCAGGATGCTGCCCTTTGCCTTGAAGGCGATTCGCGGCGCCGGTCGTTTTGCCATAGCCTCCAACTGCCGCAAGACTTGCATGAGGTTTTCAGCCCGGATTAGCGAAAGCAATGATGTATCCGCAGCTTCGCAGAGGTCGTCCGCTATCGATTCACGAGAGTAGTCCCGCCTACTGTTAGTGGAGCAAATCGTAGCGCCCAGCAGTGGGCCAGCCGAAACGTCCCCATTGGCGTGAGCCGCTTGTTGAACAAACATCTCACGCGCAATGGCTTTCTGATCCTGGATTTCGCGGGCGCTCATGATGGAACCCCTTGCTCTATCGTTTCGACTTCCGGCTAATGCGAAGTGAGATTGACGAGTGCACTGCTTCTACATGAAATGGTCCTACATAACCGGAGCAACGGATCCGTCCGACCACCTGCCCACGGGAACGATAAACACGTCGATTGGTTGAGCGCCTTTGAATTGTGGAATCAGCATTACCGGTGATTCAGGCAGATCGGCACCCCACGCCTTGCCTTCCAGTGGAGGCGCATAAAACATCAAGTGAGCCAGATTGTGATCGCCGTCATCCGTGAGATACGCTCTTTTTGACATCATGTAACTCATCGCGCCAGGTTCGAGCGGTGGGAGTTCACCCTTTTCAAATGCTGCCTTGTTGCCCTGGATGATCTCAGCCTTCGTTCGTCCTGTTAACGCCATTTCTGTTCTCTTGTACGTGGTGGGCAAAACAGATCGCGCGGCCTGCGGATTGAAACAGATGGGACCCCGAAGTTTTGGGTTCCAAAATTCCGGAGCGTCGGCGGCGGACATCCATCCACGCTCCACCACACACACAAAGCCGTTCTTCCCCTCGACGGCAGTTTCGTAGCCATGGCGCCCGAGGACCAGAATGGTTGCATCGCCCGATATGGCATCCGGCGCCGCGCTCCGAGCCAAGGCAATCTCGGCATTCCGGTCTGCCATGAGGTACTGATCGAGCGGCGCCATGTTCGGATACGCTATCTTAGGCGACTGTGCGTGCCCTCGCTTCATTCCACTCAGCCCAACGATCAGAGCGAAACTTAGGGAAGCTATCACCGCCCATCTTCTGTGGTTCATTCGTTCCTCCTGAGTCAAGACCGCTGCCGTTGCCTGACAACACGTTCCTTCGACATCCGTCGTCCGCCTCGCCGAGATTGACGAGGCACCCGAAGAGACTTCAGCCACCCCACGATATTTCTCATGCCGACTTCCCACACCTTCGCATCTTGAGCAGTCTTGGCTAACGAGGCGTAACCCTCGACCATCGCGACCAGAAAGCTGGCAGCCTCGTCTGGATTCAGGTGGCGGCGAACTGTTCCCTGGGACTGTCCTTTCCGCAAAAGGGTAGCAACACCACCCTGCCAGGCAAGGAATATCCTCTCCAGCCGCGTGCGGAATTGCTCGTCCAGTGGAGACATCTCCTGGGCCAAATTAAGCAGCGGACAACCGGCCCGAACGTCTTCCGGTCGAACTGGTATCCGCCGGACAATGCCGATCAAAATGTCGATGGGTTGCCCGTCGCTGAGCAGGGGATGCAACCACCTATCGCGGACAAGTTTTGCGATGATCTCTTCGACGATGGCATATCCCAGGGCTTCCTTGCTGTCGAAGTGGTAATAGAGCGCTCCCTTGGTGACGTTGGTGGCGGCGAGAATTGTATCGATGCCGGCACTCTGGAAGCCTGATCTGTGGACCTCCTGAAAAGCGGCTTGCAGCAAGCGTTCCCGCGTGCGCTCAGGATCACGCAACCTTCTCTTCTTACGCTTCCCGTCCTGCATGTCTAGCATACCAACCAGTATGTATGTTCATGGCCTGAAAGTCAATCACAATTGAGCGGCCTGACGTTTGGCTGCTCACGTTCTCGAATTTCGTAACCTTCCCGCCAGCCTCTATGAAAAGTGGGAGAAACAGCCACTTTAGCCATTTTTGGGACCGTCCCAGAAGGTTGTTAGTCCGCCACTCGTTTTCGAGCTCTGAAATGTTGGGCCTGTTGTGTCACGTAATGGTGGCGAAGGTGGAATCCCTCATGCTCCATCCGTTCTCACTCAAACAGTAATTTGTGAAGTTGTGAGCCAATTCCGGGTCTCACCCGAAATCCAATTTGCCTGCGAATGCCGGCAAACAGCTTTTGCATAGATTCGGACTCGGAGGATCGGCGCAATGAAGTGTATTTTCGGAGCTTCCGCACCATGCATTCCAGCCATAAACTGCGCGACGACCAAGGCCGGAGAGTGGGCGGGACATTCTGGGTCACGCGAATATCGACGTGACCCAGAATGTTTACGGCAAGAGCCAGCGGGAAGAGCGAGCGGATGCTTTGACCCAAGCTGCCGAAGACGTAGCCAATGCCGCTACAAAAGCAGAACAGCGGCCCAGGATGACAAGGAGGTGAAAATGGATTGAATTCTGGAGCAGCGAAAGTGGATTAACCAAAGTGGTCATATAGGTTGAGCAGGGAGCGGTTATTGAGATTGCAACAATCACGCCATACTATCGATTTTGAAAGCGGATCAGCCAATCTCAGGGCAGAATCCCTTTTTGAAATACTTCAGCAAGAATGAGAATGAAAGGACACTACAATGAAACTCAGATTATTTCTATTTCTATTCCTTGCCTGCACCCTGGTAACCGGGAGCGCCATGGCGCAGGGTTGCAGCACGAAGCCGCTTCAATTTCCCCCGAGCGGCGGCAATGACATAGGCGTGCCATCAGGCACCTGCATTGCCAGTCTTGACTCCGCCGGGAATCAGAGTGGCCGCTTGCGTTGGGATAACGGCGGCAACGGTATTCTACAGCTTTTTGACACCGACGACGGAGGGCAATCCCTTTGGTGCGCCCTTCAGGCAGGCAGTTGCGCCAGAGGCAGAATTCTCTGTCTGCAACAAGATGGCAACGCGGTGATATACACAGGGTCGGACTGCGGCGGAGTCGGCAGCGACCCCGACGTGGGAACCGCATTGTGGGCCTCAAATACCAGTGGCAACTGTGGTTTGTTTGGCAACTGTACTAACGAGGACACCGAAGAGCTTTTCGTGCAGGATAACCTCTCCGTAAATGGAGTACATATCGGTGAAGCAGCCGTTATTTACAACGATACCCATCAAGGCTCAGATGAGGGCAGGGTACTCCTATGGCATAGCAACAGTTCTGATTAGCACGAAGCAAGGTTCGCTTTAGCCGGCTCTGAGGATGTGCCTGTCCGTCACTTGCAGGGGCGCCTCGCCTGGGTTTCTGCAAGTGATCCAATCGTTCCAATCGTTCCAGGAGTACCAATGAAACACATGAAAGCACTGATCGCCTTTTATTTGTTTTGGGCGCTTGCGTTGAACTGCCGCGGTCAGGTGTCCGGCAGCGCTGAGAACTCATCCCGGCAGAGTGATGCAGGTTCGCCGGCAGCGAGGCATGGCGAACAGCAATGCCCGGTGGCGGGATCGGTAGTCAGCGCGACGACAGGGGAGCCGATCCATAAAGCTTCAGTGAAGCTTTTCCGGCTTGCGGAAGATTCAGGACGGGCGATCCGGGGCACGTACGGCGCCACCACCGACGCTGTGGGTCATTTCCAGGCGCTGGTAGATGCGGGACGCTATGCCATATCGGTAACCCGCACCGGATACGCGCAACAAACGGTTGGACGGCTGGGTTCGGCAAGACCCGCTGCGGTCCTTCCACTGGCGTGCGGCACAGAAATCAGCGGGCTTCGAGTGCTGATGACGCCACAAGGACTCATCACCGGCACCGTGGTGGACGAAGACAATGAACCGGTCGCGAATGCCATAGTTGAGGCCTTCAATGATCGCCCCGTTTTGGCCGCAGGGCGGGCCAGGGCTGCCGGGTCGGCGCGCACCAACGATCTGGGCAAATATCGCATCTTCGGCATTGGGGCGGGACGATATTACGTGCGCGCCCGGTTTCCGGACGCTGCAGAAACCGTCACGGTCAGCACGCAGGAAAAGCAGCAAGCGAGCTATGTGCCGATTTATTATCCCGGAACGAATCACGCTTCGGCTGCAACCTCCATCCAAGTGATGAGCGGACAGGAGAGTGAAGCGGACATAACCATGTCGAAGGTTCCCACGGTGCATATATCGGGCAAGGTGGTGAGTGATTATCGGGTCAGCGGACCGCTTATCGTTGCCTATCCGGGAGAGCACCCTTCATGGGATCCAGGAGAGCGCCGGGGCGTGGTCGCAGACGACAAAACCGGCAGGTGGGGCATGGATGGCCTTCAACCAGGCCCCTATACATTGGTGTGCGACCGCATCGATCGCGGTATTCGGCTTGGCGCACGGCAGGTAGTGAATGTGGGCACGAAGAACATTGACAACATCGAAGTGACTCTGAACCGCTACCCGGACCTTGCCGGGAAAGTGACTGTGGAAGGCGGTGGGAAGGCGCCTTCCGGAATCCGGATCGCATTACAGCCGCGCCAGGCATTGGCCTCGATCGGGTACGCGGCAGCACTGATTAACACTGAAGGTGAATTCCTGCTGACGGCGATCAGCCCGGACCTGTCGGACATCAGGGTATCGAACTTGCCATCAGGGTATTTTGTGAAATCGGTCATTTTTTCCGGCCGCGAGGTTTCCGAGAGCGGGGTGGAACTGGGGCTGGGCGGCTCCCATCGAGTGGATATTGTGATCAGTCTCAATGGGGCAACCGTGGAAGGAAGCGTGTCAGATGAGGACGGCGAACCATCTCCGGGAGCAATCGTGGCACTGGTTCCAGATTCAGGACACCGGCAGTTGAAATCCAGATATTACACTGCGACAGCCGATCAGAATGGCCGCTTCACCACGTCAGGGATCCACCCAGGCGAATACACGGCAGTCGCGTGGGACTCGGCGGAGTCCCTTGATTACGCCGCTCCCGACGCCTTAGAAGTTGCAGACAAGCAAGGGCAGACTTTGAAGCTAGAAGCCGGCGGGCAGAAGGCTGTGCAGTTGAAAGCGCTTTCGTCGAGTACGCTGCTTCCGTGAGGGCGGTGAGTCGGTTCTTTTCCGGCATGGAAACGAGAGCTTTAAAAAACCTTACCACTGATGACAGTGATTTGGCGGATTTCCAAGAGATAAAGCCGTGCATTAAACTATAACCTCTTGACACGCCTACGGCTCTCGATTTCCGCAATTGCGAGTTTTTTCTCGACTTCATGTGAATATATATTTCATTATCGGCAGCCACGGTAGATCCAAAATGAAACAGTTACGAAAAACAATATCCCAATGGAATGGACACGAGTTTCAAATCGGTTGTAGGATGGTCAGGCTCGTGGGTGTCGATTCTTCTCAAGGACGGTTCATTTTGCCATGCGTGGTTCATTTCCCGGTACGTCTCTCCTGATTTTTATCTTTGCAAGTTGTCTCGCGTATTCGCAAAGCTGGAACCAGGTTCCCCTGACTCCACCTGTGTTCGAGTATTCGGGCAGCGGCGAGGGCGTTCAGTGGCCTAACAGCAGCAGCACAGCTTATCCGCTGAACATGTACTATCCCACGGGTGTTTCACCCAGCTGGACGCCGGATGCGTTCGGGTGCCAGTGGCGGCAGTCGCTGTCACCGACAACGGGAAGCATTGGCTCCGCGCCGAACGCCTACCCGCCGGAGTATCCGGAATGGGCGGCAGGAAGCTCGTTTACTACGAGTTCTCAATTAAAAGGGGCGATTACACGAGGGGGCATCACCCAGGTTGGCGTAGGATACCAGGCGCCATGGGGCAGCACGGCGATTAAGGGGATTTCGATGCTGGCGAGTTTTCCCGGCGGAGCAGAACCTCCTGGCAGTCCTACCATGAGCTTCTTCTGGGAATCCGACAACTGCGCTGATGGCGATACGGAATACGGCTTTGTCCTGCTTCCGGAGGGTGGCAGCCAGATCACGCAGTTCTATTACACCTATTGGTCGAACTGTGTGGATTCTCCTGACACCTGCTGGGCCATCGGCTATGCTCCCAGCGTCGGCTTTTTAGTGGTGGACCAGGTGCTGCAATGCGGGGGCGCAGTGAACATGCCGCAGCAGGTGCCGATTTCGCCCAACGCGAGCTACTATTACAGAGCATATCCTTTTCCGAACGGCAGCCATTGGGACTTTATGGCCCAGGTGGCGGATTCCTCCGGCAATGTCATAGAATCATGCACCGTCGATCCCACCAACGGCGGGAATACATCCTGTTCACCCTGGCCAGCGAGCGGCGTGGTCACTAATGGGAACTCCAGAGGCAGTAGCTGCTTTATCAATCCGGCGACGAGCACTTCCGAGGTGAATACGACGACGATTTTCAATCCGCAGTGGACTTATGGCGTGGGTGGCTGGGTATTCGGTGTGTTGACTGTGGATCCAGCGATAGGCAGCCCGACGGGCTCCCCATTCGTGAATGGCGGCGCGCCGGTTACGATCAACTCGATGCAAGTGCTCGAATAGAACCAACCGGCAAGCAACATCCATAAAAAACCTTACCACTGATGACAGTGATTTGACTGATATTCCACTGATGAGCGGCAGGAACAAGAGTGCGTTCCTGCCATTCATGGCACCGACGAGGCTTGTTGTTTATACGCAATTTGCCCAAGCTAAATGCAAAATTGCGGGTCGCTGCCCGAGCGCTATCCAAAAACAAAAGCAAACCGCGCGATTCCCAGGGAACGCGCGGTTGTGCAACTACTGTGCGAGACGGACGTGGAGTCCGTCTGTACCGTTGCGCAGGCGCGCAAAGATTAGTGTTGTTTGGTAACCGTGTTGTTGTCCAATGTAACGGCGCCATTTCGCGCCAGTGCGTTGCCGTTCATGGTTGCGCCGGTGGCAAGCGAGATGGAGGTAAACGCCAATATGGTCCCATTCATTACCGCGGTGGTTCCCAGGGTGGCTGAACTACCAACCTGCCAAAAGACGTTGGGCGCCGTAGCACCACTGGTGAGAACAACCCGGCTGCCACCGTTTACCGTGAGACCGGAGGCAATCTGGAATATGTAGACGCCTTTGCCCCGGAGAGTGAGATCGCCGGTTATGGAAAGCGTTGATGTGGATTTATACAGTCCAGGGGTAAGGGTCCGGCCGCCCAAATCTCCGGCCAGGAGGGTTCCGCCTACGCGGCCAGCGGCGTCGTTATAGGCGATGGTTAAGGAGGCTTGTGCGTGTTGCGCGGTAGTATCGCCGGCATGTATGGCGCCGTTCACTACTCCGGGGCCAAATCCAGTGACTGCAGTACCGGGCCAAACGCCAAGGTCGCCATTGATGGTGGTAGGGCCAGTGTTGGTAACGGTAGAGCCAGCCAGCACGGCAAAGGTCGCGGCCGATCCGAGAAATACCGTCTTCTGTGCAGCGAAACCCACATCTGATTGGGCTGCATCTTCATCTGCCTGAGCTGAAGCTGCGGCCGGGCAAAGAAAGAGCGCTGCAGTTACGAGGAATACGCTGACGTTCTTGATCGTGTTCGACAATCTGAACTTCATTTCATTTTGTGTGTTCATGTTTTAAATCTCCGCTCATGAACTTAGCAATGACAGAAGCCTAGTTCTGATCTCTTCAGAACACTTTGCAAGACTACTTCATTATTTATTTATGCAATGAATAGAGAGATAAGGATGCTCCAATAACTATCACACTCGTTTGTGATTTGGCACAATAATAAGTGCTGCATTGTTAGTAAAAGCAGATATTTGGCGTTTATCATTATGGGTCAAGCAAAAACTGTTATGGGAATTTTGTACTCTAGATGATTATGAAGGGCACAGGAACGCGCGCTGGTCATGAAGTCTTTTCTGCGCAAAAGTGGACAGCGTGATCGGCTTCCGTCCGTAGGCGGCCTTTCGTTAGCGTGTGTGTGAGATGACCAATTTTGACCAGTGTCTAAATCCCACAAATGTAATACTCAAGATGGTTGCAAGGAGATTTCACATGAATTTACAAGAACTGATGAATCCGACAGTGATTGGGAGTGCCGTGGCGGTGATTGTGGCCATCGTTGTGATTGCATGGCTGTACGGGCGAAGACGCAGAGCTACCAGTGCAGGGCTGCGGGAACGCTTTGGGCCGGAGTACGAACGGGCCGTGCAGCAACATGGGTCCGAACGAAAGGCAGAATTGAAGTTGGCAGACCGCGAGAAGCGGGTGGAGAAGCTTAACATCCGCGACCTTGACGCGACGGAACGGGAACGCTTTTCAAGTGAATGGCAGCTGGTGCAGTCCCGCTTTGTCGACTATCCGAAGGGAGCCGTTACTGAAGCCGATGAACTGGTTTCCTCGCTCATGAAGTCCCGCGGTTATCCCGTAGCCGATTTTGATCAGCGTGCGGCAGACATTTCTGTCGACCATCCGCGAGTGGTAGAGAATTACCGATCGGCTCATGGAATCGCGTTGCGGCTTGGAAGAGGGGAAGCGACTACCGAGGAGCTGAGAACGGCGATGATCCACTACCGGTCACTATTCGAGGAGCTAGTGCAGGGAACACCCGATAAAGAGAAAGAAGCGGCGTAAAGGCCGAAGATACGGTCCCAGGGCTTCCATCCTACAGAATAAGAATGCGGGAAGTGATCTTAATTGAGCAGCATCTTTCCTCGCCTTCTGCGATGCTACACGTGTGGAAAAGCTGACCGGTCCCCTTCAGCGTGACCATCCTAATGGATGGTGGTCCATGGCAACGAGCGAGGTCGCACTCGGCATTTATGGATAACACGCGTGTTTTGTTCCCCGGAAGCGATGTAACCGCGGCCTCGAGGCTGTTGACCCTGGTCGGGGTTGTTGTAGTCCTGGCGGGTCTCTATTTCGGACGCCAGATTTTGATCCCACTGGCCCTGGCGGTAGTTTTCGCATTCCTACTCACCCCGATTGTCGAGCTGCTGGAGAAGTGCCATTTCGGACGTGTTCCGTCTGCTCTGGCGACGCTAGTGCTATCTTTCGCGCTGCTTGCCGTCGCGGGCTGGGGAGTAAGCAAGCAACTGATGGAAATCATGGTCCATTTGCCGGACTACAGAGCCAATATTCACAACAAGATTGAAGCCAGCCGCACGCCGGCGAGCGGCTTCTGGCGCGAAGCAACCGCGACGGTGAACGATCTGAGCAAAGAGTTATCCGCCGCCGCGGAAGCAGTTGGGAATAAGAAACTCAGCAAGAATGGAGGTGGAGAAGCGATTGCAGTCCAGGTGGCTGCGCCTCCGCGCACGGTGAGAGAGTACCTGCGCGAGGTGGCCGGACCGCTCACGGGAATTCTGGAAATGGCTGCGATCGTGGTGATTTTCACCCTGTTCATTCTTTTGAAACGGAAGGATTTGCGGAACCGCCTGCTTCATCTGGCGGGGAGCGGCCAATTGAACGTGATGACGCAAGCCATCAACGAAGCCTCGCAACGCCTGGGCCGCTATCTGCTGTTGCAGTTTGTGGTGAATGCCGGCTACGGACTGCTGTTCGGACTGGGCGTTTATTTCATTGGAATACCGCACCCCCTGCTTTGGGGCGTGCTTGGGGGCCTGGGGCGTTTTATCCCGTACGTGGGAACGCTTGTGGCTGCCACATTTCCCATGGCCATGGCGATGGCTATGTTCCCCGGCTGGGGCCAGGTGGGTTTAACGTTCGCGCTGTTCCTGTTCCTGGAAATCACGATCGGGAACGTCATCGAGCCGTGGTTATATGGGGCACACACCGGGGTTTCGTCGCTGGCCATACTGGTGGCGGCGGTCTTCTGGGGTGTGCTCTGGGGGCCGGTAGGCCTGATCCTGTCTACGCCGCTTACCGTATGCCTGATCCTCATGGGCAGGTATATCCCCCAATTGAGCTTTCTCGAAATTCTGTTAGGCGACGAACCGGTGCTCTCTCCGCAAGCCCATTTTTATCAGCGACTGTTAGCGCTGGACGACGACGAGGCAAGAGACATCGCGGACAAGTACTTGAAAGAGAATTCTCTAGGAAATCTGTACGATTCAGTGTTAGTGCCGGCGCTCAGCCTGGCGGAACAAGACCGCCACAGAGACGTTCTGGATGAGACCAGGACCAAGTTTATCCACCAAAGTATGAGGGAGTTGATTGAGGAGTTGCATGAAGTCAGCTTCAACGCAACGGTCGCCTCGAATGGCGATTCGCCTGCGGTCCCCGCAGCGACTGCGACAACGTCCGGACTGAGGATGGTTTGCGTTCCAGCGAGAGACGAAGCCGACGAGATTGTCGGCACAATGGTTACACAGTTGCTTCAGCGGGCAGGACTCGATGCCCATGCGCTGCCCATAGGACCCATCCCTATGATGTTGGAACAGGTGGAGCACTTCCACGCCGACATCCTCTGCGTATCCGCATTGCCCCCTTTCGCAACGCTGCAGGCCAAGTCGTTATGTAAACAGTTGCGGCAACGATATCCCAAAGCAAAAATCGTCCTGGGCCTTTGGAAGTTTCCGGGTGACGTGGCGAAGGCTCAAGAAAGAGTGGGCGTGAATTGTGCTGACATGATAGGAACCTCGCTGGTACAAATCGTGTCTCTGATCGGAGAGGCGAATCTCCTCTCCGTCTCAACCGCGGACAAGGGTGATAAGGACACGAAAATATTATTGCAACCCGCTTGAATCCGGTTCCGCCTAACTAACCGAACTCTTGACGTTGCCCCAGGCTCTTTGAATCTTACCCCTGGCCTGCTTTCTCATTCCCGCTAACTGGGTCTTCCTGTTGCCTGTCAATCTGCCAGCCTGTCTCTCGATCCGTCCCGTGATCTCTGTTACTTTTCCCTTAATCTGATCCTTGTTCATGGCTTTCTCCTTTGAGATGTTCCGGGCCACAGCTTCCTAAGGCGCGGTTGGGGCAGTCTGACACGACCGTCATCATCCCATCGGACGAGGGCGTCATCTTCGTTCGTTTGCTCAACTGTGCCGAATTCTCCGTTCGGCATGCCGAAGTCGCCCAGACCTGTGACGCGATCTCCGGGACTCAGTTTCTGGCGAGTGGCAGCGGGTTCGGCAAGCGGCGGTCGCCTGGCACGGTCTGAGTCAGGGGCCGCCCCGGGGTATGGCAAGGGCGGTTGGGGAGCTTTCCTCAGTTTGGGTACATGCAGTCTGGGTGTCCGACCATTGGCGATATGGGTCATATGTGACTTCTTTTCTATGAGGCGAGAGCAGCACCCTTTTCGCGGGGCCTGTTCATCTCCTCGCTAGATACCAGCATAGGCCGGAAGAGAACGGCGTGACTGATCCAAACTGCTCAGTTCCGACGACTCATTTGGCAGAAGCAACGGCGGTCAACGATTCTGGAGGCGCATGAGGTTCGGGCGAGTCCGACAAAGGCTGAGTTTGAGGGGAAGTCTGTTTGACATCCCAAGCGAGGCCGAGTATCTGCAGCAGACAGATGCCGTACCAGTTGGGATCGAACTCGTACCAAGCAAGACCATGACGGGCTGACTGGGGATGAGCATGGTGATTATTGTGCCAGCCCTCGCCGAAGCTCAGCAGGGCGACCCAAAAGCTGTTCCGGGAACGGTCCGTGGTTTGGAAGCGACGCGATCCCCACATGTGGGTGGCGGAATTTACGAGCCAGGTCCCATGCAGGCCAACTACTGTGCGGAGGAAAATCCCCCACGCCACAAAGGGAAATCCACCCAGTGCAAAGAGAACTATTCCGAGGACTGTAAGTGGAATCCAGTGCCATTTGCTGATCCAGACGTGGAATTTGTCCTTGCGCAGATCAGGGACATAGGGGAGGAGTTGGGGCGCATTGTTCTGCAGCACCTTTCCGGTGATGATCCAGCCGATGTGAGCCCAGAAGCCGCCATCGCGGGGCGAGTGCGGGTCACCTTCCTTATCAGTGTTCTGGTGATGGAGGCGATGGGTTGCGACCCAGAAAATGGGACCGCCCTCAAGCGCGAGAGTGGCGCAGACGGTGAGGGCGTACTCCATCCATTTGGGAGTTTTGTAGCCCCGGTGCGTGAGGAGCCGATGGTAGCCCATGCCGATGCCGAGGCTGACGGAAATCCACCACAGAAGAACAGCGATGGCAAAGGCCGGCCAACTGAAGAAAAACAGCGCAGCGATAGCGCCGATATGAAAGACGATCATAAAGAAGACGGTGATCCCAGTGATGGGCTGGGTAAAGGTACGGTCATGGTGTGAACGGGGCATGGTTCCTGCCTGCTTTTGCAAATACCTGGGCACATATCCATGATGGCAAAATGCCCGCGAGAAAGCAGTTCAATTCAGAACATAGCGGAGACGGAAAGCAGCAAATGATCCCGGTCGGCGGCACCAGCGGCAAGTGCGGGCATGTTTATGGAATGGAGGAGCGATTCCGTTGATAGGTGTTACCATCTGCATCCGAGTTAACGTGCCGAGGCCGGACGAGCGGTATCAGTGCGGGAATCTGGACTCGATATACACGAAATTCATCACCAAAACGCCGTTCGAGTTCCTGGTCTTCATAGCGAATCAGAAAGGCGCCGGTGACGAGGGCAAAGGCCACCATGGCGTATACGGCGACCAAACCACTGGCGATGGCCAATCCCAGCAGGCAGCATAAGTGTGCAAGATAGATGGGATGCCTTACTCTGCCGTGAATCCCATGTGTGATTAGAAGCTGGGGCTTGTTGGCCGTGATTTCCGGTTGGCCGACGAGCCTGGAAAATCCGAACTCGCCGATGTGACGATAAATAAGAAAGCCTAAGGCGATGAATAGCAGCCCAGGCAAGAGGGTAAGCGGATTCGAGTAAAAGAGCAGGTTCCGGTACGGCCAGATGACCCATCTTGCGATGGCCCACATTACGAGCCAGACCAACGCCATGGATTTGATGGGCGCTTTGTTTTTGCGCCAGAAATGTGTAAACGGATGAATCAGAAGCCAAAGGCAAGGGATGGTGGCGTAGACCGCCGCCATCTGCCATGCGGTGGTTCTCAAGATGCGCACAAGGGAGTTAATGTCCAGCGTCATTTGAATCCGTGTATCTTAACAAGACAAGGGCTGATCGACGAAGCCCACCGCTGCGGGCTTCGCTCAAGATGACACGGGCTAAGTTCATAGCACTCTTGAGCGTCCTCCACCCTCTCACGTCCTGCGCCCGCTTCGCGGCCTGGGGAAGACACGGCGCTTGCGAATCTGCTCTTATTCGTAGTCTTCTGCGTGCCATACTCTTGCCATCTTTGCTGGTGAACGTTTACCTTGTTTGGTCGCACAAATATTCTGGAGGAACTCTGATGGCGATCAATGTTACGCCCAAAAAGAATGGCCCTTATCTGGTTACTGGAGACCTGAGCCAGTTCACACTGACGGATGCCGATGGCAACCGCTACGATTTGACAGGCAAACAGACGGTCGCCCTTTGCCGGTGTGGCGCATCTGTGAACAAACCATTCTGCGATGGAATGCATTCCAAGATGGGCTTCCAGGCTGCCGAGGCCGCGGTGAAGGCGGAGCAGCAGAAGTAACCAATCTTGTTTAGTGAATGGTCTTCATCTTTCTGGACATGTAATCCATGAGCAGGTATTGGCCGAGGGTCTGGGGCGTGGTGAAGTAGGCTTTGCCGCGGCACATCTGGGTTACTTTCTGGACGAACTGCACCAAGCCGTAGTCTGACGCCAGCATGAAGGTATTAATCAGGATTCCTGCGCGCTTGCAGCGGGAGACTTCTTCCAGCGTCTGGCTTACCACCAGGGGATCGAGGCCGAAGGCGTTCTTGTAGATGCGGCCATCTTCGAGGGTGAGCGCCGACGGCTTGCCATCCGTAATCATGATGATCTGCTTCATGTCCTTCTTCTGGCGCTGGAGAATTCGCTGGGCGAGACGCAAGCCTTCACGGGTATTGGTGTAGTAAGGGCCAACCTTCACGCGCGCCAACTGCGAGAGTGGCAGCTCTTCCGCCGAATCGTGGAACAAGACCAGCGACAGGGAATCACCTGGATATTGGGTGCGGATGAGCTGCGAAAGCGCCATGGCCACTTTTTTTGCGGGCGTGAAACGATCTTCACCGTAGAGAATCATGCTGTGCGAGCAATCGAGCATGACGACCGTTGCGCATGAGGACTGGTACTCACACTGATGCACCTGGAGATCAGAGTATTCGATATTGAACGGCAACTCGAGACCATCGCGCTGGATGGCGGAGGAGAGAGTTGCTGTGATATCCAGGTTGAGCACATCACCAAATTCGTACCGCTTGGATGCCCCGCTGCTTTCAATGCCGGTGGCCAGATCGCGGGTATCGTGGCGGCCAAAGCTTGAACGTCCTAACGAGCCGAGGAGATCGCGCAGAGTTTTGTAACCCAAAAAATCCAGGCTCTTATCGGTAATCTCAAAGCGGACGTGCGACTCGCCTTCCCCTGCCTGACCGGGCGCGTTGGATTGACGCGTGGGGTCGGGCGGCTGGTCGATGGAGATATAGTCTTCCTGCTGCATGCGGTCCATGAGCTTCTGGACCAGTTCATCGAGGGCGCCATCCATCTGCATCTGCTCGATTTGTTCCCGCATGGCATCATCGAGGAAATCGCCCATCTCCAACGCCTGGCGGATGGCCTCGCGCAGGGAATCCAGGTTGTGGTCATCCATCTCCTGGAAATACATGTACTGGTTCTGGAAGCCGGATTCGAGCAGATAGTCAGAGAGAGCGCTGAGCAGGTCTTCTATGCTCATCTCGTCAGAGAGGTCGGCGATGTATTTGGAGAAGCGAGTGTATTTCATAGCTGCTAGCTGCTAGCTCCTAGCTAGAGCAAATGCTTTTGGCTCTTAGCTATTGGCTTTTGGCCCTTGGCTTTTGGCTCTTGGCCTTTGGCTAACCCCGTTCGGTTAACCTTATTCCCGATGTACCTATCACCCTCCACCCTTCAGTTATATGGTCTTCTGTTTCTGAGTGGTTGTTCTTCCGGTTCGAAGGGTTTTTCCGGGCGTTTTGCCTGCTTTTCGGCGGTGAAGAGGCGTTCTTCGGAACGGCCAATCCTGCGATGCGCGTGCAGGCCTTCCAGGACGAACTCAGCCGCAGAAACGAGAATCTCCGCCTTTTCTTTTGGCTTGATGCCCAGCGGAGAAAGTTTTTCCGTGAGGCCTTGAATGTTCTTGAGGCCCTCCAGCGCTTCCTGGGCGCCGGCGGTATCAGCCAAACGAATCTCGCCACCCAGATCAAACCACTGCACTACCTGCTGCAGGTTCAGGTCTTTGAAGTAGGTATCGTAGGTCCGGGCAACAGAAGTGCGAATCAGCTCACGGGCCACGGTGTCCGCGCCGCGCATCTCGCCTTCATACTCCAGTTCGAGTTTTCCGGTGATGGAGGGCAGGGCGGCATAGACGTCACCGATCCGGGGAACGATGGTTTTCTCATGGTTCCGCAGCGCCCGCCTTTCGGCATTGGACACCACGTTCTCAATCACGCTGATGGGCAACCGCTGGCTCACGCCAGAGCGCTTGTCGATTTTCTTGTCCTCGCGGGCGAGAAAGGCGATGCGTTCGACCACTTCATGGATGTATTTAGGTATATGCAGCTCCAGGCCATCACGCCGCGACCAAGCTTCCTGCTGAGTGATGCTGATGCCTTCTTCCAGAGTGCCGGGATAGTGGGTGCGAATTTCCGAGCCGATGCGGTCCTTGAGCGGCGTAACAATCTTGCCACGCGCGGTGTAGTCTTCCGGATTGGCAGTGAAAACGAGGGCCACATCCAGGGGCAGGCGCAAGGGGTAGCCCTTAATCTGCACATCACCTTCCTGCATGATGTTGAAGAGCCCAACCTGGATTTTTCCGGCAAGGTCGGGCAATTCATTGACGGCAAAGATGCCGCGATTGGCACGCGGCAGGAGGCCGTAATGTACTGTAAGCTCGCTGGAAAGGTCGTGTCCGCCGCGCGCCGCCTTGATGGGATCAACATCGCCGATCAGGTCGGCAATGGTCACATCCGGGGTGGCCAGTTTTTCCACGTAGCGATCAGCGGGAGCGAGATAGGCGATGGGAGTTGCGTCGCCTTCACGCTCGATCAAGTGGTGGCAGCGTTTGCAGATGGGGTTGTAAGGATTGTCATGAATCTCGCATCCAGCGATGTAAGGCAGCTCCGGATCGAGCAGCCCGGTGAGGGCGCGCAAGATACGACTTTTGGCCTGACCACGAAGGCCCAGAAGGATGAAGTTGTGACGCGAGAGGACGGCATTGACCAGTTGGGGAACAACCGTATCGTCGTATCCGACGATGCCGGAAAAAATCACCTCATCGGAGCGCAGCTTGGCAATCAGGTTTTCGCGCAGCTCATCTTTGACTCTTCGCGTGCGGAGCCTCTGCTCAGAGAAAACGCTTTTCCGTAACTCGCCGATGGTACGAGGATGGTTCATCAGGGGGCCTCTGCAGTGATTATAACCCGGAAGAATCGGGTCATCGGGATATCGGGGCACCCCACCCCGTCACGCGCAAAACAAGAACCGGCGCGCGTTGGAGTTCCCAGCATCGGGTCATGGGAAGAATCTGCCAAGTGGGTAAGTTGGTGAGTTGGTAAGTGGGTAATCTAAAGACCAAAAGTGCCCGCCGTACAATCAGAATTCCATCAGGCTCACCCCTCCCCGGATGCCCCGGTTAGTGAACGTGTCCGTTGCTGCCGGCTTTTTCGCGGACGCGGAGGGTCCTTTCGACTTTGGGGATGGTGGCTTTGTAATACTCGATCAGTGCTTCCACCCGTTCCAATTCGGACTTCATTTCCAGTAATGCCTGCTTGAAATCCAGGTCTACGGGAAGCTCGTTGGCGAGCTGGAAAGAAATGCTGGAAAGCTTGCGCTCAATCTGGGTTTCCTGCCCGATGATGCCAAACAGCTGTTCATGGAGTTGCACCACGGTTTTGGCATCCGCGTCTGCGATCTGGCTGGGCTCATCATCAAAGAACAGGACTTCTCCCTGCAGGAAAGAGCGCTCCTGGTTTAACTGCATGATCTCAAAGCGCTGCTTGCCCTCAGCGGCGATGTCCAAGCGGCCATCCTCATATTTCTTGAGTACGTTCAGGATTACGGCGGTGCATCCCACTTCAGCAAGCGCCTCTTTATTGGCCCTGACCATGCCGAAGGGCTTCTTATGTTCCAGACACTCCTGGATCATCTCTTTGTAGCGAGGCTCAAAGATGTGCAGCGGCAGGGGCGCGCCGGGAAAGAGCACCACATCAAGCGGGAACAGCGCCAGAAGGCTCACAGTGGTTAATTCTATAGCAATAATCGCGGTTCTTTGCATTCCCGGCTGCAGCATCTGGGACAGGGGCACAATCGGGTCATCAGGTCATCGGTGCATCGGGTCATCGGAAACCCGTCGACCTCGAGATTTTCGATCCGGCACGCATCCTTGATTCGCTGCAGGGGCACGCAACGGTAGCTTGACTTCGGTTCCGATACGAAATACAAAGCTCAGTATGAAATTACAGGGGAAAGTGGCAGTGATTACGGGCGCTTCCATGGGCATTGGCGAAGAGATTGCCAAACTGTTTGCGCGTGAAGGCGCCAAGCTGGTGTTGTGCTCGCGCGACCTGACGCGGTTGGAGGTGGCCGGGCAGAGGATCGGGGCGGGCGAGAACGCGATCAGCGTGGCCTGCGATGTGAGCAAGCGCGACCAGGTGGATGCGCTGATGCGGGCGGGGGTCCAAAGGTTCGGGCGCATTGACATCCTGGTGAATAATGCCGGATTCGGATTGAATGATTCGCTGGCCGAACTGGACATGGCACAGTGCCGCCAGGTTTTTGAGACCAACCTGTTCGGGGCCATGGAGTGCATGCAAGCGGTGATTCCCGTTATGCGGCGGCAGGGCGGCGGAGACATTGTGAACATCTCATCGGTCTCCGGGCACATTTCGATGCCGTACATGTCTGTGTATGCGGCGAGCAAGCATGGTATGCAGGCGGTGGGCAGGGCGGTACGAATGGAGTTAAAGAAGCACAACATCAACGTGGTCACGGTTTCTCCCGGCTATATTGCCACGGACTTCGGCCAGAACATGCTGAAGGGCAAGAGCGGCCAGCGCGCGGCCGCGTCAAAATATGGCGCGAAGCCGGAGGTAGTCGCCCACGCCACGCTGCGCGGCGTGCTCAAGCGCAAGAGGGAAGTGGTGGTCCCGTGGTTTTACAGAATTGCCATTAAGCTGTATCAGAATTTTCCTGGCTTGGTGGAGTGGACGGTGCGGAGGAACTTGCGGCCGACCAGCCAGGTGTTGGCGGAGAAGTCAGGAGACAGGCTGGAGGTCGAGTAGTTAGCACCTGGTATTTAGTAGTTAAGAGAGTTCATCCAGCATGGCCGACATTTCGTTCAACGCATGACGATTTCCCGTGCGCCTGGCTGACTCGATTCCCTTATGGAGCATGGCTATGGCTTCGGGGTTTCGTTCGGCTTTGGCAAGAGTTTGCGCGGCCATAAAGTAGCCGCTGGTGTAGTCAGGATGCAGTTCCAGGAGCTTGCTGAATTGCTGCAACGCAGTCTCAATCTGGCCCTGGTTGGAATACTCCAGGGCGAGGCCGTAGCGGGCAAAGGCGTCGTTAGGATTTTGCTCCAGGAACTGGTTCAGCATTTCGAGCCGGGTAGGGTCGCTCATAGCAAAAAAATCTAACACATGAGCACAGATCGGCGCTAAGATGCGAATGCTGTGGCTTGTCCGTATTTCTATCCCACCGAGCAGAGCACCAATATCCATTGGCCGTTCCCGCGGCGGCTGCCTCTGGGCGCCGGGTTCTGCGGCACGTGCGCGGCCGGAGCCGAGCGGATCACTCCCACTGAAGCCGAGCTGCGGGACTTTTGCAATCTTGGCCACGCGCGGCAATGCGACAGAATCCCTGCCGAGCGACCCAGCGATGCCGTTCGTTTTGCGATTGCCAAAGATGGCGGCGACCGCATCCTACTGCACTATTGTTGTGAGCGCGACCACGCTCCGGTAGAACACGGCCAATTGCAATATAACTCCGCGGCGCGGAACTGGCCGGTTCCACATCAGGATGCATGCATCCAACGCCAGGCGGAATGCTACGTGGCTATGTACCTGGAGCGTCGTACAAAGTAGCCGGGACGGACGCTTCACAGAATCATTGAGATCGAGTTCCTGGAACTTTCTCCTTCGAGGTTCTGGTTGAGGACGACCAGATTGGAGATGAGCAAATATTCTGCCGTTTGGCTCCTCACGGGTTTTTAGCCGCTGGTGAGGATAACTTGTCCATAATCTCGGTCAATATTTTTGCCGTTTCCCGCTCATATTGGCTGTGTCCCGCAGTGGTGAGGTGATACTCCGGCTTTTTGGCCGGGTTTGCCTTCTCCAGCGCCGCGACCAGTTCATCCGCCTGGAATCTCGGACAAACCTGATCGAACCGACCCTGGACGATATAGATGGGCAGGTGAGCAATACGCTTAACGTTCTTAATCAGATAGTCTTCGTTGTCGCGATTCGTGGTCCCGCCCAAAAAGGCGCCGGCCATGAAGTAATGGTTCTCGATTCTGGCAAATGTCTTTGCGAATTCGGAGTCTGCATAGCCGCTGAGGTCTTTTTCCGGCACCAGATAACTGGTGATACCTTCCCAAACCGACCACGCTCTGGCAGCCTTTTCCAGCCGTTCGCCGGGAGGCCCTTGAAATATCTGTGAGTAGGCCTGGATCATGTCGCCACGATCCTTGGGTTCGATGACCTCAACAAAGTCCTTCCACGCATCGGGATAGAACAAGTAGGCGCCCGGGATACTGGTGTCCCATGGCCTGTCCTGATAGATGGCGGCATTTCCCTGGTAGAAGTAATTCAGGTCGACAGGGCGGCACAGAAAGATGCCGCGAAGAATCAGCGTCTTCACGTTCTGGAAATGCTCGATGGCGTAGGCCAAAGCCAGGGTGCTACCCCAACTGCCGCCAAATACGTGCATTGGCTGGTTGATGCCGAGATGCTTACGGAGGGCCTCAATATCGTTGATCAGATCGGCGGTGGTATTGTGTTCGAACGCAGCGCTGGCTTTTTTGGGGTCTTTATCGCCGGCGTTGGGTTGGCTCCGGCCACAGCCGCGCTGATCAAAGAGGATAATGCGGTAGCGGCGGGGATTAAAGAAGCGCGCCTGCTTTGGCTTGGTTCCACCACCGGGGCCGCCATGGAGAAACATGACCGGCTGGCCGTTGGGCGCGCCATATTCGTGCCAATAAATCCGGTGTCCTGATCCAACGTTCAGCCAGCCATGGCCGGTCATTTCATCTGGTTCGGGATATTTCCAGTCGCTTTCCTCAGCCACACTCATGGTAACTCCTGAATTTTTCGACTGACTATTTTATCTTCAAATCTCGCGACCTATTTGCAGCGGAGGAAAGCGGCACGTAGTATTCAGGATTTTTGTCATTTTGGCTGTGGAGCCTCTGCGGGCGATGACTCAAGAATGCCAGCCCAATAACTTCTGCGGGTTTGTATGACCGCGTCCGGATAGTCAGGGACACGGACACGCAGGGAGTGAAGGCCAAACGTGGGCGTGGAGGGCGGCCTGAAGCTGAGCAGGTAGTAGTTGTGGATCTGGTTGGAGATGCGTTGCAAGCCTTCCTCAAAGCCTTTCTGCGTGGTGAAGTTGATGTACTCTCCGCCGGAGAGCGATGCCAGTTCCGCACCGCTGTTGCGGCGGAGCGCATTGATAGCCATCATGAGAGATGGAGGCAGCACCAGCGCAGGAGGATGCACCAAGTAGACCGGTTCCTTCTCCGGAGGCTTGGATGAGCTGTCCTCAGTGGGAGTGGGCCTTGGGGTCGGAGAAGGTTTGGAAAGCGCCGGGGGTTTATCATTCGGACTGCCATAACGGAAGGTACGAATGAACTCGTCCTTGGCGGGGGAAAATGCGATGGTGTAGATCACGGTATCGGAGATTCCGAGTTCGGTGATCACTTCATGCAGCCTGGATCTGCTCCCGTGGTCTCGCGCTTCGCTGATGAGCAGGATGGCGCGGCGGAAATGATTTTGCCGGCGCTTGAGCATACTAATAGCGTAGCCCACAGCATCAATGGTGATGGCGCTGTAGTCGCCGCATGCCTTGACCTTCGATAGGGCGAAGCCAACGGCATCGGGATTGCTGGAAAAGTCGCCCAGCGTGTAAATTGCCTCGCCGAAACTGAGGATGGCGATCTCGTGAGGAGCCTCACCCACGATTTCTTCGATCATCGCGCCGAGGCCCTTGAATTTATTGAATTCCTTGTCCGCAGACCGGCTGCATTGGATGGCCACAACCAGGGACAGGCCGGTGGATTCCGGATCCTCTTCGATCCGCACAGTTTGGGGGACGCCATTATCTTCCACAATGAACTGCTCGGGCTTGAGCCCGTAGATGGTCTCGTTTTTCTTGTTCTGTACCCGTGTGGGCAGAAAGACGAGGTTTGAGCGCGCCGTGAACTTATACTTTTCGGCATCGGTTTGAGCCGGAGGAGGGTTGACGGCAGGACTTTCTTGGCCAGGCTGCGCGGGGACCTCTTGAGCAGCCGCGGCGATGGGTGCGAACGGGAGTAACGCTGCTACGGCCAGGGTTGGAAGAAGCTGCATAAGGCTCCTCGGTTAGAGAATCATAGACGAGAACGGCGGAATGGAGTCTTCTTGCGTTTAATTTGCGGGAAGCCATCCGCAGTCAGCCCGCGGACTGTCGTGGCAACCTTCAAAAGAGTCGCCGGTATGGAAACGAAAGCTCAAAAACCTTACCCGGTGATGACAGTGATCAGACTGATTTCCACTGATAAGGCCAAGGAGAAAAGTGAGATCGCGTGGAAATGGGATTTTTTCTCACGTTCTCAGCATTCAGTCCGGGTGCGGTCGTGGCGAGGTAAACTAAAAAAACTATGACGGAGACGCATTCACCTGACGGCAATCAACATCATCAGCATCCGCGGCCGGTGAAGGATTCACAATCGGAGATGGCCGAAGTGGTCCTGCCTAACGATGCCAATCCGCTGGGCAATCTGCTCGGCGGACGCCTTTTACACATGATTGACATCGCGGGGGCCATGGCCGGCCACCGCCATTCGCGAAGCTATGTGGTGACGGCGTCCATGGACCACATAGATTTTCTTTCTCCAGTGCATATCGGTGATCTGCTGATTTTGCGCTCTTCGGTGAACCGAGTGTTCCACACGTCGATGGAGGTGGGAGTGAAGTGCTGGGTGGAAAACTATATTGCCGGAACAACCCGGCACGTGGCCTCCGCTTACCTGACTTTTGTGGCGGTGGACAACCAGGGACTCCATCACACGGTTCCGCAAGTGATACCTGAGACGACGGAAGAGAAACGGCGCTACGAAGACGCCGGCCACCGCCGGGAGTTGCGGAAGGCGGAACGGGAAAGATCGGGCCACCGGAAGGGGCGTTGAGACACGAGGACCACGTAGCGACGAAGGCAATCCGATTTCCTCTGAGAAGTGGGTAATTGGGTAATTGAGAATCGTTACCCAATGTTAGCAGCGGCAGCGAAGATATTTCTTTATAATCCAAACATCGAGAGGTTATACCATTGGCTCACGGACATGCGCACGGAGCGCCGCAGCAGCAGGGACCATTCCCGCTGCCCGGTGTAAAGAATATTGTCGCTATCGGATCAGGCAAGGGAGGCGTCGGCAAGACCACGGTCGCGGTGAATCTGGCCGTAGCGCTGGCCAAGATGGGTTACCGCACAGGGTTGCTGGATGGCGACGTCTACGGCCCCAACGTTCCGCTCATGATGAACGCCAACGCGCAGCCCCGCGTGTTAGGTGAAAACCGGATTGAGCCTTTGCAGAATTTTGGGGTGAAGATCATCTCCGTGGGGTTTCTGAATCCCGGCGACAAGCCGCTGGTATGGCGCGGCCCCATGCTGCACTCCATCATCCGCCAGTTCCTGCAACAGGTGGAGTGGGGAGAACTGGATTACCTTGTGGTGGATCTGCCGCCCGGGACCGGCGACGTTGTGATTTCTCTATTTCAAACGGTTCCACTGACAGGAGCGGTGGTGGTTTCCACGCCTTCTGATGTTTCGTTGCAGGATGGGCGCAAAGCCATTGAGATGTTTCGCACGGCTCGCGTGGACCTGCTGGGCCTGGTGGAAAACATGAGCCACTTTGTCTGCCCGCACTGCCATCAGGAGATAGACATCTTTTCTAAAGGTGGAGTCGCCCGCACGGCGGAACAGTTCGGAGTACCGTTCCTGGGTTCGATCGAACTCGATCCTGACATCCGTAGAGGCGGCGACAGCGGTAAACCGACAGTGCTGGAAGGTGAAAACTCGCCTCATGCCAAATCTTTCTATGAGTTCGCCAGGAAGGTAGTTGCCCGCGTGGAGGAAGTTAAAGGAACGCAGACGGATGAGGTAATCCAGATACAGTGAACAAAGTGGCATAATTGGCTTTCTCCCCCGGAAGGCAGTCTGCATGGATTCGGAAAAAGGCCTGACGATCATAGACCTCCTGATCGGGATGGTTCTCTTTGTCTTACTTGGTGTGGTTCTTCTTCCTAATTTCTTGAGGTATCGAGGGACGAGATGCGTTGCGGACGCGGCTGCCACGCTGCGTACCCTGAACACAGCCGAAGCCACGTATTCCCTAACGTATCCTGATGTTGGATACGCAACGGACCTGGCAACACTCGGCCCGCCCAAGGGATTGCGCTCGGATATTTGCACTCCTGATTCGAAGCATGCCTGCTTGTTAGATCAGGTTCTGGGATGTCCGCAGGGAACCGGTGAGGAATGGTGCGTCAAAGATGGGCACCGATACAACGTTCAAGGAGTTAAGGTTTCGGCAACCGATGGCCGCTATTGGATTACGGCCACACGACTTCGAGATGAACCCGTGAAACACTCGTGGCTATGGATTGCCGGAACTTCCGACCAGATAGCCATCTCCAGGAGGAATTATTGTTCCTTGGATGATGCCGTGGTTAGAGTTGGAGAAGGTCCACCTCTTGCGCTTCCCTTTCGTGAATTAGAGTGTGCTCACTTAGCGCCTCTCGAAGAATGGGACAACGGCAAGTGAAGTACCGCCTCAACCTCTTCTATTCACTTAGCACTCTCTTTCCCGGTCTGCCAACCCTTGACAGTAACCCACTAAAGTTCATAAAATTGAGCTGTACGGAAATCTGAATCTCCCAGCTAAGTTTTTGCATTTAAAGAACTTAGAGGATAGGTATGGCGAATCCCGGACAAATCGGGCCGCGCGAGAGGGAGATCCTCACCGCCATTATTGAGACTTACATCTCTACGGGTGAGCCGGTGGGATCTCGGACGCTTTCCCGGCTAAATAAGGATGGCCTGAGTCCAGCCACGATTCGGAACGTGATGGCGGACCTAGTGGACGCCGGTTTTCTGGAGCAGCCCCATACGTCTGCCGGGCGTTTGCCCACGGCACAGGCTTACCGTTATTACGTCGACCAGATTTCCGGGAAAGCCGTTCTTTCGCCCACAGACCAGTCCTTGATTTCTGAGAACCTTCAGGGAGTGGTGGGACTGCAGGAGTTTCTGGAGCGGACATCACATGTGCTCTCGCTGGTTTCCAGCGGGGTGGGAGTGGCCATTGCGAGTACCGGGCCAAAGAATGCGCTGGAGCACGTGTATTTTTCACGCCAGGGAGCGAACAAAGTCCTGGCTGTTGTGGTGACGAAGTCGGGAGTTGTCCATGATCGCATGATGCGGCTGGAGAATGATCTGGGCCAGACCGATCTGGATACGGCAGCGCGCTACATCAACGAGAACTTCAGCGGCTGGACCGTGGACGCCATCAGGGCCGAGTTGGCACGGCGCATTGAGCAGGAACGCAGCGAATATGACCGGCTGATGAAGAGCCTGGAGCAACTCTACAAAGGCGGCGCGCTGATGGCGGAAGAGCCGGCCAAGAGCATCTACGTGGAAGGCGTGGCGAACCTTCTGGTCAACGAGCAGGACCACGAACGGCTGCGGGAGATGCTCAAGACATTGGAAGAGAAGCAGCGGGTAGCCGAGCTTCTCTCCGCTTATCTGGATACGCGGCAGGCATCTGTGCGGGTGGTGATAGGCCTGGAAGAAGCTTTGCCGGAGATGCGCAATTTTGTGCTGATAGGCGCCCCCGCGCGAGTAGGCGGCGAGATGCGAGGATCACTGGCCGTGATTGGCCCAACCCGCATGGATTACCAGCACACGATTACCGCGGTCTCTCATATCGCGCAGCTTTTTGACAAGCTGCTGAATGAGACCGCATGAAAATTCCAATCAGAAGACCAGGGTCCAAGACAGAGATGAGTGAGCACAGCGGAAAGACTGACATTGACGAACAGCCAATGCAAAATATTGAGCAAGAACTTCCTCCGGCCGATGCGAACGACGGTTTTGAAGAGAGCGCCGCGGCCGCAGGGACAGTCCAGAATGATCCTCGAACGGAGCCTGCGGCCGGGCCACGGCCTGTAGAGGATACACAAAAGCTAAAGGCGGAGCGTGATAACCTCTTTGACCGCCTGGCGCGGCTTCAGGCTGAGTTCGATAACTATCGCAAACGCGCGAGCAAGGAGAATGCCGATTTTCGCGACTTTGCAGTTGCCGATGCTGCCCGGTCCCTGCTGCCGGTGATCGATAGTTTCACGCTGGCCTTGAAGAATGCGCAAGCCAATCCTGAGGATTTCAAGAAGGGCGTGGAATTGATCCATAAGCAGCTTCAGGAAGCCGTGCAAAAGATGGGTGTGCAACGCATTCCGGCGGAAGGTCAGCCCTTTGATCCGCGCCTGCATGAAGCCATTGAGGTGGTGGAGAGCAACAAGGTTGCGGACAATCACGTGCTGGAGGAGTTGCAGCCCGGGTATAAGATCAAAGACCGATTGTTGCGTCCAGCCATGGTGCGGGTCGCGAAAAACAATACATCAGTAAATTGAGGTTGACTTGGCCACGCAAGCAAAACGTGACTACTACGAAATACTGAGCGTAAGCCGCACGGCCAGCGAGCAGGAGATCAAGAGCTCCTACCGCAAGCTGGCTATGCAGTTCCACCCTGACCGCAATCCCGGCAATCCCGATGCCGAAGACAAATTCAAGGAAGCCACTGAAGCCTATGGTGTGCTGATCGATACGGAGAAGCGCGCCCGCTATGACCAATTTGGCCATGCAGGCCTGGGCAATGGCGGCTTCGGCGGTTTTGATCCTTCGTCCTTCACGGATTTCGGCGATATTTTCGGCGATCTTTTCAGCGCCTTTGGCGTGGACATCAACACCGGCGGGCGGGGCCGCACTCGCGCGCAGAAGGGCGGAGATGCGCGGGCTGACGTGACGCTGACATTCGAGGAAGCGGCCTTCGGCAGGAAAACTGAAGTGAAGGTGCGGCGCTATGAGAGCTGCGAGCAATGCAAAGGGTCAGGCTCCGCTCCCGGAAAAGGGGCTGTCTCCTGTTCTACCTGCGCCGGGCGCGGACAAGTTCGCTATCAGCAGAGCTTTTTCAGCGTTGCCAGGACGTGTCCAACCTGCGGGGGCATGGGAAAGGTGATTGCCGATCCATGCAGCAAATGCAAGGGTGAGGGCCGCCAGATTCGGGAGCGTACAGTGGACGTGAACATTCCTCCGGGCATTGAGGATGGCACTCGCATGCGTTACCCGGAGCACGGCGACGCGGGCGGCAACGGAGGCCCGGCGGGCGATCTGTATGTTCTGATCCACGTGAAGCCGCATGAGTTCTTTGAGCGCGAAGGCAAAGAGCTGTTTTGCTCAGTGCCACTCTCTTTCAGCCAGGCAGCACTGGGCGCAGAGATCACCATTCCCATCCTGGAAGGCGAATATAAACTAAAAATTCCCGAAGGTACACAATCGGGAACGGTGTTGCGGGTGCGAGGCAAAGGACTGGCTTCCATACGAGGCGGCGGCAAAGGCGATTTGCACGTCCAGGTGAGAGTGCAGACCCCGGCCAAGCTCACCAAACGCCAGCGCGAGCTTCTGGCCGAGCTGGGCGGGACCTCTGCCATTGAGAACAAGCCAGAACCGCGCGGGCTATTTGAGAAAGTGAAAGAAATCTTTGGCTAAGTTCGGCCATTTGTATATCTGGTTTGTGATCATTGTGGCAGGCATTGCCGGCCTGCCCCGGCTCCTGCTCTCGCGCCGGTTTGCAGAGCTGCAGCAGGCCAAATTAAAGCAGAAAAACTCAATCGCCCGCTCCCGCACCATGAGCCTGGTGGTTTTCATTGTGGTGATCATCTTCACCGGAATGTACTTTACCCGCTGGAGACATGAAGTCTGGATCGAGATTGCTATCGCTTTTTCCCTGCTGAGCGCGGCTGAATTTTTTTTTCAAGCACAATTTCCCAACCTGGAAGCCCTGATATTCCAGAACCGATTGCTGGGAATTCTCTATCTCGGGCTTTCGGTTGCTTCTTACCTGATGCTCTCGCGCGTATGACCCGCCGCCAGTGGATTGCCGACCGCGTGGCGGGCAACCGCGCATGGCTTGCCGGTGACAATGCGGACCATCTGGCGCGGGTCCTTCGCGCTAAACCAGGCCAGCATTTCGATATCGCGGTTGAAGGCGCAGTTCGCGCCGGTGTGGTGGTTTCCGTGTCACCCAACGAGGTGGAATTCGAGTTGGGTGAACCGTTGCCAAGCGCCGCACTGCCGGAAATCTCAATCTTTCTTTCCATTTTCAAGTTTGATCGCATGGAGTGGGCCATAGAGAAGCTGACCGAACTAGGTGTGGCCAGGATTTTTCCCATGATCTCCCAGCGCACGGAGGCGCATCTGGCCAAGGCCGCGGAGAAGCGCGTGGAACGCTGGCGCAAGCTCGCACACGAAGCCGCACAGCAGGCCCGGCGCGCGGCGCTACCGGAGATCGTCTCTCCTGCTCCATTCAAGAAAGCCATTGCGGCGGCAAGGGGATGCCGCATTGTGTTATCTGAGATGGAAGAATCAGTTTCATTGAACTCTGTTTTGGGTGAATGTGCACCGCCGATTGCTTTGGCCTTTGGACCTGAAGGCGGCTGGGCGCCAGATGAGGTTGAGTTGTTCCGGGAGAGCGGCTGGCGGCCAGCCTCGCTGGGAGAGACTATTCTGCGGGCAGAAACGGCGACTATTGCCGCGGTGGCCATCACCATGGCGGAACTGACGGAATCCCTGCCACGCAGGCGCGGGCCGTAGTCTACAGCTTGTATCTCCGGCAAACGATCGTTACATCACTGCCTTCGCTCGCCATCACGTCTTGTGGCCGTGGGCCTTCTTCTGCCTGCGGCAAGCCATAGGATTGATCCATGATCCAGAAGGCAACGGGAGATTGGTCCTTGAACGAGAGCTGAATATCGGCACCCTGGGGGAATGGACCAAAGAAGGTTATGTTGAGGCCCTGGGAGTTCTGAACGGGAACAATCTCCCGCCCGGCGAGGTTGATGGCGACAGGGTGTATATCCTGGTCGAAGCTCAAAAAAATCCTGTTTGCATTTCTTTGCGATCTGACATTCATCTTAATTCTGTGCAGATCACCTTCGATCTTATTTACACTCACCTCGACCGCCGGAGGCGCGAGGTCGAGCGCAGGCGCGGGTCCGGATAGCACGGACCGTTGGGAACCTGCCAAATAGCTGGGCATGGATTGCGGCTGGCGGCGCTGGTCAGGAATGAACCGCGATGTCCAGCTATCGAGCCCCTGGTCATAGCTTAGCCAAGCGGCAGTGTGATTGTCGGCATCCAAGCTATAAAGAACACTGTCGTGCCGGGGATGTTGAGCGCTGTAGTGCGATTGCTTTACTCCAGCAGCAATACTCACCGTCCCACAGATCAGCAGGAGCAACATTGCAGGCTGCCATTTGCGTGGAGGAATCGCGATGTTCAGCAAGGGGGCACAGATCAGGAACAACAAACCGAGCAACAGCCCCACGGCCACAATTGTGATTAACTGAAAAGTAAGAAACACATAAAGAAGGTACGCAATGGGTGAGAAAAACAGAACGGTAATCGCTGTACCTATAAGACCCGCCAGCCAGTGCAAATGCGCCGCCATCGCCTGAGGCAGCATGGCAAACGCCAGAAGTCCGAGAGATGTTGCCAACAGCGGCCAAAAGAGCACATAACTGGCAGCGGGGAGCACCAGCGCAACTGACCAGTTGAGAATACAGACAATGATGAGGCCTGCAAAGGAGAGTTCCTGCACCGTGAATCTCCTGCGGAAACCGGCAAATAGCAAGCTTCCGGCGCACGCACCCCAAAAAACCAAGCCGGCCAGAAGCCAGGAATTGGCCGGCGAATCACTGATGATCCGATGTCCTGCCAGAAGTTGCAAGAGCAGCCATCCCAGAGCCGACAGGACAACTGGAACCAGAACCAATACAGCAACCGCGGGGAGTAGCGCCATGAAGACTCTGTTCAGCCGTACTTCTTTCTTCCGCCCACTCAGCAAGATTGCCAGGATGAGCAGAACGGTTGCGGCACTCTGGCCGGGCACAGTCCAGCCTTCCCTGTAAGTGACCAAATGGTCGCCAATCCAGTCAAAGAAAATGTCATTGCCTGTGTGTGCTTTCAGCTGTGTGAGGTCCATCTGGCCAAACTGTCCAGCCAAGCTCAGAGCGTAGGAGCCATGATGCTGGAGAGATGCAGTGCTGAGATTCTCAGCCGCATCAAGACGTGAGTGGTACGCCTCAAGGTCCTCTCCAAAAGCGAAATTCAGGCCCGGGACTGCGTGCGATCGGAAAACAGTAAAATCAGTATCGTTCGGCAGCAATTGATAAAGGGCATAAAAGAGGGACGAGCCGGTTGGATGAGCGACGGTTGAAACGGCCTCGATCAGAAGGCGGTTATTGGCGCTGGTTTCAAAAAGCAGCGACGCGCCCTGATTGCCACGCGCCTCAAAATTGAGGATAAGTCCAACATCTTTCATCCACGGGTGGGAATTGGCAAACGCCTCCGCTCCCAGCAGGCCTGCCTCTTCACCATCCGTAAAAAGCACAATAAGATCATTTTTCAGCGGAGGGCCGCTTCGCAATGCTCTGACGGTTTCCAAAATGGCGGCCACGCCAGCGCCGTCATCCGCAGCGCCAGCAGCCCGGTAGACAGAGTCGTAATGGGCCATGAGGACCATGGCGCCGGAACTCGCGGCCCCTGAAAGACGCCCCACAACGTCCTGAGTGTTGCCGATGACGATATTCCTGCCCCTGCGGTTCGTGCCGACTGCCGGAAAAACCTGGGGATTCAGTCCCAAGCTAGAAAGCTGCGCAATCAGATATTCTTTGACGGTTTCATTTGCGGCTGAACCGACGGGATGAGGCATGCGGGCAATCGCACGCACGTGAGACATAGCTCGATCGGCAGAAAATTCCGTTACAGAAGCTGTGGCCGGGACCGGATGTGGCGGTTTCAGCTGCATGATGGCCAGCATGGAGAGCAGCGTAACGAAGAGCCAGACCAGAATTGATGGGAAGACAGAAAAACCGGAAACTGGACGCGGCAGCAAAGCTTTTTCTGGTTGGGAGCTCATTATTATTCTCACATTCTATATACCGGGCTAGACTGCCAGTCTTCAAGAAGATTGAACCTCAAAAAGACTGAACCTCAGGAAGGCTGAACTCCAATGGCACGCCGGGGCCAAGCTAAATGGCTGTAATCTGCCTACCCAGCACATTAGAGTACCGACCTTAGATTCAGGCAAAACAGGGCCTTAGACAAAACAGGAACTGCGAGCAAAAGATGCCAAAGCTACTGCATAGTGATCCGGCGCATCATAGAACAAGAAATGGTTTGCATTCGGCACCTCAATCACTGCGCAGTCGGACTCCCTGATGCGTTGCAGGTAAGAGAGATGGCGGTTCTCCGAGCCGTACAAGAAACATTTCGGAATCGGTAGACCCAGAAAGCGCTGCAGCAAATTACCTTTATCCGAGTATTCGACCGTCTGAAACGCAAAATCATAGTACGCCCGCGGGCTAGCTTTCGCCAGCACTTCTAAATGCTGTGCGAACCCGCGGCCTCTTCTGGCGGCGATAGCTTTTTTGATTTGAGGGAATATGACTCTTTCAAAATGCGAATAAGAATAAGGAATCACATTGCGGCTGAACATGCAGTCTTCAGGCGCAAGATTGCCTTCCACATTTACGAATCCGGTGACTCTGCTGAGATTTCGCTCCGCGTATAGAAGCCCCACCAAACCACCGAGGCTGCCGCCCACGAGCAGAAAGGGATCCAGTCCCAGATTAGCCACAAAATTCTCAATCAGATCCACAACGCCGTCGATATTCAATGGATGGCTATCATCATAAGGTGAGTCACCACAGCCGGGATGGTCGGCAGAGAGCAGGCGAAACGGCTGAAGTTCGGGAGCCGCAGCCATTTCCATGAAATCAGCCTTGGAGCAACCGAGTCCATGAATATAGAGAATTGCGGGTCCTGAGCCCGGACGGTCAAAGTAACGTAACAGGTACGGCCGTCCGGCGGTCATGACTGTCATTTCCGAGGATTGTAATGTGTTCTTTGTCATGTTCAGATGCCTCAGATGCGCTGGCTATCAATAGCTAGCGACGGTTGTGATTGCGGCTTTCACGGTGATGAAAACATACATGTTGAGTATCCTGACTGGTTGAAGCAGTTTTTCGTTCAGTGTTGAAATTGACTGCATTGGCAGGTTTCCAGAGGCTATTCCTGGCACAATCCGCTGCTTTAGCCGACGTACCTCAAAACGGAGGCACTCACCACATGCGATGACCACGCAGTAAGCATTACGTGGTCGTCCGGAGCCAATGCATGTTTGCTTGAGTAGTTTTTCAGGCTGATCAAGTTATCACAGGAATGCAGATGGCCATATTCGGCTACGTCGTCCTCGTAGACTCTGTCTAGAGGCATGCCGGCGGCTTGCGCCATGAAGTTGAGATGTCCGAGACTGGCATTTGTGCCGAAAAACGCGCGCATGGCTTTGGCCTTCACTCCAGACTTCTCGCACACTTTTTTGCTGAGTTCCCTGAGATCAAGCAGCCCGCCGTGAGTCTGAGCGACATTGCCGGTGCGTCCCATGCTGCCTAAATAGGTATTGATCATGCTCTCAATCGCGCAAATTTCGAAGTCGCCACTGTCTGAAGAGACAATGCAGGATGCCGCTCCATCGCTGAACACGGTATTGGCCTGAGGGCCAACCCTGTTTGCCTTTTTTTTCCCAAAAACGATTACCAGGGCCTTTTTTGCCGGATCATTGATCAAGTCACACGCAATCTGAAGCGCTTCTCCACAGGCGCTACAGGCCTGCAAAGTCAAACCAATAATACGGGTCTTAATAAATCCGGCGCCATGGAGGGCGGTAAAGAGCGCAGTTTCATCATCATCTGCAACCAGTCCATCCGAATTGGAGCTGGTGAACACGACCGCGTGGATCTGAGCCGGGGTCAGGCGTGTTGCCTGGAGTGTTTGTAGAGCACTGGCCAGGCACATTTCAGGGATAGACCTGCTGTCTTCGCAAAAATTCTTTAATCCTCTTGACTTAAGGGTATTGAGTAATTCAGTGTTTACGCTGTCTACGCCAGCCAGCGCATCGATAGGCTTGATACTGCCAACACTGTAAGCCAAACCTGACAAAAAGTGCCTGGCGCCATTCATGAAGATTTCACCTCACAGCAAAAGTTCGACCCAATGTGCATGTATATTACTCTAACGCTTCGTCTGGGCCCGCAACAGGATTTGCATGCTAACATGAACGCTCCAAATAGAGATGATATGTAATCACTGTCAGGATGATTGCTAATCCTGCAGGCACAAATCCCAGCAATTGATTTCGATCACAAGGTTGACGGCTGTGCTCTACGGACACTTCGCCGTGAGCGGCGACCATGAAAAATCCGCCATCTGCTGTCTGTGCGGCCTTATCGGAGAGGCAGACGACTGGAACAGTTTCGACCATGCATGGCGAGCTTTGCTTGCGAACCCCAGCATTGATTTCGACGCCGTAGCCTGTTTGCGTGGCACTGGAATTTTTCAGTCCTGGGATATTCGTCGCCGCCATGCTCTCCTGGCAGATTTATCTGCAGTCCTAGCCGGTTCTGCACTGGCGCCAATAGGAGTATCTGTTGTCCGAGAGCATTTTTCAGGATTGTCCTCTAGTGATCGCGCTATTTTAGCGACCGAGGGCATCGAAACCCCTCTAGACCTGATTTTCCACGATCTGACAGAACGAGTTATTCGCCGAGTGCATGAGGAAAGTGAAAAGATCAGCCTCCTTCTTGACCGAGAGCCACAATCCGCAGCCGAACGATACAACGAACTCTTCAACAAACATCTGAGCCGTTATCTCCTTGGGCCCCACCTTATGGGCGCTCTCGCCTTTGCAGATGCCCGGGGTTGCAGTCATTTGCAGGCCGCAAAGCTGCTAAGCGAGACGGTTCTCTCAGTTGAAACGCAAAAGCTATTTCCCGAAAAGGCAGGCATTTTGTTCCCACTTCCTTCTGCCCTGCAGCAATCAGTCGAACCGATATGTGAACAGGGCAGATTCGATGCTGCAGAATTGGGAAAACTCACAGCAAAGCTGAAAAGCGTAATCCGAACACGGGAATAACTCTGAACAGGAGTTCGGCGGCCTGGCTCAGACGTCCCCGGGCTCAGAATCGTGTCCAGCAACCACGGGCGGCTTGCGCAAATCAATATCGGCCACCGTGCTGTTCTCCAGCGTACTGCGGGCAAGCAGCCACGCCTTGGGGCTGGCGCGATAGTCGTTTTCCCATATCTTGGAGCGGTTGAGCGCCTTACCGCAGTGAATAAACACCCAGGTCACGGTCACTACGATCACCGTGTTGGACTGCTTTCCCTGCAGTTCCGTAGCCGCAAGATGCTCCGGCTCGCGGCTCAGGCGGGCCGTGCCTTTGATCCTAAGTGTTTCATGCACTCCCGGAATCATGAAGAACAGCCCAATTTCGTTATTGACTAACAGATTGGTCATGGAGTCCAGGCGGTTATTGCCCTGGCGGTCAGGGATCACCAGGGTATGGTCATCGAGCACACGCACAAATCCCGGCGCATCACCGCGGGGGCTTATGTCAATACCGTTGTCGGGCTGCGTGCTCCCTATGATTACGATGGGAGAATGTGCAATAAACAGCCGACAGCTCCTATCGAGTTGGTCCAGAACGGGCAAGAACCGAGGCGAAGCATAACGTGACCTGAGCGCCTCCTCATCCTCTACGGTAATACACGATGCAAGCTCTTCATCCAGCTCCATATTCACTCCATAATGGGTGTTCTATCATTCATAGACGGCAGCCGCAATGTGATCTATCAAACATATCCCATAACCGCAATATCATTGCCCCAATATGATATCCACCATCGCCCACTTCCGGCAAATTATTATATCCTGATACAGTTGGTCATCCCGTTGTGGTAGTAGCATTTAATCACAATTTAATCAGACAATTTTAATTTTCTTGTTGCCAAAACCAAAATGATCGGCTATCTTAAGCCCGTTTGCTTCGTCAAATTATTTGTAGGATCTTAGTCGTCGCGATTTGGGGATACCGCAGGACAAATGTGGTACCACGCCTCGTCGTATCAACACACTCCAAGGTTTGCGGCTGCGCCCCGCGAGCCCATTTAATTTATGGCGGTCTTTATCATTAACCCCGGGTTATCGCTTGTGGGCGATTGTGCCTGTTGCATATGAAATTCCGTAGGTTTATCAAATTGCTTAGAATTGTGTGCACTTTTAAGCCAGTAGCGCGCCGGGATCAGGAGAAAATGCAATGGCAGATTTCGATTGCCTGCTTGTAGGACACAACGAACTCGAATTCCAGCAATATTTCAACATCCTCGAGAATATGGCTTCTTCGGGAGGGCGCGACCATGTGGCCTTCACGGATATGCAGCTCAATTGTGTCCGCTACGAGGGGAAGCCGCACCAGGCAATGGACATTCTCACCAAATTTTATAATGAGGGCCTGGATCCGAAGGACCACAAAGATTTTTACAATGGGGATTGCGTGTGGACGGCGCTTACGTATTTGGGAAGCTATCTGGCGCGGCGAGGCTACACGTTCGATTACATCAATTTGTTCCATTGGGAGAAGCGGCAGCTCAAAGAAAAGCTGAAAAACAATAATTATCGCCTGGTTATCCTCACCGGCACGATGTACGTCTTCGAGCAGAACATCTGGGAAATCATCACCTTCATTCGCAAGGCGAGGCCAGACGCGAAGATCATTGTGGGTGGGCCGTACATTTCCAAGGAAGCGGAAGAACGGGAACCGGAATACGTCAAGCCTCTTTTCCGATATTTGAATGCCGATTTTTACTGCTACAGTCGTGAGGGCGAACAGACGCTGGTCAATCTGCTGGAAGCGCTAAAAAACAATGTGGATGTGAGTACGGTGCATAACCTTGCCTACAAAAAGGGCAAGGACTATCTGGTGACGCCACGGCTGCGGGAAAAGAACCCTCTAGCGGACAACATGATTGATTATTCGCTGTTTGCCGAGGGGTTCGCAAAATCGGGTTGGGCCAACGTGCGCATTTCGGATGGCTGTCCTTATGCGTGCGGCTTCTGCTCTTTTCCGGAGCACGGCAACGAGCGTTACGTGATCATGAGCCTGGACCGGATCGAGCGGGAGTTCGACGCTATCAAGGCCACGGGCGCGATCACCCACATTTTTTTCATCGATGCCACCATGAACGTTCCTCCCGCCCAGTTTAAGGCCATGTTGCGCATGATGATCGCGAAGAATTATGGCTTTAAGTGGCATTGTTTCTTCCGTTGCGACCAGACGGACGAAGAGACCATCCAGTTGATGAAGGAAGCCGGTTGCATGGGGGTTTTCCTGGGTCTCGAATCGGCCAATGAGACCGTGCTAAAGAACATGGATAAGACCGCGCACAAGGACGATTTCCGCAGGACCATGCCGTGGTTCAAGAAATATGGGCTGCGCCAGATGATCTCGGTGCAGGTCGGTTTCCCGGGCGAAACGTATGAAAGTTTTCAGGAATCATTCGACTTCATTGAAGAGATCAAGCCCGATTACACGCGGATTCAGATCTGGTTTTGTGATGCCACTACGCCGGTGTGGCGCAAGCGGGACAAATTTGCGTTAAAGGGCAAAGCATATGGCTGGTCCCACTACACCATGAATGCGGAAACGGCGGTTGAACTAGTGGTGCGCTCGTTCATGGCGCTGGAGCATGTTTCATGGGTGCCCGATCCCGGATATAACTGGGTCTCTTTCTACGCCAATGAAAAGCGAGGGATGTCGATTGAGCGGCAGAAGACATTTCTTAAATTCTTTGTCGCAGCAGCCAGGGAGAAGCTGCTGAAGCCCAACCTGAAGCAAATCTCACCCGCATTGCTGGAAAACTTCAAATTGAGCGCGCAGTACGACCGGCCGGTAGAGCTGGACATGAGCGTGATCGAGCCTTACTCCGGGGCCAGGTATGTGGCTGCGGAAAAATTCTGGAAGGATGAGTTCCAGCATGCCAGGCCGGCGGTCACCACTCCTAAAGCGGGAGGCGGAGCGTCCACCTCGGTTGCCCGATTTGTAAACCGGCAGTTGTCGGAGAAACTCAGCTCATCGTACGGAGTCGATTTTGCGGAACTGGTTCTCGCCTGCTATGGCGCCTTGCTGGCGAGAATCTCGGGCCAGGACGAGGTTGTTGTAGTCGCTTCGCTGGATGAAAAAGAGCCCTTCCCGATTCTCTTTCATCCCGCATTGGATGCGAGCTTTGCCGAATTTGCCCGCAGCTCGAGCCAGAAGCTGGAACAGGCGCGCCTGCATCGCTTGTTTGCCTTTTTCATTCTGACCAATCCATTGCGCATGAAAGAGTTCGGCAGCGCGTGCCCAACATTCACGGCAGGATGCCTGGTGGGGGATTCGCCGGAAGTCAGCATGCCGGCGCGGCTGGAGCACTACCCGGCGGTCAACAAACAGATAGATCTGCTGCTGAAGCTCATGGCCGGAAGTGATGGAACGTCATTTGAAGTTTCTTGCCCGACCGGCCGCCACGCTCAGGCCCAGGTGGAGAAAATTGCCGAAGGACTTATGTCCGCACTGGAGAGCCTCAGCGCCAAGACGGACCTCAAGCTCAACGATTTTATTTGGGACTACACACTGGGAGAGAGAAAAGCCGCCGGGGCTTCTCACCAAGTCGCCGATATCCATGCTGTCGCACAACAGGGAAGCTGAGAAGCGCCTGATCAGGAGAGATGCCAGATGCAACCCACGAGCTCTGAACAGCAGGTGTTGACCCTGGATGGTCAGCACACCACGATGGCGGAATGGAACAGCACGCATGCGGATTACCCGCGAAACAAGTGCATGCATGAGTTGTTCGAGCAGCGCGTGGCGGAGACCCCGGGGGCAATCGCTGTGGTTTGCGGGGCCCGGCAATTGACCTATGAGGAATTGAACCGGAAGGCGAACCAGTTGGCGAACTACTTGCGCAAGCTGGGTGCAGGCCCTGACGTTCTGGTTGGCATCTGCCTGCATCGTTCACCGGAGATGATCATTGCGATTCTGGGCACGTTGAAGGCGGGCGCCGCCTATGTTCCTCTGGATCCGGCCTATCCGCAGAAGCGACTGGCTGCGATGGTGGAAGACGTGGATCTGCGTGTATTGCTCACCAGCCAGGACATGCTGGCCGTCTTGCCGGAGAACAAGGCGAAGCGGGTTTGCCTGGACAGCGATTGGGGGCAGATTGCCGGCGAGAGCGGTGACAATTTGCCACTGGCGGCCTCGGTAAGAAATCTGTGTTACGTCATCTTCACCTCCGGATCTACCGGCAAGGCGAAAGCTGCGGCAGTATTCCATGGCGGCTGGACAAATCTGATGCACTGGTTTGTCACTGAGTTCAACATCAAGCCCGGGGACAAGGTTCTGGTGATCAGTTCCTTCAGCTTTGATATTACCCAGAGAAGTATTGTCATGCCGCTGATCAGGGGGGCAGAACTGCACTTGCTGGCCTCGAACTACTACGATCCTGCCTTGATCGTCCAGACCATCGCAGACCAGGGAATCACCCGCATGAACTGCGCTCCCAGCACTTTCTATCCGCTGGTGGAAAACTCAAAGGCCTCATTTTCCAAGCTGCGTTCTTTGCGTACGTTATTTTTAGGAGGCGAGGCCATTTCCGCGTCGCGCATCCGGGAATGGGCTGAATCTCGCGAGTGCTGCGCCGAAATAGCCAACGTCTATGGCGCCGCGGAGTGCAGTGATGTCTCCACCTTCTACGTCCTAAAAGACTACGAGAGATACGTGGAGGGTTCCGTTCCGATCGGAAAGCCGATTTTTAACACACAGGTTTACGTCCTTGATGAATTCCTGAACCCCGTGCCTTTTGGCCTTCCGGGTGAGATTTGCATTGCGGGCGACGGAGTGGGTTGGGGCTATATCAATGACAGCACGTTGACGGAAGAGAAATTTGTAGCCGATCCCTTCAGTGCCGGGGGAGCAAGCCGCATCTACCGCACGGGCGATCTGGGGAGATTTTCGTCCGACTGGAACCTGGAGTTCATTGGCCGGGTTGATCATCAGGTGAAATTACGGGGTTTCCGCATCGATTTGGGCGATATCGAATCCAATCTGCGTCAGCATAAGGAAGTTAAAGAGGCGGTGGTGTTAAGCAAGACCTTCAGCGACCAGGACCAGCGTCTGGTGGCATTTGTGGTGCCCCGGCATCGCGGTGGTTCGCGTGATCAAACTGGCAGCCAGTTGCGGTCGTTTTTGAAGGAGCGGCTGCCTGAGTACATGGTGCCGAACGATGTGGTCGTTCTCGAAGAAATGCCGTTAAATCCGAATGGGAAGACGGACCGCAACGCGCTTTTGGGCATGGATATTCTTACGCTGGGCGCCAAGGCAGGACCGGAAGAGCCCCGCACTCCCGAGGAGCAGGATTTGGCCGCCATTTTTGCCAGGGTACTGAAGCTGGAACGGGTTGGGATCGTCGATAACTTTTTCGACCTGGGCGGACACTCTTATCTGGTCACTGAAACCCTGGGCTGCATTGCGGACCAGTTTCATGTGAACCTGTCGATTTTCGATTTTCTCGCCAACCCCAGAGTTACGGATCTTCTGAAGCGCATAGAGGAGGTGCAGCAGGAAGACGCGATGGCAGATTCTTAAGAGCAAACGACCGGAGCTGTCCAGATGAACGCAGCCCAGGATCATGATTCTATTTGCGGTTCAACAATCATATCGAAATTGTATCCAGTGGAACGAAAGGAGACAGCATGTCATTGCTAGTTGATAACACAGTCGCGGCGGCCGCATCCACGGCGGCCTCAGACGCAGGACTTAGGGAATTAGAGCGTTTTCAGGCAGAGCATCCCATATGGGATTGCCGCCTGATTCGGGCGTGCCGCGCGGGCCAGTTGAGCAAGGAAGACTTCAAACACATTTTCAGCCAATACTACAGATACTCCAAGAATTTCACGCGATATTTGACCGCACTCATGACTAATTGCGAAAGCGATTACTACCGTTCCCGGCTTGGGGAGAATCTGTGGGAAGAAGGCGGCGGAGCGGAACCGGACAAACGGCATGCGGAACTGTTCCGGCGTTTTCTGCGCCAGGCGCTGGGAGTGGATCTTGATGCCATTCAATATCAGAGCTTTGCCAATGATTTTTTTCATCAATATCTGGACTTTTGCCGGAACTCATCCGCGCTGGCTGGTTCGGCCTTTCTATCCATGGGCACGGAGGGCGCTATAGCGCGTCTCTACGGTTATTTCTGTGAAGGTTTACTCAAGGCAGGCGTTCCCGAGGAACAGTTGTTGTTCTTCCGCCTTCACATGGAATGTGATGATGAGCACGCCATTACGCTGGCGGAATTGACACGTTCCTTTTCCGACGAACCAGGGTGGTTCGAGCAATGCAAGGCCGCCATAGATCACGCCCTGAACATCCGGCTGCAGTTTCTGGATGATGCTATGGACTTTGTCCTTCACACCAGGCTGCAAGGGCTGCTCGGCCGAGTGCGGAACGAGCATTCGCTAGTCGCAAAAGACTCAACGGCGAAAGACTTCGTCAACTCGAGAACTGTGACCGGGGCGGCGCTGTCGGGGCTGTACGCGAACCGCGTGGAACATCTCAATATTGAATTCTCGGTGAAGCGCGTGGATTTCGGCGCGGAGGTGTTCGATGTGCGCCAGGTGAGTATCGCGCCGCATCGCAATACCGAACACCATCGCCATGCGCATGAATCCCTGCTTACGGTCGTAAAGGGTAAAGGCCGGGTTCTGGTGGGTGATTTCAGCATCGATGTCGGGCCGGGAGACACCGTATTTGTTCCGCGATGGACGATGCACCAGACGCAGAATGCAAGCGATGAAGCGATGGAACTGCTGGCGGTGACGGATTATGGCCTCACCCGGCAGGCTTTTCTCGGCGATCATCTTCGTACTACCAGGATGAACCCGGAACGCGATGTTGACTCGAGGTAACAGTCGCTTCTTTGGGCAGCCGAGACTTGTCGTGATCTGGTTACAGGGATGTCCGGTGGAGGGCGCAGGTTTGGGCCTGGCTTCGCAGATAGGTGTGGCTTTGCGAGCTTGCAGGCGTAGGCGCTTCGACGTCACATCCAAAAAGATGACTTCGAGTCGGGCCTATGGCTGGAGGTTCCGGTTCAGTCTTCAAGACGTGAGTGGTTATGCTACGGATTAGCCAGGCGATAAGCTACTTCCCAAAACGACTGGGTCAGAGCTGGTTTGATTTTGTCTCATTTAAACAGCTACGTGAACGACTTAGATCGAAAGAAAAATATGGCGGCGAACAGCTAGTCTACTTTGGCAAACTGCTGCACCAGAAGACATTCGTGTCAGCAACCGATGGCAATTTATCGGTTCGGCTCGATGACCACCGAATTCTGGCCACACCAACCGCCATCGGAAAAGCGATGATGAGCGTCCGCGACATGGTCCTGGTAAATGAGACTGGGGTCAAACTCAAAGGAAGCCGGGATGTTTCAAGCGAGATTGAGATGCATCTGACGATTTACAAACTTCGCCCGGATATCCGTGCAGTGGTACATGCGCATCCTTGCACTGCAACCGCCTTCGCGTGTGCAGGCATTGCCCTGGACGAACCCTTGTGCTCGGAACTGGTCATGACCCTTGGCGCGGTGCCGCTGGCGCCGTATGGAACCACTGGCACGTCTGAGTTGAGTGAATCGCTGCTGCCCTTCATACCGTATTGCAACGCAATACTGATGGCGAACCACGGAGTGGTGGCATATGGCAGGACGCTATGTGAGGCATATCAGAGAATGGAAGCGGTAGAACACTTTGCTCAGATCGTCCTGGCGACGCGGCAAATCGGCAAGCAGACTCTATTGGATGAGGTCAAGATTCAGAAGCTGCTGGAAGCAAAGAATCGCTATAACGGATCTGCCTCTGGCCCGGCCCATCAGGGATCGTAAGAGAGCGAAGTTGTTGAAAGTTCCTCCGGCCTGAAAGATAGGACAAACACTGTTTTGTCCCATGTGCGGATGACTGAGAATGGCGAAAGGGAGCACGAACAAGTGCTTCAAGTGCGGTAGCTCTGCCTTGCAATGAGAGATCGCCGGATCTGTGCGGTCGTTGAGTGAAAATGAACTCTTTATCGTGGTATGCAATTCGTACAAAACCCCGTCAGGAAGAACGTGCAGTAGAGAATCTGACATCTTGGGGAATAACAACACTGGCTCCGCGGCTAGAGGGGAGCAACAGCCAGCGTGATTCGCAGCTGTTCCCAGGATATATATTTGCGCGCTTTGAAGGCCTAAAGACACTGCACAATATTCACTTTACGCGCGGCGTAGCTTATGTCGTCAGCTTCGGGGGGGTTCCAGCCCCAATTAGCGATGAAGTGATCGGCGAGATCTATGCTCGTATGGACGAGAACGGCGTCATACGCAATACGACCGCACTGAATCCTGGCGACGAAGTGATCATCCAATCCGGCCTCTTGCGTGACTTTGTGGGAGTATTCGAGCGGGAGTTGCCAGGAACTAAACGGGTGCAGATACTTCTGAGCACCGTGGCTTATAGCGTCCACGTGGAAGTGCCTCGTTTAGAGGTGGCAAGAGCTGCCATCTCACCACGATCAGCGGTTTCATAAGCAAGTCGCATTAATTTCACAGATTCCAGGCGACCCAGTCTCGCGACCATCGTGCGCGGCTAGCGATCAGATAGATAGAAGAATTCCTGAGCGCCTGGCAAAAAATCCATGCATTTGGGCGGGTCACAGATAGCGCCAGAAATAAAAATGGTGCTTCCCACAAAGCCGTGATAGTCGCCTTTTTCACATCCAGATTTTCTGGTCCAAGTTCTATTTAATTCATTACCTCAAAGGAGAAAATGTGCCTCAGACTGAACTAGCTTTGGAAACACTCATCTCTAACGGCTATGCGCGAACGCTGGATCCGCAGGCCCGCGACTTGTTGGTCGAATCAGCTCCGATGACAGAGGTTTGGTCACGGACAGAATGTTGCTCGAAACCCAAGGGTGGAATGGAAGAGTGGGCGAAAGAGAACCGCCTGGAGCCTGACAGTTGTGGATGGTATCACGGGACATGGCAGTATCTGCGATTGCTCGACATGGTGGCGGTGCCACACTGGCATCGTGATTTTTACAACCACACCTTGGGCGGCATATTGAAACAGAAGCCCAATGCCAATGTTTTGATCTCAGCGGCTGCAGACTGGGGCATGCTGGCTTCACTGCATGAGGCAATGCAAATCGCGGGAGCCAGCCCCAACATTGTCATATATGACATCTGTAAAACTCCGCTGAAATGCTGCCAGTGGTATGCCGACCGGCACAATTTCCCCATCAAGACCAGGTGTGCCAACATCATCACCGGAGAGATTGCCGAGGCGCCCTTTGATCTGATCGTTACCGATGAATTCCTGAGTGTTCTGAAAGCAGATTACAAGCCGTTAATTGCCAAGCGATGGAAGGAACTGCTCAAGCCAGGCGGGGCGGTCGTCACTGTGGCGATGCTAGGCGAGCCAACGACTCCCGAGTTGAGGACTGGATACAGCCAGCGCGCGCGTCGATTGCTGGAGAGCACCAACGGTGATTTCTTGCCGAGCCATGGCGAGTCGAAGAAGAGCGAAGTGCTGGAGCATTGCATCACGTTTGCCAATTTCCACACACGCCACATGCTTTCCACTGAAGAGGAGTTACGTACCCTCCTGTCAGGATTTGACCGGCTGGAGTGCCGGCGCATTGTCACTCCCGGAGAATGTGTGAATCCCACCCCCTCATTTCAGATCGTGGCCTCAAAACTGTGAGGACCGAGGAGCGGCCCTTGATTCTCTGATCAGTGGCTTTCTGATTGTGGGCCATAACGATGGCCCACTCTGAGACAAGGCAACACGTTGCGGTCGATGGGAACGTCTCATTGCGACTGTGGGGACATGAGGCCCAACATGCTTGGGGCATCAGGGCAAGCCTCACCGCGCTAATGGATGTCTTCAGCCGGCTTTACCGCGAGGGAGAGGGCCTAGCCAAGGAACTTATGGCCCTTCGCGCGTATGGAACTACACCGACGCATTGCGGATCGTAATGATATACCTCGGAACCTGCCTTTCACGGCGAAGCTATACCTTCTGGTTACTTTTGGGCACTTCAATCCACGGCGTGGTTAAGCGTGTTGCAGGGGAGCGGTGTAACTGCACTATCCGCTCTTAGAGAAATGGGTAATGCGAAATAAATTTTCCAATTTAAATGAGCTGCTTCTCTGGCAAAGGGAGCACAATTCCGATCGACTGGTCTTGACCTTTCTTAGGGACGGAGAAAAGGAGGAAGCCAACTGGACCTATGAGGAATTGGCACGCCGCGCCTGGTCCATCGCGGCGCTGTTGCAATCATCCAATTTCACAGGACAACCCGTACTGCTGCTGTACCCTCCGGGACCTGATTTCATCGCTGCTTTCTGGGGCTGCCTGAGCGCCGGAGCGATCGCGGTACCGGTTTATCCTCCGCGATCAAACCGCAATTTGCTGCGGCTTAAGGCTGTTATTCAGGATTCGAAGGCCCTTACAGTCCTGACCGCCAGACAGACTCTGCTCAAAATGAAGCCCTTCGCGGACGGCGATCCACAACTCTCTTCTCTCCGATACCTGGCGACTGATGATTTAGGGCCAAGCCTGGCTGAGGATTGGAAACAACCGAAGGTAGCAGGAGACTCCATCGCGTTCCTGCAATACACCTCGGGCTCAACCGCGGCGCCCAAGGGAGTCATGGTAAGTCACTCCAACTTGCTGGAGAACGAAGCTCTGATTCAGGAAGCATTTCACCAAAATGAAAGGTCCGTAATCGTCGGCTGGCTTCCGCTTTATCACGACATGGGCCTGATTGGGAACATGCTTCAGCCAATCTATATAGGCGCTCGTTGCATTCTCATGCCACCGATGGCGTTTTTGCAGCAGCCGGTCCGGTGGTTGAATGCTATAACCCATTACCGGGCAACAACCAGCGGCGGTCCCAACTTTGCCTACGATCTCTGCGTCAACAAAGTCACAGAGGAGGAAGCGGACAGACTAGACCTAAGCAGTTGGGAGCTGGCTTTCAATGGGGCTGAACCGGTGCGCTCCAGCACCATGAGGCGGTTTGCGGCAAGATTCGGACGAGCGGGCTTTAATCCCAAGGCGTTTACTCCTTGCTATGGCTTGGCGGAAGCGACGCTTCTGGTTTCTGGTCATTCAGGCGACCACGCGCCGGTGACCCTGGACCTGGATGCTGCCGCTCTCGCGCGCCATCAAGTGCGCAGCGCATCGGAGGATAACGCCGCCATCCCGGTCGTGAGTTGCGGCCAACCGGCGCGAGGAAATGGGGTGATGATTGTTGATCCGGAATCACTGCTTTCGAGCCCGCCCAATCAGATCGGCGAGATTTGGGTCTCGGGCCCCAGTGTGGCGCGCGGGTATTGGAATCTGCCTGAAGAGACAAAGCTTGCATTCCATGCGCGCATACACGGAAGTCAGGAGGGATCGTTCCTGAGAACCGGAGACCTGGGATTTCTGTGCGATGGAGAGTTGTTTGTCACCGGGCGTTTAAAAGACCTCATTATTATTCGCGGGCGCAATTACTACCCGCAGGATATCGAAGAGACCATGGGGACTGCGCATCCCGCTTTGCGTCCGGGATGTGGAGCAGCATTTGCAATTGAGAGGGACGGAGAAGAAAAGCTGGTCGTGGTGCAGGAGGCGGCCATCCGCTCTGATGATGAGCTGGGCAGGGCCATTCAACTCATTGCCCGGAATATTGCCGAGATCCATGAATTGACTGCCCATGCGATCGTCCTGATAAGGACAGGGACAATTCCCAAGACGTCCAGCGGCAAGCTACAGCGGCATACCTGCAAGACAGATTTTCTGAATCAGAATCTCTATCTCTTAAAAGAGTGGAGTGAAGGGGCTGCAGACCGGCCGGCCGCAGGCGCATCCGCATCTGCAGACGCGTACAAGCCCAGCGCCGTAGAGACGTGGGTGATCGCCGAAGTAGCGCGCAGAACCGGTATTGAGCCGGCCGAGATCGACATTCATCAGCCGTTGATGGGGTACGGGCTGAATTCACTTCGGGCGGTTGAGCTTTGCCACCAGATTCAGCTCCATTTTGGCATTGAGATCGCGGTTTCCGACTTATTCGATGGGTTTACCATTGCTGATATTGAGAAAACCGTAACCGGAACTCCGTCGCTGCTGCGCAGGAGCCGGGCGGGCCATCCATCCATTTACCCGCTTTCGCATGGCCAGCGGGCCCTCTGGTTCCTATATCAGATGGCGCCCGAGAGCGCAGCCTACAACATCTCACGAGTGATCAGGATCGCATCTGGGGTGAATGTTGAGGCGCTCCGGCAAGCATTTCAGGCGCTGGTTGACCGCCATCCCTGCCTGCGCACCATCTTTGTGGAAATGGCCGGAGAGACAGTGCAGGAGGTTGCCGATAAGGCCGAGGTTTGCTTCGAACATTTTGACACGCGACGCTGGAGCGCAGCAGAAATCGAAGAAACACTGGCCGAGCAAAGCCGTCTGCCCTTTTCCCTGACGCGAGGCCCATTGTTTCGGGCCACACTCTACACCAGATCGGAAAACGACCACCTGCTGCATGTTGCGGTGCATCACATTATCGCGGATTATTGGTCTCTTACGCTGCTCCTGGACGAAATTGGAAAGCTTTACCAGGCCTATCACAGCAAAGCAGAAGCAACGCTTGTTCCGTTGGAATGCAGTTATGCGGACTTTGTGGAATGGCAGCGGGAGAAGCTTTCCGGTCCTGACGGAGAACGGCTCTGGGGCTATTGGAAAGAAGAGCTGTCAGGAGAACTGGCGCCTCTCAGCCTGCCTGCAGACCATGCCCGCCCACCCGTACAGACGTTTCATGGCTCCTCCTTCCCATTTACGCTCGATGCCAGGTTAACCGAAAAACTGAAACAGTTTGGTGTTGAGCAACAGACAACGCTCTTTGCGATGCTTCTGGCGGCTTTTCAGATCCTGCTGTATCGCCTGACTTCGCAAAATCAGGTTACTGTCGGATGCCCGGTGGCGGGCCGATCCAGAGCGGAATTTGCGAACACCGTGGGTTACTTCGTGAATGCCGTGCCGCTGCGGGTGGATTTTGAGCAACGACAAACATTCATCGATTTCCTGCCCCAGGTTCGTAAACGGGTTGCGAAAGCGTTTGCGCACGATCTATATCCATTTTCGCTGATGGTTGAACAACTTGGGATTGCTCGTGATCCCTCTATGGCGCCTGTCTATCAGAGCATGTTCGTCTTTCAGCAGACTTACGGACAGCATTCAGATGATTTCGTGCGTTTTGCATTGGGGCAACCACAGGCGCGGGTGTCCTTGGGCGGCTTGCGGTTGGAGTCCGTTGCCATGGAGCAGCGAACAGCACAGTTTGACCTCACGCTGACGGCCGGCGAGGGGCCGGATGGTCTGACCGGGGCATGGGAGTACAACAGCGACCTATTCGATAAGAGCACGATTGCCCGGTGGGCTGAGAGCTTCTCGATTCTTTTAGAAGGAATCATCTCGAATCCCGAGATTCCGGTGAGTCAATTGCCGATGCTTTCCGCCAGTGAGCAGAACAGACTGGTGGAGGAACTCAACGAAACGGAGTTCGAATATGACCGTGAGCGATGCCTGCATGAGTTGATTGCGGAGCAAGCGAAGACCACGCCTACGGCTACGGCGATTGTTTGTGGCGCGGAGGAGCTCACTTATACGGAATTGAATGCCCAGGCGAATCAGATGGCGCGATATCTTGTCCGCATGGGAGTGCGTAAACAGGATCTTGTAGGAGTTTGCATGCGCCGTTCACCGGACATGGTGGTGGCGATGCTGGGTATTTGGAAAGCCAACGCCGCGTATGTGCCGCTCGATCCTCAATACCCTGAGGAACGCTTGCGGTTCATGCTGGAAGATGCAGCCGCAAAGGCTGTCATCACCGAAGAATCTCTGAGGGACAGAGTGGCAAGCGGAGCCGCTATCGTTCTCTGTTTGGATCGGGAAAAAGGGCAGATCGCAAAGGAGAGCACAGACGGACTTAATGAAGCAGCCGACAGCCGGCAACTAGCTTACTTGATCTACACCTCGGGTTCATCCGGGATGCCCAAAGGAGTGATGCTGGCCCATAGAAATGCCACGTCATTCGTGGCCTGGGCAAAGCGTACCTTCACGGCGGAAGAGTTTAGCGGCGTGTTGGCGTCAACGTCTGTCTGCTTCGATCTTTCCATTTTTGAGCTGTGGGCGACCTTAAGTTGCGGCGGGACTGTGGTGCTGGCCGATGATGTGCTTGCATGGTGGGAAAGCCTGCTGGATGGAAAAGTTTCTAACCGTGTGCGGTTGGTGAACACCGTGCCTTCAGCCATAGCCAAGTTGATCGAGCAGGGACCCCTGCCGGAGGGAGTGGCGACAATCAATCTCGCCGGCGAAGCGCTGAAAGAGGAACTGGTCAAAGGATTAGCGCAAGCGGGAATTCTCAAGCGCATCAACAATCTTTACGGACCTACAGAGACCACAACCTATTCCACCTGGACAACCGTAGAAGCGCAAAAAAAGGTAACAATCGGGCGAGGTGTAGGCAACACGCGGCTCTATGTGATGGACCAGGAACTGGAGTTGGCGCCGCTCGGAGTGGTGGGCGAACTTTACATCGCAGGAGCAGGAGTAGGGCACGGATATTGGAAGCGCGCCAGCCTGACCGCCGAACGATTCGTGCCCGATCCATTCAGCAAAACAGAGGGAGCTCGCATGTACCGTACCGGCGACCTGGTGCGGTGGAATAATGCGGGAGAAATGGAATATCTGGGCCGCGCTGATCACCAGGTGAAAGTGCGTGGCTACCGGATCGAACTCGGTGAGATCGAAGCGGCATTAAGCAGGCACGCAGCAGTGCGGGAGAACGTAGTTGTCATAAGAGAAAACGGCCTCGACAAATGGGTTGTTGCCTACGCTGCACCGAGGCCTGGAATGGAAATCGCAGAGGAGCAACTCAAGGAGTATCTGCAGGAGCGACTGCCGCGCTACATGGTTCCTTCCCAATTCGTGCTATTGGAAAGCTTGCCCAAGACCCCGAACGGCAAAGTTGATCGCAAGGCTTTGCCTGAGCCGGTGCGCAGCCTGGTGAAGGGCAGAGAGCCCAAAAGCGAAACCGAGGAGATCCTGGCAGCGATTTGGGCGCAGGTGCTTCGCGTAGAGCAAGTGGGGGTGGAGGAAAACTTTTTCGATTTGGGGGGACACTCCCTGCTGGCAACACAGGTGATGTCGCGTGTCCGGCAGGCGTTTGGGGTAGAGCTGCAGCTCCGCAGCCTGTTGGAGAATCCTACAATTGCCGGGCTGGCAGTCCACGTGGATCGGGCAACCAGGGCAACGGTTTCTCCACTGCGGCCGCATCCCGGGGGGCAACTTCTGCGATTGTCCTTTGCTCAAGAGCGCTTGTGGTTTTTGTCGCGATATGAGACCGCAGCAGGCTTATACAACGTACCTGTAGCCTTACGCCTGCGAGGAACATTGAATAAGGAGGCGCTCCAGGACAGCTTGAAGGAGATCGTGGCTCGCCACGAAGTGCTGAGGACCAGTTTCCCTGAAGTAGATGGTGTACCAATTCAAAAGATCGCTCCAGCGGCGGACCTGCCCGTGCCAGTAGTTGAGATCGCTGAGGGGGAGTTGCCGGAATTGCTCCGGCGGCAGGCGCGGCACCCATTTAATCTAGCTACAGGGCCGGTCATCCGCGCGTTATTGTTCCGGCTAGGGACTCAAGAACACATCTTACTGGTAGTTCTCCATCATATTGCGTGCGACGGCTGGTCCCTGGGGATCATGCTGCACGAGTTGACTGAGCTGTATGACGCGTTCAGCCAGGATGCTGCTTCCCCGTTGGCGCCCCTGTCCGTGCAATATGCCGATTTTGCAGAATGGCAGCGGCAGTGGCTGCGAGGCGAACTGCTGGAAAAACAGGCGGCCTACTGGAAGGGCCAGTTAGCCGGAGTTGAGCCGCTACACCTGCCAGCCGACCGCCCACATTCCGCGAAGCCGACGCTTGCCGGGGTCACAGAGATGGCGCTCCTGCCGCAAGAGCTGGCAGAGCGGCTAAGATCTTTCAGCCGCCAGCAGGGTGTCACGGTGTTCATGACCCTGCTGACCGGATTCAAAATTCTGCTTCACCGATACAGCGGGCAGACGGATATAGCCGTCGGCTCACCCATTGCCAACCGCACAACACCTGAAGTTGAACCGCTCGTCGGTTTCTTTGCGAATACGCTGGTGTTACGCACAGCGATAGCCGGAGACGCATGTTTAGCCGAGCTGCTGCAGCAAGTACGCGAAGCGTCAGTGCAGGCATATGCGCACCAGGACATTCCTTTCGAGCGATTAGTTGAGATTTTAGATTCGCCACGTAACCTTGGCCGCACGCCGCTGTTTCAAGCCATGTTTGTGTTGCAAAACACTCCGCTCCTGGAATTGCCTTGGAAGGGCCTTCAGGCAGAACCTTCGATATTGGAAACCGGCACCTCGAAGTTTGACCTGACGCTGATGGCGCGCGAGGAACACGGTAAGTTGCAGTTGACTCTGGAATACGGGACTGAACTGTTTGATGCCGACCGCATGAAACGGATGCTGCGGCATTACCAGGCTCTGTTGGAAGGAATCGTAATCTCCGGTGAAAAACGGATCCATGAGATCGAAATCTTGAGCGCAACGGAAAGAGAGCAATTGCTGGTCGAATGGAATCGGACTGAGGCGGAATATGACCGCGAGAAATGCCTGCCGGAGGTGCTGAGAGACCAGGCAAGGAGGAGTCCGGGAGCAGTTGCGGTAGTGAGCGCCGGTGATCAACTCACGTACGCGGAATTGAATCGACGGGCCAATCAGTGGGGTCACTATCTACAACAAATGGGGGTGGGACCAGAAGTGCGGGTAGGAATCTGCGTAGAGCGCGGAGCGGAGATGATAGTGGCGTTGCTGGGCATCCTCAAAGCGGGAGGAGTGTATGTGCCTTTGGATGGAAGCTATCCGGAAGAACGGCTGACATACATGGTGGAAGACGCAAAGGCAGCAGTCGTGATCACGCAAAAGGAATTCGCGGACAAGCTGCGTGGCTCCGGTGGACGAATAGTGTTGTTGGATCAAGATAGAGCAGAGATCGCGCGGGCGCGTGAAGAAGATCTGAAACCACTCACTGTGCCGGAGAACCTAGCCTACGTGATTTACACCTCGGGTTCAACAGGCAGACCCAAGGGAGTGGCAATTACCCATCGCAGCGCGACTGTGTTTCTGCATTGGTCTCGAGAATCATTTCCGGCAGAAGACCTGGGTGGCGTGCTGGCGTCAACCTCAATTTGCTTCGATTTGTCCGTTTTCGAGATCTTTGTGCCACTCAGTTGTGGAGGTACGGTGTTCGTGGTCAAGGACGCTTTGGAACTGGCGAAGATGTCCGGGACCAAAGCGGTGAAGTTAATCAATACTGTACCCTCAGCCATACGCGAACTGGTTCGGATCAAGGCGGTCCCAGAATCGGTGCGGACGGTCAATCTGGCCGGAGAGGCATTGACTCCGGGATTAGTTCAAGACATCTATGAACTTGGGACGGTCGAGCGAATCTGCAATTTGTATGGCCCATCCGAGGACACGACCTATTCGACTCATGCCTGGCTGGAAAAAAATTCTGAGACAGCCGCAGTTCCGATTGGCAAGCCAATCGCGAATACCCAAGCGCATTTACTGGATCAATGGATGGAACTATTGCCGCCGGGCGTCGTGGGAGAGCTGTATCTGGGAGGAGCGGGGCTGGCGCGTGGCTATCTGAATCGTCCGGACTTGACAGCAGAAAAATTCGTGCCCAACCCCTTTAGCCGGATCGGAGGCGAGCGACTCTATCGAACTGGAGATTTGGCGTCTCACCGCATCAATGGAAACCTGGACTTCCACGGACGTTCAGACCACCAGGTCAAGGTGCGTGGGTACCGGATCGAGTTGACGGAAATAGCGGGGGCTCTGGAAAAGACAGCAGGGGTCCGGCAGGCAGTCGTGTTGGCCCTGGATGATTCGGGAGAGAAACGCTTGGTGGCTTATGTGGCCACCGAAGGTGAAAACAAAGCAGCGGATCTGAAAGCAGAGTTGAGGAAGCAGCTTCCGGAATTCATGGTGCCTGCTGATTTTGTTTTGTTGAATCAACTACCGCTGACTCCCAATGGAAAGATTGATCGCCGGGCATTGCCACGGCTCGCCAAGCAACGAGATGAAGCGGCGGCCTATGTCGAGCCACGTACTCCAGTGGAGCAGTTAATAGCGCAAATCTGGGCGAGGCTACTGAGGATTGAACGAGTAGGTCTACACGATAACTTCTTTGCGCTGGGAGGGCACTCCTTGCTGGCCGTGCAAATGCTTTCGCGGTTAAGAGAGACGTTTCATCGCGAGATAGAATTGCGGGCAATTTTCGAGCTCCCGATTCTCCAGGATTTGGCGGCCCACCTTGATAGCTTGAACAATAAGGGACAAGCGGATGAAGTCCTGCCTCTTGTACCCATCAGCAGGGTGGGGCCGTTTCCCCTTTCTTCACAACAAGAACGCCTTTGGTTCCTTGATCTTTTCAACTCCAGCGGAGTGGCGTATAGCCTGCCGGCAGCGGTGCGCCTGAAAGGCGACCTGAATAGGGAAGCGCTACAGTTGAGCTTTCAGGAAGTTGTGCGGCGGCACGAGATACTGCATGCCAGATTCGTGCAGGCAGGAGCCAAGCCACAGTTGGAGATAGACGAGAGGCTCCGAGTTGAATTGCAGGAAGTTGATCTTCGGGATTCGAACTCCGGAATAGCGGCAAAGGAGCGGGTAAATCGCGAGCTGGCAGAAGAAGCGGTCCATCCATTTCATTTGAGCGAAGGAAGGTTGTTCCGGACGAAGCTACTGCGAATCGGGGAGCAGGAATACATACTGCTGGTTACAGTCCATCATATCGTTTTCGATGGATGGTCGGTTGGTGTGCTGGTGGACGAACTACGGGCGCTGTATGAGGCATACAGCATGGGTAATCTGTCACCGCTTCCCGAGTTGGAAATTCAATATGTGGACTATGCGGCTTGGCAGCGCGAGTTGTTAGAAAGTGGAGAGCTGACAGAAGGGTTGGAATACTGGAAGAAGCAGTTAGCAGGCATCCCCGTGTTGGATTTGCCAACCGACCATCCACGGCCGCCGGTTCAGAGTTTTAACGGAGCCAACGAGGAATGGGCACTTCCAGCAGAGTTAAACACTGGTTTGAAAGCGCTGGCCCAGGAGCAAGGGGTGACCCTCTTCATGTCCTTGCTGACAGGATTGCAGATTCTTCTGGCGCGCTACAGTGGCCAGGAGGACATCGCGGTGGGTTCGCCTATCGCCAATCGGGCTCATCCTAAGTTGCAGACGCTCATTGGCTTCTTCGTGAATACTCTTGTGTTGCGCGGCGACTTGAGCGGCAATCCGCCAGTTCGAGAGATATTGCGTCGAACCCGTGAAGCTTGTTTAGCGGCTTATACCTTTCAGGCTGTCCCTTTTGAAAAATTAGTGGACGCGTTGGAGTCGCAACGTGACCTGAGCCGAAATCCGTTATTTCAGGTCTCCATCGTATTGCAAAATGCAGGAACAGGAACAGGAACTATACAGCTCCCTGGCGTGGAGATGACGTTGCTTCCCCACCCGCCTACGGGAGCGAAGTTCGACCTGAGCCTGATCATCGAAGAGGGTCCGCAAGGGCTGCACGGGTTCGCTGAATACTGCACGGATCTGTTTGAACGAAAGACAATTCGGCAGATGCTGCGGCATTACAACCAGATCCTGCGCGAGATGGTGCATGACCCGCAGCAGTGCGCTTCCACCTTACCATTATTGACCGCAACGGAATACCAACAGTTGCTGTTCGACTGGAACGAGACGGCAGCCCCTTTTCCGTTGCGTTGCATTCATGAATTGTTTGAGGAGCAAGTGGCGCAAATGCCGGGGGCAGTGGCCCTGGAATACGAAGAGCAGGAGATGAGTTATGCGGAGCTGAACCGGCGGGCAAACCAGCTAGGTCATTATTTAAGGCGGTTAGGAGTAGGTCCGGAAGTGCGAGTTGGCGTCTGCCTGGAACGCAGTTTCGATATGGTAGTGGGATTAATGGGAATTCTTAAAGCTGGCGGAGCTTATCTGCCGGTTGATCCGAGCTATCCCCCGGAGCATCTGGGCTACGTTCTGCAAGATGGACAAGTTGCGGTGCTTTTGACCCAAGAACGATTGCTCAGCCGGTTTTCCAACTATGACGGGAAGGTCGTGGCGCTGGATGAGCAGTGGGATGAAATTGCCGCAAAGAACGACGAGAACCTGGAGAACGTCACACGCCTGGACAATCTCGTTTATGTGATCTACACCTCGGGTTCGACAGGCCGGCCCAAAGGGGCGATGAATGTGCATAGTGGCCTCTGCAACCGGCTGCTATGGATGCAACAGCAGTATGGCTTGGATGGAAGCGACCGGGTATTACAGAAAACGTCTTTTACGTTTGATGTTTCAGTGTGGGAATTCTTTTGGCCGCTGATTACAGGGGCGCGCCTGGTGATGGCGCGACCGGGTGGGCATCAGGACGCTGACTACCTGAATGCCATAATTCAAAGCTCACGTATTACGACCATGCATTTTGTGCCGTCGATGCTGAGTGTTTGGCTGGAAAGCGAAGGCGCGGCAGCGTGCACCACGTTGAGACGCGTGATCTGCAGTGGAGAGGCGCTAAGCCTGGAGGCACAGAAGAAATTCCATAGCAAGCTCAGGGCTGAGTTGCATAATTTGTACGGTCCTACAGAAGCCTCCATTGACGTTACCTTCTGGCCTTGCCACGACGATGGGAGCAGGGCTTTTGTGCCCATCGGAGGTCCGATTGCGAATACTCAGGTGTACGTTTTGGACAGAGAATTACAGCCGGTGCCGGTAGGCGTAAAGGGAGAATTGTACTTGGGCGGAGCTGGGCTGGCCCGCGGATATCTGAAGCGGCCGGACATGACGGCCGAGAAGTTCCTTCCCGATGCTTTCAGTCGAGCAGGGGATGGGAGGCTTTACCGGACGGGAGATGAGGTAAGGTGGCGCGGAAAAGGGGAATTGGAATTTTTAGGTCGGCAGGACCATCAGGTCAAGTTGCGCGGATTCCGGATCGAATTGGGTGAAGTCGAAGCAGCTTTGCGAGAACAGGCGGGTGTAACAGAGGCCGTGGTCGTGGTGCGCGCCGATCATGGAAGCGACAAGAGATTGGTGGCCTATGTAGTTGCAGACGAAGCCACCAGGGCGGAGCAACTGCGTGACGCTCTCAAACGTCGTTTGCCGGCTTACATGGTGCCCAATGCATTTGTATTCCTTCCCGCAATGCCACTTACAGTCAGCGGCAAGATTGACCGCAAGGCATTACCTCCCGTCAAATTGACGTCCGAGTCTTTCGAGCAAGCGAAATTGCCGCTTGGCGAGACGGAGAAGCTTGTTGCAGAGATTTGGAAGAAGGTTTTGAAAATTGACGAAGTTGGAGTGGAGGAAAACTTCTTTGATGTTGGCGGGCATTCATTGCTTATACCCGAAGTCCGTCTGGCTGTGCAAAATGCTTTCCGCATCAACTTACCAATCGTCGAATTCTTCCAGTATCCGACAATCCGGTCCGTGGCTGAGCGCTTGAATTCTCAACGAGCCATCCCTGCGATTGCATTGGAAACAGTCAAAACGGAACAGCCAAGAATTAGCACGAAAGCAATCGCAATTGTGGGTATGGTTTGCAGGTTTCCTGGCGCCAGCAATGTTGAAGAATTCTGGCAAAACCTCCAAGCGGGGGTTGAGGCAATCACCGACTTTTCCGATGAAGAGTTGCGGGCTGCCGGCATTAGCGAGGAATTGCTGGCTTCTTCCCAGTACGTCAAACGCGGTTCGGTGGTGGCCCACGTAGACCTGTTTGATGCCAGATTTTTTGACATCAGCGCCCGCGAAGCAGAGATGATTGACCCTCAACAGCGAATCTTCCTGGAATGCGCCTGGGAAGCGTTGGAGAATGCGGGATATACAGCCAAGAATTATCCCGGCAAGATCGGCCTTTATGGGGGAAGCGGCGCGAATACTTACTTTTTGAACTTATTGGCAGATGGGGATTTTCTTTACTCTAAGAATGCCGCTCCCATTCTATTTGCGAACGGCACTGACTTTTTGGCTACGCGAGTTTCCTACAAACTGGACCTAACCGGACCTTGCCTCACGCTACAGACGGCCTGTTCAACTTCGTTGGTTGCGGTCCACATGGCTTGTCAGGCGCTGCTCAATCATGAATGTGACATGGCCATGGCCGGCGGAATCACAATTCGCACTCCACAGAACGTCGGTGACATCTTCCAGGAGGGAGGAATCGTTTCTCCTGATGGCCACTGCCGCACATTTGATGAGCGGGCTCAGGGGACAGTGAGAGGTAATGGCGTCGGAATTGTTGTCATCAAGAGGCTGGAAGACGCGCTGCGCGATGGCGATCACATCCGCGCTGTGATCAAAGGCTCGTCAATTAATAATGATGGCGCCAACAAAGTTGGTTATACGGCTCCCAGCGTTACAGGCCAAAGTGACGTAATCCGGAAGGCGCTGCTGGAATCGGGTGTAAGTCCTGAAACCATTACTTATGTTGAAGCTCATGGAACGGCAACATCTTTAGGCGACCCGATTGAGGTCTCTGCCCTCACGCAAGCATACCGTGGGATGGGTGCCGAGAAGCACGCGTTTTGCGCGATAGGCTCAGTCAAATCCAACATCGGCCACGCCGATGCTGCTGCCGGAATTGCGGGTTTAATCAAAACCGTGCTGGCGCTTGAGCACAAACAGATTCCGCCCACCCTTCATTTTGAGAAACCCAATCCTAAAATTGATTTCGAACATAGCCCGTTCTATGTGAATACTAAGCTTGCGGAGTGGAACCCGGAGAACATGCCCCGGCGGGCAGGTGTGAGTTCATTCGGCATCGGTGGCACCAATGCGCATGTAATTTTAGAAGAGGCGCCGACGGGCGATTCCCTGTCTGTGTGCCGACCCTGGCAGTTGGCGCCCTTGTCCACAAAGACAGCCACAGCGCTGGAAGCTGCGACTGGAAATTTAGAAGCCTATTTACAGAAAAATGATTCCGTCAGCCTGCCGGATGTCGCGCACACCCTTCAACTAGGGCGCGCAGCCTTTGCCAATCGCTGCTTTGTAGTGGCAGAAAATGTTGTTGGGGTGAGCGAAGCGCTAAATGCCAGGCATGCAAAGCCACTGCCGGGGTCAGTTGTCTCCCATGACGGTATTCGATTAGCGTTCCTGTTTCCGGGACAAGGATCGCAACATGTGAACATGGGCAAACAGCTCTATGCCCATGAGCCGCTCTTCCGTGAACTGGTGGACCAATGCTCAGAACTGCTGCTCCCGAGGTTGCAGCTGGACCTGCGGAGCGTGCTCTACCCCAGTTCGGACAAACACGCATGGGCGGAAGCGGAATTGCGGGAAACCAGGACCACCCAGCCGGCACTCTTTGTCATTGAATATGCTCTGGCCAGGCTGTGGATGTCGTGGGGCATTCTACCGGAGAGTATGCTCGGGCATAGTATTGGCGAATACGTGGCAGCATGTCTGGCCGGCGTATTCTCGCTTGAGGATGCTCTGGGCCTGGTCGTCATTCGCGGCCGCCTGATGCAGAGTTGTGCGCGCGGTGGAATGCTTGCCGTGGCTGCTGACCCCCAGGAAATCCAACGCTATTTGGACACAGGATTGGATTTGGCTGCGATCAATGGTGCGCACTCGTGCGTATTGTCAGGTCCAGTTGAATCTTTGGATCTGGCCGAAAAAGAATTGGCCCAACAGCAGGTTGTGCATCGCCGTGTGCAATCCTCTCACGCCTTCCACTCCGGGATGATGGAACCGATCCTCGGGCAATTTATCGGCGAAGTGCGAAAAGTTACGTTGAACGCTCCAAGGATGCCGTACCTCTCCAATCTTACGGGTGATTGGATTACCGCGGAGCAGGCCACCGATCCCGCATATTGGGGCAAGCAACTTCGCGGAACGGTTCAGTTTGCCCAAGGAATTCGAAAGCTGTGTGGCGGAGGCGCGCGGGTGGCCTTGGAAGTTGGCCCGGGGCATACGAATAGCACAGCAATACGTCATACGCTCCCCAAGGCGGATCTGCCCATAATACTGACATCATTGCCGGATGGGGAGCCAGATGTAAAACATGTGCTCACAGTCCTTGGTCATCTCTGGCTTCAGGGTGCAAGGGTTGATTGGAATGCATTTGCTTCAGGAGAGAAACGTAAAAGGCTTCCTTTACCGACCTACCCATTCGAGCGTCAGCGTTTTTGGATTGAGGCAGCGGCTTCCATGTGTTCATTGCCTGACGCTTCCCGAAGAGAACTTAGCGATTGGTTATATCTGCCGTGTTGGAAAGAAACACCGCGAGTGCCCCTGGAGTCTGAAAGTAACGCCTCGCAGAACACCACATTGCTAATGTTCTCCGACGACTCGCGCATAGCAGCAAAGTTAGCTCAGAGGCTGGAGCAAAATCATTACAACCTGGTGAGTGTGGTTGCCGGTCAGGAATTTGCCAGGATTGATTCCCAGACCTATGCCATCCGGCCCAGCGCTCGCGCCGATTACGATGCACTCTTTTCCGCGCTGAACGGACAAGGTCAGTTGCCGAAAAAAATTCTTCATCTTTGGAATATCGCTCATGCAGATTCGCTGGAGTTGGAGCTGGACCTTGCCCTTTATAGTCCGTTGCACGTGGTGCAGGCAGCTACGGCGCAATCCAGCGCAGTTCCCATCCACTGCATGGTAGTTTCGAGCGGCTTGCACGAGATTACTGGGAGTGAAAATCTTTCACCTGCCAAAGCGACTCTTCTGGGTTTGTGCAGAACAATCCCTCGGGAGCTGCCCGGCTCGGCCTTTAGAAGTGTGGATATCGAGGCTCCACCCGAGGATTCTCAAACGGAGCGTTCCTTGCTCGATCAACTGGTCTGCGAGTTGGAATCCCTGGAATCCAAGGAGGAGCAGCCGATTGTGAGTTACCGCGGGGCCCGGCGGTGGATTCAAACTTTTGATCCAGTTCCTCTCGAAGCAAAAGGGCCGGAATTGATTCGTGAAAGCGGCGTCTACCTGATCACGGGTGGGCTGAATGATGTAGGTTTTCGATTTGCAGAATGGTTGGCTTCTGAGACCCATGCATCTGTTGTGCTGGTAGACAACCGTCCGTTCCCGATGCGGGAGCACTGGAGCGTCTGGCCTGAAACCCACGCCGGTGATCCTGCGGTGAGGCAGATTCAGCAGATCCGTGCCTGGGAGCGTAGTGGAGCCAAGATCCTTATCTCGAACACAAACATTGCAGACCACGATCAAATGCGGGCCCTTTGCCATCATGTGCGAGAGACATGGGGCAAAATCAATGGCGTAATCCATGCTGCGGGCTTTTCCGAGATGCAGCCTATCGCATCAATATCACGCGATGGTCTGGCCACGCTCCTCGCAATGAAAGTCCGGGGTGCGCTTGTGCTCGATGAAGTATTTGGGGCAGAGGATCTGGATTTCATGGTGTTTTGCTCCTCGCTGGCTTCCGTGATTGGTGAAGCGGACCAAGCAGGCTACGCGGCGGCCAATGCCTTTCTCGACTCCCTGGCCCGGCGCAACTTCTTCCGCAATCGCTGTTTCATGCTGTCAATCAACTGGGATGTGTGGGAAGCACCAAATGAGACTGCCTCACAGGTCGCAGACGGCACTGTTGCCGGCATTAAGCCGGCTGAAGGGGTAGAGGCGCTGTGCCGTCTGTTGCGCACTAAACCCGGTCCCCAAGCGATTATCTCTACACGGGACCTGGCTTTGGTGGCGCGTTTGCGGAAAGCCGATGCTATCGAAGAAGAAACGCGCACGCCTGAGCGCACCTATGCCCGTCCTAATCTAGGCCACCCCGTAGACCCACCTACTAACGCCACAGAGACTTTATTGGTCCGCATCTGGACAGAAGTGCTGGGGGTTTCGCCGATCGGCATTGAGGATGATTTCTTCGAACTGGGTGGCGACTCACTGATCGGATTAAAGATGACTGCGCGCTCGCGCGATTTGGGTGTGCACGTCTCCGTGAATCAGCTATTCCACAACCGCACAATCCGGGAACTGGCGGCGGCTGTGGACCAGATGGGGCTGGCGGAAAAGATTCCTGCAATTACGCGAGTTCCGCGCGATGCCGCCATTCCGTTGTCATATACGCAGCAGCGAGTGTGGTTCATAGAAAGAATGGCGCCGGGTGGTGCAGCCTACAATCTCCCGGCCGCTGTGCGCATAAAAGGTGTGCTGGATCTGGCACTCCTGGAGCGGGTGCTGCAGGAAATCATTTCCCGTCATGAAACGTTGCGCACCCGATTTGAAGTTGTCGATGGAGAGCCACGGCAGGTCATCGAAGACACAGTTACTGTGCCGCTTCCCGTGACTGACTTGAGCGGGCATGCGGAGGAACTCGAAACGACCGCCGAGACTCTAGCGCGCGCGGAAATACAGAAATCATTTGATCTCCAGCGCGGACCACTCATCCGGACATCTCTCCTCAAATTGACTGAGCAGGAGCATATTCTGATCGTAACCATGCACCACATGATCACTGATGGCTGGTCAGTGGGGATCCTGGTGCGCGAAGTTTCAGCGCTTTACAAGTCTTTCAGCGACGGGCGGCCCTCACCCTTTGCAGAGTTACCCATCCAGTACGCCGACTACAGCGTATGGCAGCGGCAATGGGTCAGCGGTGAGGTGCTGGAGCAACAACTCAATTACTGGAAGAAACAACTGGCAGAAGTTTCTGTTCTGGATCTCCCCACAGATTTTCCGCGGCCGCTGCTGCAAAGCCAGAGAGGCAGCACTTTCCGTTCCAGCATACCCCTTGAGCTGACGGTAGAGTTGAAACAGATCTCCCTCCAGCATGGGACCACGTTGTACATGACCCTGCTGGCAGCGTTTCAGGTGTTGATGTCACGCTACAGCCGGCAATACGACATCGCTACCGGCTCTCCGATTGCCGGACGCCGGCGCACTGAGACTGAAGCCTTGATTGGTTTTTTTGTCAACACTCTGGTGCTAAGGACCGATTTGTCAGGCGCACCGGTTTTTTCAATTTTGTTGCAACGCGTCAGGCAGACCACGCTCGAAGCTTACGCTCATCAGGATGTGCCTTTCGAAAAACTAGTTGAGGTCATCTCGCCGGAGCGTGACCTGGGACGGTCTCCGTTATATCAGGTGATGTTTGCCCTTCAGAACGCGCCCTACGCCGCTCTGGAGCTCGGCCGGGCAACACTGGAAAGATTTGATCTCCAAAACACTTCGGCCGAATGTGACCTCAATTTTGATATGGCCGAAACTGCTGGCGGGCTGGGCTGTTCTATCAGGTACAGCACCGACCTGTTTGAATCGGCCACTCTTTCCCGCTGGGTTGAGCAATTCAAGGTCCTGCTGGCAGGCATTGTTGCCAATCCTGAACAGTCCATTGCGAACTTGCCGTTGTTGTCTGCTGCCGAATACCGGCAATTAGTCGAGGAATGGAACCAGACAGAGAGTGTCTATCAGCGGGAAAAGCTTCTGACAGACTTAATCGAAGAGCAAGCTGAGCGCACTCCCACTGCAATTGCGGCGAGCAGCGAGCAAGGCAATCTTACCTATGCCGAACTGAATGCGCAATCCAACCAGATTGCACGTTATCTGCGCCGGCTTGGGGTGGGCCCCGAGTCTCTCGTTGGCATGTGCATGGAACGCAGCCTGGAAATGGTAAAAGGGCTGCTGGGAATCTTGAAAGCAGGCGGAGTCTACATGCCTTTAGACCCGGCATATCCGCTGGAAAGATTGCTCCATATCGTCGCGGACTCAAAGGCCCCGGTGACGCTGGTGCAGGAAAGACTCGTCCAAGAGCTTCCGCCTGGCAGCGGCACTCTTGTGAAGGTGGATGCTGATTGGTCCCTTATCAGCCAGGAAGACCCAGGCAATCTCCACACCAAACTCGATGTAGCAAATCTTGCATACGTGATTTACACCTCAGGCTCTACGGGCGGTCCTAAAGGCGCGATGAACACGCATGGCGGAATTCTGAACCGCCTGCTTTGGATGCAGGAGGTTTTCGGTCTCCAGGCGGACGATCGTGTCCTCCAGAAAACACCCATCTGTTTCGACATTTCGTTATGGGAATTTCTGTGGCCGCTTCTGGTTGGGGCAGAACTGGTGATAGCCAGACCGGGAACTCACCTGGATGCAGAGCGTCTTGCGGGCGCAGTCGAAGATAGAAAGATCACCACGCTGCATTTCCTGCCCTCAGCGCTGCATACGTTTCTGCAATCGGCCAGTCCGGAGAAGTGCAGAAGCGTACGACGGGTGATTTGCAGTGGAGAAGTTCTCAGCCCGGATTTACAGTCCATATTCTTTGAGAGGTTCCAGAGCGACTTGCACAATCTCTATGGCCCTACCGAAGCAGCGGTAGACGTTACTTTCTGGTTCTGTAAAAGAAATCAGGAAAGACACAGTGTCCCGATCGGAAAGCCGATTGCCAACATTCAAACCTATGTGCTGGATGAGTTGATGCACCCTACTCCCGTTGGAGTTCCGGGCGAACTCTACATCGGCGGCGCCGGATTAGCACGTGGCTATCTTGGCCAATCCGTTTTAACTGCTCAACGTTTCGTCCCCAATCCTTTCAGCATTGTGCCCGGAGAGCGTCTCTACCAGACAGGAGATTTGGCGCGGTACCTGCCGGACGGCAATATCGAGTTCCTGGGAAGATTGGATAACCAGATAAAGATTGCTGGCCATCGGATCGAACCTGCGGAGGTCGAGCAGGCGATACTCGCTTATCCCGGAGTGCAACAAACGATCGTTCTTGCTGATGAAGAGCAAAACGGCAAGCGGTTGATCGCTTACGTGGTGACTCGTGTAGGGCAGGTGGTCAATGCTGTTGAACTCAAGAAGCTCATCCGGCAGAAGTTGCCGGAAGCGATGACGCCCGAGGCGATTGTCGAGCTCACAGAGTTCCCCTTGACCGCCAGCGGAAAGATAGATCGGAAGCGCCTGCCCAAACCGGCAGTTGCTAAATCAGATGGTACGGCAACCGATAAGGCTCCCCGCACGGAAATAGAACGATTTATTGCCGAAGTTTGGCGGGAGCATTTGCAAGTTGCCGATTTTGGAGTTGAAGATAACTTCTTTGACCTGGGTGGTCATTCGATGCTGGTCTTGTCCATGCACACCCGCCTCGCGGAACGCTTCGATGACCGAATCACAGTCATTGACCTTTTCACCTATCCAACCATTGCCACACTGGCCAAATATCTGGAACAACCCCGGGACGACGCTCCGCTTGAATTGGTGGCACAGGAGCGGGCTGATCATCAGCTACAGGCATTCGCCGCTGTAAAGGGAGGTCGCAGTGAAGATAAATAGCAGCCAGCCGGAATATGCTGCCAGCATCGCCGTCATCGGCAAGTCCGGCCGATTTCCCAAAGCTGGGAATCTGAACCAGTTTTGGGAGAATCTGTGCGCGGGAAAAGAATGCATATCTTTTTTCACAGAGGAAGAGCTCTTATCCGCGGGGGTTGATACAGAAATGTTGCGCCGGCCCAACTACGTAAAGGCCATGGGTATTGTGGAGGACCCCGAGTTCTTCGACTCCCAGTTCTTTGGCTACACTCCACGCGAGGCGCAAATGATTGATCCGCAGCAGCGCGTATTTCTGGAGTGTGCGTGGGAGGCGCTTGAAGACGCAGGCTATGCTTCCGACGATCCCGGAATGGTTGGAGTCTACGCCAGCTCCACTATGAGCACCTATATCCGGAATCTGCTGGCCAATCCTGAAATTCTGGGCTCCTCGGATATCATGCAGCTCGTCTCCGGCAATGACAAGGACTATGTGCCTACGCGCGTATCCTACAAATTGAACCTGAGGGGGCCGAGCGTATGTGTTCAAAGCGCCTGCTCCAGTTCCCTGGTTGCTGTTCATCTGGCGTGTCGCAGCCTGTTGACATACGAATGCGATCTTGCCCTGGCAGGGGGCGTCTCGATTGGAGTCCCTCTTAAACAGGGTTACCTGTATGAGGAGGGCGGGATCACGTCTCCGGACGGGCACTGCAGGGCCTTCGATGCCAAAGCGAATGGCACCATCATAGGATTCGGATGCGGTGTTGTTGTGTTGAAGCGGCTCTCTGAGGCCATTAAAGACAGCGATAACATCCAGGCAATCATTCGTGGCTCAGCAATCAACAATGACGGCTCCAACAAGATTGGCTATACCGCTCCCAGTGTTGATGGGCAAGCTGATGTAATTCGCGCCGCCCTTGCTGTTGCGCGCGTCCCTTCCGAGACAATTACCTATGTGGAGGCACATGGCACGGGGACTCCGCTGGGTGATCCTATTGAATTGACGGCGCTGTCCAAAGCTTTTCGTTCCAGCGTCGCAAGGAAGGCCCGCTGTGCCATCGGCTCCATCAAGACCAATATCGGGCACCTGGACGCTGCGGCTGGAATCGCCGGGTTAATCAAGACGGTATTGACGTTAGAGCATAAGGCGCTCCCGCCCAGTCTGAACTTCGAAACGCCCAATCCTAAAGCCGGGTTTGACGCGAGCCCGTTCTATGTCAATACCCGACTCAGCGAGTGGACCTCTGTGGGGACCCCAAGACGGGCGGGTTTGAGCTCCCTGGGTCTCGGTGGAACGAATGTTCATGTCGTGCTGGAAGAGGCGCCGGACCTGGACAGACAGACGTCGGATCGCAAACAGCATCTGCTGGTTTTTTCCGCAAAGAGTCAGGCCGCACTGGAATCCCTGACAGCCAGAATTGCGGACCATCTTCAAGCCCACCCCGGCCTTCGACTTTCTGATGTCGCCCATACGCTCCAGGTGGGGAGAAAAGCATCTTCTTATCGGCGCGCCGTGGTTTGCGAAACAGATGTTGAGGCGATTGAGCGGCTAAGGCAACCTCATGCCGACGGGGTAGCGACTGGAATAGTTGACGTGCGAAATCGCCCAGTAGTGTTTATGTTTCCTGGCGGTGGGACGCAATATCCGGGCATGGGCCGGGAACTGTACCAACAGGAGCGCGTCTTTCGCGAGACTTTTGACAAGTGCATAGAACTGTTGACGCCGATCCTGAACCAGGATTTGCGAAACCTGGTTCACGCCGATCCAACCCAAACGGAATCGGCGGCTGCCGCCTTGGCACGGCCCTCACTGGGCTTACCTGCTATTTTCGCAACAGAATACGCGATGGCCCAGTTATTCAAGTCGTGGGGCATCGAGCCCAAAAGCATGATTGGCCACAGTCTGGGCGAATATGCAGCGGCCTGTGTGGCCGGTGTGTTTTCTTTGTCGGACGCGCTCGCTTTGGTGGCGTTACGAGGAAAATTATTCGAGACGCTTCCTCCGGGGGCCATGCTTAGTGTTCAGATGCGAGAAGCCGATGTAGCGGTGCTTCATTTGGCGGATGTGGACATTGCCGCCATCAACGGGCCGGATAACTGCGTGATCTCCGGTAGAATCGGTGCAATCGACCAAGCCACGGCAATTCTCGAATCAGAAGGAGTCGAGTTCCGGCGATTGCATATAGATACCGCAGCGCACTGTTCCATGGTGGATGCCATCACCGACCCGTTGCGTTCTTTCCTCGGGCGGCTCAAGCTCAATGCTCCCAAGATCCCTTTCATCTCGAACCTCACCGGTACCTGGATCACAACTGAGGAGGCTGTTGATCCGGGCTACTGGGTGCGGCACCTTCGACATGCAGTTAGATTTGCAGACGGAATCTCGGAGTTATTGAAACAGCCGGAAATTGCTCTCGTCGAATTGGGCCCAGGTCATACTCTTAGTACGCTGGCTCGTCCCCAAGTTAGAGAAAAATCCGTTCCGGTCATTTCTTCAATGAAGCATCCACACGAAACCGCTCCGGAGACTCGTGTGCTTTATACGAGTCTCGGCAAGTTGTGGACCGTTGGCGCACAGGTGAATTGGAACAGCCAATACAGTAAAGGCGAGGCCCGCCGAATTTCCTTACCCACCTATCCTTTTGAAAGACAGAGGTATTTTGTTGAGCCTCCGAAGTCTGGCGAAGCGCAGCTTGCGCCGCATCGAAAAAAGCCAGACATCACGAACTGGTTTTATGCGCCATCTTGGAAGCAAATGGCAGCCTGGAAACCCAGACGCGTCGAACAGGAATCGCCCAGTACATGGATGGTGTTCTCTGGCGGCGGCCGGCTGGAATCGGAGTTTGTGGCGGAATTAAGAAGGGCAAATCATGAAGTTGGCGTAGTGCTGGCAGGTCCGGAGTCTAGCACCTTTGAAAAGGTCGATGCCCAAGTATTTCGCATAGACCCTGCCAATGCCGGTCACTATAGCAAACTGTTTACTTCATTTGCGGGATCTGGCCCCGCCAATTTTGTTCACTTTTGGAGCTTGACTCCTGACCCGGACCCGCAACAAGCTTTTTATAGTCTGCTTTTTCTGGCCCAAACCGTTGGCGAAGCGAACACTGCAGAGCCAAAGAACATATGGGTCGTGAGCAGTGGTGTAGCACAAGTATCTGAAGACGATCTGTCCAGCCCCGATAAAGCGATGCTGCTGGGGCCATGCCGGACCATACCGCTCGAGTATTCCAATCTGCATTGCGCGTTGATTGATGTTGGATCACTGGAGCCGAGAATCGCGACTACGCTGCTTCAATGCTGTGCCAACCCGCCCCAATCCTCATTGATGGCCTATCGCATGGGACGATTTTGGAGCCAATGCGTAGAGCCTTTGCCTCTATCTTCCAGTGGGGAAGGCGTATGCCTGCGACAACATGGTGTCTACCTGATTACTGGTGGTCTGGGTGGAATAGGTCTAACACTGGCGTTGCATCTGGCCCGAAAAACTGGAGCCAAAATCATTTTGGTGGATGTTGCCGCCGCTCGTTCCCGTGAGGACTGGGATCGTCTCCTGGAGATCGAGTCAACACCGGCTGCAGTGCGCTTCCAAATAAATGCTTTGCGTGGCCTTGAAGAGCTCCATACACCTCTTCTCGTGGCCCAGGCTGATGTATGCAACGAGCGTCAGATTCGGGAAGTTGTGGCCGAAGCCACGCAAAAGTTTGGCGCCATCCATGGGGTGATTCACGCTGCTGGAATGCCCGGCGGAGGAATCATGCAGTTCAAGACTCCAGCAGAGATTGAAGCTGTGCTCGCGCCCAAAGTAAGCGGTACGCGCGTTCTCGATCGTATCTTCAAGGATATCGATCTTGATTTCTTCGTTGCGTGCTCTTCGGTTACATCGGTGCAGGGTGAATTCGCACAGGCTGATAACTGCTCTGCAAACGTTTTTCTGGATGCTTTTTGTTTGAACAACAGCTTCAAACCTCCCACCCGGACCATGGCTATAGGATGGGACACGTGGAAGGACGCCGGAATGGCCCAGAATGCGGTCCTCTCACCGGATCTGGAGCATCTGCGCAATCAGAGGTTTGCGGTAGCTCTTTCCAGCGTAGAGGCCGTTGAGGTCTTCGACCGCATTCTCAATTTTGATGTCCCGAGATCGCACGTCCTGGTTTCCACTGCAGACCTGGATCTTTCGCCGCGCCGTTCGAACGCAACTGTGCCGGCACTAGAAAATACAGTATCAACGGAGACGCTGGAGCTGTACTCCAGGCCCGAAGCGAACAGTACTTTCGTTGCGCCGCGCAATGAGGTCGAACGGCAAATCGCAGAAGTTTGGCAAGCTGTGCTGGGTCTGAAAGCAATCGGCGCTTACGACAATTTTTGGGAACTCGGAGGCCATTCACTCCTGGCTACTCAGGTGGTCTCCCGGCTAAAAGAGAAATTCCACATACCACTTCCGCTTCGTGCCCTCTTTGAAATGCCGACCATTGACAAGCTGGCCGAGAGAGTTCGACTGCAATTGGAATCGGCAAGCTCGGCGATTCCATCCGAGCCTTCGGCCGAATCTGAAGCGCAAAAAGAGCCCATTCGTCGGGTGGATCGTAACGGGAAGTTGGCGTTGTCTCCTTCACAAGAACGTTTGTGGTTCATCAACCAACTTGAGCCGGAGAATACGGCCTACAACGTCCCTCAGGCAGTCAGAATACAGGGTCCGCTGGAAGTGGAGGCGTTGGAGAGAACTCTGCGGGAGATCGTGCGCCGGCACGAATCGCTGCGCACCCGCTTCGTGAGCATGAATAGCGAACCACAGCAGGTCATTGATTCCGGCCTATCCGTGGAACTGCCGGTCACGGAGCTGAGCCATCTTCCGGAAGCAGAGCGTGTGGCGGAAGCGCAAAGATTGGCGCGGGAGGACACGCGGCAGCCTTATGATCTGGCGCGTGGACCGATGTTCCGAATGAAGCTGCTGCGGCTGGCCAGCCAAGATCATGTCCTGGTCTTCAACATGCACCATATCATCGCTGATTCGTGGTCCACGGTTGTGCTGCTGCGTGAGGTCTCGGCGATCTACAACAGTTTTAGCAATGGGCAGCCTTCTCCCCTGCCCGAGCTGGATATTCAGTACGCCGACTTCAGCGCGTGGCAGCGCGAGTTGTTGAGTGGGCCGCTGCTGGAAAAGCAGCTGGAGTATTGGAAGCGAAAACTTGCGGGGGTGGAACCGCAGATGCTTCCTACCGATCGACCGCGGGCCGGCATCCAGCGCACGGACGGCGCCGTCGCGCGTTTCACGGTACCCATAGAACTTACAGAAGCGTTGAGAACGCTGAGCCGGAAACAAGGCGCCACTCTTTATATGATGTTGTTGGCGGCTTTTCAGTCGCTGCTTGGGCGTTACAGCGGGCAATCTGACATCGCGGTGGGATCGCCCATCGCGGGACGGTTGCGGACCGAGACCGAGGAGTTAATCGGTATCTTCATTAATACGCTGGTGATGCGGACCGATCTCTCCGGCCAACCCAATTCGATGGAATTATTGCGGCGAGTCAAGGAAACCACCTTAGAGGCGTATGCCCATCAGGAAATACCCTTTGAGAAGCTGGTGGAAGTGCTGCTGCCGCAGCGGGACCTAGCCAGATCGCCCCTGTTCCAGGTGCTGTTTATTCTCCAGAATGTTCCTTGGACGGCATTCGAGTTGGGGGCGGCGAAGATGCTGCCTCTTGAACTAGATAACGGCGCAGCGCAATTCGAGATTACGCTGATTCTGGTAGAGACCAGTTCCGGAATGGAAGGCTGCATTAGCTACTACACGGACCTTTATGACGCGGCAACCATTAGCCGGATGATTGAGCATTACCAGATGTTGCTCAGCGGTGTTGTTGAGAATCCAAACCAACCCATGGCTTGGCTGCCCCTGTTGACGGCCAACGAGAGACAGCGGGTGGTCGAGGAATGGAACCGCACGGAGGCGCAGTATCCGCTGGACAAGTGCGTGCATGAGCTGTTTGAAGAGCAGGTTGCGAGGACGCCGCGGGCGGTGGCGGTGGTCGATGAGTACCGACAGTTCAGCTACCAGGAGTTGAATCGGCATGCCAATCAAATAGCCCATCATTTGAGGACGCTGGGGGTGGGGCCGGATGTCGTAGTCGGTCTGTGTATGGAGCGTAGTGTAGAGATGGTGGTGGGGATGTTGGGCGTTCTGAAGGCGGGGGGAGCCTATGTGCCCTTCGACCCGGAACATCCGACTGAACGGTTAGCCTACATGATGCAGGATGTTCAACTCAATTTTCTGCTGACGCAGGAACGGCTTCGGGATATCTTCGCTGGTTTTACCGGTCATGTAATATGCGTTGATACGCACCATCTGGGAAAGGTTCTCGAAGAGAATGATGCCAATCCGGATGTATCGGGTGTGGCTCCGGAGAACCTGGCGTATGTGATCTATACTTCAGGCTCCACGGGCAGACCGAAGGGTGTCGGGATGACGCAGGGCCCGCTGCACACTCTGGTGCGCTGGCAATTGATGTCGACTCCCGGGCCACAACGTACTCTGCAATTTACTCCGTTGACTTTCGATGTTTCCTTTCAAGAGATCTTTGCGACCCTGTGTTCCGGGGGCTCTCTTGTATTAATCAGTAATGACGCTCGTCGTGATCCTTCGGAGTTGTGGAAGGTCCTCTGCGACAGAGAAGTCGAAAGATTGTTTCTGCCTTTTATTGCCTTGCAGGAACTGGCTGAGGCCGCGTGTGCCGCTGAATGGGAATCCACAAGTTTGCGTGAAGTGATGACTGCTGGGGAGCAGCTCAAGGTTACCCCTGCCTTGCAACGCTTCTTCGATCGTTTGCCTGTAGCCATTCTGGAAAACCAGTACGGCCCAACTGAGACTCATATAGTGACCGCGTACCGCTTGCGGGCTACCCCCAAAGAGTGGCCGCAGTTGCCGCCCATCGGCAAGTCAATTGCAAATAACCAGGCATATGTCCTCGACGAGAACTACACTCCTTTGCCCATTGGAGTGCCAGGAGGCCTGTATCTGGCTGGCGCGGGGCTGGCGCGAGGCTATTGGAACCGGCCGGATCTGACGGCGGAAAGGTTCCTGCCGAATCCACTCAGCGTGCGCGGTGGCGAGCGCATGTATCTCACGGGCGACCGGGCGCGGTGGCTGCCGGATGGAAATCTAGAGTTCCTGGGGCGCGTGGATCACCAGGTCAAGATTCGCGGATTTCGCATTGAACTGGGCGAGATCGAAGCAGCCTTGCAGGAGCATGGAGGAGTGCGGCAGGCGGTGGTGATAGCGCGGGAGGACGAGACGGGAGATAAGCGGCTGGTGGCCTATGTGGTGCCCGAGCAAGCGGACGAGAGCGGCAACGGGAGCGGCAGAGCAGAGCTGCAGATCAGCGAACTGCGAGAGCACCTTCTCGGTAAATTGCCGGAATACATGATGCCAAGTGCCTACGTGCAGTTGGAAGAGCTTCCGCTGAACCAAAGTGGGAAGGTCGACCGCAAGAACCTGCCGCAACCGGATACGGATACGCCGGAGCAAGAGTATGTGGGGCCGCGAAGTGCCACGGAAGAAACTCTTTGCCGGCTGTGGCAAGAAATATTGCGGCGGGAACGTGTGGGAATCTACGACGACTTTTTTAAGATCGGCGGGCATTCTCTCCTGGCTGCGCGGGTGGCTGCCCGCATGCGCGAAAGCTTCCAGATTGCCATTCCGTTACGCCGAATGTTCGAATCGCCAACCGTCGCCCGATTGGCTGAGGTAATTGATGAAATCACGCAACGCAACGGAGCAAACGGTACGAACGGTGCGCCCTCACCTATTCGGCCTGCCATCAAACGGGTTGCACGCAAGGCCGCTCTGGTGGATGTGGATTGATTGAAAAACCGAAATCAGAACCTCTAAAAACGGAAATTGTATAGTGTGCTTATCCTCAAAACTCTTGTAATGCGACCTGTAGGTAGCCGTGACCTTGACACTATCTGATCTCCGCCAGCCAAAAGCACAGGAAATGGTGTGCTTTCCTGCTTCATTTGCCCAGCAAAGCTTGTGGTTTATCGACCAACTCACTCCCGGGAGAGCAACCTACAACATCCCCAGCGCGTTACGGGTCCGGGGGAAGCTGGATGTGGAAGTGCTGAAGAGGACTGTGGAGGAGATTGTACGCCGGCACGAAACGCTCCGCACCCGTTTCGTTGCGGTAGGCGGTGAGCCACAACAGGTCATCGAGGACCAAGTCAATGTTGAACTGCCGGTGCTGGACTTAACTGGTGTAGCTGGAGAAGCGGAACGAGAAGCAGAAGCGATGCGGCTGGCGCGGGAAGAGGCGCAACAGCCATTCGATCTGAAACAGGCGCCGCTGTTCCGGGGAAAGCTGCTGCGGCTGGGCACGCTGA
>DATGJZ010000029.1:0-19077 GCA_035294925.1 Candidatus Angelobacter sp. | reverse complement strand
AATAGCTCCGCTCTTTGCTTTTCCAGTTGAGCCAGAGAGTCAGGCATAGTGTCCTCCTTAACCTAGCGTATATAGGCGCTAAGAAAAAGGCCACAAAAAAAGAAATCGAACTAATGCCAACTCTGATGTCGCACACCCAACATGGCACTTCTGGTAGCGCGAAGAGGCTTTGTTCCTTTATACTTTTTGTTTGCCCCCGCGCAAAAAATCTGAGTAGGAGCACCAATCATTCATGCCCAAGCGCACGTTTCAACCCAACCGTCGGCGCCGTTCCAAGACGCACGGGTTTCGCACCAGGATGAAAACAAAGGGTGGTCAGGCGGTGCTATCGCGCCGCCGCGCCAAAGGACGTAAACGGGTTTCAGTGAAACCTGGTTTCCGTGAGTAGTTTCCGCCAGCGAACGCCTGCGCCGCGGGTCAGGTGAGCCGTGAGCGGTTACCATTCACAACCTCTGCAAGAGTTCCCCAAGAGTTCACGATTGCTCAAGCACGCAGACTTTCAGGCCGTTTACCGGGAAGCCAGGAAACATTTTTCGGGGAACTTTACGGTCTTTTATCGCCGGCGAAATGATACTGCGGGGCCAAGGATAGGATTTACAGTCGGCAAGGTGCTTGGCGGCGCGGTGGAGCGGAACCGGATTCGCCGCCGAATGAAGGCGGCGGTACAGCGGCATCTGGCCGGATTTCGCGGGCCGTTGGATGTTGTGATGCATCCGCGCAAATCGGTCTTGAACATAGACTTTCCCCGGCTCGACGCGGAAATTGAGCAGATCATGGCTGCGATCCAGAAAGGAAGAACCAAGTGAAGACGCTAGCTGCAGCGGGTCTCAAGTTCTACAAGGGACTCATCTCTCCGGTTCTTCCCGCTTCCTGCCGCTACGTTCCGAGTTGCTCGGAGTACGCGGCAGAAGCACTGGCCAGACACGGATTTTTCCGTGGCGCCGCGCTGGCCGCGTGGCGGCTGGTGCGCTGCAATCCTCTTGTGCGGGGCGGCTATGATCCGGTGCCGCAAAAGTCATCGAGAAAAAATTGACAGAATACTACGATCCAAAGAACGAACCCGGTGGCGAGAAGAAGTTGCTGCTGGCTTTTCTGCTGGTCTTTGTCGGCATCGCCATCATGCAATATCTGGCGCCCAAGCCAGCCGCGCCGCCAGCCCAGCCCAAACCAGCACCACAGCTGGAACAACCCTCGCCGACGCCTAGTGCGGCCCCATCTGCAGTTGCAACAACTCCCGCCAAGGCGGCTAAGCCAGAAAAAAAAGGCGCACCCGCTTCGCCAACAGTTCCCGTGAAACAAGCCGCGAGCGAAACGGAGACGGTAATTGAGAACGCGAATTACCGTATTGTGTTTACGAACCGTGGCGCCGTCGTGAAGTCATGGATCTTGAAAAAATACAGGAATGACAAGCACGAAGACCTTGATCTGGTGAATCGGGTTACCGCGCCGGTATTGGGCTATCCGCTATCGCTTTTCAGCTACGACCAGGCTCTGCAGAAGAAACTCAACGAGGCAATGTACGTTCCAAGCGTTGTGGGAACACAATCGGCCCCAACTGAGATCAGTTTTGTGTACGCGGATGGGCAGACGACCGCGCGAAAGACTTTCCAATTTGACAGCCAGTCCTACGTAGTGAGCGTGGAATCGGAAGTCAGCGATAACGGAAAGTCCGCGGCGGCATTTCCGCAATGGCCCGGCGGGTTCGGTGATGAAACCGTGCTTTCGTCTTATGGCGGAAGCCGGGTTGACTGGGAGCAGGATGGCAAGATCACCCGCAAGCCGCCCCAATCCGGCTGGTTTCTAACGGGCAAATCATGGGTGGTGGGCGGCCAGACGATAAACGGTCCGTTGGAGTGGGTAGCCACGGTGGATCAGTATTTCGCGGCGGTATTCATGCCCGATGCGCCCAAAGATGCAGCGCTGGTTACATTTCACACTCAGGTGGAGATACCCAGAAACCTGGATAAACCGGAACAAGAAGGAAAGGACAAAGCCCCGGTACTTGGAGTCGCCGTAGGGGGCGTCAACGGCGTCACACGCGAACGGCTCTTCGTCGGGCCCAAAGATGTGGAAGTCCTGGAGAGCGTCCAGGCGCAACCGAACGGCCCGGACCTCCACGGCATACTCGACTTCGGCTGGTTTGGAGTTATTTCCCGGCCATTGTTTGCCTGGCTGAAATGGACCTACCGTCACTGGATTCCCAACTGGGGATGGGCGATTGCCTTTCTGACCGTGGTTATTAATGCAGCGCTTTTGCCCCTGCGCATCTCGAGCATGAAGTCATCTTTGAAGATGCAGAAGATCCAGCCCCAGGTGAAGGCCATCACCGAGAAATACAAGCGCTATGGCCTGACCGACCCGCGCCGGGCGCAGATGCAACAGGAAATGTCCGCGCTGTATAAGCGCGAAGGCGTGAATCCGGTAGGCGGCTGTTTTCCGATGTTGCTGCAAATGCCGTTCCTGTTTGCCTTCTACTCCATGCTGGGCAATGCCATTGAGCTGCGTCAGGCGGGGTGGCTGTGGATCCATGATCTTTCGGCGGCGGATCCGCTGCATATTTTACCAATCCTGATTGTTATCAGTATGTTCCTAAGCTCAAAGAGCATGCCGCAGGGAGGGATGGATCCGGCACAGCAAAAGATGATGCAGCTCATTACGCCGCTGATGCTGGGATTGATTAGTTGGAACCTGGCTGCCGGACTGGGAATCTATTGGGCCATCAGCAACCTGCTCATGTGGGTGCAGCAAATTGCGATCAACCGGACGGAGTTTGGCCAGCAGGTACGTAAGACCGTGGAAAAACGGGCAGCACGAAAGCGTTAGGCGGCACGGGCCCGCAAGAGCAATAAGATGCAGAGAGCTATAGTTATATAAATCCGCGATTCGGATTTTTAAGTATGCTTCAGGACAAAGTCGCAATCGCAAAGAAAATTGATTCTTTTTTAACCACCATTATTGGCACAGGCGGATTTCGCTTGAAATACCGCATCACGGTCAATCCCCCGGTTCCGGCAGGACAAGACCTGGGGCAGCCGGAGATCCTGGTGGAGTTGGCGGGACCGGACAGCACCCTGTTGCTCGAACGCGGCGCGGAAATGCTGCGCGCTGTAGAAACGGTTGTGCATGAATCTTTGCGTCTTTCGGCGGAGGACCACGACAAGATCAGCTTTGATTGCAGGGGCTACCGCGCAGCGAGACAGCAGGAATTGAAGCTGGCCGCAGAGGTGGCTGCTGAGCGGGTGCTCAAGAGCGGTATGCCTTATTCGTTTGCGCCCATGTCGTCGCGTGAGAGGCGGCTCATCCATCTGGCCTTCCGCGATCATCAATCGCTCACCACGCAGAGTGAAGGCGAGGGCGGACGGCGGTACGTGGTTCTCTATCCCAAAGACTACAAGCCCGCCAAACCCGCGCGCCGATAGGCGTCTCTTTCTACTAAGTATCACCAGGGTGTACGCCCCGAATGTTGAAGCGGCGCGTAGGGAACGCACCCTCCGGTCGGGATAAACTACAAAATGTGGAGTTGGATGACACCATTGTGGCGATCGCTACACCGCCGGGGCGCGGAGGGATCGGCGTGGTTCGTCTGTCTGGTCCGGACGCGCGCCGGATTGCTGGTTCCATGCTTCGCCTGAATCACGGACTGGAGCCGGGCCGTGCTTCATTTGTCGATCTGATCGAGCCAGAATCCGGTGAACGCATCGACGAAGCAGTGGCCACGTTTTTCGCCAAGCCTCACTCCTATACCACAGATGACGTGGTTGAAATCTCAACCCACGGAGCGCCGGTCGTGCTGCGCCATGTAGTGGAGTTGGCCCTGGCGAAGGGAGCGCGTCTGGCGGAGCCGGGCGAATTTACCATGCGCGCCTTTCTGAATGGGCGGCTGGATCTTGCCCAGGCCGAGGCAGTGCGCGATCTCATCGAATCGCAAACTCTCTATCAGGCCAAAATTGCCGCGCAGCAGCTCGAAGGGACGCTCTCCAGACGTCTCCAACCGGTCAAGAAAACCTTGGTTGATCTGATCGCGGTGATGGAGGCGGGAATTGATTTTGCGGAAGACGATGTGTCCGTGCTACCGGCGAAAGAGATTCTGTCCCGTATGGGCGAAGTAGAAGGGCCGCTGGAAAAGCTCAGGGACTCGTTTGCTTACGGCCGAGTGGTGCATGAGGGATTTACCCTGGCAATCGTGGGCCGGCCCAACGTGGGCAAGTCCAGCCTCTTTAACCGCCTGGTGGAACGGGAGCGCGCCATCGTAACCGCGTCTCCCGGAACTACACGCGATCTAGTGACGGAAACGGTCGCCCTGGGCGGTATTCCACTCAAGCTGATTGATACTGCTGGAATTCGCCACTCGACCGAGGAAGCAGAAAGCATCGGCATCCGCAAATCGTATGAGGCCTTGAGCGACGCAGACATGGTCGTAGTCGTGCTGGACAGTTCCTCGGGAGTGGTTGATCAGGACGTAGAACTGCTGGAGACGGTAAAGAACAGGCGCGCTCTGGTGGCCGCAAACAAGATTGATTTGACCACCGCTCCCTTGATGCAGCCAGACGGCTTCGAGGTGATTAGAACATCGGCGATAACCGGCGAAGGGATCGAGCGACTGCGTGACGAAATATTGAAAGCCGTGTCAGGACAAGCTGGAGGCGAGCAGGAGACCGGATTTTTGACTAACATCCGTCACCAGCAACTGGTAGAGGAATCTCTCACAAGACTGGCTGCCGCCAGCGAAGCCGTGCAGACCGGAATTCCCCACGAGATGATCATGATGGATCTCTATGGCGCGCTACGGCCGCTGGACGCAATTACGGGAGAGACTACAGCAGACGATATCTTGAATTTGATCTTCAGCAGTTTTTGTATTGGGAAATAGCTGTCCGTGACAGGATGAATCCGATTGCTCACCGCCCGTAACTCAATGCTTCCCCGTCACCGCTGCCAGCGCGGCTTGCGGGTGCTCGTCTGCCTTGATGCCTGAGATCACGGCCGCGATCTTGCCATCCCCGCTGATCACGAACGTGGTCCGCTCGATCCCCATGTATTTTCTTCCGTACATACTTTTTTCCTTGAGAACGCCAAAGCGCTTGGCAATGGACTTATCTTCGTCGGCGAGCAGGGAAAAGGGGAACTCGAACTTGTCCTTAAATTTTTTCTGGGCGGAAGGTTTATCCGGAGAGATACCCAGAACCACAGCTCCGGCCTTCTGGAACTTCTGGTATGCGTCGCGGAACCCGGACGCTTCTGCCGTTCAACCCGAGGTGTTGGCCTTTGCATAAAAAAACAAAACTACTGGCTTTCCGCGATAATCTTTAAGAGAGAGGGTTTTGCCCTCTTCGTTGGGCAGGGCAAAATCGGGAACTTTATCGTTTAATTCCATGGTGTCTCACATTTACAGCAAATTGAATTTATATCGCAGAACATGGTTCAGGGCCAGTGGCGTAATCATCCTGGCCTCGCTGGCGCTGACTATAAGCGCCCTGGCTTTTCAGCATCGCACCCCGCACAAACTGCGGGCCACCGCCCTGGTGGAAGTTACTACGGAAGCCGGCGGCACCGTGAGCGCACATGTGTTTCCGATTACGATCCTGGCCAACGGCACCTTCCGCGATGCCAGCATCTATGAATCCAGGCCGCGGCCGCTGGCGCTAGGCAACGGCGTGGTTTACGAGGCGGAGAAGAACGGCGTCCCGGTTGGCTTTGTCACGATCACCAACGGTAGCAATACGCTTCACGGCTGGGTGGCGCTAGGCAAGTGGCAGCCGGCTAGCCAGGTGCAAGCCAGATCGACGCCTAAACCCACTGGTGCGCCTGCAGAGCCACCAGATGACCGGCCGATTCTACATCGAGAGGGTGATGCCCTGCCTCCGCCTCCGGCGCCGGCTCCTGAGCAGCCACAATCGCCACCCAGTGACGACCGTCCAGTGTTGCACCGCAGTGGCGGTGATTCCAGCCAACCAGCGTCAACCTCCCCGTCACCGACTCCTTCACCATCTGCAAACCAGACTACGACCCAATCCACGGGCCAGCCCGCAGCTCAGCCAGATGCCGAACCGCCTGCGCCAGAGGACCCCAATCGTCCCATGCTGAAACACCGCAACCCGCACACTGCCGCAGAGGTTGATACCCCTCCGGCACCTGTTCCTTCCAAAACACTACCTCCAACCGTGCCGGCCCAGGCAGGGGCAACGCGTCCCCCTATCCCTACTGGACCTGGAACTCAGACGTACCTTGCTGTTTCGGATGCGCAATCCAGCGACACGCGCTCTTATGAATACAACTGGAAGCCGGAGGAAAAAGCGCGAATTGAAGACAAGATGCGCAAGCTGGCCCTCGCCCAGCTTCCCGGTGAAAATGCACAGGCGAACGAACATGCTATGACCAATGTGGTGGTGCGGTCATTCGATCTGGACTTGAGCAACGATGCGGTAGTGGTGATCACGGCTGAGGTTCCGGGCGGCAATCTCGTCCCTGCAGCAAAAGCTACAAAAACCGGGCGTGTAGCCGCAGCCGGAAAGAGCGCACCGGACAAGTCCGTCTCGCGCTACGTTACCGTGATCGCACGGGTTGATATTGATGGTAATCCCCAGAAACTCGCAGCCAGCGTGACCGATTCATCACGGCTGGACGTTGCTCCCCGTCTGGAATTGATTGATGCCGTCGATGTGGATGGTGACGGCCTGGCAGAACTGGTATTCCGCGAGTACGACTTCGACCAAAAGAGCTTTATCGTTTATGGCGTAGGCCACGGAACTGTTACCAAGGTGTTCGAAGGAGCGACCGAGCCGATCAAATAAATCGGGTCATCGGTAAATTGGGTCATCCGGTCATCGGAAGAGCGATCATTGCTTTCAGAGCGTTTGAACTCCATTCAGCAAACTATTAAGATTACCCGCTTTAAAGACCCAATCGGGCAACGGAGGTTTCGATGCGAAAGGCTTTTTACGTCTCATTGCCATTACTGCTGGTTGCACTTCTTTCCGCTCAACAGACTGACTACAGCAGAGTCGAAATTAAAGTTCAGAAAGTTTCAGGCACCGTGTACATGCTGGAAGGCCTGGGAGGCAACATAGGCGCTTCCGTGGGCGAAGATGGCATTGTGATCGTGGATGACGAGTTTCTGCCTCTGGCGGACAAGATTGAAGCCGCACTGAAGGGCATCTCCGACAAGCCAGTCAAGTTTGTCCTGAACACCCATTGGCATGGAGACCACACCGGGGGCAATCCGCACTTTGGCGAAAAGGCGCCGATCATTGCCCAGGAAAACGTACGCAAGCGTCTGGCCAGCGGCGGCAAGACGATGTTTGGCGACGTGCCACCCGCTTCTAAAGCCGCTTTGCCCGTCATCACATTTGAGGACAAAGTTTCAGTCCACCTGAATGGCGAAGACATTCGCGCTATTCATATTCCCAAAGGCCACACTGATGGCGATAGCGTGATCTTCTTTCCCCAATCCAATGTGGTCCACATGGGAGACGATTTTTTCAATGGCCAGATGTTTCCATTTATTGACATCGCCAGCGGCGGCAGCGTGCAGGGGATGATCGCCGGCGGCGAGAAGGTGCTGGCTGAAACTCCAGATGACGTAAAACTCATTCCCGGACACGGCCCGCTTGGCAGCAAAGACGATCTGCGCAAGTTTATCGCCGTGCTGAAGGAAACGTCAGCGGCGGTCCAGGCTGGTATCAAAAAGGGAAAGACGCTGGACCAACTCAAAAAAGAAAAAGTGCTGGCCAAGTGGGACTCCTGGGGACAGGCATTCATCAAGACAGATGTTTTTACCGAGATCCTGTATGACAGCCTTACCCAGAAAGAGGCAGGTCCGAAGAACTCACACGGACATTTGCAGCACTGAGGATGAACGCCATCGTCGGCGACGGCACCACTTAGCTACCATCTTCTTAACGTCCTGGTGGCTGATGAGGTGGCCCGCGTCAGCCTGTTTGATCGAACTTGAATGTGCTCGATTTGCCGCTGTTGGACGTCAAGATAGGCTGTGCCTGCCTGACTTTGTGGTCTTGGCGGTTGGGTCTTGCTTTTCTTTATCAGCGTTGATCAGCGGCTACGTTTTGGGTTCTCTTCATCCCAGCTTCTTCTTCAACAGCTCATTCACCAGCGCGGGGCTGGCCTGGCCTTTAGAGGCTTTCATCACCTGGCCGACAAAGAAGCCAATCACCGTGGTCTTGCCTGCGCGATACTGCTCAAGCTGTTTGGGATTCGCGGCCAGCACTTCGTCAATGATCTTCTCGATGGCTGCGGTATCAGTGATCTGCTGTGGCTTTTCCCGCTCGTAAACTGCGGGAAAGTCTTCGCCACTCTGAAAGGCCTGGTCGTACAGGTCTTTGAGAATCTTACCGGAGATGGTGTTGGCCTCCAGTAAGTCGGCAGACATGGCAACGCCTTTCATGGAAATCGGGGATTTCTCGATTTCCAGGCCTTTAGCCTTCAGCCTGCCCATCAGCTCGCTCTGCACCAGATTGGCAACGCGCTTGGCGCTCTTGGCAGCCTTAGCAGCTTCCTCAAACTGATCCACGAGGGTTTTACTTGCCGTGAGCACGCCGGCATCGTATTCGGTGATGCCGTACTGCACCACCATGCGCTTGCGCCTGGCTTCCGGCAATTCGGGAAGCACCTTCCGAATTTCCTCCTGCCAGCGCGCATCCACTACCAGGGGCAGCAGGTCCGGCTCGGGAAAATAGCGATAGTCGTGAGCTTGTTCCTTGGAGCGCATGCCAAACGTCTTGCCTTCAGCGGCATTGTAGAGCCGAGTTTCCTGCTCGATCCTGCCTCCGCCCTCAATCACCTCAACTTGGCGGTCAATCTCGTATTCCAGCGCCTCACGGATGAAGCGGAAGGAATTCACGTTCTTGACTTCGGTCTTGGTCCCGAGCTTTTCCTGCCCTTTCGGACGCACGCTGATGTTGGCATCGCAGCGCAGCGAGCCTTCTTCCATGTTGCAATCGCTCACCCCGGTGTAGAGAATGATTTCTTTCAACAGCGTCAGGTACTCGTGGGCCTCGTCGGGCGTGCGCATGTCCGGCTCACTAACGATTTCGATCAACGGCGTGCCACTCCGGTTCAGGTCGATATAGCTGTAGGCTGCGGAGTCGGGAAAGCCCTCATGCAAGCTTTTGCCGGCATCTTCTTCAAGGTGCAGGCGCGTGATTCCAATCCGTTTTGCGCCCCCTGTAGAGGAAATCTCGATGTAGCCGTGTTCCGCCAGCGGCTTGTCGTACTGGGAAATCTGGTATCCCTTGGGCAGGTCAGGGTAAAAATAGTTTTTGCGAGCAAAAATTGATGTCTCCCGCACCTGGCAGTTCAGCGCCTGGGCGGCCAGCACGGCGAACTCCACGGCTTTTTTGTTCAAAACCGGCAAAGCGCCCGGCAGTCCCAGGCAGACGGGACAGACATTGGTATTGGGCGGAGCGCCAAACCGGGTGGAGCACCCGCAGAAGATTTTACTGGCCGTGAGGAGCTGGACGTGGACTTCCAAGCCAATCACCGGCTCGTATTTCTCGCGCACTGCCGCTGAAAGCTGGGTGAGCGTGGCCATGGGTGAAATTATAGGCGAGTCAGGCGAATCAATGCCTTACCCTTCCCGGCGGGCGCTCTCGAAAGTTATTTTCCCGGCTGGTAGCTCAAATACTTTTCCAGCGGGATATCGAAGTAAAACAGTTCTTTTTTGCCCATCTTGAACCCTGTCAAATAAAGGTGGGCGCCGGCTTCGGGGGTATCGAGGCCGGTGATATCAAAAAAGAGGAAGCCGGTGCGCATGGAATGTGGATCAACCGGATTGGGCACAAACTGGGCCTGGTCCAGCTCATCCACGGCTTCCCGGGCGTCTTTGGTGACTGGGGATCTATCGCGCGGGAGCGGGATTGGCATGGGAACGCGCGGGGAAGAGGGGTTCCGCTTCAGGCGCACCACGCGGCGATAGATATCGTCCGTAGTTGCAGGCTCGATCCTGTCTCGCTTGACTGTTATGTATTCGATCTTGAGATCGGTCAGCATCAGATAATCGTCGCTGTCATTGGAGATGATGAGGCGAATGGGGAGAAATCCTCTTTCCTGATAATTGATTCTGAAGATCTTCGCCTTGTCCGGCATGTCAAAAGGATCAATGGCAACGGAAACTTTTTCGTCATCGTGAGATTCGTGCGCCGGGTAGGTCTTCGCGTGGGCCGCCGGCGGTGGGGCAAAAGGTTTGGTATCGGCCCGCAGAGCCAGTACAGCGGCCATCAACAGAGACACGAGGAGGATGCGCGCTCTCATCGTTTTGATTATGCGTCTTCCAAGCGGGTTTCACAACTCCTCGCGAGTTTCCACAACTCCTCAGCCCGCATAGAATGTAGCTTCTTTCATGTATTTCTTTTACAGCGTGCTGCTGGTGTGCGGGCTGGTGCTCTCCCTGCCCTGGTGGATCATTCAGATGCTGCGCAGTGGTAAGTATCGCGCCGGCCTTACCGAACGGCTGGGTTTCGTCCCGGAGAGAGTCAAGCAAACCGCGCAACCCGGCTCCATCTGGGTGCATGCTGTTTCCGTGGGCGAGGTGCTGGCGGTCACCCACCTGGTCCAGCAACTTCAAGCTGTAAGTCCTGAAAACCAGGTTTTCATCTCTACGACCACACAGACAGGACAGTACCTGGCACGCGGGCGTTTTGGCGAAGACAGGGCTTTCTTTTTGCCGATCGATGTCGGCTTTGCCGTGCGCTCCTACCTCGATCAGCTTCAGCCGGACTTGCTGGTACTGGCAGAGACGGAATTCTGGCCCAACCTGCTTCACCTGACGAAAAAAAGCGGCGCATCCATTGCGGCAGTAAACGCACGCATCTCCGACCGGTCGTTTCCGCGCTACCGCAGGTTTCGCTGGTTTTTTGGCCGAGTGTTGACCCAAATTGATCTGTTCCTGGCCCAGACGGAAGAAGATGCGCGACGCCTGGTGGCAATTGGCGCGCCTCCTGAGCGGGTACGCGTGAGCGGAAATTTGAAATTCGATATACGTCCGGGCGCGGCCAGCTCCCTTGCCAACGACCTGCGCCATGCCATCCCTCCGGGTTCGCCCATCGTGGTTTGCGGCAGCACGGGAGAAGGTGAAGACGAGGTTCTGCTCCGGGCCTTTCAGGATTGCCTGCGGCAGAATCCAACGGCGGTGATGGTGCTTGCTCCGCGCCATCCGGAGCGCTTTGATGGAGTGGCCGACCTTATTTTGTCGCTGGAGATTCCCGTGGTGCGCCGGACGTCATGGAATGGTTCGCGGCGAATTTCCGGCGCGGTGTTCCTGCTGGACAGCGTGGGCGAACTTGCATCCGTCTATGCTCTGGCGGATGTCGCCTTTGTTGGAGGAAGCCTGGTCCAAACGGGTGGCCACAACATCCTGGAGCCTGCGCAGCACGGAGTGGCCATTATGACCGGCCCTTATACTTTTAATTTTCGCGAGATCGTCCGCATCTTTGTTCAGAATGGGGCGCTGAAGACGGTTGCCGCCCGGAACCTTTCGCAGGAGCTGCTGCAATTGCTGCAAGACCCTGCAGAGCGAAAGCTGCTGGGCGATAAAGCCAGAGAGTTATTCAACAGTCATTCGGGGGCTACACAAAAAACTCTGGATGCCCTGCTGCCTCTTCTCAAGAAAGAAGCGAGTTTGCCGCAATGAATCCAGTGTCGGCGGCCTTTGGGCTCGGCGTGCGGCTGAGAAATACCCTCTATGACCGCGGGGTCTTCAAGCGCCGGACTTTATCGCGTCCGGTGATCAGCATCGGCAACATTTCTGTGGGAGGGAGCGGCAAGACACCTTTCATCATGACTCTGGGCCGGTTGCTGCGAGATCGCGGCATTGAACTTGACGTGCTTTCGCGTGGCTACGGCCGCAAGTCCAGGGAGATTGCGGTTGTGGATCCGGCCGGATCGCCGGAACAATTCGGCGACGAGCCGTTGCTGATCGCGCGCAGGCTGGGTGTGCCGGTGGTGGTGGGCGCAGACCGCTACCAGGCGGGCCTGCTGGCAGAAGAAAAATTTCCGCAATCCCGGCTGCACCTGCTGGACGATGGTTTTCAGCATCGCCGCTTGCAACGCGATTTTGACATTGTTCTGCTTCAGCCTGCTGATTTCAAAGATACTCTCCTGCCCATCGGCAGATTGCGAGAGGACTTTTCCGCGCTGGGCCGCGCGGATGCAATTGCCATTCTGCCGGAGACGCCCTTTCCAGTCCGGGGCACGAGCAAACCAGTATGGCAGCTGCGCAAGAACGTTCATTTCATGGCTCCCATGAGCCGGGTAGTAGCTTTTTGCGGAATTGCCCGCCCGGAGCAGTTCTTTTCAGGTTTAAGAAAGCTGGGAATGGATCTGGCAGGTACGCTTACTTTCAGCGACCACCATTGCTATACCCAACGCGATATTGTCCGGCTGCTGAAGGCCAAAGCCCAGACGGGCGCCAGGGGATTCATTACTACCGATAAGGATGCAGTCAACCTTGGACCCCTGGTGAGCCAGTTGCTGACCTTTGAGACGGCTGGTTTAGAGCTAGAGCTGGAGGACGCACCCAAGGCGCTTGAAACCATGCTGCAAACCCTGGAGCAACGACGCGGATGCCGATTTTAGCCCGGCATGAGACAATTTTCATTCCTCACATGCAGAGAAACTCCAAACCGGTAGACCGGCTGGTCAGAATCATTGAGGAATTCCCCAAGCTCAGCATTACCGTGCTGGGGGACCTGATTGCTGATGAGTTCATCTACGGGGAGACCGGCCGGGTTTCACGGGAAGCTCCGGTGCTGATTCTGCGCCACCGCGAGCGTACGGTTGTGCCCGGCGGGGCCGGCAATGCAATCTACAATCTTGCTGAACTGGGAGTTACGGTCCTGCCGGTGGGCGTAATTGGCGATGACGAGCCGGGCCGGCTGCTTCTGCGCGCCTTCCGGCAAAAACATATCTCCGTAAGCGGTATTCGCAGGATCAAAGGGCGAAGTACGGTAACCAAGACCCGAGTGGTTGCGGGCATGACTCACTCTTCAAGGCAGCAGGTGATTCGCGTGGACCGCGAACCTGAGACCGCTTTGGACCGGGCGGCGGTACGAGAGCTTATCTTCCAGACACGAGGGTACGTCCGCGCCTCAGACGCTTTGCTGATCTCCGACTATGGCTACGGCGCGGCAACCCCGGACATTTTTAACGATATTCGCGCTCGGGCTTCGATGGGAGCAATCCCGGTTACCGTAGACTCCCGCTACCGCACTCTGGCCTACTCCGGCGTGACCGCGGCCACGCCCAACGAACCGGAGATTGAAGAGGCGCTACGCATCAGAATTGGGAACGACAGTGAAAGGTTACTGGCCGCCGGCAAGATGATTCTGCAGAAAATGAAGTTGCAGTCCCTGCTGGTCACGCGAGGAAAGGACGGCATGGTGGTTTTCCCCCGTGGCGAGAAGCCAGTGGCAATTCCCATTCATGGGACCGACGAAGTGGCGGACGTGACCGGAGCAGGAGACACAGTGATTGCCACCTACACGGCGGCTCTGGCGGCCGGGGCCGATCCGGAGTCAGCAGCGCGCCTGGCCAACTACGCCGGCGGAATTGTGGTGATGAAGCGCGGAACCGCCACGGTGACCCGTGAAGAGCTGCTGCGCGCGGTGACGGGTGGATAGCACCACGAACAAGGTGGTTTCCGAGGCCGAGCTGGCGCAACGCGCGGCGCAATGGCGGGCCGCCGGTGAAAAAATCATCCTGACCAATGGTTGCTTTGATCTGCTGCACGTGGGCCATGTACGCTACCTGCGCGGCGCCAAGCAACTGGGCGGCAGGGTGGTGGTGGGCGTTAATTCCGATGCCAGCGTGCGCGCCTTGAAGGGTGAGGGCCGGCCGCGCACTCCCGCCGGCGAACGCGCCGAGATCCTGGCCGCTTTGCAGGACGTGGACGCAGTGACTATCTTCGACGCGGCTGATGTGCGCGATCTTGTCCGGCTCCTGCGGCCGGATATCCATGCCAAAGGAACTGACTATACCAGGGACACTGTGCCGGAGCGCGATGTAGTGATTGCGTGCGGCGGGCGGGTTGAGATTGTGGGCGATGCCAAGGATCATTCCACTCGTGAATTGCTGAGACAGGGAGAATGGCAAAAATCCTGATCGTGCGGCTGGGCGCAATGGGAGACATCATTCATGCCTTGCCGGCGGTCACCGGAATCCGAGCGGCGCTGCCCGATGCCACCATTGGATGGCTGGTGGATGAAAAATGGGCAGAGCTTCTGAAAGCTCGCGCCAAGAGCTGCGCGCCGGAAGCTATATGCCAGCAGAAGCCACTCGCCAATCTCATCCACACGGTGAACCTGAATCGCTGGCGGAGCGCGATGCTGCATCCGGCGACTGTGGCGGAGTTTTGGGGGATGCTAATAGCCGTGAGAGCTGTGCACTATGATTTCGCCCTGGACTTTCAGGGCGCGATCCGATCGGCGCTCCTTACTTCCCTGAGCGGCGCAGCGCACAGAGCCGGCTTCACCGACCCACGCGAGTCACCGGCAAGATTTCTCTACGCAGAGAGGTTTCCGCGGCCGGGTAAGCATGTGATCGAACAGAATCATGCATTCGCCGGGCTGGCGCTCAAGGATTGCCTCGACCAGAAACAGATCCAACTCCTTGCGCCGGAGCTTCCCCATGATCCTGCCGCCGAGGCCTGGGCGGAAGCAGAGATCAGGCGGCTCGGCATTGCCAGCTTTGCCATTATGAATCCAGGAGCGGGATGGGGCGCCAAGCAGTGGCCGCCGGAGCGCTATGGCCAGGTGGCGCAGGCACTGGCCTTACATAATGTTAAGACCCTGGTGAATGCCGCTCCGGGAGAGGAAGGGCTGGCGCGCGCGGTGCTTGATGCGAGTCAAGGGAATGCGTTTGCGATCTTCTGCACCATCGGCCAGCTTATCGCGCTTACCCGGCGGGCCCGGCTTTTTATTGGCGGCGATACGGGCCCGCTGCACCTGGCAGCAGCTTTGGGCATCCCGGTGGTAGGGTTGTTTGGCCCCACTGATCCGGCGCGCACCGGGCCGTTTGGAACGAAGGCCGCAGTACTGCGGCATGAGGACAGCAAGACGACCTTTTCCCATCACCAACAGCCGGAGGAAGGCCTGCTCAAGATCACCGCGGAAGAAACCATCGCCGCCGCGCGGTGGCTGCTCGGGAGCAGCCATGCCTAGCTGGTCACGCATTGCGACACGACTGCGCGTGCCTCTGGGTTTCCTGTTTGCCGCGGGCTATTTGTGGTTCGCTCTTCCTAGCTTGACTTCAATTCTGGTGGGCGGTGGATTCATTCTGCTCGGGCTGGGAATCAGGGCGTCCGCATCCGGGCATATCCGCAAGAACGCGCAGCTCGCCACTACAGGCCCTTACGCGTACACACGAAATCCGCTCTACCTTGGGTCCATGGTGATGGCTGCCGGATTCATTGTGGCCGCGCGCAATCTCTGGATTGGCATCGCGGCGGGGGCCATGTTTATTCTCATCTACCTGCCGGTCATCCTGGCGGAGGAAAAGTATTTGCGTTCGGCGTTTTCTGACTATTCTGAGTATGCGGCGCAGGTGCCGCGATTCCTGCCGCGGCGCACACCCTATCGGGCTAGCACGGATGGCGGCCTGCCGCAATTCTCACGGGAGCTTTACATGCGGCATCGCGAGTACAATTCAATCATGGGCTCGGCGCTGATGCTGGGCGCTCTAATCCTGAAACTGGTTCTGGTGAGGCATTGATTCGAGTCCATCACGGCTTGGCCACCCTATTGTTGTTAGTGGTTGGGGGCGGACTTCCGCAACAGCAGAATACAAAGGCTGCGCCCGCCAGCACGGTAGAGGCAAATGCCTTCCCGCCGATGCCAAAGCCGGAACCAACCTACCATTCTCCCGTTGGACAGACGCTGACTTACGCGGCGGAGTGGCGCGTTTTTAACGCCGGAACCGCAACTTTGCACCTGGAGCAGCATGGCGAGCAAGGACGCGTGACCGGCGCCGCCGATGCCGCCGGCGCTGTTGCGCTCCTCTACCACGTGCGTGACCGTTACGAATCAGTCTTTGATGCCTCAACCTTCTGCACCAAGAGCCTGGCCAAGAATATGGAAGAAGGGTTGCGGCGGGTGAATCTCACCATCAACTTCGATTACCAGCACGGCAAGGCGGTGCTGGACCAAAAAAACCTGAAAAAGGGAGACAGCAAGCACGCCGAGAATGATATTCCCGGCTGCGCTACAGACGTCCTCTCAGCCTTTTATTACGTAGGCTCCCTGCCTTTGCAGCCAGGAAAGACTTTTTCCTTTCCGCTGAACGACGGCGGAAAAACGGTGACGGTGGATGTTCACGCCGAGGCGCGAGAACAGATCAAGACCCCGGCAGGGACGTTCAATACCATCCGCATTCAGCCGGATGTTCCTTCGGGCGTGCTGAAGGGAAAAGGAAAAATCTGGATCTGGTACTCAGAAGATGCTCCACGAATCCCCATCCGCCTGAAGGGTCACTTGTTCTGGGGGACCGTGATCTTCGACCTGCAGAGCATTGAGAAGAAATGAGTCGAAGGTCTCCAAAAATGCCTTAATTCCTCCGGTCCTCCGGAATCCACGCCAATCCAGGGGATTCCGCTGCCGGAGGTTTCCGGAGGAAGGGAGGATTCCTCCGGTAGATGGTAAGCGTCAGAGGAACCGCAGACTGTTCAGGCGATGGGAACTATGGTGAAGTGGCAGCATGAATCCGGAACAGAAGGTGGTGCGAAGACGGCGGACGCGAGCAGAGATCAAGCAGTTAGTAGCAGAGTTTTTGAGCAGCGGCATGGAGCGAGGCGAGTTTTGCCGTAGTCATGGTCTGTCGTGGGACACGTTGAACCGCAACCTCAAGAAGCACGGCAGATCGCAGGATGCGGCCCGATCCGCCAGCCGGTTGATGCGAGTGAAGTTCGTAAGCAAAAGGAACGCCAGGAACGGCGATTCTGCCCGACTGGCAGTGATCTTGGGCGGGGGCCGCAAAATCGAAGTGGGAGTAGGTTTCGACACGCCCACCCTGGAACAGTTGGTACAAGTGCTGGAGCAGGTGTAGGCGATGTTCGGGCTGGGGCCAGCGACCCGGGTCTATGTGGCCACGGGAGCCACGGACATGCGCAAGAGCTATGAAGGGCTATATGGGTTGGTGCGGGATCGATTGCTGTGTGAACCGCGAAGCGGTCACCTGTTTTTGTTTTGCAATGGGCAACGGAATCGCTTGAAAGTTCTGTTTTGGGATGGGAGCGGACTGTGGGTGTGTGCGAAGCGTTTAGAGAAAGGCCGCTTCAGCTGGCCCACGGCAAGGGAGACAGAGAGCAAAGTGGTGTTGAGTCACGAAGAACTATCCTTGTTGTTAAACGGAATTGATCTAGCCACAGTCCAGCGGCGAAGAAATTGGTACCGACAGGTAACCAACGAGGAACCTTCCGCGACCATGGCATAAAAAGCGGAAAAAAATCTGGTAATCCACAAGCCGGCTGTGTTACAGAAACATGCATCGTGAGTGTGGCCAGCCAACCTTCTTCTCCCGCCGATTTACAACGCATTGAAAAATTGCAGCAGCAGTTGCAGTACGCGGAGTTGAAGATCCAGGTGCTGGAAGCACGGCTGCGCAAATTGCGAATCGACAAGTATGGACCTGGCAGTGAAAAGCTGTCCGATGCACAACTGGAATTGCTGGAACTAGAGCCAGGAGTCAGCCGCGCAGAAGTGCAGGCGGAAAGTCAGCGACCGCCGACAGTCGCAGCGGCCAAGCCACGTCAGAAACATCCGGGCCGGCAGACCTTGCCGCCGGACTTACCCCGAGTGGAAAAGGTCGTGCCCTGTAGACCGGAAGAGTGCGTATGCCCTGGCTGTGGGGAGCAGCGGGAAGTCATCGGTTACGAGGAAAGCGAGCGGTTGGATGTGGAACCGGCGAAGTATTTTGTGCAGGTGACCCAACGCGAGAAGCGCGCTTGCCCCAAGTGCGCCGAGCAAGGAGTGGTTTGTGCACCCCTGCCGCCCAGGATTATTGACAAAGGCCTGGCCAGCGACCAGATCGTGATAGATACGGTGGTGAACAAGTATTGTGATCACTTGCCGCTCTATCGGCAGAGCGCGATGTTAGAGCGAGACACGGGCGTGGAACTGAGCCGGGCGACTCTGGATGGTTGGGTTCTGCAAGTGGGTCAGTTGCTGATGCCCCTGGTGGGAACGATGCGGCAAGAGTTACTCCAGGGCAGCTATATCCAAGCCGATGAGACCCCGGTCGAGGTACAGATGCATGATGGTCGCGGCAAGAATCATCAAGGATATCTGTGGCAATACGGCCGTCCTGGAGGGAACGTAATATTTGAATTCCGCTTGAGCCGGGGGCGGGACGGACCGAAGGAATTTCTGGGGCAGTTTAACGGGCTTCTGCAAACGGACGGCTACGCGGCCTACGATCAGGTGGGCGGACCCCACTTGGTGCACGCTGCCTGCTGGGCCCATGCGGAGAGGTATTTTGCCGAAGCCGTGGAATTGAACCCGCATGATCCGCTGGCCAAGCCGATCCGGGCTCACATTGATGCCCTGTTTGCCGTGGACGCTGAGGCCCGCCAGCAGGCCATGACGGCGGAGGCTCGCCATGCCTTGCGCCAAGAAAAATCTCGTCCGCTACTGGATCGGATCCAGCAGCAGGTGGGAGCGACCCTACCCCAAGTTTTGCCTGCGAGTGCTCTGGGCAAGGCGTGCAAATACACGCTGACGCTGTGGGAGAAGTTGACCCGCTTTTTGCAACATCCGGAACTGGAACTGAGCAACAACCTGGCCGAGAACTCGATGCGCCCCGTGGCGGTGGGACGCAAGAACTGGATTCACATCGGCAGCCGACAAGCCGGACCGAAAATTGCTGCCATCATTTCGGTGATCGAAAGCTGTCGCCGGCTGAAGGTTCCCGTGCGCGCCTATCTGGGTGCCGTACTTCCCGGCCTAGCTGATTGCCCGATTCAGAGACTCTCGGAACTGACACCCGCTGCTTGGCAAAGCCGCGCCCCTAATTCACCCGAGTGTCACTAGCAGAGATTTTGCTCGCCGAAAAGTCTGCGGTTCCTCTGACGCTTAC
>DATGJZ010000028.1:0-38871 GCA_035294925.1 Candidatus Angelobacter sp. | reverse complement strand
CTGCTGCGCCTGCTCGATCTTCTTCTCGTCGTGGAACTGATAGAGAAACTTCCGTGCCGCTTCTGCACTCGGCACCTCATGTCCCAGCATCTCCTTTAAGCCTGCGTCTTCCCTCAGTTGCTCAAAGTCCTCCAGGCAATCGCCGCCTACCCCGTTTAACACCAGGAAACTCTCTACGTAGGTGGCCTCGTCAAACCCGCGCTCCCGCTCCTTGATCTGCACATGACGCTGCACGAATCCAGGCACGCCCAAGGACCGTGCCGCACGCACCAACAACGGCACCCCGCCCCATGCTGTGAGGCACTCCTCCAGCGGCTCTTCGTCAATCTCGAATAGAAACTCGCCTTCGGCGGGACTGGGTTTACGTTTCCCTTTCATCGTGAGTGCAATGTAACACCCATTCGGTGAAATTCATCAAGTCCCTTTTCGATGACAATCTCTGGTCTCCCCGCCTCGCTCCCCGCTTTCACATCATTATCTACGGACGGATTACGGCTAAAGATCAACCAGCCCTCAGTTCCCAAAAATTAGGTGCGACCGTTCGCCGCCGGAATTATTGCACTCCAGATGCCAGCGCGCCATCTCGTAGGCGGGTGTGCTGTTCTTTCCCAGCGCCGTCACCTATGTGGATGCTTCCGGCAATCGGAACACCTTCATTTCGCTGACGGCCAGCGACGCGGTGTCACAATTCGACCTGCTCCTGAACTATTGGAATGGCTTCAGCTGGAACTGGCAGAGTGTGGGTGTTCCTGCCGGCACATCTTGGGTATACGGTAATTCCTCATTCATAAACGGGAGCTCTCCTCCCTGGACTGGCGGTGGTGAATCAGAACCTCCGGAAATCTCCGGTAAGTGGCAGACAGAGGGGCTGCGATTTCTTTGATCTTCCTGAAACTAAATGGACCGCTCGCAAATCACACAAGCGCGGACACCCAATGCCATTCCTCTTAACACAAATCGCGTTAACAGAAGCTGCGAACCCCAGGAATTTCACCCTCCGGCGCGACTGCCAATTCAACCGCGGTTAGAGATAATTTGTGGCAAGCTGCAAGTCGATATAATTTCTGAGATTATCATCAATCGTCATTTTGGGAGGCGAGATTTACCAATGTTGTTTCCCCAGGAGCCTATTCTGTGAGCGTTTACCCCAGATTTTTATTTTTTCTCTTATTTTGCTTCGCCATCTATCCAAACGTTATCAGTGCGCAACAGTCGATTTCTGTAGGAACCACTCAGTCTTCAGCAGAGGAAAACGTCACTGAAGCTGACAATCTCACAAAGCAGGCGCGAGCAGCATGGCAAATCAGTGACCTCGGCGAAGCGGAGGTTTGCTATCAGCGCGCTTTGGCTATCCGGGAGAGACTCGCGCCCGGCAGCGTCGGACTGGCAGAAGACCTCAACGGGCTGGGAAATGTTCATGAACGTAAAGGCGAATTGGACATCGCTGAACGGTATTTCCGTCGCGCACTCTCAAAATCACCTGCACTCAGCCCTGAGCTTGCAGTTAGCCTGAACGGTTTGGGAATGGTCGCCGAGCAGAGAGGCCAACTGGTGCTGGAAGAACGCCTTCATCGGCGAGCGTTTGCAATTCAGCGTAAACTGGACCCCAACGGCCTGGCTTTCGCAGATGGATTGGCGTATCTGGGACGGCTCGCTTATTTCCACCATCTGTATGACAAATCAGAGATGTATTACAAACGATCTTTGTCAATTCGCGAGAAACTCGCTCCGGGAAGTCTTGATGTTGCGTCAACTCTCATAGCGTTAGGAACACTGGCTTACGCTCGTAACCAATTGGCGCAGGCCGGCGATTTGTATCACAGAGCATTGGACATTGGAAACAAGGTCGCCCCCAACAGCCTAGCCATCGCTAATTTTTTGTCACATCTTTCACCTCCTGCTTTCGACCGGGGCGACCTCGACGAAGTGGAACGGGTAGAGCAGCAAGCACTCGCAATCGAGCAAAAAATTGCGCCAGAAGGGTTAGACATGGCGGTGAGTCTCACCCGGTTGGGTGATGTCCTTGAATATCGGGGTAATCTCGTTGGGGCAGAACAGTATTACATGCACGTATTAGACATTCGGAGACGATTGGTCCCGAACAGTCTTGCGGTCGCGGCGATCCTTGCCCGGTTGGGAATTATTGCGGAAGATCGCGGTGAATTCACGAACGCTGAACAATATTATCGTCAATCGTTATCCATCCAGACAAAATTAGCGCCCGGAAGTATGGAGGTTGCAAACACTCTCAATTGGCTGGGTCAGGTGGCAATTGATACCGGCGACCTTGAGCGTGCTGCGCAGTGTTTGCATCAATCCATCATGATTACTCAGAGATTGGATCCATCCAGTCTGGAGCTTGCAGAAAGATACGCTAGTCTTGGGCGAGTTGCCAGCGAGCGCGGTGATGTGGGGGAAGCAGAGGCCTTGCTTCGCCGCTCGTTGGTAATATCCGAAAAAATCGCGCCTCAGGGTGTCGGAGCTGGAGAAATCCTGAATCTACTGGGCGAGGTACTCCGGCAACGGCACGCGCTGGCGGAAGCAAAAGAATGCCAGTTAAAGGCGTTGGCAATCCAGCAAAAGCTCAACCCGAATAGCCCTGCGGTGGCGTGGACCCTCCATCAATTGGGGAAAGCAGAGAGTGATAGCGGTGAGTTGGCGGATGCTGAAGACCATTTGCGCCAGGCTCTAATGATTCAGGAGCACACGGTTCCTGGAGGGGTAGATCAGGCTGATATTCTCGCTACACTCGCTTCAGTTCTGGAAAAAAAGCAAGAGCTAAATCAAGCCGCTGAATTGTATGATCGCACACTCAGAATACTCGAAAAAGGTGTAGTTCACGCGAGCGCTAACGACTCTCGTTCGCATTCAAGATTTGCCGAATACTCCGCAAGATATATCAACCTGCTGATGACCATGAATCAACCGGAGAACGCCTTCGAGGTGTTAGAGCGAACCCATTCCCGCTCTTTGCTGGAAATGCTTGCCGAGGCTCGTGTGGACGTTCACAAAAGCTTCGATCCTGCCCTCCTGCAGCAAGAACATTCGCTTCAACAGGAACTGACAGCAAAAGCTAATCTGCAACTCCAGCTTTTAAATCGAAAGCATGCGAGCGATGAGATATCTGGCATCCAACAGGAGATTGATGGGGTTTTGGTTTCCTATAACGCTATTGAAGAAAGACTTCGCGAGACGAATCCCGCATATAAAGCGCTTATCGAACCGGTCATACTAGATGTTAAGGACGTTCAGCAACAACTGCTGGACAAGGATACTGTCCTGTTGGAATATTCATTGGCCGAAATTCAGAGCTATTTGTGGGTAGTTAGCTGCAATTCTTTCACTGCCTATAGACTCCCCGGGCGATCAGAAATCGAGTCTCTGGCCCGCCGTGTTTACAATCTGCTCATCGAGCCGACTCGATTTGCGGGCAACGAAACGGCCGCCGTCAAAGAGGCAAGCCTGAGAAAAGCATCAGCCGTATACAACATCATTGCGTCCCGTCTAAGCCGAATGCTCCTTGGTGCAGCGTATTGGCAACTCAAGGGAAAACGGTTAATGATAGTAAAAGATGGGGCCTTGCAATATCTTCCGTTTGCTGCCTTGCCCGTGCCAGTTACTTCAATCGATTGGGCGACCGCTGCCCCATTGTTAGTGGAACATGACATCGTGAGCCTGCCATCTGCGTCTGTGCTCGCTGAACTGCGCCGGCAGGCAAGCGGACGAGAAATGCCAAAGAAGGAGGTAGCAGTATTGGCTGACCCGGTCTACAGCCAAAACGATCCCAGAATCAACGGTAATACTGCGAGCCATCGCTCAGAAACCTGGGCAGTATCTTCAGGATCCAATAGCCCTCTTATGCGTTCAGCCAGAGACCTCGGTTTGCAATCTCCCGGCGATCCCTATCTGCCACGGTTGCCGTTTTCACGCCGCGAAGCTGCGGCCATCCTGTCTGTCACCCCATACGGAGAAGGTTTGCAAGCCCTTGACTTCGCGGCCAGCCGCTCTTTGGCCATCAGTCCGGCCCTGGCGCGTTATCGCATCGTTCATTTTGCAACCCATGGGCTTCTGGACAATACACATCCGGAGCTTTCCGGACTGGTATTCTCATTGTTTAATCAGCGCGGTCAATCGCAGGAAGGCTACCTTGATCTGCAGGACATATACCACTTGAGCCTTCCTGTGGATCTTGTCGTGCTCAGCGCATGCGAAACTGCATTGGGAAAAGACGTAAAAGGAGAAGGGATCGTTGGCTTGACCCGCGGTTTCATGTACGCTGGCGCCTCTCGTGTAATGGCAAGTTTGTGGAGGGTGGATGATTCTGCTACCGCAGAGCTCATGACTCGCTTTTATCGTGCCCTGGAAAAAGAACAGATGTCGCCGGCGGCGGCTTTAAGATACTCACAACTCCTCATGTGGAAGCAGCGGCGCTGGTCCTTGCCCTTTTACTGGGCTGCATTTGAAATCCAGGGAGAGTGGAAGTAAGAGGCGCCAGAACATGAGAAAGAATGCATTTGTGTTTTTTGCCTTATTGGGATAGCATCTGGTTTTTTGATCGATATGTATACCATTCTGAAAACGAATTTTGGAGTTGACGTGAAAAAGCATAATAAACTCTCATTGAACCAGGAAATCATTCGAAACCTGAACCTGAATCTTGCCCCGTATGCTTTGTCTGATACCACCACGCAAGGTCCCCCAACCCATCCTATCAGCGAGGTGAATCAATGCTCGGTCGGCCGTCCGCTGTGCCCTCCAGCACTTTATGGCCAGGCCATTCGTTCTGAAAGATACCGCGATCCGCTCTAGTTTGATTGTCGTATTCACTAAAAAATGCTTGAGCCGCCTCGAACATTCCGGATCGACATCGAACCAGATCTGAGTAAATTTTTTGAGTATCAGAAGGGAACAAAACGCACCGGCAATCGAACTGCAGCGCCTGCTAGCTCGTCTTGATTCCGATGAGGGTCGCGCCTGGCAGGAATATGAGAAGCTGCGCCAGAAACTGGTCATGTTTTTTGAACCCCGTTTGGAAGCCTCGGAACTGGCGGAAGAGGTCCTCGACCGTATAGCGTGCAAAGCGGATTCCTACGAAATTATCAATGTTGTGGAATTTGCTTTTGGCGTGGCTCGAAACTTGCGCAAAGAAAGTTTTCATGGCTCTTCCACCTTGGTTCACCTTGTGGGTGACGAGCATCTGATCGCCGGTTGCGGAAATCCAGAGACTGATTTTTTTGACGCTAGCGACTTCGCCCGCAAACGTGAATGTTTTAGCTATTGTCTACAGCAGTTGTCGCCCGAGGACCGGCAACTGATCCTAGAGTACTACCCCCCGGATGATAAGGATCTGGAACAGCGGCGGCGGAGGCTTGCCGCGGAAACGGGACTGAATTGGGGCACGCTTCGCACCAGGATGGTCCGCTTGCGCAACCGCCTGGCAGAGTGCTGCACCAGATGTTACCGGCAAGGGCTTCACAATTCTAAATCGGGTCGGCGTTCACAGGAGCAGAGTTGATACTGGAAAACCATCAGGTTTTAGTGAAATATCTTCTGGGTGATCTCCCGGACCCGGAGCGCGAGCGCTTCGAGAGAGACTATTTCGCCAATGACGAGGCCTGGGAGTCCCTTACCTCTGCTGAAAATGACCTGATCGATTCCTATATCCGGGGGCGTCTGTCGCAACACGAGCAACGGCAGTTCGAGAGATGTTTCCTCCAATCCCAGCGTCGGCGGGAGAGATTTGAATTCGCCCAACTCCTGATGGATCCGACTCTCAGAAAGGGCCCGGACGAGGCAATTCCCCAATCAGCGCAGCAGAAATCAGGCAAGCCATGGAGCAGCCTGCGCAAATTGGCTTCGCCGTTCCTCGTTCATGTCCCGGCTGCAGCTGCCCTCCTGGCCTTGGTCATCGCCGCCATACTCGCATTCCAGAACCACCGCCTCAACTTTCAACTCGAGCAAATGAAATCCCAGCAAGCTGCTTTGCAAACAGAAATACACACCGTGCGGAAAATACCAGCAACCTCCCAAGCGCCACACAATGGTGAAACAGAAGACGCATTGGCGATCGGCCCGACCCCTACGATCTCCATGTTGCTCGAGCCCGGTAATTTGCGGTCTGCCGGTGCCGGTAATACGCATCAGATTCCAGAAATTTCCGTTGCATCGGGTTTCGTCGTCTTAGCTCTGGACCTGGCCCGGGACGAATATCCCGAATACTCAGTGGAACTTCAGACCGCATACGGCCGCGCATTGTGTATGCTGAACGAGCTGCAGAGCCGGCCCATTGGCAATGGCGGTCGAGCAGTCATATTCAAGCTTCCCTCCGAGCTGCTCTCAAAAGGGGACTACATAGTGTGGCTTTCGGGGCAAGCCGCAGGCAGGCAGCCCCAAAGGATCGATTCCTACCTATTTTCTATAGTTGACCAGCTTTAGCAGAAATTTCTCCAACAGCTGCAATTTTCTTTGTAAAAAAAAAGTCACATTTCTCCGTAACATTTAGCGCCTCAAAACCAGTACTGAATGAATGCAGAAAGTGCTGTGAAAGCTCTGCTGCTCAAACTCTGCAAATTGACAGAGGGAGGAAGTCGCAGGTTCATCCTGATCAACAGGTCGTGAGCCTGCCTTTCTCCGAGCCGCAGGCATGGGCTCCTGCCAGGAATCCAGCGGACAGCCACTGCACGGTGTCCAAAATTCTATGAAATGCTTTGCAGCATTTGCGCGCTGAAAAGCAGTAATAAGTAGATGCAGGAATGACATCCGCACAGCAGATCGTAGCACTAGAGGATTTATGGGCAATCCTGTATTAAGGTTTCCGCAGAAGTAGTGATGCTGCATTTCTCCATTGCGGGCTCGGTCTTGTGCTGTCAAAGACTTACTTGGAAGGTGTCAACCATGGCGAACACAAAATCGATTCTTGCTAACGCAGCAAATGTAGCTCTGATCGTTGTTAGTTGTCTCTTCATTTGGCTTTTCGTTATTCACCGCGATGCTCTCCGCTTCAAAGCTGGCTCGCCTCCAGACCTGACGGGTACCGTATTAAGTCCCCCACCCACATACAACTGGAGCGGTCATGATCGAACTCTGGTGATGGCCATCCAGCTGGGATGCCATTTTTGTGAGGACAGTATGCCTTTTTACCGTCAACTGTCAGAGCTGCAACACCAGAACAAGCTGCACGCAACGTTGTTGGCCTACATGCCTAATCAGGCAGGACCGGCTGCCGCCATGTTGCAATCGGAAAAACTGGATATTGCGGGCGTCTTTGATCGTCCCCTGAAGTCGCTGTCGGTTACCGGAACGCCCACTTTGCTCCTTGTCAATGCAAAAGGGCGAGTGGAACGCTCCTGGATAGGTGAGCTTCCGCCGGAGCAGCAACTTGACGTAATTAAGACGCTTGAAAAGTAGTCCATAGGGACCTGGGTCATCATGATCCAGAATTCTGTGAAAAGGAGCAGTTTATGAAAAAACTTGTCGTCAAACTCAGCCTGTTGGCCGCCCTGTGCGGTGCTAATGCATACGGCGTTCTGGAAAACAACGGTGGAGGCGGCGGTAATAACCCGTTTCCATTCTGCTGTAGCGGACCAAGTGGTCAATGTTGTGCAGCAGCCGCAACATGCGGCTGGAACGCGGATGGCACTTGTCATTCGTAGTTGACAACCAATTCTCTGGCCGCTACCGACACCTGCCCTATTCTGCAGGTGTCGGTATCAACTTGGTGATTAACACATGAAGTATATAGGAGTGTCGTTCGTGAATTCCTTGCTTACTCGGCCACGGAAATATCTTGGCTTTTGTATTTTGGCCATCGTCACGGCTACCGTTGGGATTGGAGTAACGACCGGGTTGTCGTCTATATCTAAAGCTATACTGCATCACTCGCTGAAGGTTCCGCAACCTGATAGATTGGTCAACTATACCTTGGTTGCGACTGGAGATGACGGTGTGCCGTTCTCAGGCCCTATATTCGATGCTCTACGAGTCCATCCGGGATTTACGAGATTGGCTCTGTCAAACGGCTCGGTAGATTTCCTTGCCTCATCGTTGAATGGCGGCAAACGGCTCTCTGGCGCCCTGGTAAATCCAGAGTTTTTTGCAGTCATGGAGTTGAGGCCCCATCGAGGCCGCTTCATTGATGATGAGGATGATCAGCCTGGCGGCGGGAGCCATGGATGGGTAGCTGTTCTAAGCTACAACTACTGGAGAGCACATTATGGTGATGCCTCGGAGGCAATTGGTACATCAATGGTTTTGAACGGAACCGAGGTTCGAATCGTTGGTGTTCTACCGCCGGATTTTGAAGGATTAAATCCGCCCAGGAAGGTGGAAATACTTCTACCACACAATTTTCTTGCAGTGGTCAGCCCTCACGAGAACCGATGGGCAAACCTCGGCGTGATGGAATGGAACGTTTTTGGGCGAATCCCCGAAGGTATGACTTTTTCGACTCTTGAATCCGCGCTAAACGTTATCGATCATCAAGTCTGGCAGGCTGTCGACGCAAATCACTCGTTTTTTAATCCACGAACCTTCCCCAGTATGCGCAATGGGCACCTTCTTTATATGCAGACGGGCAAATATGGAGTGACTAGCCTTCTACGGGCAATTCGGGAGCCACTGCTGGAAATGAATGGCCTTGCGGCTGTTCTCAGCGTCTTCTGTGTCTTTAATTTGATTCTTCTTTTTGCTGGCCGAGCCATACGCCAGACCAATGAAAACCGGATACGGATCGCCCTGGGAGCAAGACCGCGGCATCTTCTCCGCGATGGGGCCATCGAGGCACTTATGCTATCGGCAATAGGCTCGGTCCTGAGTCTGCCGGTGGCATGGGGAGTCGTACACATCGGCACACTGATGATTCGGTCAGCGCACGGATTTGCTGGTTTTGCCATGGTGGCGCCTAGCGCGTCACATTTGCTCATAGGATCCGCTCTAGCTCTGGGAATAGCAAGCATCACTGCGATCATAGCAATCGTCCCGCGAGCCTCTCAATTGTCTAAGAAGTCTGGTCATGCTCGCGAAGAAATGATTACAGGCCACTACAGCCGCTGGGTTATGGGAGCGGAACTGTTTGCGGCGACTGTGCTCATCATAACGGCAACCCTGTGCGCCGTCTATTTTGAGAAACTCACGCGCGAACCGTCCGGATTTGAGGCGGATCATGTTGCGGCGGCTAGCCCCGAGTTCATCGAGAGTACGGGCAAGTCTGACACGGTAAATGCACTAACTGGCAAACTGGTGGATATTGTACGCGCCTCTCCTGGCGTCCAAGCCGTAGCGACTACCAACGTAATGCCGCTTTCCGGTCTAAGTGCGCGGGGCCCCTTTAGCGCGCGGCGCGCTGATGGATCGTTTTACGGGCGTGGAGGGATGTGGCCCGCGCAGGTATCTTTGCAATACTTCTCTGCTACGGGAACGGCCCTTATCCGTGGACGCGACTTCGTGTCCGAGGATCTTGGTGCTGATCCCGTGTGTGTGATTAGCGCAAGCGCGGCTAAGGCACTTTTTGGATCGGAAGATGAGCTTGGGAAAATCGTCTATTCGGGTTCGGGGCAATCATCCTCTACACCGACACCTTACTGCAGGATCATAGGTGTCGCAGAGAATGCACATCTGAAATCAATGTCCGCCCGGCCGGACGAAGTAATATATCGGCTAACGCCATTGGCAATGCCGAATATCCTTGTCCGCGGAGCACAAATTGACCTTGCGGACCAAGCAGTGCGCAGGGCATTGCGCGTGGTCGCATCTACCAGCTCAGCCGGAAGCATTCTTCCGCTGCGCGCGAGCATCGAAGACGATCTTCGCACGAAGCGGCTCATTGCACTATTCGCCTGTGGATGTGCGGGCCTAGCAGCCGTGATTATGGCGATTGGACTTTTCGGCATTTTGACAATTGAAGTTTCGGCACGCAGGCGAGCCATAGGAATCCAAATCGCTCTGGGCGCTACTCGATTAGGCGTTTGCAAATTTGTACTGCGATACTTGAGTCAACCTGCTGTTGCCGGCATGACAGCGGGATTCGCTCTTGCTCTGCCAATTGCGGGACAATTCTTGCCAGAAATGCCAATGGAGGGCGTCTGGGGAAGCTTAGCTTATGGAGCCGGCTTTGTCTGTCTTTTGGTGGTGATTCTTTTTTCCATGATAGTTCCGTTGCGTCGAGCACTTTCAGTTTCGCCTCTAGAATCTTTACACAGTGAATAGAGAATCCCTTTCTACACTGCCCAAAAACACCCGCGGCACCGCACGCCTCTATAAGCCAAAATATGGAGGAGAGAGGGCTCGAACTCCCGGTCATTAAGTCCTGATCTGTCACGAGAATGGTGCCATCAAGGAATAGTGAACCATGGCCAACGATAACTATCGAACAGATACACCGAAAATTGCCTGCAACTGCAATTGCCGCCTCGCGCTCCTGCTCTACCCCAGTGTGCGTATAAACGTTCGCAGTCGTCTCGAAGCGACTGTGTCCCAGCATCCTCTGTGCCAGCTTGAGGTTGCCGGTCTGCGGGTTCACGAAGCTTCCCGCAGAGTGCCGGAAACGGTGGAACCCCGAACTGCGGGCCGGTCGAAACTCGTTCGCGAATCCCCGCCATATGAACCGCCCTCATAGGCGGACAACTGTTCACTAAAATTCGGGCTGTTCGCCGCGATGATTCGCTTAAAAATCACCCGTTGTCTCCACCCCGTTCTCCGCCCGTCCATCACGTACTTCCAAGTATTTAGGCAGCCCTCGCGGACCTTATAAGTTGTTGAAAATACTCGACAGTTTCGTTCTGAAAAGGCTAGCGTCGGTGGTTCGATTCCGTCCCTGGCTTCGACCTGCTTGTTTGCCAACACACGAAGCATGATTACGGGGCGTATGAAGATTTAGAATCTCCTGAGAATCTCTTTCCGCGCATCGAGGCGCTTCAATCCCTCCACACATCAATATTGCCTGACGGAATGGACATCTTGATCACCTTGTAATGGTTTTCCGGATCATCCACCCAAACCAGCCACTGCACCCCGTCGGCATCGATCTTGATCTTGTTCAATTCCTTTTCTGCGCCTTTGAACACGATTTTGTCGCGTCCTATAAGCTCCACCGTTGCGTTGCCGGCAATGTGTTGGCGTGGCACCAGGGTGCCGAACTTGGAAGGTCCGCAGTGAAGCTGGCCTTCCTTGGGCATGAACCCGCCGCCACAGCAGCCACAGTTTCTTGGTAAAAGTTTGGCCGGAAAATTGGGCGGAAATAGCACCGAATACGCCGTTTTCTACCCGTTGTTCCAGTTGCTGAGTGCTTGAAAACTAATTACCGCCTATAATTCTCCTTACATGGCATGGAAGAGGTCGTCGGTTCAAACCCGACCCGACTTAGGTCCACCAGCACTTCAGCGCGCCTGCCGTTTATGTCCTGCAATGCGAGCTCACAGAAAAGTTCTATATAATAATGTGAGGGCAAGGCTCAGAACTCTCCGGGTTTTGGCCCTTCTGCCCGCACCGGGAAGCGCGAACTTTGAGTATAAACAAGACAATTCGCCGGGCCACGGAACCTGAGCAGCAGCAGGCGGAAACGTATCGTTACTGGCAAAGCCTGCCCATTGGAGAACGGCTCTCTGCCGTTTGGGACATTAGCGCAGCCGCTTATGCTTTCGCTGACGACTTCAAGGGGGCTCCACTCGATGATGCCCGAATACCTCAAAGAACTATTACGCGCGTTCAACGATCACGCAGTTAAATCGAGGGAGTCATTGATGGCCAAATTTGAAGATGGCCAAATTCGAAGATGGCCAAATTCAAGCGGCCGTAATTTCGAGAGACGATCTCATCCGAAACAAATTGGCAGCCGGAACGGGAACAAGACATTCTGGATGTGAAGACGCTGCGTACTGCCAGGCGAAATGACGCATCTTAGACTCGCCTCTAGCGCGAGCCGTACACGAATTCAACTTGCAATACATTCTCCAAGAATCAGCAGCGAAACTCCTTCAGCCTCTCTTTGGAACCAGCACGGGCGAGAGGTGCAGATTGATCAATTGTCGAATTCCACGAAATGTCCGCCAGAGTCAGCGTCAATAGGAGACTTGGGTCGCGCTGAAGCTCAATCCGAGGGATAAGGTGTCTTTATGGGTGTCGGTTACAGTCGCAGCCGAGGGAGTCGTTGAGCTTGTAGTTGACGAAGATGCACTGTAGGGCACGCCACGGATTACGGCGTGATCTCCAACCTTCATTTCGCTCAGGCTCGAGGCTTTCTTCTTCTTGAGGAATTTCGTAGCGCTGGTAATCTTCACGCCGATTGTCTTTTTGGCCTTAGTCTCAATTGTCAAGGAATCCTGCCCAATGGCCTTGACTGTACCTTCCAGCCGGGTTTCGCTCTCTACCGCAAAAAGATTGTGGGTGAGTGTCCCCATCAAAAGCACAAGGATTGCGGCCAGAAAGCCGCAGCGTCTTCGAGTTTTCATTTGAAAGGCTCCATTCTTGATTTGTTAGCAAACCAACACTGATCGGGGATTGTGCGAACCGTACTTTAGAATGCCTTCGGCATACGGTCAAATCCTGCCCGCGCTGCCAAAAGGGATGTAGGCGCTCGTCGTCTATGACAACGAGTGCGCTACGGGTAAGACAATTGCGCCATGCCCAGTTTTCCTTTCCGAAATTGGCGCTGTAGACTCGCAGGCGGCGCAATCCCTAACGAATGGAAATCATTTCTGTGCTGTCAGATTACCACGCATGCCGCAATCAAGATCAAGCACTCTTCTCCATGAAACCAACGGAGACTGTTTCCTGTTCTCCGTAAAGAGGGGGATCAGAAGCTGCACGTCCCATCGCTTCCGCAGCTGCCGGTTGGTTGCTTGCCAGTCATCATTTGATAATGGTTGTTAATCTGTGACTGAGTGAGCAGATAGTTGTAGATTGCCACTTTACCAATTGCTCCCTCGAACGATGTGTCCGTGGCCATGGTGCCAATGTTTAAAGGGCTGCTATTCGCCACCGGTACAACCCCAGGACTAACTTGGCCCATACAGCCGGTCTGGCCGTGGTCGGGGCCCTGGTTCCACAGGACACCATTGACCCAAATATTTATAGTGCCGGGATAAGTTGAGCCATTAGTGCAGTTCGCGGGAGTTTTAGTCGGATCGGTCGTGTATTCTCCCACAACGTGGAGCCATTCGCCTGCTTGCAGCATGCTGCACGCCGGTGTTGGCTCCTGCCAGTCGGCTGCGGCACCCTGCCCCGCACTCGGATTGAAGACATAAGCACTTAATCGATTGCATCGGGTTTTAGGAGTGTCGGGCGGGGTAGGGGTGGCGAGTGTATTGTCGTACATTCGCGATTCCCATTCGCAGGTGGGAGGGGGCGTACCGTAGGTAGCGCATTTCCCCATGAAGTCCACGTAGTCGCCGGTTCCGTCACTGATTGGAAATTGAAGCACATCGGGACGAATCCAAGCCTCCCAAGTCAGATTGCCGGTGGTGGGAATGGAAAAAGAAGCGTTGGATGGAATGCTCAAATAGTGATTTCGCGAGCCATCGAATACGTTGACCGTATCTCCATTAGGCATGGTGCTGGTGGAAAGCGCACCGCCAATGTACTTCCCGTTGTTTCCATTGGGGGTAAGATCGGTCTCGCTGACGCTGGTTCCGTTGACATCCCAGAATGCGACCGGACGATCCGCGAGAACGGTTTGGTCATAGGTGCTGGCTACGCGGCCGCTGCTGCCGGAAATTGCAAAGTTGCCAAACAGCAACGAGCCTGTTGTGCTATCCACGAGAATACCCACGTTGTTGAGTGCGCTAACGCCTGTCTGTTCGGTTCGGAAGGCATAACTGCTAGCCAGCAATTGCTCGCCGCCGCCGCTTGGCGTCACATATACCGAGTAGGTGTGGCTTGAGACATTTACTAAAAGGCGGAAGTGATACATCAGACCTGGAGTGTAGGAAAGGCTGATATCTGATGCGTAATTTCCGCCATTGCGAGCCTGAATGGTTCCGGTCCCGGAGTAGAAGCGGACAAGAGTTGCAAAGCCGGTAAAATCTGTCTGCGGCCCATTGGATAGACCCATAACACCATCCATGCCGGAGGTGGTCGGGATGGCGTCCCAGTCTGCCTCAAAGGCGCTGTTTTGTGTGGCAAAGGAATTGTTGGCCCATGTGGAATTGGCGGCTGCCGTTGCCGACGGGGCGATGAAATTCGCAACCTGCATGGAGGCGACGTCAGCAAATACCGACCAGGCATTGAGTACCGTCACCGACTGCTGCTCTGTGCGAAAGGCGTAGTTCAAGGCGACCGTCTGCTCGGATTGTCCCGGCGGGGTGACGTACAGCGAATAGGTGTGACTGGACAACGATACGACAAAACGAAAATGGTAGGTTTGGTTCGCCGTGTACGGAATGGAATTCACGGCAGTGTAGGAGCCCCCGTTTCGCGCGTCGATGAAACCACTGCTGTCAAAGCGCCCGATGCATGCCAATCCTGTGAATGCCGCCTGTGGACCGTTCGATAATCCGATTCCGCCATCGATGGCCGTGGTCAAAGGCGTCGCGTCCATTTCAGCGGTAAAGCTTGCGGTTTGTGGCGTGCCGAAGGGAGTGCTCGCCCATTCCGGGCCGCTGGCGGAAATCACAGTCGAACCAGGAGTGCTGATGGCGGAGACATTTTCAAATTGGACGTGGGCGTCCTCAGTATAGAGTTTTATTCTGCCGGAGGTATAGGGTCTCTCTGTGTCTCGAAAGGTCGTGATGGGCTGATTGCCGACATAAACGGTGATTGCGTGCTGAGCTGTTTCTACAATTTCGATGTTGTACTGATGGCCGATAGGAAATGTCTGTAAGCTTCCCGTAGCCAGAAATCTCTGATTGCCGGGATATGCGGGGTCTTCCTTGCCCAACTCCCAGCCGTTTGGCTTCGCGATAAAGTAATAAAAGTGAGTCTTGGCCGTGTAATGCCAAAGAACCCATGCGACCTCCCAAGGATTGGGCGATCCCTGGCGCAACTGCTCCACCGTGGTCAGGCTCACGGAAAAAGTAAGGGCGCTCGCAAATGATGGCCCCACAACGAGGGAAGAATGACCCGGGTCAGAACTGGTGGCGGCCAGCGGATTTTCATCAAGCCAGGCTTGGTTGCCATTCGACAGTACCTGGACGCAATTAGAGGGCGGGTAGTTTCCAAAGATCTCTGTCCAGGGTCCAAAATTCGAGCCATCCGTGAAACACGTGCCTTGAGAGTAAGACGAGAAATTGTCTGTAAATGACACTCCTGACTGCGCCATCGCCGGCAAGGCGGCAACCAGCATAACAAACAGAACACAATTCGCGATAATTGTCGTGGAGCGCGCGGCCGCAACTTCGATTTTGCAATTCGGTCTGACAGTGATCCGAAGCGACCCAAGGATTTGACGAGAACTTTCCGAAATCATGTGTGTACTCTTTTCCTGGAGAGAGAAGAACATCGTGGGGCTGGTGATTAAAGAATGACCGTAGACCCCCTGGCAGGACAGGCCTCCTGGCAGCCAATGGCTTCGGTTAAGTCAGATTCAAGATGTGAACCAGAGGTTCGATACTGTGGTGGCCAGAAATCGGAACCAATGAAATCAGTAACTTAACTCGTCCAAACTAGAGATTCGCGGCTAATTGGATGGCAGTTGTGAAACTTCATGTCATGGATTGTGAGTTGAGTGTGATACATCGCTGGACCTTTCAGCGGCATGAACAACGAGATTGCCGCTGTCGCAGGACGGACGACAACTATTTCCTCTTTCGGGAAATCACTCTCAGTTTCCACGGAGTCACTTCATAAAATTAACACCCGGGGCGCCATGAAGGTCACCGACAGAAGCGGGAAGACCAAAAGGTCTTTCTGGCCGACCGCGAATACTGCAGTGCAGCCTCTATCGAGGCTCCACTGTTCCTTATGTTTTCAAAAAAGATCTCACCACAGTGACCAATTGGGCACATTATCTTTCGTGCTGTGTGTGCAATGCTTGGATATTGAGGCTTGAAATGCTACCTTTCTATCCAGCGCAGCTCCAGTTCGGATTTGTCAAGTATCGCTTCCCTCCTTGTGTTGAACGGTTCTCAGCCATGGTCTGCTATAGCTTGCTTGTCTTCATTATTCTGGAGGTTAACCTCAATTCTTCAGCTTTCGCTCAGAGTTCAGCGATCACGGCCGTTTGGGCCAATGACGGCGAAGACAAGGTCACTCAGGATGAGGTACGCGCCACCGGCGGGCAGACTGTGGCGAACAGTCTATGGGATGGGACGACGATCAAGCTGTTCGGGGGGAAGAATGAAGTGATAAATTTCAATCTCGTTCTCGAGGCGGCCTCCAGCTCAGCAACGAACGTCACCGTGACAATGAGCAACCTCAATGGCCCGAATGGGTCGGTCATTCGCTACGCGACCCGTTCCACGGGCAACCTGTTTAACTGGACGACGACCGAGAGCGAGCTCTTCTACATTCGTTACCTTCAAATCCTGGGACTGAGCTATTTCGGGTACGGTGCGATTGCGACCTTCCAAGAGCCTACTTTTCCACAACGAGCGCAGTGTCCGACCGGGACAGGATGCGCGTGGGCAACACGCCCGGTGGCCAACAAGTACTACCCAGATATTGCGGTGCCCATCGAACTGGTGCCAAATTTCAGTATCGCCGCAGGCAACAACCAATCCATCTGGGCCGATATCTACATTCCGAAAACTGCTGTCGCAGGGTCTTATTCGGGGACTGTGACGATTAGCGAAAACGGCGTTGCTACGCATACTGTGCCGGTCAGTCTGATTGTAAGAAACTTCACGCTTCCGAATGTCCCCAGTTCAAAGACGATGTTGGTCACAGGTTACGGTGATGACTCGCTTCGATACACAGGGGTGCCATTCCCTAATACAGGTACCGCGCAAGATTTGCTCACGAAACAGGTGCTACAAACCCAATTCCTCGTCGCACATCGACACAAGCTCTCGCTCATTGATGACAACTTTGGGCAAGGCTGGAGCAGTTTGCAGCCGGCGTCGCAATGGCTACCATTCTTGTCCGGCACGGCATTTACATCATCAAACGGGTATGCAGGACCTGGAGTCAGCACAGGGCAAGATGTGTTCTCGATCGGCACGTACGGGGGCATGACCGATAACGCAAGCGAAACGCAAAGCACATTCACAGACCAACTCAATGGTTGGGAAAGCTGGTTTGAGGCGAACTCTCCTTCCACCGAGCGTTTTGTCTACCTTTGCGACGAAATTGGTTGCCAAAATAATACTCCAACTCTGGCCACTCAGCTCCAATGGTGGCAGGCGATCAGCGGCGTCGGTCACAACGTGCATACCCTGGCGACACAGCCGTTGAAAAATGTTGTTGGCGCCGTATTGAGCAATCCAACCTCGACATGGTCTTTTAGCTCGCAGGCGTTTTCGAGTGATCAAGCGAATGCCAATACAGTCCTTGCAGCAGAGCCTGCAAGAAGGCTTTATGCATACAATGGCGCCCGCCCAGGAAGCGGGTCCCTGATTATCGAAGATGAAGGCACGTCAGCGCGCGAATTGCCATGGGCCCAGTACAAGAAGCAGGTAGATCGTTTCTTCTTCTGGGAGACGACATATTACGACGATTATCAGAATGGTCGTGGAAATAACAACGTATTTACCACCGCGGATACATTTGGCCAGACAAGTGCGAATTCTATGTACGGCCAAGTGGGGGGAAGCAATGGAAACGGCGTACTGTTCTATCCAGGCACGGACACCGCCTTTCCTGCAAATTCGTATGGCATCAACGGGCCGATCGTGAGTCTTCGTCTGAAACATTGGCGGCGCGGCATCCAGGACGTGGACTACCTGACGCTGGCAAATGCGATTAACCCCACGGCAGTCACAAATCTGGTGACTTCAATGGTGCCCAGTGCTTTGTGGGAAAACCAATGCCACGACCTGTCTGATTGCACCTACTTCATTGGTCCGGTGAGTTGGAGCCACAACCCCGATGATTGGGAGTCGGCTCGCTCGCAACTGGCGGACATTATCGCCCCCCAGAGTGGTGTCACCGCGAGTTTGACGGCCAACTCAACCTCGATCGCGAACGGTCAATCGTCGACTTTGACATGGTCCTCGAGTAACGCCAGTTCCTGCACCGGTACGAACTTCTCGACCGGGAATACGGCCTCGGGATCGGCGGCAGTCTCTCCAACGGCAACTACAACCTACACCGTAACCTGCTCAGGATCTGCGGGAAGCTCTTCGGCGAGCGCGACGGTCACCGTCTCGGCCGGACCGACGGCTACCCTGACCGCGAATCCTATCTTGATCACGAGCGGGCAATCGTCGACTTTGACATGGTCGTCTACCAGTGCCACCTCCTGCGCCAGTACCAACTTCTCGACCGGGAATGCGACCTCGGGATCGGCGGCAGTATCACCGACGGCGACCACAACCTACTCGATCAGTTGCACGGGCACGGCAGGAACAACCGCGGCTAGCGCGACTGTCGCAGTCATCAATGGTCTCCATGGCGCCTGGCTGCTGGATGAAGGGTCTGGCACAACCACGGCGGATTCCTCGGGCAACGGCAACACCGGAACCTTTGCAGAGAGTCCGCTGCCGGCTTGGACGACGGGTGTAACCGGCAAGGGGCTTGGGTTCGGCGGCAGTGGAGGATTCGTCAGTTTCCCCAACTCAGCTTCGCTCAACAACCTGCCGTCACAAGGGGGCGGAGGCATGAGCGTAGTGGCCTGGGTCTACCCGACCAGTAGTGGTGGTAATGCCTACCAGACATTCCTGGATAAGCAAATCTGGAGCTTGGGGTTCTACGGAACTGGGGGGGCCATATTCAGCCACATCTGCAGCAGTGGAGCGGTCCAAGCTTACACAGACTCCAATTCCGTACCGTTCAATCAATGGAGCCAGATTGTTGCCACTTGGACTGGTTCGACATCCGGCTCCAGCATCGTGATCTATCTCAACGGCTCTGTGATAACCAGGAACTCGCAGGATTGTTCGGGATCGCTGTCGGACGACTCAAGCTATACACTGACGCTGGGCGGGACCTACTACCATAGAAACCCCTTCGTGGGTACGCTGGATGACGTTCTCGTATACAACCGTGTCCTCTCAGCCAGCGAGGTAGGCACCCTTTATAGCGCGAGATAAGGATGTATATCTGAAAACCGGGATTCAACCGTGCAGATGTCGATTCTGCGATTCTGCGTCCGGCAATACCATTGCTCTCGCGATATCTCCGCATGGCACGAGCGTCAAGTTAAAAGCAGGGCAAGTCTGAGATACGCTGCCGGCCGCCACGGGCATGGGCGGCTTGCGGTTGGCAAATAGTGAATGATAAAGGACGCTATCGTCAACAGTCACACTCGGGGAGTACGCCCAACGCCATGAAGCAATTCTGGAGTTGTCAGGTTCCTTGCAAGCCGCAGCCAGTGCTAGGAAGACGAAGAACGAAAACCTACGTCCACCATTTTGCTGCACCACTCAATCCTGAAATGCCGGCGATTTCAGTAAGCCAGGTAACTCGTTAATTCATAAGCGAGATACTCTTGTTTCGGGTGAGGCATCAGCACTGTGTCCAGCGGGAACCCCTGATTGTAATTTAGTCCAAAACCGTCCTTGGATTTGACCTGCTGTTTGCCAACACATGAGCATTAATTACGGGGCGTATGAAGATTTAGAATCTCCTGAGAACCTCTTTCCGCGCATCGAGGCGCTTCAATCCCTCCACACATCAATATTGCCGGACGGAATGGACATCTTGATCACCTTGTAATGGTTTTCCGGATCATCCACCCAAAGCAGCCACTGCACCCCGTCGGCATCGATCTTGATCTTGTTCAATTCCTTCTCCGCGCCTTTGTACATGATTTTGTCGCGTCCCATAAGCTCCACCGTTGCGCTGCCGGCAATGTGTTGGCGCGGCACCAGCGTGCCGAACCTGGAAGGTCCGCAGTGAAGCTGGCCTTCCTTGGGCATGCAACCCGCGGCCAGATAACGCCAGATCAGGACCTCGCGCTGCGAGAAGAAATTGTCATCCAGGATCACGGTTGAAAGTGGCAGAATGTATGGGACATCGCGTTTCTTCTGGTCGGCCGGCGATAGGTGCTCTACCAGGAACTGGTCTTTCGGCTCCACGATAGACTCCTCTTTTGTTGGTACCGTAGACCGCCATTTGTAGAGCCTCAGGTTGCCATCGGAACTCACTCGCAGCTCGGAGCCTTGTTCGGACTTGTTGCTGTTGCCGTCGTCCACCGTGAGTGCCGCGGTGACAACGCCTTCGTCTGCTTGCTGCTCAATGTTGAACTTCTCCGTGCCAATGCGCTTGCCGTTCAGGAAAATCCCAAAAGTGCCCGAATCGACAGAGTTTTTCTTGTCCTTTTCCTTGTCTTTATCTTTGGCCAGGGAAAAAGACCACGTTGCCGTGAGCATCAGGGCGAGCAAAACAATCAACTTCTTCACTACCGCACCTCGTAAAAAACCAGTATTTAGACCCGTGTTTCAAAGATAGATTTGGGGCATCCATCGGTGGAAGCCCCGGACTTTAGTCCGGGGAGCGGGTTCTTTAGAACCCGCGAAAATGACTCTTTCCACCATCTCGGGCTTCAGCCCCATTTTTCATTTCTGTATCGTTGCAAGCCACAGAGCCATTTTTAAAACACGCTCTAGTGTTAGTACTTAGCATCTGGTGAAGGCCAGGTTTTGCTAACCACTAAATACTAAGTACTAAACTGCCTTTCTCCGTGCTGCCTCCGTGTCTCAGTGTCTCCGTGGTAGGTGTTGATCTCGCTCTTCAATTACCCACTTACCAACTTACCCACTTACCAACTTACCCAATTACCAACTGTTCGATCTCTTCCGCCACCTGCTCAACTCGTTTCCCCAGCGTTTCCACTCGAAATTGCGCCAGCGCGTATGCCTGCTGCCGGGCGGCAAACAACTCCTCGAATCTGCTTCTGTTCCGCGCCAGAGGACGCCCGTCACCCTCAGCCTCGCACCGCTGCTGCAGCTCTTCCACCGGAGCACTGAGCAATACCGTGGTTGCTCCGGCCTGTTCCAGGGCGCTGCGATTTTGCGGTTGAACAAAAGCGCCGCCGCCAAGTGCGATTACGCAGCCGTCCTCAGAACGCTCCAGCAGCTCCAGCAATGCGGCGCTTTCTATTCCACGAAAGCCATTTTCGCCCGCCTGGTCGAAAATCCCGGCAACGCTCCGTTGCTCCTGATGTTCAATGAGCTCATCCAGGTCGTAGAACTTCCATCCCAGGCGCTGGGCCAGGATCCTGCCCACAGTGGTCTTGCCCGCACCCATGAAGCCGATGAGAAAGACACGCCGCCTTGGCTGTGGGCCAGTCACAGGGCAATTATCATGGGCGGCGCACATCCGCGCTCCATCACGTAGTAGTCCAGTCTGTCATCAGGCACGCGTTCTTTGCGTCGCGAAGAGCCCGTGCTGAGGTTCAGCGGAAAGAATCTCGGCGAGCCGCGCCAAGGGTGGCGTCCTCTGCGACCGAATATCACGCGCGCTCGCTCCTTGCCAAACTGCACCACAATCCTCGATTACTGTTTCTTGATGCGGATTCTACCACTGAATGACTCTGGCTCAATCCTCAATCGAGGATGAACCGGAACTGGAAGTACCTGGGAAGGAACGTCCCCGGGATCGCAGAAACGGGATGGCGCGAACGTGATATGGGGACGTGTGCTGGGGAGTTGAATGCTCGGATAGGCCCGGAGTCCACTGCCATAAGCGGGCTGCAGCAATCATGAAAACGCTCGGGGCCCGACGAGGCCGAAGACGTCTTATCCAGCCTGATCAGTTCCGCCGTCGTCCCACGTCGCCCTCGCGCTATTTGCCGCGGTTGCGGCCGTTGTCGTTCTTTTCTGAGATGTGGGGCCGCCTGGACGATAATTGATCAGAAGTATGGTCAATGCCAGAACTGCTATGATCGCGAGCCCTATCCCGAGCGGAGTCCAACTTTTTTTTTTGCGCGGCGTGCTCGTCGTCATATGTCCCAGAAGGGACGTTCGGCCCTCCTGGATTAGGCCCTCGCGCTGTAGAGACTCCTGAATGTTGCTCCACACTCGCGGGCTGGGATTATGCATCGGGAGCAGCAGCTTGGCCTGTTCCGCAATGTACTTGAGGTCGCGTACCAGCGCGCTGCACGCCTGGCAGGAGAGCAGGTGGGCCTCTTCTTCGGCGCTTCCGCCGCTCTCAATGATCTGGGGCAGGACTTGCTGGAACTGCTCGCAATTCATCTCGTCCGTTCCTCTCTTCATTCCTCGTCCTCTTTGCTTTTGCGCCCAGCCGCTCATCGGCGGGAGGCCTTTTCGGCTCTGCTGAGCTTGAGCAGGTCGCGCAGCTTCATGCGCGCCTTGTGCAGTTGTGATTTGCTGTTGCCGATGGAACAGCCCATCATCTCTGCGATTTCGTTATGTTCGTAACCTTCAACATCGTGCAGTACAAAAATAATGCGATAGCCGGGGGGCAGGCTCTCTATGGCCCGTCCCAGATTGACCCGGTCGATTGAGCCGGCCAAAACATTGTCGCGCGCCCCAATGTCTCTCTTGGGCCCGTCCTCGTGCTGCGGCTCAAGTGCTTCGTCCAGAGAAATCTCAGGCAAACCCTTCTTGCGCAAGTGCATGAGCACCACGTTCACCGCCAGCCGGTGAAGCCAGGTGGAAAACGCCGACTCCCCGCGGAAGGTGGCAATCTTGCGATAAAGCTGCAGGAATGCCTCCTGCGTCAGGTCCTCGGCTTCCGCCGTGTTTCCGGTCATTCGCAGGCAAAGTGAATACACGCGCCGCTTATGCAGCCCGTAAAGTCCCTCAAATGCTGCTGCATCACCACCCTTGGCCTGGTCGATCGCCTCTGCCTCTGACAGCCCGGATGCGATGGTTTTCTTAGCTTGTGTCAATTTCCCCTTTTGCGGCCGCTGATCCGTTGAGATGCGGCCAGGTAGCTGGTTCGTTGTACTGGCGAGTATGACGGCCTCCATCTGAAGACGTAATGGACGCCGATTTCAGGCTCTTTGGTTGCCTGTAAAACCTCAATCAAGAACGTAATCGTAGTACTACGACTATGATGCGGAAATATCTGGATCCAAACGTAATTTTTTTCCATTCTACGGACTTCTACCAGACTTCTTCAGTATCCCGCTCTTCTTCCGAGCCCCTTGAAAATAAAAGACCAGACCGATGCCAATCATCACCGTGGTCCAGAACACAATATTCACCTCAAACAGCACCTTGCTTCTCTGAGTGACCGCAGTATCCGGTGGAATCGCCGCCAGCGCCATGGAGCCCAAGGTCACCACAAATCCCAGCACTCCTGCAATCCACACTCCCGCTCGACCACCGGGGATCAGCACTGCCTGCCCGCTGGTGTCGCGGTCCGGCCGGTAAGCCAGCTTGATCACCGCCGCATACATGTAAAGGAATGGAATGAAATAGAGAATCACTGCCATGTCTACCAGGAACAGGTATCCGTTCTTCAAAGGAGTCACATACTGAGTGACAATCAGGATCAGCGCAGAGATTCCCGCCTGCACCAGAATTGAGACCCACGGCGTCTTCCACCGGGGATGGATCTTGCCAAAAAATCCAGGCAGATACCGATCAATTCCAGCGACAAACGGCACTCGCGCCACGCCGGCAACCGTGGCCCCAACTCCCCCGGCGTTGCCTACAGTCACTAGCAGCGCCGCTAAAATTCCAAACCAGGCAATACGCAGCATGGTCGATCCACCCGTAATGGCCTGGAACACGCCGTTACGGACGTCTACGTCTGCCGCCGGACGAAGGCCCAAAACCGCTATAGTCCCGATGATGTAGATCAGAGCGATCAGCGCGGCCGCAGTGTAGATAGCGCGCGGGAAAGTTTTGCGCGGCTCGTGGACCTCCTCGCTCATGGCGCAAACCAGTTCCATTCCGGTGAAAGCGAAAGCGATTTGCGACCAGAAATTTACCGTGTCCCAATTCCATTGTGGCAGGGAAGATTTCCAGGAAAATTGTGTTGCGCTGCCTTGATGGAAGACGAGATATCCGCCAATACCCAGCAGCATAAGCAATGGGACGTAAGTTCCCACCCCGCCCGCATTCTGCAGCCACTTGCCGATGTTGAGCCCTATTACATTGAGGGCCACCGCGACGGCCAATAGGCCTAACGATGTGCCCAGGGTATAGGCTTTGTTATCGGCCAACCACCCGTACCTGGGGCCGCCGATGTACACGGACATGGCTACACTCGCGCTTAACAGCCCGGGAAAATAGAAGAAGGTGTAAATCCAATAGGCCCAACCGGCGACGAAGCCATGAAAATCGCCGAATGCTTCTTTGCTCCACACATATAAACCGCCCTCGGATGGAAAGCGCGTGGAGAGCTCGATAATAATCAGAGCCGTGGGCAGGAAGAAAAGCAGCGCCGCCAGAATCCAGAGGCTGATCGAAGAGGGGCCATTGTGGGCGGCGGCAGCGATCCAACGCGGCCCCAGGACGGCGGCGATGTTGAACAACAGCACGTCCCAAAAGCCCATCTCGCGGCGCAGCAGCGATTTGGGGCTGGCAGTTTCTGGTTGCAAAGAGTTGCCCTCGGTAAACACGGACATTCTATATGGAGGCGGAAGGAAAGGTGGAAGTTGCGGCAGCGATCGGGGGCTGGTGTCCGAAAGGTGTCCGTTGTTCTGGAATAGAAAAGCGGCCGGCGGCGGATTTATCATGGCAGGATTTAAAGTGGCTGGATTTATCGTGGCGGGATTTTCCGGACCGCGGTTGGCATTGATTTTCGCTTTTTGTTCGCTTATAATGCCCTGGAGTTTGGGGGGCCGAAATGAATATTCAAGTCCAACTGGGGGCGAGGATTCGTGATCTTCGATTGAAGAAAGGCATGTCACAGGAAGAATTTGCCGCCGCTTGCGGGCTGCACCGCAGCCACATGGGCGAGATTGAACGGGGCCGGGCGAATATTACCCTCGCCACGCTGGTGGCGATTGCCCAGCAGCTACAGATGATGGCCGCGGCGCTTCTGAAGGACCTCTAACGTGTCTAAGTTTTTTCAGTGGATGGCGCGAGCGGCGGCCAGCATCTCATCGGCGCGGGGCCTTACGCGGATATCTTCGGTGAAGTTCTCCCAGCGGACGATTCCGGACGAATCCACCAGAAACTCAGCCGGGCGCGAAATGTCGCTCCCGCCTGGTCCGCCGCCGGTGTGGAGCAGATCGTAGCGGCGAATGACCTCAGTTTTGGGATCGGACAGAAAGGTAAAGGTGTAGCCGGCCTTCTTGCAGAGGTTGGCGGAAACGTCAGGCTGGTCTACGCTGATGGCGACGGGACGAATACCTTGCGATTGAAATTCCTGAAGGTCTTTTTCAATGCCTCGCAACTCGAGGTTACAGAATGGTCACCAGTATCCGCGATAGAAGATGAGCAGGACGGCTTTAGGCTGGGGCGAGTTGGCCACCGGACCGGTAAGCAACTGCGAGAGGGAGACGGTCTTGCCGCTTGAGTCCGCCAGAGTGAAATCGGGCGCATGGTCTCCCACTTTAGGAGCGCCTGCCGATTTAGGAACGTCCCTGGCGTGGACAAATCCCCAGACGCCGAGGGCGAAAAGCAGCACGGAGAGAACTGTAACGATCGAGCCCCAAGTCTTGCCTCCATACACCTGCGATTGACTGAAGGCGCGCTTCAGGCCAATGAACAGAAAGATGAGGCCGATGGCCGGCACTGCGAGATTGATCCAGGGGACTATCCCCTGGGGAATGCCCTGGAAGATTTTGAGGAAGTAGAAGAAGTTGGTGAAGATTCCCAGGAGGGTAATCAGCAGTCCCAGCCAAAGGGCCGAATTGGTTTGTCTCTGATTGGCGTCCGGCATGGAAGGGAAGTGTAGCAGAAAGGGAGGCGTTAACCTAAGCCCGGGCTTTGCATTTCTGATTGGCTAAAAGGCGCTCGCTCCAAAAAGCGGGCGTTCCGCCCCCAGGCTGCGCGCCAGCCAGCGGCAGCAAGGAAGCAGTCAATCCAAGTGCAGCATAAATCTCTGTGAAAACGTTTTTGGTGAGAATTCCCTGGAGCAGCATGGTCAGTTTCACAGCCTCGGGGTCTTTCGACTACGCCGCCGCGGCGGGCTTCGCTCAAGATGACAGGGGTAAAGGTTATGGAACCGCCGAGCCTCGTCCATAATGTTTGCACATGTCCAAATGCAGGAACGCCAGTGCCCTGAGTGAACTGGGCCAGCATGGTCGAGGTGGTGCCCTGACACTTGTCTTCCTGCAAGATGATCCACTGCTGCTTTTTTTCTTGAAACTTTATTTATGCGCTTGACTGGTTTGGGTGGATTAGGGAAAGTGAGGGTTGACGCGTTAGTACATTGAGAAAGTTACAGGCGCTTACCTGGCAACTAGCCACGTTAGCACCAGCACCGGGTTGGCACCAGCAACTGATCAGAACACCAGTCGATTTCTGCCCAGCTAGAAGACAAACTACCTACGAACTAACGATCTGACGAGGAGATGTTTATGAGCAATCCAGTTGTTCCCAGCGCGCCCAGCGCACCCAAGCCACAGCCATTGCATGCGACCATTCTTGCCCTCAAACCGAACGATCTTCAGGGAATACGACAGACCATCATCCAGCAACGGGTGCCGATTGCGGAGTTTGGCCCGGCCTATGCTCACCTGGCGACGCAAAGCGCGCCTCACGCGGCCACATTTGCGGCAGCTTTTGCCCGGAGCCTGGAGACTCCCGAACAGGTACACCAGCTTTTTGGCGGGATTGCGGTGGCCGCTCCCGCCGACCGGAAGGCCATTGTGGTGGCAAACCGTGAGAACCACAATGGGATGGGCGTAGTTCATGCCATCGGTGGTTTGCCCGCGGCCCAGGCACGGGTGCTGATGCAAGATTTCCTGCTGGAAGGAGCCGCCATTCATCCCACGGCGGCAGGGGACCTCGCACTGTGGTTCTCCGGCGCAGGCGGGGCCCTGCTGCAGGCGGGCTTCCCGCTGCCGACGCCGAGCCCGGTCCACGATGGTTTCTTCGACGATGTAGGCAATTTCTTCAAGGGCGCGGCCCACGCGATCAGCAATGCGGTGAGCACGGTGGCGGACGCCATCGGCCACGCAGTGGGTGATTTCGTAAAAGGCGTGACCAGCATTGTGAGCGCCGTGGCCAACTGGACGGTAGACCAGGTGAAGAACCTGGTGCACGGAATATTGGCGGCGGGCAAGACGATTGGCAACATCCTTGCCGGCGCGGTTAACGCGGTATACGCGTCCTTCAAGAAGATCGTCCAGGGAATTCTCGCCCTGGGAAGGTCACTGGGAGAGGTGTTGCAATCGGTGGCGAATTTCGCGGTGACTGCGATTTCATCCACCATTCGGGCACTGAAGGAGTTGGGCCAGCAGATCACTTCAATGGTGGGCTGGCTGGCGGGCAAGGCGTTCAACCTGGTGAAGAACTTTATTGAAGCCATGATCCATGTTGGAGAACAGATCGGCGACATCCTGGCGGCGGCGGTGCGATTTGGAGCAGCGCTGGTTTCGGATTCGGTGAAGGCGTTGATTGCGGTGGGGCAGGCGGTGGGCGCGATTCTGGTTGCGGCAGTGACACATCCAGGCAATTTTCTGGAGGCGGTGGTGATCGCACTGCACAACCTTGGGCATACGGTGGCCTCGCTGTTCGATGAGGTCAAGGCGCGAGGGCTGCAGTTTGTGAAGGCCGTAGCAACTTCAGTGGCCAAGATCGGCACGCAATTCCTGGATCTGGCGACTTATGTGGCGCGGGCCACCATGGATGTAACAAAGGCGATTGTCAACGGCGTGATCAGCGCGGGACGAACCATTGGCGACCTGATCTTTCATCTGGCAGAGGCAGCCGTTGGGGCGGTGCGCAATGTGATTCAGGCGGCCTTTGAACTTGGACAGAGCCTGGTCCAGGTGGTGCGCGGCCTGATCGCCGTGACCGGCGCGATGTTGACGGCGTCCGTAAAGGCCATCTTTGCCCTGGGCAAAACCATGGCTGATTTCCTGCGCGCCGCGATTGCAACCAGCGTCGATCTGGCGGAACGGCTGATTGCGGCCGCGATCAGCGCCGGCGAAGCCGTGGTGACCGTTCTGGGAACGGCCTTGACCGAAGGCATGCTGGTTCTGCAGCGCGCCTTGCACGCAATCTTCGTCCACCTTGGGCCGCTGGGTGCAGCCCTAGACTGGATCATGGCGCAAACCCAGGCCGTGGTCACTCAGGCATGGAAAACAGTGGTATCGGCGCTTGATGCAGCGGGCCAGAAGCTCAAACAGATTCTTGACTGGGCCAAGGCCAAATCGAACCAGGCGCTCAGCGCGGTCATCGCCGGGCTTACGGCCGCGGGCAACGCGATTGTGCACGTGATCGACTGGGCCAAGACGGCGGGCGAGGCGGTGATGAAACTGGCCGGGGAGGCGCTGTTTCGCGCCGGCCAGACGATCAACGACATCCTGATCTGGGTGGAAAAAGATGCGCTGCCGGGATTGCAGGCTTTCGTGCAGGGCCTGCTATCCGCCGGCGCGGCGATCGCAGACCTGGTGCTGTGGGCCGCGGGACGCGCGCTGGAGGTAACCAAGCAGGTGGTGAGCGAGCTGCTCAGCGCTGGAGCTACGATGGTCCAACTGGTGGCTGACACGCTGGCGCATCCGGGGGATGCAACGCACAACCTGATGCAAGCCTTCCTGACGCTGGGCAAGACGCTGGGAGAGGTGGTGCAGTCGGCGATTGTCCAGCCGGCACAGGATGCCGCGCGCCGGGCACTGGCAACGCTCAAAGAGCTTGGCCATTCGGCGCTGGACATCCTAAAAGCGGCGGCGGAGATTGGCGCGAGCGCGCTGGGCACGGCCTTCACGCTGATTCTGGAATGGTTTCCAGGTTCGTACCGGCCACTATCCGCGGTGGAGCACGAGGCGGCAACCAACGTGTTTGCAAATTCCTTTCCGCTCGACCAGGTCCGGCTGGCTGTTCTCTCCATACCGGTGGACGTGATTGAGTGGATCGAGCAGGAAGCTACGGGACAGGCAGGCCGGGCGTTCACGACCATGACGCTGATCAATTTCCCGTCGTGGGAGAAGCTGTCCACCGATACGGTGGTACACGAGCTGACCCACGTGTGGCAGAACTTCCAGGTGGGCCCGATTTACATGGTTGAGGCCATTGAGGCGCAGATGTCGAAGGCGGGCTACAACTATGGCTTCACCGACAACCCTCAAGGCTGGCTCAATGGGGAGGGAGGACAGGCCGCGCTCAACAACGCCAAGGGCAATTTCAACGCATTCAACCGCGAGCAGCAGGCGATGATCATGCAACATTACTGGATGCGCCGCTTTGGGACGGCGCAGGCTGAATTCACGGAGTGGCAGCCCTATGTCAACGTGGTGCGTTCGGCTTCGGCGTCCGCTGCCGCCTGATTTGAACGATGCATATTAACCCCGATACGCGCCCGTGGATTGTGGCTGGGCCAGCTTCTGCGCTGGCCCGGCTGCGTCCACTGATTTCTGTTCACCAGTCACGCCGGCCGGTGGTGGTGTTTGAGTCGCCGCGGGAGATCACTCCTTATCTTAATCTCAACGATGCAGCCGCGGTCCTCTGCGTGGGTGATGCGCAGTGCTCACCTGGCATGGCACTCCCTGGGGTGTTTCTTGCCACGGACCACCGCCGACGCGTTCCAGCAGGATGGCTGCCTGACGCGGGCGAGCGGCTGGAAACCTACGCACATGCGGCCGCAGAGGCACAGCTGCGATGCAGTTCGAGCTACAGGCGCGGCCCGGTGGTTCTGCTGGGGCAAAACGAGCAGCGCGCGCTTGAGCTTATAGCCAGGATTGCCGGAGATCTTAAAGAGGTAATGCCGGTATTTCAATGGACGGAGGAGCGCATTACGCGGCAGGACCTGATCGGCGCACTGCGGGTTGGGCCCGGCGCGACGATTTACTGCGGCCATGGCCTGGCCAACGGATGGATGGGATACGGAGGGTTTGACGGTCACGATGCTCTGGCGGCCTGTGGTCATCCGATCGGCGCGGTCCTGTCGCTTTCGTGTTCCATTGCTTCACGGCCGATTTCCTCCCAGTCTTTATCACTTCAGGGCGATCTCAGCTTTGCAGAAAATCTGGCGCTGACGGGGCTGTGCTGTGCTGTTCTGGGCGCTGCAGAGCAGACGCTGCATGACCGCAATGTGGAGCTGGCCCTGGCATTTGCGCGGGCGCTTCGGTCGGAATCCATCACCACGCTGGCCGATCTGGTGGGCGCAGAGGGCGTCCGGGAGTGGGCTTTGGATGGATATCGAATTATTGGCGATCCGCTTGCACCTTTGATCGGACATGTAGATGCCACGGAAAAAGCGCTTGAAGTTTTTGCACCCGCTCCGGACGAGCCGCTGCCGGTGGTGCCGCTTTCGAGTTGGGCGAGCTAACGGAAATCGGTGCATCGGGCTATCGGTGCATCGGGTCATCGGAAGAAACGCTCCAGTGTCTCAATGTGGCGAGTGCCTTACTGATGAGCAGTTAGTCCGCGGGCGGTCGTGGCAATCCTTGAGAAGGTCGTCGGCATGGAAACCGAGAACTGTAAAAAACCTTACCACTGATGACGGTGATTTGGCTGATTTTCACTGATATGACGAATCAGAGAAGGGAATCAACTGTTTCCTCACCGCGGTCCATTGTTTCCTTGCGCTGCGTCGCGTAAGCAGTCACAATTTTCCACACCCCCAGACAATTTTCGTATTACTTTTTTTGGAAAGGCGGAGCCATGAGTTCGAATTCACTTGTCAACATCTCTTTCGAAAAGGAGGTCAAGCAGCCCGCAAGGCACTCAAGGCTGTTCGATCGAATGAACTGGTGTTCGCCGTCGTTGGGCATGCAGGTTCCGGCACTAGTGAGGTGGCTATTAAACTTGCCGAGTTGTTGCGACAGATGGGCGTCGACCCCCCCATTCTGAAGGCGAGACATGTTATCAGTGAGTGGGCGCGATCTAAGGGGAGGACCCCACCAGTCGATGCAGGCCCCAGAGAAGGGAAACTGCTCAAGGACGTGGAAGATTTTCAAGATCTCGGCGACGAAATGCGGGCGCAAGAGATAGACGGAGAAGCAGATCACACAGCTGTTGCCAAAGGGTTGGTTCGAGCGATTAGACAGACAAGAGCCAAAGCTCACAAAAGGGAATACAATTCGACCGTCTTAATTGAGCCGGATGGCCAACCCCGCACTTACATCCTCGATTCACTTAGACATCCAGCAGAGGTCGAGCTACTCCGGGCGGTCTATGGTCCCGCTTTCACGCTCATTGGAGTGGTCTGCGAAGAACGTCGAAGACTGTCAAGGCTGATGGAAAAACATCCTACTGCAAAAGAATCAGAAGTCCAGGAGTTCATGGATCGAGATGCCAATGCTAAGGAGAAATATGGTCAACATGTGGCTGATGCATTTCACCTGAGTGATTTTTTCTTGGACAATTCGGAAAATCGCACCGATGAGAATGGAAATTCCAACCGAGATTGGGATATCAACGACAAATTATCAAGACTTGTCAAACTGGTCAGACGGTCTTCGCTTCTTCGCCCAACAGTGGAAGAAACGGCCATGTATCATGCATACGCCGCGAAAATGAAGAGTGCCTGTCTATCACGGCAAGTCGGTGCGGCCGTTATCGACTTCCGCTCCAACCTGATTGCCACAGGTACAAATGAGGCTCCGAAGGGTGGTGGCGGACTCTATGTCGACGGCGATGCTCCTGACTTCCGGTGTGCCTACCACAAAGAGGGGCAGTACTGCCGTAACACCCGAGAGCAAACTGAAATCATCGCTGAGTTGTTCAAGATCGAAGAACTAACGAACCTCGATCCAAAACGCAAGGCGGAGATCGAACGCATTTGGCGCAAATCGCGTATAGGCGGTCTTCTAGAATTCAGCAGAGCCGTGCATGCAGAGATGGACGCAATCGTTTCTGCGGCACGAACCGGCAATTCATTAGTTGGAGCGCGCTTATTCGTAACAACATACCCCTGCCATTACTGCGCTCGGCACATCGTAGCAGCGGGAATAGACGAAGTCCAATTCATCGAGCCGTATCCAAAGAGCCGCACTCTTCTTCTCCATTCGGACTCCGTTACTCTGGAACGCAGCAGGTGGTTGGCGCCCAGCAAGATGGTTGATGACAAAGATGACAAAACGGTTCAGAATACCAGCACGAAGATCAAGCGAGTTCTCTTTCGTCCTTTCACTGGAATTGCGCCGAGGCGTTATGAAGACGCTTTTTTAAAACTGTCTGAGCTGAAGGACCAACAGGGAAATATGGTCATTTCTGATCACGAATGGCTGCAGCCCTGGGATATCTTGCATCAAAGTTACGTGCAGGCTGAACTGAAACTGGAGGAGACGCCATGACGACTGGAAAACTCATTGTGTTTCATCGTACAGGCAGCATTGCGCCGAAGTCAGGTAACGCTCAGGATTTCAGTCCAAGCCACAGTGGCTGGTCTATTTCGGCAATACAACAAAGCCTCTTCCCGCTCGCCAAAAGCGTTATTATTCCGAGTCTTTCTGAAGAGGTCGGCGTCAAGCTACCGGATTTGCTTCAGCAGATTCGTCCTGCTTATGTTTTCGATTGTCGCTCCGTTCCGCGTTTCGATTTTGGCATCATGAGCCGCGCGCAGGTTTTTGAATGCTTCCACAAATATCATTCGAAGTACATCGACCTTGCACGCATGCCGCAGGCCAACTGGTATACCCAGATTATTAAGAGAGCATCGGCCCACACTGATCGACCCATCATGATTCTGGTCGCTGAGCATTCAGAACAACTGGAACACTATATTGTCCAGCTCATCGCCGACAACCTTGACTGGTCAATCCACAAGATTTCGAAAGACCTTCCCTCGTGGGCCGACAACGCATGAGCGAGGGCGTGAAGCAGATTCGTGAGCTTCGCGACAAATTAGATCTCTGCTAGGACGCGCCGGGCGGATAGCTGGTGTCTAGCAGTACAGGCGGAATGCTTTCAAATCGCCCCGGCATCACCGCTAACTCATCTGCCGCCTTGCCTTTACCTCTTGGTTCTCGGAAGAATTGTCACTCTGATCGCAAGAACATCAGAAGTGACGCATGGGCTGCATCAATTACAATGCCGCATTCCTGCGCTGCTTTACTAGCTCCCTTGTGGTGGATATCTCCTACCGCTGGACTGTGCATCGCTGCACTGGTCATGCGCTGGTTAGCAGCTCCCATTGCCACATAAGCCTTAACAATTGCTTCTTTTAGATCCTCTTTCAGAATTGCGATAGAGCCCTGACTGATCGCTTTCCTGAACTGTTCATCAGAAAACATGCAGCCATGTGGGTCCTTTTGGTTGGCAACAGCTCGATTGAATTCCAGTTCATCGATCAATGCTTGTAATGGCCCAGCCTCGGCCGACAAGACATTGACATTGAAGACTTCTGGCCGAACTTTGCAAAGCTCAAACCATTGATCGCGGTGTTTTCGAAGCTCTTCGGCTCGAAATTTTCGACCTCTTGGATGGTCCACATTGTAGCTGTGGATTTCCGCATGGCATTCAAAACACACAGGTATTCCATTTTCGCGGGTGCTCGGTCCTCCTTCGCCCAACGGAATTATGTGGTCAATTTCCATTTTGACCCCACAGAACCGATGGCAGACACAGCAACGCCGATGGCATGCGACCAATAGTGCTTCAACGTCCGCGGCGGAAAATTTGTCAGCCAAAGAGGGCCTCCAAAAATGTTCTATAGGCTATTTTGAGATTTTACGGCGCACGAATCTCACATTACTAGATCAAATGCGGAATCGATTCGACCTATCGCCAACTGTTGCAGAGCTTACGTCTGATCGTCTTTCCGTTCCCCGTCCGTTTCATGGCAACGTGTAGAGCTCCAGGAGGCTTCTTCTGTAATCGCTCTTGTGCAGCTCCGTGCGGTGCATAAACCAAAACTGCGCCGTACTCGCTTCCGCACCTGCTTCGCGGCCTCCGTCCGCCGTGGCGGACTCCGGGGGATTGACAGCGCCTCCTTCCGCTCAACCCTTGCCTCTATGAAATGAATGTGTTGCTTTCGACCTTAAAGGCCGAACACCGTTTTCAAATCCAAACCCTTTCTCTTGCTAAGGCGGAACTATCTTGAACCGCCGTTCGTTTTGCCAATCAATCCATCCGCAACAATCAGCCCTTAACCATCTAGCCATCCATCAGACGATCAGATTGCCACGCTTGCCCCGTCTGCTCTGGCTCGCCAGCCTTACAGAGAAATGTCCCCATCAGTCAACTTTCAAAAACAACAAATTTCTTACACCTGATTGAAGCCCTCCATGGCCTCAATCCGACCCTTCCCTGAATGCTCTCTGGTGTTTGAACGCTATACCGATGCACATCATCGACAAATACGTTAATGAAGGAGCGGCTCACCGAAATTGTTATGTTATAAAAGCGATTGTCCTCGATGACGAAGCTTGAACCTGCATCACAATGTTTAAAATCCAGATAATCGTCGCCACCCTTGAAACCAATCGCCTCAAGTACCATCCGCTGCCCGTTGAATAACAAATGATGGTAACGCTTTCCTCCCTCCACCTCGCGCCAACCTAAAACGATACCGGCATTCGCTGTATCGAGCCCAGAGTCCCTATATTTACTGTAATTTGCAAACGACAACCGCGCCTTAATGACGTAGTCTCGTTTCCCGTAGTCATCCGTTGAAAGCAAAAATTCATGGACGCCAGCGCCGAGAATCTCTCCAGCAGCGGCATTCCATTCCCACCCGGTAGTTCTCTTCAGACGAGGCCATTGACCAGCGTCTGTAAAACTCTGCGTAAGTCTTTCTGTCGCTGCTACAGCGGTCGCTTGACTTCCAGGAGATTTTTTCTCTGACAACGCCAAGTTATGGCTCGACGGGATAGCGTCAATTGATTCCCGCGAGCCTACTAAGGGTGGTGCGATGTGTCCTTAATTGCTTCCAGCAATTTCTGGATGCCTTCGCTGTACTTACCTGCCGGGAAAAGGTCTACAAATTGAATCCGGTTTAGCCTTCGTGTGCCGTCAATTTCAATGGGAGGAATCTTGCAATCTGACAAGCGAACTGGAATTATGAAAATCTCACCAGGGCGATATTCCCGATAATAGGCGATCGCATTCAGGGCCTCGGGATAAATTCCAGAGGTGGTCCGCTTTGCTGATTCCTCTGATAAGCAAAGCAGCACGGCGTAGGCGTCCTCCATAGCCTGGTCAATCTCAAATTTCCAATCCTGACCTGGCTTGATGTCTCCATCCCACCAAATATTCTCGCCGGCAGCCATCAATTCGTCTCGCAACCGCGAAACCCCAGCTTTGTTGTCACGACAATAAGAGATGAATACATGCTTCTTGACTGTCTTCGCCATCGCACGCTCCGGTTGAATTTCGATTGTTTCTCTCTCAGCCTCTCCTCTCCCGTTTGTGGCTCCCTGAATTCTTTCCCTTCCTGAATCATTTCCAAGAAGTAAACCCGACCGCCGGCATCTCCGGCAATCACCTGGTTCGCTTTTCCAAAGACCCCGCAGAGGGCAGCACCCTCACATGTGAAGGTAGCAACTTCGCGCCCACTCTCCACCTCCCACACTCTCAGCGTCTGGTCAGCAGAAGCCGAGACGACGAGCTTTCCGTCCGCGCTGATCGCCACTCCTATCACCCCATCTTTGTGGCCGGCCAGGGTGCGCAACTCGCGCCCACTCTCCACCTCCCACACCTTCAGCGTCTTGTCCCACGAAGCCGAGACGAGGAGATTGCCGTCCCCGCTCATCGCCACTCTATTCACCCAGCCTGTGTGGCTGGCCAGGGTGCGGATGAGAGCGCCTCCAGGAGAATCCAGTACTGGCGTCCGCGGCATAAGCCAAGGCCGCGGAGAACCCCTCTTCAGGCTAGACAGGAACCTCCCAATCTCCACCCCTCCTTCCTGTGCCTGCGCCTGCGTCATCAGCCGCCCAACAAGTTGCGAGGCGAACTGCCTTGGATCCTTAGCGATTACATGCGAGGAGAGCCGCACCGCGCTATGGATTAGATTCAGCGCTTGCTTATCGGGAAATTGTGCCCGAACGAAATCGAGCTGCAGATCGTGCAGTCGAATGCTGGTTCCGTCACCATCTCGTTGCGCCAGCGACAGAGCCATCAGTCTCTCCGCCGCTTCTGCACTCTCGTCCTCGTTGGTTCCCCAAAGCGCCTGCTGGATCGCTCCCGACACAGCCATCTCCTCCAGAAGCACAGCCAGCGCGTAATACCGCTCCCGATCCACTGCTTCCAGTGAATTTATGCTCACTTCCATGGCGGCAAACAAGCTTGGGTGAGGGTATTGAGGAAGGGCTACTTTGATCTTCTCCAGGTCGGCATTCCGCAAGAGTTTGAGCGTCCGCTCCCAAACAGCAGCCGGCTTGCCGCGCAGCATTGCTCCCACCATGGAAATTGCCAGCGCCAGCCCCTTACACTCACGGATGATCGGCTCCGCCACAGCCGGCAGACCGTCAACTTCCGCTCCCGCCCATTGGGCAAAGACCTGGCGCGATTGCGCCTCATTCAGAAGCTCAACTTCATATTCCTTTGCTCCCACCCCGGCGGCTATCTCCTGATTCCGCGTGGTAAACAGCACCCGCGATCCCGGCGCTGTCGCCAGCCAAGGCTGAATGTCTCCCGCGCTCCACACATCATCCACAATCAACAATGCCCGTTTGTCCCGCATCAGCAGTTGGTAGTGATCCGCTTCGCTGCGACTGAATTCGCAATTGCCGTTCAAGGCCAGGCACACGGCACGCAGCCGGTCCGCCATCTTGTATGCGGATTCCTTGCCGATGGACTGCCAGAAGATGCCGTCCGGGAAGGCGGCTTTCACTCGTGGATCTTCACACAGTGCCTGCACCAGGACAGTCTTCCCGATTCCACCCATACCCTGCACAGACGTAAGAGCGATGGTTCGCCGATCGCGCTTTTCGACCAACAGATTCACCAAGGAATTCAACTCTTCGCCGCGCGGTACGAAGTTTTCCGGCAAGGGAGGTACGGTCGTGGGAGGAAGACCTGTGGTGTCGAGGAGCGATCCTCGCCTTGTGGAATGAGGGTCCATGCTGGGAATTTACAATTTTACCCTCCCAGTCTGCACTGCCCACAAGAATTCCTCGTGCAACACCAGCCGGTTTGGAATCGGTACTGTTCCCAAGACGACCACACCCATCTTTATTCCCTGTAGAATCATCGTCATGATCGACATGATTTTCTTGGATCTCATTAAGAGCCTTGTAATTGGCTCTGTAACTGATGGACTTCAACGGGCTTTTCGCGCGATGGTTGAACAAGAAATCGAAACTCTTGATCCGAATAGGTTGATCACTCAGCCGCTTCGAACTGGGTTTGCCCATTTAAGAAAAGCTGAGGTTGAACCTGAAAATACCGCAAGGCAACAAGAATTTCTGAATTACGCGATGCTTGAGTTTACGAAGGCCGCCGATCAGGATGCCCCTCTTCCGGCCGCAAGAGCCACTTGTTACGCTGGGTTTTGTCATCATCTTCTTCACGAGTCGCGACAGGAAACGGCCTGTTACGAAACGTTCGTTGCGCATGATGCTTACTATTGAAAAAGCTCTCGAAGCCAAACTGACCTCTGCTTCCAAAAAATCGCCTTTTGTTCTTGCGGCATTCTTTCTTCCCCCAATCGTCGACATGATTACCTTCGCAGGTGCTGCAACATATGCGGCTCGTGTGCACAAGAACCTCGCCGAGCAGCTGCATATCGTTAGAGAATATAGAGAGGCAGTCCAGGCTTTGATCAAGACGGTAAAGCCGCTACCTGCGTCCTAATACCAAATCAATACCAGATCGCTGCCACACCTTTTCTTGCAGCTCACACTCCAGGCCCTCTCCCAACAAGGTAACGCTCCACGAATTCTGAGTTCTTTTACCTGCTTTCTTTGCGGATAAACCTAAAGGCTCCAGCCGGCTCCCACTGATCAAGATGGGATGAGAAGGCCAGTTCAGAGCGCAAAGCCGTTAATCTTTGAGAGAAACAGCACCAGCCAGGTGCTCCGGAGGAAAGAAGGATGAAGAGTATTTTAAGTGAACCGATTGCGGACAAAATCAAAATCATTTTTTTTTAGAGGCGCTCCGCCCGCCACGGCGGCTGCGCACCAGCCTACGGCAGTGAGGAAGTGAATTCCTTTGTTGCTGATTCGGCATCCTTCCCAGCGTTGGCACGCTGGGCTACATTGGGTCACGCCTCCGGCGTTCTTTTGCGTTGGTGTGAGGACATTTTTTCTCAGGGTTTGAGCCTCGGCGGCATTTGGTTTGCGCGTCCGGCGTTCGGTTGCGTGGACGATGTTATAGGAAAAGTCCTGGATAAAGCGTTTGGCGGGCCGATGCCGATACCTCCAGCGCTATCCGGTAGCGTATTTTAAGTGAACCGATTGCGACAAAATCAATCATTTTTCTAGAGGCGCTCCGCCCGCCACGGCGGGCTGCGCGCTGCCTACGGCAGTGAGGAAGTGAACTCCTTTGTTGCTGATTCGGCATGCTTCCCAGCGTTGGCGCGCTGCATTAGGGTCACGCCTCCGGCGTTCTCTTGCTTCGGCGTGAAGGGCATTGTGATTGTCGGCATTCTGTACAATTCAGCATATGGGTCTCGATGCACGGGTATGCTGCAACTGCGTTAAGGAGGGACTCGGATCGCCGCACCCATTCCCCCACCTTTTAATGTTCGAAGAGACTGGGGAGCCGACGCTCAAGAGCGAGGCTGAAATGTAAGCGTCAGAGGAACCGCAGACTGTTCAGGCGATGGGAACTATGGTGAAGTGGCAGCATGAATCCGGAACAGAAGGTGGTGCGAAGACGGCGGACGCGAGCAGAGATCAAGCAGTTAGTAGCAGAGTTTTTGAGCAGC